>NZ_JBHSOR010000003.1:0-201429 GCF_042656325.1 Rhizobium sp. GCM10022189
CCAAACCAGCCATGACATGAAGGCAAAAGGCCGCAACTTCGTCTGCCTCACGGCCAAACCGGAAACAACCAAACCTTCAAAAACAAAACCCGCCGAAAAAATCGACGGGTTTGTCAGCGGTCTGAGCCCGCCAGAGATGGCGGGCTTTTTGTTTGCCCTGAGTTTCTGATTTAACGCGCTGCGACGATGAATCAGCTTGTCGCGTCAAGTCACTGATTTCAGATTCAAAGTCCGATCGCCGTCAGCATGATGAAGGTGGCGAAGAGGATGAAGTGGGTCATGCCCTCGATGGCGTTCGTCTCGCCGTCGTTGAGGTTGATGGCCGCGGCAATCAGCGTGACCATGACCATCACCGTCTGGACCGGCGACATGGCCATGACGAAGGGCTGGCCGGTATAAAGCGCGATACCCTCCATGACCGGCACGGTGAGGATGACCGTCGAAAGGGAGGCGCCCATGGCGATGTTGACGGTTGCCTGCATGCGGTTGCGCAGCGCTGCCCTCAGGGCCGTCAGAATTTCCGGAGCCGCGGAGATGGCGGCGACCACGATGGCGGTTACGGCCACGGGAGCGCCGGTGCCGCGCAGGCCCTCGCTCATGAAGCCCGACATGAACTCGGCAAGCGCGCCGATGATGACCACGCCGATGAGGATGATGGTGATGGAGGCCGCGACCGATCCTTCTTCGTGATGTTCGTCCGGATGTTCCTTCTGCCGTTCCGAGCGCGGATAGCTGTAGGAGAAGAAGTAGCTGTGCTGGCCGACCTGCATGCGCAGGAAGAGGCCGTAAAGGGCGATCATGGCGATGATGGTGAAGCCGGAATAATAGTGCCATTTGTCGTCGGGCACGAATTCGGGAACGATCATCGAAATGCCCATGGCGGTCAGGATCATCACGCCGTAGGTCTTGCCGGAATTGTCGTTATAGGGCTGCTCGCCATGTTTCAGGCCGCCGAGCAGGGCTGCGAGGCCGAGAATGCCGTTGATGTCGAGCATGAGCGCCGAATAGATCGTGTCGCGCACGAGCGTCGGTGACGTTTCCTCGCCGCTCATCATGATGCCGAGAATGATGACTTCCACGGCGACGGCCGAGAGCGTCAGGATCATCGTGCCATAGGGATCGCCGACCTTGACGGCGAGCAGTTCCGCATGGTGGGCGACGCGCATGGAGGCGAGCACGATAGTGACGATCAGGGCAGCGGCGGCGGCAAGCGCCATTACCTGCCCGGCCTCCATGACGGCATGTTCCATGAGATAGGCGACGACTGCCACGACGACCGCCACGACCAGGAACTTTTCTTCCTTAAGATGCAATGCCATTTCCACCACCAGCGCCGATTTCGATTCCCCCGGGGACTGTAAGCCGGTGATTTTTCTACGCAAGAAGACTCGTCACGGATGAAATTTGCAGTCTGTGACGATTAATGAAATACTGCTTTTCATACGGCAGCCGGAACCCAGATCGCGGCGTCCTCGAAATCTTCTCAAGCGGCCCGCGCTGAACCGGACATGATCCGGGAGCCCACGGATGCGCAACGAGAAGAAGAGGAGAGACATGCATGGTCAAGGTGGTCTACGAAGTCGTACCGCATGACGGCGGCTGGGCCTACAAGCTGGAAGACGTCTATTCCGAGGCATTTCCGAGCCACTCCGAGGCGCTCGAAGCGGCCCGTATCGTTGCGGCAGAGCAGCAGGTGGGCGGCGATTCCGCCGAGATCAGCTGGCAGGATGCTCAGGGCAAGTGGCACGAGGAATATGCCGAGGGCGGGGATCGTCCCGAGACCGAGGTCGTGGACGTCTTTGCCAAGAGCCGTTCGCCCGAGGTTTCCCCCGAGCCCTGATTTGCGGCCGGCACCTCATCGTCGTTCAGCGCGTCGTCAGACGCGCGTTTCCCTGCATGACCTGATATAGTTCAGCAGCCCCTTGACCAGTGCGTCGAAGGCGACGCGGCAGCGCGGCGATGTCTTGAGGCTCTCGTGCATGACCACCCACGTGCCGAGAGGGATTTCGAATTCATCTGCCAGAATATGGACGAGATCGGGGTTCGGGCGGGCAAGTCCCGTCTGGCAGACGCCGATGCCTATTCCGGCGCGGATAGCGGTGTAGTGGGCCAGATGGCTGCTGGTGCGGAAGGCATAGGCGAGCTGCTCGGCCACCGGGTAGAGCTTCAGCATCATGCGGATATAGGCCGTCTGCCGGTCGAAGCCGATGAGGCGATGGCCGGCAAGCTCGGCCATGGTTTGCGGCGTGCCGTGCCGTTCCAGATAGCGGCGATGGGCATGGAAGCCCAGCGGGATATCGCCGATGCGCCGCACCAGCAGCGCGTCCTGCCGCGGTTCGGCCATGCGCACGGCAATATCCGCCTCCCGGTTCATGAGGTCTTCCAGCGCATCGGACGCCGACAGTTCCACCTGCAGGCCGGGATAGGCTTCCTGCAGATCGGCGATGATCGACGGCAGGACCTCGATGCCGATCACCTCGCTGGCGCTGATGCGCACGGTGCCTTCCACCTTGCCGCGCTCGCTGGATGCTGTGCGCAGGAGCGCGGCCGCCGTCGTTGCCAGCGTTTCTGCGTAGGGCCGCAGGTCGAGCGCCATGTCGGTCGGCAACAGGCCGTTTGACGAGCGGATGAAAAGTTCCGCGCCGACAGCTTCCTCCAGCGCATCGATGTGGCGGCCGATCGTCGGCTGCGTCAGGCCGAGTTCGCGGGCGGCGGCCGAAAGCGATCCGTGGCGCAGCACAGTGAGGAAAGAGCGGTAGAAATCCCAGCTTGGCTCGGAGGTCATCTATTTATGTATAGCGGCAGAATGTATTTCGTCAATTTTGTTTATCTCCAGCTGAAGGCATAGTCGTCTCGTCGAACAAGGAGACGATCATGGGCAGTGGAGATCAGCGTAGGAAATCGGCGCTTATTCTGGGTGCTACGGGTGGCATCGGCGGCGCGGTTGCCCGCAAACTGCAGGCGCGCGGCTGGACGATCAGGGCGCTCCACCGCAACGCCCAGAAAGCATCGGCGAGCGGGCCGGGCTTCGACTGGGTACAGGGCGACGCAATGAATGCCGCCGATGTTCGCAGGGCCGCGGAAGGTGTTGATCTCATCGTTCATGCCGTCAATCCGCCTGGCTATCGCGACTGGGAGAGACTGGCGCTGCCGATGCTCGACAATACGATCGCCGCGGCCTGCGCGGTCGGCGCGCGCATCCTGCTGCCGGGCAATGTCTACAATTTCGGGCCGGATGCCTTTCCGGTCGTGACGGAGGACAGCCCCCAGCACCCGGTGACGAAGAAGGGCAGGATTCGCGTCGAGATGGAGAAGCGCCTGAAGGCGGCTTGCGAGATGGGCGCCAGTGTCATCATCGTGCGCGCCGGCGATTTCTTCGGGCCGGGCGCCACCGGCAACAGCTGGTTTTCCGCCGCCTATGCCACGCCGGGCAAACCGGTCGGCACGATCAGAAACCCCGCGCTGCCGGGCATCGGGCACCATTGGGCCTATCTGCCCGATGTCGCCGAGACGATGGTGCAGCTTGTCGAGCGGGCCGAGCGCCTGCCGGCATTCGCCTGCTATCATATGAACGGATTCTGGGACGGCGATGGCCGCCAGCTGGCGGAAGCGGTCCGGCGGGTTGCCGGCGGCAAGGCGAAGATCGGCCGTTTTCCCTGGTTTGTCGTGCCGCTGCTCGCTCCCTTCATGACGCTGATGCGGGAACTGAAAGAGATGCGTTACCTCTGGAAAGTGCCGCTGCGCATGAAGAACGACAGGCTGGTCGCCGAGCTTGGAACCGAGCCGCATACGCCGATCGACGAAGCCGTGCGCGCCGCGCTCATTGCGCAAGGCTCGCTGCCGGAGCTGCCGCATGGCGTGGCGGCGCTTCTTTCGCATGCTGGAAAGGCCGGTTAGCCAAGCTCCGCAAGCGCGATGCGGGCAACCGTCAGAGGTTTCTCGGCGGAGGCATGATCGCCATCCTCAAGGAACCAGGCGGCGGAGAGGGCGGAATAGGCGGCGATCCATTTGAGCAGTCTCGACGGCTCGATGTCTGCCTCGCCGGAGACGATCGGAAGCTGGCGGCGCAGGCGCCTCGGATCCACCGTCGTCGGCAGGTCTTCGTTGGCGAAGATATTGGCAAAGTCGTAGCCGCGCTCGCCGTAGATCCGCTTGGGGTCGATCGCCAGCCAGCCCCTTTCGCCGAAATCGAGGACGTTGCGGTGATGGATATCGCCGTGGAGAATGCCGAGCTGCTGTGGCGCCGCAAGCAGGGCGCTTGCGATCTTCCAGCAATCGGCGAAGGTGCCGGCATGGGTTTCCGCCGCCGGCTTCAGGCTGCGGAACCAGCGCTCGAGCGTCGGCGCCCCCTCAAGCGGGGTGGGGCGGGGCGCATGCAGCCTTGCGGCTGTGCGCACCATGATACGGCTTGCCTCGTCGTCCTTACCGTTCAGGGCCATGTGCAGCAGGGACTGCCTGTCTGCGGCGCGCTCCAGGAGGACGGCATCGTCCTCCTGCGCATAGACCCGGGCCGCGCCATCGCCATTCCACCATTGCATCAGCAATGCGCCTTCGCGCTCGCTGCTGTCGATTGCGACTTTCAGCATGGCGGGTTTGTCCTGCCAGATGACCGGCAGGAGGCGGCTTGAATGGGTGATGATGGGTTCGCCGTCTGGCGACAGCGACCAGCGTTCGAGATAGCGGGAGAACATGGCGGCATGCTAGCGGCAATGGTCTGAAATGGAAATCCCGCCGGGCGGCGGGATTTCTGTCTGCTCCAGCGATCAGGCGACCTTTTCGAGCAGCGGATAGTCGATGTAGCCCTTGGCGGTGCCACCGTAGAAGGTGGACTGGTCGGGCGTGTTGAGCGGCAGGTTCTTTTCCAGGCGCTCGACGAGATCCGGATTGGCGATGAAGGGTTTGCCGAAGGCAACAAGATCGGCCGCGCCGGTTTCGACGGCTTCGAGCGCCATATCGCGGTTGTAACCGTTGTTGACCATCCAGGCAGCCTTGCCGCCGGCCTTCTTGTAGGCGGCACGCAGCGCCTTGTAGTCGAAGGACGGGTTGTCGCCCTGGCGATAGTCGCGCTCGCCGCCGGTCTGGCCTTCAACGACATGGATATAGGCGAGATCGTACCTGGCCAGGCCTTCGACGACATGGGTGAAGATCGCCTGCGGATTGGAATCGTAGGATTCGCCCGACGGCGTGACCGGCGAAATGCGGATCGCGGTGCGGCGGGCGCCGATTTCCCTGGTCACGGCTTCAACGACTTCAAAGGTTAAGCGGGCGCGGTTTTCGATCGGGCCGCCATATTCGTCGGTGCGGTCGTTGACGCCGTCGCGCATGAACTGGTCGAGCAGATAGCCATTGGCGCCGTGGATTTCGACGCCGTCGAAGCCGGCATCGATCGCGGCGCGGGCGGCCTTGCGGTAATCCTCGACGATGCCGGGAATTTCGGAGGTTTCGAGCGCGCGCGGCTCGGAAGTGTCGGTAAAGCCGCCGGTGCCGTCCGCGTTGACGAGATAGGTCTTGGCCTTGGCGATGCGATTGGTCGACGAGACCGGCTTGCCGCCGTTCGGCTGCAGCGCGGTGTGCGAGATGCGGCCGACATGCCACATCTGCACGACGATCTTGCCGCCCTCGGCATGGACGGCATCCGTCACCCGCTTCCAGCCATCGAGCGCTTCCTTGCTGTAGAGGCCGGGCACGTTGGCATAACCCTGGCCCTGGTGCGTGATGGCGGTCGCTTCGGTGATGATGAGGCCGGCCGTGGCGCGCTGGCGGTAATATTCGACATTCATGTCGTTCGGGATTGCGCCCGGCGAACGGTTACGGGTGAGCGGCGCCATGACGATATGGTTCTTCAGGGCAATATCGCCCGCCTGCGTCGGTTGAAAGAGCTTGGCCATAGTAAGGTCCTTTCTGCTTGGTGGTCACTCGGCGGCGGCGGGCGCGGCCTGCGCCCGGCCGGAGAGATAGGTAAGAGCGGTGGCGGCAAGGCCGATCAGGGCCATGGCGGCCGCCGCGAGGGGAACGCGGTCGAGATCGAGGCCGGCATCGATGACCGTGCCGCCGACCCAGGCGCCGAGGGCATTGCCGGTGTTGAAGGCGCCGATATTGATGGTCGAGACGAGGTTCGGCGCATCCCTGCCGAAGCCGACCACGCCGACCTGCAGGGCCGGCACCGCAGCAAAGGTGGCTGCGGCCCACAGGAAGAGGGTGATCTCGGCCGGGATGAAGAAGCGGCTCGTATAGAAGAAGATCGCCGAGCTCAGCGCGATCGCCGCAAAGATGGCGGCAAGGGCAGTACCGAGGCGCCAGTCGGCAAGCTTGCCGCCGATCAGGTTGCCGACCGTCAGGCCGATGCCGATCAGGAACAGTGTCCAGGTCACCCCTTCCGGCGAGACGCCGGTCACGTCCCGCAGCAGCGGGGCGATATAGGTGAAGAGCGTGAACATCGAGGCCGAGAAGAAGACGGTGACCGACAGCGCCATCCACAGGCGGCCGTTCCGCAACGCCGCGATCTCGCGCAGGATGCCGCTCTGCTCTTCCTGCCTGTCGCGAGGCAGGGCGGCGATCAGGCCGGCAATGGTCACGACGCCGATTGCAGTCACCACCCAGAACGTGGACCGCCAGCCGAAGGCCTGGCCGATGGCGGTGCCGAGCGGCACGCCGAGCACGTTTGCGAGCGTCAGGCCGGTGAACATCAGGGCGACGGCGCGGGCCTTGCGGTCCTCGCTGACGAGATTGGCGGCGACGACCGAGCCGATGCCGAAAAAGGCGCCGTGGCAAAGGGCCGTGACGATGCGGGCGATCATCAGCACCCAGTAGTTGGGCGCAATCGCGCAGAGCAGGTCGCCGGCGATGAAGAAGGCCATCAGCATGATGAGCGCCGAGCGGCGCTTCAGCCTGGCGGTGGAAACGGCCATGACGGGCGCGCCGAGTGCGACGGCCAGCGCATAACCCGTTACCAGCCAGCCGGCCTGCGGGATCGTGACAGAGAGGTCGGCGGCGACTTCGGGCAGAAGGCCCATGATGACGAATTCGGTGGTGCCTATCGCAAAAGAGCTCAAGGCAAGCACGAGCAGGGCAAGGGGCATGGGTCAGAGATCCTGCGTCAGTTGCTGGAGGAAGGCGGCGATCGTTTCTTCGTTGCGCTTGTAGAAGATCCACTGGCCGACGCGCTTGCTGGTGACGAGGCCGGCGCGGTGGAGGATGCCAAGGTGCGAGGACACGGTGGATTGAGACAGGCCGCAGCGTTCGAACTGGCTGGCACAGACACCCATTTCAAACGGATGTTCCTGCGTCGGAAAGTGTTCTTCCGGGTTCTTCAGCCAGTTGAGGATGTCCATCCGGGCAGGATTGGCCAGCGCCTTGAGAATCTCGTCTTTGTCCATCGTCATTCATCGAATTATAAATCGGATTTTCTCGATATATGGATCGATGATATTCGATATGCAAGTCACGGAGGCGTGAGGTCGTAATTTTCCCGCTCTGCCTAAAGTTTAAGCAAAAAAAGAGGGCCGCTGGAAAACCAGGGCCCTATAAGTGTGAAGGTCAAAAACCTCCAGAGGGGAACAGCCAACGCGGTGGCACTGGGAGAGAAGCCACGAAATGCATCAGCTATGAGCGATATGGTGGTTCTTTGTGCAGCTTTCAATGCATTTTTGTGCATGCCAGCTATGCGCTGCACAAAATTTTCCGCACTGCGGTATCTCCCGGTAAAATTCACGCAAAAAAAGAGGGCCACCGGAAAACCGAGGCCCTTATAAGTGTGAAGGTCAAAAACCTCCAGAGGGGAACAGCTAATGCGGTGGAACTGGGAGGAAAAGCCACCGTGTGCATCAGCTATGTGCGATATGGTGCTTTAATGAGCAAACGGCAACCCTTTTTTGTGCATGTCAGTCATGCGTGGGTTGCATGATTTGATATTCGTTCCACAAAAAGGGAAATCAGAAGTTCCAGTTACGGGCCTTGCTGACGATGAAATCGCGGAAGGCTTTCAGCTTGGCGGCGTTCTTGATCTCGTCCGGATAGCAGAAATAGGTATCGAAGGAGGGAACGTCGGCATTGATCGCCAGCTGGATCAGGCCGGGGTCGCGGCCGACGATATAATCCGGCAGGCAGGCGATGCCGATACCGAGCAGGCAGGCGCGCTTGATCGAGGTCTGGCTGTTGATCTGCAGGTGCGGAATGCGCTTGTTGTCCGACGAGCGGCCGGCGATTTCCAGCCAGTTGACGTCGAGCAGGTAGTTCGGCGCCGGTTCGCCGAAGGTGATGATCCGGTGATTGTCGAGATCCTCGATCGTCTGCGGTTCGCCATGGCGGTTGATGTAGGAGGGGGCCGCATAGACGTGCATATGCACGGTGAAGAGCTTGCGCTGGATGAGGTCCGACTGTTGCGGCTGGCGAAGGCGGATGGCGCAATCGGCATGGCGCATGTTCACATCCACTTCCTCGTTGTCGAGGATGAGCTGGATCTGGACATCGGGATAGAGCTGCAGGAATTCCTGGATCTTGTCGGTCAGCCAGCCCTGGCCGAGACCGACCGTGGTGGTGACGCGCAGCTTGCCGGACGGTGTTTCCGTCGTCTCGGTCAGCTGCATCTTCACGGTTTCGAGCTTCAGCAGCACGTCATGGGCGGTGCGGTACAACAACTCGCCCTGTTCGGTGAGGATCAGGCCGCGCGCGTGGCGATGGAAGAGCTTGGTGCCCACATCCTGCTCGAGCGCGCTGACCTGACGGCTGATGGCCGACTGGGACAGATGCAGCTTGTCGGCCGCATGCGTAAACGATCCGGCTTCGGCAGCTGCGTGGAAAATACGCAGCTTGTCCCAGTCCAACGGCATTCCCCCACCCCTCATGCCACGATTACTCCGCTGCTACGGCAACGGGCATATGGCCCGTCAGATAACGCTCCGCCTCGAGGGCGGCCATGCATCCCATGCCTGCGGCAGTGACTGCCTGGCGGAACGTATCGTCGGTCACATCACCTGCGGCATAGACGCCCTCCAGGCTGGTCGCAGTCGAATCCGGCGCGGTCCAGAGATAGCCATTGTCCTTCAGCTTCAGCTTGCCCTTGAAAAGTTCGGTTGCCGGTGCGTGGCCGATCGCCACGAAGACGCCGTCGACGGCGACCTCGGTGATGGCACCGGTGCGGGTATCGCGCAGGCGGGCGCCGGAAACGGACGGCGGCATGGGGGGCTTTGCCGGCGTGCCCGTGATTTCGGCGACCTCGGTGTTCCAGAGAACCTTGACGTTCTCCTTGGCGAAGAGGCGTTCCTGCAGGATCTTTTCCGCACGGAAGCTGTCGCGGCGGTGCACGACAGTAACCGACCTGGCGATATTGGAGAGATAGAGCGCTTCCTCGACGGCGCTGTTGCCGCCGCCGACCACGATCACGTCCTTGTTGCGGTAGAAGAAGCCGTCGCAGGTGGCGCAGGCGGAGACGCCGAAGCCCTGGAAATGCTGCTCGCTCTCGATGCCGAGCCACTTGGCCTTGGCGCCGGTTGCGATGATCAGCGTATCGGCCGTCCAGACCTGGCCGCTATCGGTACGGGCGACGAAGGGGCGCTGGTTGAGATCGACCTCGGTGACGAGGTCGTTGACGATTTCGGCGCCGACATGCCGGGCCTGCTGCAGCATCTGGTCCATCAGCCAGGGACCCTGGATCGGATCGGCAAAGCCCGGATAGTTCTCGACGTCGGTGGTAATCATCAGCTGGCCGCCCTGTTCGAGACCGGCGATCAGAACCGGTTTCAGCATGGCGCGTGCGGCGTAGACCGCTGCCGTATAGCCGGCAGGTCCGGAACCGATAATGAGCACCTTGGTATGGCGGGCAGACATAGAATTTCCTTTCGACTGGCAGGATGCGACGGCCAAGAGGCGAATAAGGCCGTTTCGCAATCCCTGCGCCATTTATGAACGACCAATGCTTTTATTCAAGGGCAGCCTTGCATTACCAACAAGGCAAATGCAGGTGCTGTGCAAGATTCCGTCATCGGACTGAAACTTTCTTGCGTATTCCGTGGCTTTATATAGAAGCTGCCCGCGGGGAATTAAAGAAAGGCCTGGGCGTGGTTCGCGCTGAACTTGACGTTATCGACATAAAGATATTGCGGGAACTGCAGGCAGACGGCCGCATGACCAATGTGGAACTTGCCGACCGGGTGGGAATTTCAGCGCCGCCCTGCCTGCGCCGGGTGCGCAAGCTCGAGGAAGCCGGCGTCATCGAAGGATACCACGCGATGCTGAACAGCCCGAAGCTCGGGCTCGATCTCGTCGCATTCTGCATGGTCGGTCTCAAGCACCAGTCCGAAGCCAATCTGAAGGCCTTTGCCGCCGCCACCGCCGAATGGCCGCTGGTGCGCCAGGCCTGGATGGTTTCCGGCGACAGCGATTTCCTGCTGCATTGCGTGGCCCAGAACCTGACCCGCTTCCAGGATTTCGTCATCGAGGTGCTGACGGCCAACGAGCATGTCGATACCGTTCGCACCATGCTGACGATCCGCCAGGTGAAGAAGCTCGGGCTGGTCGAACTCTAAAAGCACTTCCTGAAAGGCTTCAGCCGCGCCAGGCCTTGCTCAGCCAATCGGTATTGCCGATGCGGCGATACCATTTCTGCCCGCCGCCTTCGAAGACCTCGCTCATTTTCGGATTGCCGGCGAAGACGACGATCCTGGCTTCCGGCGGCAGTTCGGGATCGCGCCAGAAGCTCTTGATGTGGCGCGGCACGCAGGCGTTCTTGAAGCTCACGCACCATTCCCGCGGCCAGTATTGCAGGTTTCCATGGGCTGCGAGCTGCGCGCTCTGGAACTGCTGGGAAATCTCGTATTTCGACATGGCTGCCACGGGGTCGGCAATGTAGGTGTCGAGAATATAGGCGTGGGCGCCGATCTCATAGCGGAAGACCGAGCTGTTGCCGACCGAGGCCAGGAACCGGTCGCGGGCCGGATTGAGCTTGCGCAGCGGCTTTGGCCGGAAGAGATCGTCGTCGCGGATGATGAGGAACTTGCCCGGATGCTGGAAGAGCGGCTCCAGGTCGTCGACGATGACGAGATCGAGATCGAGGAAGAGGCCGATGCCCTCGAGACCGGCGAGGTCGCGGCGGAAGAGCGACAGCTTCTGCCAGCGGCGGTCCTTCGAGCCGGCCGGCAGGCCGAGTTCGGGGAGGGGGAAGGTTTCGATACCCTCTTGGAGGCCTTCCGTGTTGTCGGTGAAGCAGACAAAACGGTGCGGGCGTTTCAGGTGCCGTTTGACGCCGTGATAGAGGTTGTTGACATATTCGGGGCCGTAGAGCGTTCCCCACTTCATGCAGAGCACGTTGACCAGGTCATTGCTGTTTGCGGTCGACATCCCTTGCGCCCCTGCCTTCCCGAAATGTTTGTTACAAAGGTTCGGCTTAAGCGCCGAGAAGCTCCTGGTAAATCCGGGCGATTGCCGTCGCTTCCTTTTCCAATGCGAAATTTTCGCGCACGTGCCGGAGCGCCGTTTCCCCCTGTGCGGCGGTCAGCGCAGGATTGGCAAGATAGGTGGCAATGGCTGCCGTCAGCGCCTTGCCGTCGCCGGGCGGCACGATGACGCCGTTTTCGCCTGACACGATCATCTCGGCATAGGCGCCGGCGTCTGACGCGACGACCGCCGTCTTCGAGGCCATGGCTTCCAGCGGGGTCAGGCCGAAGCCTTCGTTGCGGGACGGGGCGACATAGAGCGTCAGCCGGCGATACCAGACCTTGATGTCGGGCACTTCGCCGATGAAGACGATGCGGTCGGCCAGGCCGGCCGCGGCAATATCGGCCTTCAGCTTGTCGGCGAATGCCGTGTGCTCCGGTGTGATGCGGCCGGAAATGACGGCCGTCCAGTCCGGATATTGCGGCAGAAGCGCAATCATCGCCTGGACGAACAGATCGGTGCCCTTCTGGTGGCGCACCCGGCCGAAGCAGCCGACGAGATGGCGGCCGGGCAGGCCGGTGGCCGTGATCGTATCGTCCGGTCCTTCGGGCGGATGGAAGAGCGCGAGATCGACGCCGTGCTGAATGACCGTGTGCGGCACCTTGAGGAAGGAGCCGGAGCGGCTGCTGGTGGCGATGACGGCATCCATCCGGCGGATCAGCCAGCGGGTGTAGGACGTGTGGCGGCGCTGGGCGGCCGAGGTGAAGACGAGCTTCAGCGGCATGCGCAGCACGTGGCGCAGGAGGATGCCTGCAGCCATCTCGTTGTTGCGGCGCGCATGCCAGACGCGGTGGCGGCGCCCGGCCGGCGGGCGCCAGAGGCCGGCCAGCTGCGGCCATTTCAAGCGCGGAAGGTCCGGCGGCAGGCCGGGGCCGAGAGCGGCGATCCTGATCCCCAGCCGGATCTGGCAGGGGATAAGCTGGACGATCGTGGACGTGACGCCGGAGAGCCGGCGTTTCAGGTTGGGCGCGATGATCTCGACGTCGCTGATATCCGGCACGGGCTGCTCTTGAAAAGAAAAGCGCGGGCGATCAGCCCCAGGAAACGGAGAGGATTTCGTAGGCCTTGGAACCGCCCGGCGCGTTGACTTCGATGGAGTCGCCGACTTCCTTGCCGATCAGCGCGCGGGCGATCGGGGAGGAGATGGAAATGCGACCCTGCTTCACGTCGGCTTCCTGATCGCCGACGATCTGGTAGGTCTTTTCCTCTTCGGTGTCCTCGTCGACGAGCTTCACCTTGGCGCCGAACTTGATCTTGTCGCCCGACATCTTGGTAAGGTCGATGACTTCGGCGCGCGCCGTCAGGTCTTCGAGCTCGGTGATGCGGCCCTCGTTGTGGCTCTGCGCTTCCTTGGCTGCATGGTACTCGGCATTTTCGGAAAGGTCGCCATGGGCGCGCGCTTCCGCAATGGCCTCGATGATTCGCGGGCGCTCCTCCTGCTGACGCCAGCGCAGCTCTTCCTGCAGCTTGACGAAACCACCCTGTGTCATCGGTACCTTATCAACCATTTTCTTGTCCTTCTCTCCCCGCATCTGCAGTTCGCGCAGACACAAAAGAAAACAGGTCCCGAAGGGGAA
Organism: Rhizobium sp. GCM10022189; assembly: GCF_042656325.1. Taxonomy (NCBI): domain Bacteria; kingdom Pseudomonadati; phylum Pseudomonadota; class Alphaproteobacteria; order Hyphomicrobiales; family Rhizobiaceae; genus Rhizobium; species Rhizobium sp. GCM10022189. The sequence goes on from NZ_JBHSOR010000003.1 coordinate 13,008, forward strand.
CTTCGGAACCGTGTTACAATCCTATTTCGCCGCTTATAGCAGATCGGCACGCGCAATTTCCATAAAATTCGTATCGGCGCTTTTTGCGGTGTGCTGAAGTGCCTGCTTTTGAAGGGAAGTCGGGTACAATCCCGTTTCTTCGTCTTGATTTCGCCACCGTGAACATTTAGTGAACATACGGATGAAGAAATCGCTTAAAGAACGGTTGGCGATCCTTTCCGACGCTGCCAAATACGATGCTTCCTGCGCCTCCAGCGGTACGGTCAAACGGGATTCGTCCGGCTCCGGCGGGCTTGGCTCGACCGAAGGCTCGGGCATCTGTCACGCCTATGCGCCTGACGGCCGATGCATCTCGCTGCTCAAGATCCTGCTCACCAATTTCTGCATCTATGACTGCGCCTATTGCATCAACCGCTCGTCGAGCAATGTCGAGCGCGCGCGGTTCACGCCCGAGGAGGTCGTCTGGCTGACGCTGGAATTTTACCGGCGCAACTACATCGAAGGCCTGTTTCTCTCCTCGGGCATCATCCGCTCATCCGATCACACGATGGAGGAAATGGTGCGCATCGTGCGGGAATTGCGGATCACGCATAGTTTCCGCGGCTACATTCACCTGAAATCCATTCCGGAAGCATCCGCGCATCTGATCGAGGAGGCGGGGCTCTATGCCGACCGCCTCTCGCTCAATATCGAACTGCCGACCGATAGCGGCATCAGCCGCTTTGCACCGGAAAAGAAGCCGGCCGGCATTCGCCGCTCGATGGGCGATCTCAGGCTGAAGATCGAAGCGGCGCAAGAGCCGACGCTGCAAACCAGGAGGCGGAAGCGCTTCGTGCCGGCCGGCCAGAGCACGCAGATGATCGTGGGCGCCGACGGGGCCAGTGATGCGACGATCCTGTCCACCAGCGGCCAGCTTTACAGCAGCTACGGTCTGAAGCGGGTTTATTATTCCGCCTTCAGCCCGATCCCCGACAGTTCGAAGAACCTGCCGCTCATCAAGCCGCCGCTGATGCGCGAGCACAGGCTCTATCAGGCCGACTGGCTCTATCGTTTCTATGGGTTCGGCATCGACGAAATCACGTCGACGCAAGAGGGCGGCATGCTGGATCTCAATCTCGATCCCAAGCTTGCCTGGGCGCTCGGCCATCGCGAGGACTTCCCCGTCGATGTCAACCGGGCCGATCGCGAGAGGCTGTTGCGCGTGCCGGGGCTCGGCACCAGGACGGTGAAGGCGATCCTGACCGAGAGGCGGCAGCGCCGCTTGCGGCTCGAGGACCTGCCGCGTCTCGGCGTCTCCATCCGCAAGGTACAGGCCTTCGTCACGGCCGAGGGCTGGACACCGCATCGCCTTGTCGACCGGCCGGACCTGCGCGCCATGTTCGAGCCGCAACCCGAACAATTGACGCTGTTATGATGCGCCGGATCGTTCTGGAGGGCAGGGGGAATTTCGAGGAATGGCGCAAGGCCGCCCGCGCCTTTGCCGCGGCCGGAATCCTGCCTGACGACATCGACTGGCAGGAAAAGAGCAGCGAGCCGGGCTTTGATTTTCAGCGTGATGCCTTGCCGCCCGACCCAACCCCCAATGCCAGACCCATGAGCGTTCCGCCGGCTTTCATGGCGCTTGCCGAGGCGGTGATCTGCCATAGCGATCCCGGCCGGTTTTCGCTGCTCTACAGCCTGCTGTGGCGCCTGCTGGAAAACCGCGATCTGCTGGATCTGGCGTCCGACGAAGAGGTTTCGCGCGCTCGGCTGATGCAGAAGAGCGTGCATCGCGACGCTCACAAAATGACGGCCTTCGTGCGCTTCAAGGAAGTGCCGGCACCTGCCGGCGCGCGGCGAAAGTTCATCGCCTGGTTCGAGCCGGATCACTATATCGTCGCGCGCAAGGCGCCGTTCTTCCAGCGCCGCTTCACTGATATGGACTGGCTGATCGCCACGCCGAAGGGATCGGCCGCCTGGGATGGCGAGCGGCTGACGACAAGCGATGCGCCCTGCGAAAAGCCTGACATCAGCGACGCGACCGACGATCTCTGGCGCACTTATTATGCCAGCATCTTCAATCCTGCCCGGCTGAAGGTGAAGGCCATGCAGGCCGAGATGCCGAAAAAATACTGGAAGAACCTGCCGGAGGCCGATCTCATTCCCGGCCTGATCGCCGATGCGGAAGTCAATGTGCTTGCCATGGCCGAACGCGAAGCGACGATGCCGCTTGCCTATCATAACAGGATTCGGGAGGCGGCCGCCCGCATGCCGGCCCCGAAACGGGCGCCTGCCGGCACGCTGGAGGCGTTGCGGGAAGAAGCCGCCGCCTGCAGCCGATGCCCGCTGCATGAGAGGGCGACGCAGACGGTCTTTGGCGAGGGGCCAGTCGATGCCGGGATCATGTTCGTCGGCGAGCAGCCGGGCGATCAGGAGGACCTTGCCGGCCGCCCCTTCATCGGGCCGGCCGGGACCGTTTTCGACGAGGCGATCGCGCAGGCCGGTATCGATCGGTCGAGGCTCTATGTCACCAATGCCGTCAAACATTTCAAATACGAGCCGCGCGGCAAGCGGCGCATCCACCAGAAGCCCAATTTGGGCGAGGTGCAGCATTGCCGCTGGTGGCTGAAGCTGGAGCTCGACCTCATACGGCCGCGGCTGGTCGTGGCGATGGGGGCGACGGCCTTCTACGCGCTGACCGGTGAGAAGCAGAAGCTGGCGGATGTGCGGGGGCGAGCGATTGCCATGCAAGAGGGACGATCGCTTTTCGTCACCGTGCACCCTTCCTACCTGCTGCGGATTCCGGATGAGGAAAGGAAGGCGCGGGAGCTTGCGCGTTTTCGGCAGGAGATGAGTCTGATCAAGGGCCTGGCGGCCTGAGCGGAGAAATCGATTCAACGCGTCAGGGCACGAATACGGGGTCTCTGGGCAGGTTGGGCGGAGCATAGCCGGTCGCCATGCGGGTCTGCACGGAGGCATGCAGGGTCGATCCGTCGGGGATGAAGCGCCGGTCCTGTCGCGGCAGATAGATGGCGCGTCTGTCGCCGCGTCTGCGCCAGGAATTTTCCGGCACCCGTCGCGGAATATATTCGAGCAGTTTCCAGCCGGCTGTCATGGAATCGTGCAGGGCCGCGGTCGGATCAAGTTCGACATATTGGTTGTCATTCTTGCCGAGCACGATGTTGTTGATCGTGCGCGAGACGTAGAGCAGGCCTGCCGGCTCCGTTTCGCGGATCATCCAGTCGAGCGGTATCTTCACCTGCGCGCTTTCGGCTTCCGGGTAGCCGCCACCGATATCGCCATGGACGCCGGCAAACCAGACTTCCTTGAAATCCTGCCTGGCACTCGCGGGCTTGAAGGGATTGCCGCGATAGTCCTGATCCGGCGTCCACAGTTCCGGCTGGAACATGGTTCTGCGCTCGTCGATCGACACGGCATGGCGCACGTATTCGACGCTTGGGTTCTTGCGGGTGAAAGGATGGGTCGTGAACTGAGGACGCCCTCTGCCGGCCTCGATCACCGAGGCCACCGTATCGAACAGGCCGAGCAGCTTGATCGGCGGGCGGTCGTTGCGCAGCATGCGCTCGTAGAGACGCATGCTCTTGAAGGCCGATGACGGATCGGCGCCGTCAGGGCCGTCGGTGCGCTGCTCCTGTTCGGGAATGCCCTTGTAGGTTCTGTAGGCATAGTCGAGCAGGTTCAGGTGATAGCGGCTGCTCAAGCCGAAGGCGTGAATGAAACCCGCCAGAACGCGGGCCGTATAGGCGCCGCGGCTGAAGCCGAAAATATAGATGCGGTCGCGCTCGGGATGACCGCCATGATCGTCGGGCGGACCGGCATCGTAGTTCTCGACCAGGAAGCGATAGGCGCCCTTGACGTTTTCATCGAGACCCCAGCCGGTGGCAAGGCCCCAGACTTCGATGGTCTTGCGGTAGAAGCGCGACCATGCATCTGCCGCACCAAGCGTGCCGACTCCGGGATCGTAATAGACGATCTGTTCGTCCGAGCGCTTCAGCGTTCCGAACAGGCGCAGAATATTGGTGCGGTCTGCGGATATCTCGTTCGACGTGCCGTCGAACAGAATGACGATGTTCTTCGACATGCTGCTCCCCCGATACAGCCGGGGAGCAGGCTAACATCAAGTTCCCATGCCTGCAATTTTGGGTCGCAGTTTTGCCGGGATGGGAGGTGGAGGTGAAGAGGCCTTGCCCCTTCACCCGATCGTCAGAAGTAGCTCTGCAGCGGGCGGACTTCGAGGTTGCCGGCCTTCAGCGCCTTGATCGCCTGGGCGGCGGCTTCGGCGCCGGCCATGGTGGTGTAATAGGGCACTTTCTGCATCAGCGTGGCGCGGCGCAGCGACTTCGAATCCGAGATCGCCTTGTTGCCGTCGGTCGTGTTGATGACGAGCTGGACCTGGCGGTTGCGGATGGCGTCCTCGATATGCGGTCGTCCTTCGAGAACCTTGTTGATCTTGGTGGCCTCGATGCCGTTTTCGCCGAGGAAGCGGGCGGTGCCGCCGGTTGCCAGAACCTTGAAGCCCTGTTCGGCCAGAATGCGGATCGCCGGCAGGACGCGCGGCTTGTCGGCATCGCGCACGGAGACGAAGACCGTGCCTTCACGCGGCAGTTCGACGCCGGCGCCGAGCTGGGACTTGGCGAAGGCCAGCGCGAAATCGCTGTCGAGACCGATGACTTCGCCGGTGGAGCGCATTTCCGGGCCGAGCAGCGTATCGACACCGGGGAAGCGGGCGAAGGGGAAGACGGCTTCCTTGACGGCGATGTGCTTCAGCACCCGCGGATCGGGCTTTTCGCCATAGGCGGCGAAGGTCGCGTCGAGCTTCTCACCGGCCATGACGCGGGCGGCGATCTTGGCGATCGGCGCGCCGATGGTCTTGGCGACGAAAGGCACGGTACGCGAGGCGCGCGGGTTGACTTCAAGAACGTAGACCGTGTCGTCCTTGATGGCGAACTGCACGTTCATCAGGCCGCCGACATTCAGCGCCTTCGCCATGGCCTTGGCCTGACGTTCCAGCTCGTCGAGCATTTCGCGCGACAGCGTGCGCGGCGGCAGCGAGCAGGCGCTGTCGCCCGAATGGATGCCGGCCTCTTCGATATGCTCCATGATGCCGGCGACATAGACGTCGGTGCCGTCGGAGAGGCAGTCGACATCGACTTCGATGGCGTTGGTCAGGTAGCTGTCGAAGAGCAGCGGGTTCTTGCCGAGCAGGGTGTTGATCTGGCCAGTCTTGTCGTTCGGGTAGCGTGCCTTGATATCTTCCGGCACCAGTTCCGGAACGGTGTCGAGCAGGTAGGTCTGTAGCTGGCTCTCGGCGTGGATGATCTGCATGGCGCGGCCGCCGAGCACGTAGGACGGGCGAACGACCAGCGGGAAGCCGATTTCGGCGGCGACGAGGCGCGCCTGCTCGACCGAGTAGGCGATGCCGTTGTTCGGCTGGTTGAGGTCGAGCTTCATCAGAAGCTTCTGGAAACGGTCGCGGTCCTCGGCAAGGTCGATCGCATCGGGGGCGGTGCCGAGGATCGGGATACCGTTCTTTTCCAGCGCTTCGGCAAGCTTCAGCGGGGTCTGGCCGCCGAACTGGACGATGACGCCGACGACTTCGCCCTTTTCCTGCTCGGCGCGCAGGATCTCGATCACGTCTTCGGCCGTCAGCGGCTCGAAATAGAGGCGGTCTGACGTATCGTAGTCGGTCGAAACCGTTTCCGGGTTGCAGTTGATCATGATCGCTTCGTAGCCGGCATCCTTCAGCGCGAAGGCGGCATGGCAGCAGCAATAGTCGAACTCGATGCCCTGGCCGATACGGTTCGGGCCGCCGCCGAGGATGACGACCTTCTTGCGGTCGGAGACCTGCGCTTCGGAGCGGGCGGCGCCGACGAAAGGCGTCTCGTAGGTCGAGTACATGTAGGCGGTGGGCGAGGCGAATTCGGCCGCGCAGGTATCGATGCGCTTGAAGACCGGGCGGACGTTGAGCGAATTGCGCAGCTCGGCCACTTCCTTCGGGCGCTTGCCGGTCAGCGTGGCCAAGCGGGCATCGGAGAAGCCCATGGCCTTCAGCATGCGCAGGTTGGCGGCATCCTCGGGCAGACCGTGCTCGCGGATGCGGGCTTCCATGTCGACGATGTTCTTCAGCTGGGCGATGAACCAGGGATCGATCTTGCAGCCCTCATGGACTTCGGCCTCGCTCATGCCCTGACGCAGCGCCTGGGCGACCATGCGCAGGCGGTCCGGGGTCGGCGTGCCGATCGCGGCGCGGATGGCGTTCTGGCTGGATTCGCCTTCCTCGAAATCCGGGATCTCGATTTCGTCGAGGCCGGTCAGGCCGGTTTCGAGGCCGCGCAGCGCCTTCTGCAGCGATTCCGCAAAGGTACGGCCGATCGCCATGACTTCGCCGACCGACTTCATGGCGGTCGTCAGGACCGGCGAAGCGCCGGGGAACTTCTCGAAGGCGAAACGCGGGATCTTGGTGACGACATAGTCGATCGACGGTTCGAAGGAGGCGGGTGTCGCGCCGCCGGTAATGTCGTTTTCGAGTTCGTCGAGCGTGTAGCCGATGGCGAGCTTGGCGGCGACCTTGGCGATCGGGAAGCCGGTGGCCTTGGAGGCGAGTGCGGAGGAGCGCGAGACGCGCGGGTTCATTTCGATGACGACGAGGCGGCCGTCCTTCGGATTGACGGCAAACTGCACGTTCGAGCCGCCCGTCTCCACACCGATCTCGCGCAGCACCGCGATCGAGGCGTTGCGCATGATCTGGTATTCCTTGTCCGTCAGCGTCAGCGCCGGGGCAACGGTGATCGAATCGCCGGTATGGACGCCCATCGGATCGATGTTTTCGATGGAGCAGATGATGATGCAGTTGTCCGCCTTGTCGCGGACGACCTCCATCTCGTATTCCTTCCAGCCGAGAACGGACTCTTCGATCAGCACTTCCGTGGTCGGGGAGGCGTCGAGGCCGCCGCCGACGATTTCGAAGAATTCCGAGCGGTTATAGGCAATGCCGCCGCCGGTGCCGCCGAGCGTGAAGGACGGGCGGATGATGGCGGGCAGGCCGACATGGTCGAGCGCCTGGGCGGCAATCGCCATGGCATGGCTCATGTAGCGCTGCTTGCGGTCGCTCTCGCCGAGGTTCCACTGGTTTTCCAGCTCGTCGAGCGCCTTGTCGAGATCGGCGCCGGAGAGGCTTTCGCGCAGCTTGGCACGCTCGGCCTCGTGCGTCTTGCGGTCGGCATCCTTGATATCGGTGGCGTTTGCCAGCATCGAGCGCGGGGTTTCGAGGCCGATCTTGGCCATGGCTTCGCGGAAGAGGGCGCGGTCTTCGGCCTTGTCGATGGCGGCGGGCTTGGCGCCGATCATCTCGACATTGTAGCGGTCGAGCACGCCCATGCGCTTCAGCGAAAGCGCGGTGTTCAGCGCGGTCTGGCCGCCCATGGTCGGCAGCAGCGCATCCGGGCGCTCCTTGGCGATGATCTTGGCGACGACTTCGGGCGTGATCGGCTCGACATAGGTCGCGTCGGCCAGGCCCGGATCGGTCATGATCGTTGCCGGGTTGGAGTTGACGAGGATGACGCGGTAGCCTTCCTCCTTCAGCGCCTTGCAGGCCTGGGTGCCGGAATAGTCGAATTCGCAAGCCTGGCCAATGACGATCGGTCCCGCGCCGATGATGAGGATCGATTTGATGTCTTGGCGCTTCGGCATGGGCGATATCCATTGTGTGGCTGCGCAAAAAGCCGGCCAGGGTGGGAGATCACCGGGTCGGGTCGCGCATTGAGGGTCTTTTCAGGCTAGAAGCGGCTTATAGGCAAATGTTTTTGCAAACGGAACCCCATAAATCACGGAATCGACAGGAATTCGGACCGGCTTTTGGAAGCCTATTGCCCGGCGGGCAAGACGAGCGTGCGAATCTCGCCGCCAAACGCCGGATTGGCGATGGCTTCGGGTGCCTGTTCCAGCGTTACACGACGCGAAATCAGTGGCTCGACCTTGACCGCGCCCGTGGCAATGAGATCGGCGGCGCGCTGGTGGGTGAACGGGTTGAGGAAGGAGCTGACGAGATTCACCTCCCGAAACAGCAGATCGAATGGCTCGATCTCTATCCTTGCGCCCTGCGGCATGACGCCGAGGATGACTGCCGTGCCGCCGCGTCTTGCAAGCCTCGGCGCCTGCATCATCGTTTCGGCAACGCCGGCACATTCGAAGACGACATCGGCGCCGCCGGGTAGCAAGCCGCCGTCGCCGGCAATGCCGCTGACCGCATCCGCCGCTGACGGATCGAAGCTTGCGGTGGCGCCCAGCGTTTCGGCCAGCGCGCGTTTGCCGGCATTGCGGGTGACGAGGAGAATGCGCGTCGCGCCGGCAAGCCGGGCAAGCTGCACGGTCAACAGGCCGATCACGCCGCCACCAAGCACGATCACGGAAGCGCCTGTCTTGATGTTGGCGAGATCGACGCCGTGCAGGCAGCAGGCGAGCGGCTCGCAAAAGGCGCCGTGCAGGGGATCGAGACCAAGTGGCAGGGCGAAGGCCTGTTTCTGCGGGAGGATGACATAATCGGCAAAACCGCCGTCTCTATGGATGCCGATCGCCTGCAGGTTCCGGCAGAGATTGACGCGGCCATTGTGGCATTCCTCGCAGCGGCCGCAGGCGATATTGGGATCACCCGTGACCCGCATGCCGGGGTGGAAGCCACTGACCTCGGGGCCGACTGCTTCGATGATGCCGGCGAATTCGTGGCCAAGGGTCACCGGTGGATGGGAGGGAAACTCGCCGCGGAAAAGATGGCGATCGGTGCCGCAGATGCCACAGGCTTCGATGCGCAGCAGCAGGTCACCCGGTCCGGGAACGGGCTTGTCGACCTCGCGCATAAACAGCTTTCCGGTCGCTTCCAGGCGCACGGCTTTCATCGGCGTTCTCCTCCCTGTCTCCTTGCCGTCAGGAAGCGGGAAAGCGGGAGTCCCGTCAAGCATTTACCGGGGCTTCTTCAGCCGAAACGGCGGCGGGCTTGCTCGGCAAAACTGCGGCTGACGGGGATTTGCGTACCGTCGCGCGTGAGGATCAGGACCTTGCCGTTGTCGCGTTTCAAGGTCTCGACATGGGCGTCGGCCACCCAATGCGACCTGTGGACCTGCAGCCCCGGTGTCGCGCCAATTTCGCGCAGCGCATCGGAAAAGCGCAGCAGCACCAGCTCGCGGCCGCGGCTGGTGACGACCTCCGTGTAGTGATCCTGTACCGAGAGGCGCAGCAGGGCGCCGCGGTTCTGCGGCTTCAGCCGGTCGAGGATCGAGGCGGCAGGCGGGGCCTGTGCCGCGGCCTCCTCGATCTGCCGGTGCATGGCAAGATAGGTCAGAAAACAGAAGAGGGCGCAGAGCGGCAGCGCGAAAAGGGCTCTTGCCAGGCCGCCGCCGAGGGCCGCCGGATCGCCGCTGAAGGCATAGTCCACAAGGCCGATCGCAAAGCCGATCGGCAAGGCGGCGACCAGCGAGCCGATCATCATGCGCCAGAACGTATTCCCCAGCCGCTTGCGCAGCAGCGCATCGGCGAGCACGGAAAACAGGATGGCGATCGACCATGCGACGGCGTGCAGGATCAGCCAGTAGGCGAAGCGCTCGCCGGCCGGCATGCTGTCCATCGTGCCGTAGGGACCTGTCACCGCGAAGATGAGGACAATGGCGAGGAAGGTTCCCCAGAAGCGCGAAGAGCGCCAGAAGACCTGCAATTCGCGAAGCGTGGATTGCAAGGAGGGGTGATCCACGAAGTTTTCCCGCAGTTTACGCCATGTTCGTTGAGAGAAATGCACTCATGCCGGAAACGGGGGGCGAATTCAACCGGAGCCGATCATGACGCTTGAACCTCTGCTCAATGCGCCGCCCGCCATACAGATCCATGTCGCCGCCGTCGTGCCGGCGGCCATCCTCGGGGCCTATCTGCTCGCTCGGCCGAAGGGCACGCGGCTGCACCGGCTGCTCGGCAAGATCTGGATGGCGCTGATGGTGGTGACGGCGCTGTCGAGCTTCTTCATCCACGAGATCAATCTCGTTTACGGCTTCAGCCCGATCCACCTTCTCTCCGTCTTCGTACTCGCCGGAAGCTGGCGGGCAATCCTCGCTGCGCGCCGGCACGATATCCGCACGCATCGGCGGATCGTATCGGGCATGTATTTCGGCGGCATCGTCCTTGCCGGCCTTGCGACGCTGCTGCCGGGCAGGCTCATGCATGCGGTTGCGTTCTCCGGCAACAGCTGGCTGACCCTGGTGCTGTTCGGGCTGATTGCCGCCGCGATCGTCGCGGCCGTCGGCCTTCGCCCGCGCCGCGGCCGGGTCGCGTGAGGAAGCGGCTGGAATTCGGCCTTGCGGCGGATATATAACTGACTCCTGAGAGCATGCATGGGCGCATCGCCGGGGAGATCGATCATGGAATGGAAAGGACGGCGTCAGTCCGACAATATCGAGGATCGCCGCAGCGATCCGTCCGGTGGCATTGGACGCAATCCCTTCGGCCGCGGCGGTGGCTTCAGTTTTCCGTCGGGCGGCGGCGTCGGCCGTCGCGGCGGCGGGCTCAGCATCGGCACGATCGTCTTTCTCGTCGTCATCTACCTGATCTTCAAGGCGATGGGCATCGACCTGATGCAGGTCATGGAAGGCGGCGGATCGATGGACGGCTCCGGCTACTCGCAGAGCGAGTCCGCCCCGCAGACGCCCGCCAACGACGAGATGACCGCCTTCGTGCGCACGGTTCTCGCCGAAACCGAAGATACCTGGCATGGTATCTTCCAGTCTCAGGGCCGGGATTACGAAGAGCCTCGCCTCGTGCTCTTCTCCGGCCAGACGCAGTCCGCCTGCGGTTTCGCATCGGCTGCGACCGGACCCTTCTATTGCCCGGGCGATCACAAGGTCTACCTCGATACGGCCTTCTTCCAGCAGCTTTCCGATCAGTTTGGCGCGTCGGGCGATTTTGCCGAGGCCTATGTGATCGCGCACGAAGTCGGCCATCACGTGCAGAATCTGCTCGGCATCCTGCCGAAATTCAATCAGGCGCGCCAAAGCATGAGCGAGGCCGATGCCAACAGGATGTCGGTCCGCGTCGAACTGCAGGCGGATTGTTTTGCCGGCATCTGGGGCAAGTTTACCCAGCAGAAGGGCATTCTGGACGCCGGCGATCTGGAGGAGGCGCTGAATGCCGCCCAGCAGATCGGCGACGATACGCTGCAGAAGCGTTCGCAGGGCTATGTCGTGCCCGAGAGTTTCAACCACGGCACGTCGGCGCAGCGTATGCGCTGGTTCAAGCGCGGCTTCGACAGCGGGCAGCTTTCGGCCTGCGATACTTTCTCCAACCCGATCTGATAGCGAAAGGCGGCACCCCGAAGGGCAGGGTGCCGGCCTCTCGGGGCTGACTACTTTTCACTGTCCATGTGCCTGAGCTGGGCTTCCGGATAACGGGCGCCCTTAGCCGCACCTTTCGGCACGGCGCGTTCGATGGCGGCGAGATCGTCGGCGGTGAGTTTCACCGCGCGCGAGCCGAGCGCCTCCGTCAGCCGGTCGCGGCGGCGGGCGCCGACCAGCGGCACGATATCCTCGCCCTGTGCCGCCACCCAGGCGATCGCGACCTGCGCGACCGAGGCGCCCTTGAAGGTGGCGATCTTTCTGAGTTCTTCGACCAGGGCAAGGTTTTCATCGACGTTGCCTTCCTGGAAGCGCGGGCTGAAGGCGCGGAAATCGCCTGCGCCCTGCTGGCCCTTCTGCCAATGGCCGCTGATGAGGCCGCGCGACAGCACGCCATAGGCGGTGACGGAAATGCCGAGTTCGCGGGTCGTCGGCAGGATTTCGTCCTCGATGCCGCGGGAAATCAGCGAATATTCGATCTGCAGGTCGGCGATAGGGGCGACGGCGGCGGCCCGGCGGATCGTATCCGCCCCGACTTCGGAGAGGCCGACATGGCGGACGTAACCGGCCTTGATGAGATCCGTTATCGCGCCGACCGTTTCCTCGATCGGCACATTGGGATCGAGGCGGGCAGGGCGATAGATGTCGATATAGTCGACGCCGAGGCGTTGCAGCGTATAGGCGAGGAAGTTCTTCACGGCGATCGGGCGGGCGTCGTAGCCGTTCCAGCCATTGGAGGGATCGCGCAGCGCGCCGAACTTGACGCTGATGACGGCGTCTTCGCGCCTGCGGCCCTTCAGCGCTTCGCCGATCAGCATTTCGTTATGGCCCATGCCGTAGAAATCGCCGGTGTCGAGCAGGTTGATGCCGGCATCGAGCGCGGCATGGATGGTCGCAATGCTTTCGGCGCGGTCGGACGGGCCGTACATGCCCGACATGCCCATGCAGCCGAGGCCGATGGCCGAGACTTGGGGACCGGTTTTTCCCAAACGATAGGTCTGCATCTTCTTCTCCTTCAACGGCGCCCCGACGGCGTCTTCGGATGCGGTTTTATCGCCGATGAGTTTGTGCGATAATCCGGATAGTCTCGAACAGGCCGTACGGGAAAATGCACAATGGATGAGCTTCCCCTCAGTGATCTGGATGCCTTTGCCGCAATTGCAAGGGAGCGCAGCTTCCGCTCGGCGGCCCGAAAACGCGGGGTTTCCGCCTCGTCGCTGAGCGATTGCCTGCGGCGCCTGGAAGAGCGGCTCGGCGTCAGGCTGCTCAACCGCACGACCCGCTCCGTCACGCCGACGGCGGCGGGCGAAAGACTGCTGGAAAGGCTTGCTCCGGCGCTGTCGGAAGTTGCGGCCGCGCTCGGCCAGCTGGACAGCTTTCGCGACCATCCGGCCGGCACGCTGCGGCTCAACGTGCCGAGCATCGTCGTCAAGCTTTTCATGGCCGATCTTGCCGCCCGTTTCCTGACGCTGTACCCGCAGATCACGCTGGAGATCATTGCCGACGACAATTTCATCGACGTGCTCGCTGCCGGCTTCGATGCCGGCGTGCGTTACGATGAAAGGCTGGAGCGCGACATGATCGCCGTGCCGATCGGTCCGCGCCGGCAGCGCTACGTGACGGCGGCCGCACCCGCCTATCTCGACAGGCGCGGCGTGCCGCAGCATCCGAGGGACCTGCTGGAGCATAGCTGCATCCGCCATCGCTTCCTGAGCGGGGCCTCGCTGGCCTGGGAATTCGAACGCGGCAAGGAGACGGTGCTCGTCACTCCTTCCGGCCCCATCGTCGCCAATGCGGTGGAGATGGAGATAGGGGCAGCTTGTGCCGGGCTCGGCGTCATCCGCACCTTCGGGGAGCTGCTTGCGCCCGGTATCGCCGATGGCCGGCTGATGCCGATCCTTGCGGAATGGGACAGCGAATTTTCCGGCCCGTTCCTCTATTATCCGAGCCGCCGCCATATGCCCGCACCGCTGCGCGCCTTTGTCGATTTCGTACGGATGGAGCAGCGGAAGGGCGCCTGACCCATCTGTTTTAACGGGTTCGCCATCAAAAACATTGAAATGTTCACGGATTGTTTCACCCGTCCCAATCGGCTATGTCACATGTTCGGCGACAAGATCGTCTTTCCGGAAAATAACAGCTGTAGAGATGTCTCATGCTTGATGCGAAATTCGTTCGCCGCGGCCTTTTCCTGGTCTTTGTCATTCTCTTCCTGGATATTATCGGCATTGCGATCATCCTGCCGGTGCTGCCGGTCTATCTGGAGCAGCTGACGGGCGGCACGGTCAGCGATGCGGCCATCGACGGCGGCTGGCTGATGCTGATCTATTCGCTGATGCAGTTCCTGTTTGCGCCGCTGCTCGGCAATTTGAGCGACCGTTTCGGGCGCCGTCCGATCCTCTTGCTGTCGGTGCTGACCTTCGCGCTCGACAATTTCATCTGCGCCATTGCCACCAGCTACTGGATGCTATTCGTCGGCCGCGTGCTTGCCGGCATCAGCGGCGGCAGCTTCGCCACCTGCTCGGCCTATATTGCCGATATCAGCAACGAAGAGAACCGCGCCAAGAATTTCGGCCTGATCGGCATCGCCTTCGGCGTCGGCTTTACGGTCGGCCCCGTCATCGGCGGCTTCCTCGGCGAATTCGGGCCGCGCGTACCCTTCTTCGGCGCGGCGGCGCTGTCCTTCGTCAATTTCGTTGCCGCCTGCTTCCTGCTGCCGGAAACGCTTGATGAGAAGAACCGCCGCCGGTTCGAATGGAAGCGCGCCAACCCGCTCGGCACGCTGCGGCAGATGCGGCACTATCCCGGCATCGGCTGGGTCTGCCTCGTCATGTTCCTGGTCTTCCTGGCGCACGCCGTTTACCCGTCGGTCTGGGCTTTCGTCTCGAGTTTCCGTTATGGCTGGAGCGAGGGACAGATCGGCCTGTCGCTCGGCATCTACGGAATAGGCGTGGCGCTCATCATGGGGCTTGTGCTGCCGCGTATCGTGCCGGTGCTCGGGGAATGGAAGACGGCGCTGGTTGGGCTCTGTTTCACGATGGTTGCCCTCGTGGGCTATGCCTTCGCCTGGGAAGGCTGGGTCGTCTATACGGTGATCATATTGACCGTCATGGAGAATGTCGCCGATCCGCCGCTGCGCAGTATTGCCGCCGGCAAGGTGCCGCCCTCGGCGCAGGGCGAACTGCAGGGCGCGCTCACCAGCATCAGCAGCATCACCACGATCGTCGGGCCGCTGATCTTCACGCAGATGTTCGGCTATTTCACAAAGCCCGATGCGCCTGTCGTCTTTGCCGGCGCGCCCTATCTTCTGGCGGCTCTCTTCATTCTCGTCGCGGCAATCGTGTTTCTGACGCGGGTGACGACCGCGAAGGCGCCGGCGGAAGTATTCAACGCGGCGGAGTGATCCATCAAAAACAGTGAAGGCGTGATGAATTTTTCAGCATCTGCCCGTTTTGGGGTAGTTCTTCGCGCGAGTTTGCTCTAAGCCGACACGATATTTTGCCGTATTGCGGCCCTTAACGATCCAATCTCAGGAACAGTGTCATGGACACGCCCATCGAGGTGCGCGCGGTCGCGCCTGTAAACGACAACCGCTGGTCTGCGCATTTTCGCGCCACGCTGATGCTCGGCGTGCCGCTGATCGGCGCCCAGCTGGCCCAGTTCGGCATCGGCATGACCGACGTGATGATCGTCGGCCAGCTTGGCGCGGAAAACCTTGCGGCCATGGTACTTTCGGCGCAGTTCCTGTTCACGATCCTGATTTTCGGTTCGGGCTTTGCGATCGCCGTCATTCCGATGGTGGCGCAGGCCTACGGGCGCGGCGATGTCGTGACCGTGCGCCGGTCACTGCGCATGGGGATCTGGGTCGTCATCTGCTACTGGCTGCTGATGCAGCCGGCCTTTTTCAATTCCGAGTCGATCCTGCGCTATTTCGGGCAGAAGCCCGACGTGGCGAAGCTTGCGCATGGCTATATCGTCATCGGCCAGTTCGGCGTGCTGCCGGGGCTGCTTTACAATGTCATGCGCGCGCTCGTCAGCGCCATCGGCAAGGCCGGCGTCATCCTCAACGTCACCATCGCCATGCTGGTGCTGAATGCGATCGGCGCCTATATCCTCGTGCTCGGCCATTTCGGCTTCCCGGTCATGGGGCTGGAGGGGGCGGCAATCGTGTCCGTCGCGGTGCAGGTGGCGGGCTTCCTGTTCATCCTGTCCTATGTGCAGGGCAGGGAGGAGACGCGGCGCTACGAGATCTTCGTGCGCTTCTGGAAGCCGGACTGGCACGCCTTTTTCGAGGTCGTTCGCCTCGGCCTGCCGATCAGCATCACCATTCTCGCCGAAGTCAGCCTCTTTACGGCAGCGTCGCTGCTGATGGGCCATATCGGTACGATCGAGCTTGCCGCGCACGGCATCGCCCTGCAGTGGGCGTCGATGGCCTTCATGATCCCGCTCGGCCTCGGACAGGCGGCAACGGTGCGGGTCGGCGTCGCGCACGGGCAGGGCGATCATGCGGGTCTGGTGCGGGCGGCCGTCACGGTGTTGATCATCGCCAGCATTGCCGCGATCGTCGGCAGCGTCATCTTTGCGACCGTGCCGCAGGTTCTGGCACGGCTGTTCCTCGATGTCAGTCTGCCCGAGGCGCCTCAGGTGCTGGCCTATGCCGGTCCGCTGATCGTCATTGCCGGCCTTTTCCAGTTCGTCGACGGCCTGCAGGCGATTGCCAGCGGCCTGCTGCGCGGGCTGAAGGATGCGCGTGTGCCGATGATCATGGCCCTGATCGCCTATTGGCCGATCGGCTTCTTCCTCGCCTGGGCCTTTGCCTTCCCGCTCGGCTTCGGCGGGCTCGGCATCTGGCTCGGTTTCCTGGTCGGGCTGGCGGCCGCGGCCGCCATGCTCTGCATGCGCTTCTATATCCTGGTTCGCCGGGAAGGCGCGACGGCCGGCGCCTGAGCCGGCCGGTGCGAGGTTGGCGCGACCTGCTTCAGGCAGCCACAGGCTTGTAGCTGGCGATATCGGCGCGAATGCCGAGACGCGCAAACATTTCCTGCGGATTGAAATTGGCCGCCTCGTGGGCCGCCGCTACCGCCGCCTTCACACGCTCGACGACATCGGCGCTTTCCCACTCGGCGACCGTGACGAAATTGAACTCGCCGGGACCGGCAACCTGTTCCAGCACCGTATGGCCGATGAAGCCGTCCTGTGCCTCCAGCACCTTATGGGTCCTCATCACATTGATCAGAAATTCCTCGCGCGCTGCGGCCGGCACGACGAATTTGTCTACCCTGTAGAAAGCTCCGCTCATTCAGTCTTCTCCTGCATCTGATGTGTTGCAGGCAGTTCTGTAATTCCTCAAGTTAAGTTGAGGTCAATATGCGGAGAAAGAAAAAGGCCCGCGAGCGAGCCTTGATCCGGTATCAGCGTTCGGCGAGTGCCGGTTCGCCCTTCTTCTCGCGCACCATGTTGACGAAGCGGCGGAAGAGGTAGTGGCTGTCCTGCGGACCGGGCGAGGCTTCCGGGTGGTGCTGGACGGAGAAGACCGACTTGCCGAGGACGCGCAGGCCGCAATTGCTGCCGTCGAACAGCGAAACGTGAGTCTCTTCAACGCCTTCCGGCAGCGACTTCGTGTCGACCGCGAAGCCGTGGTTCATGGAGACGATCTCGACCTTGCCGGTCGTATGGTCCTTGACCGGATGGTTTGCGCCGTGGTGGCCCTGGTGCATCTTCTCGGTCCTGGCGCCGAGCGCGAGGCCCAGCATCTGGTGGCCGAGGCAGATGCCGAAGACCGGGATATCGGTCTTGATCAGTTCCTTGATGACGGGCACGGCATATTCGCCCGTGGCGGCCGGGTCGCCGGGGCCGTTCGACAGGAAGATGCCGTCCGGCTGCAGGGCAAGCACGTCCTCGGCGCTCGTCGTTGCCGGCATGACGGTGACCTTGCAGTCGAGGCCGGCAAAGAGGCGCAGGATATTGCGCTTCACGCCGTAATCGAGGCAGACGACGTGGTACTTCTGGCCGGCGGCCCCGAGTTCGCCGTAGCCTTCGTTCCAGACCCAGGGGGTCTGCGACCATTGCGAGGACTGGCCGGAGGAAGCGATCTTGGCGAGGTCGAGGCCTTCGAGGCCGCTCCAGGCCCTGGCTTCGGCCTTCAGCGCGTCCACATCGAAATTGCCCGCGGGGTCGTGGGCGATGACGGCGTTCGGGGAGCCGTTTTCGCGGATCCAGGCGGTCAGCGCGCGGGTATCGATGCCGCAGAGCCCGATGATGCCGCGCGCCTTCAGCCAGGCGTCGAGATGCTTGGCGGCGCGGTAGTTCGAGGGCTCGGTG
This sequence comes from Rhizobium sp. GCM10022189, assembly GCF_042656325.1. Lineage (NCBI taxonomy): Bacteria > Pseudomonadati > Pseudomonadota > Alphaproteobacteria > Hyphomicrobiales > Rhizobiaceae > Rhizobium > Rhizobium sp. GCM10022189. Next base: position 30,695 of record NZ_JBHSOR010000003.1, read on the forward strand.
ATGTCGGCCTTGAAGATGACGCCGACCGCGCCGTGGCGGGCTGCCGGCGTCAGGTCTTCGATATCTTCTTCGTTGGTGCCGATATTGCCGATATGGGGGAAGGTGAAGGTGACGATCTGGCCGAGATAGGAGGGATCGGTGAGGATCTCCTCGTAGCCGGTCAGCGCCGTGTTGAAGACCGCTTCGGCCTGGACCTTGCCGGTGGCGCCGATGCCCTTGCCCTCGATGACGGTGCCGTCGGCAAGAACGAGCAGGGCGGTCGGCTTTTCGGTTGTCCAGGGTGCTGTCGCGGTCATCTTCATCCCGTTTCCGGCGGGCCTGGCGTTTGCGAAAACGCGAGCCGGCCATTTGATCTCGCAGGTACAGGCGCGCAGCTTTAGCCGCGTTTGACGCCTGATCACGAATTTTGGTGCAGGTGGCGGTAGATAGCCACGCTCTTTGTCCAGGTCAATCTTTGTACCGCAGATTGCGGTACTTTTCCTGCTGATATTGGCCGGATTCTCGCAATTTATTTGATCCCATGCATCGGCCTGGTTTATGAAAGCGCCATTTTAAAAGGAGTAGTAACATGCTGCGCGACCAACTCGCCACCGAGCTCAAAGAGGCCATGAAGGCAAAGAGGATGGACCGACTCGGCACCATCCGCCTCATCCAGGCCGCTATCAAGGATCGCGACATCGCCAATCGCGGCGCCGGCAAGGACGAGGCTGGCGACGATGAAGTGCTGCAGATCCTCGCCAAGATGGTGAAGCAGCGCGAGGAGTCGGCGAAGATCTACGAAGAGAATGCCCGCCCGGAGCTTGCCGAAAAGGAGCGAGCCGAAATCGCCGTCATTCAGGACTTCCTGCCGAAGCAGCTTTCCGACGATGAGGTGCGCGCCAATATCGCCGCCATCATCAAGGAGGTCGGCGCCGAAGGCCCGAAGGACATGGGCAAGATCATGGCTGCCCTCAAGGAGCGTTATGCCGGCCAGATGGATTTTGCCAAGGCTTCCGGCTCCGTCAAAGAGCTCTTGAAATAAGGCGTTTTGCCTGCGGTTGCTCGTCGACCGCAGGCCCGAACACTGCTTCGGCGGCGGCATCGATGATGCCGAATTTCGCCGCCTGATAGTTCCAATATTCGAGGACGAAACCGCGGGAGAGCCAGAAATCGCCCTTTCTTGGCGGCTCGGTCCAGCCCACGCTGCCCATGGCGGCGGCCTGTGTCAGCAGGCGCTTCAGGTGGGTGTTGGAGATCATGAACTGATCGCGAATCTCGCGCAGCGACAGCGGGCCGACGAAGACGCGGTCGGCAGAAGTCGGAAAGCCCGGCAGGCGCGAAATCAGGTAATCCATCACCAGGCCGCCGGAATTGGCCCAGTTGAAGAGATTGAAGGTGGTGCCCGGATCGCGCACGGCTTCGGTTTCGATGATCTGCCTGGCGATCAGCGGCTGCAGGCGGGCGATCGACGCAGGGTCGGCCGCCAGATTTTCCGCACGGCGGCCGCCATCGAGACTGTCCAGGACCATCAGATGGGCGGCCAGCCATTTGGTGAAATGATCTTCGGCCGTTTCCGTCGGCTCGAGAAAGCGGGTGCGCTTGTCATCGCCCGGAATGGGACGCAGAAACCGGTAGGCCAGCATTTCCTGCACGAAGGCGGCCGCGGTGTTGCGGCTGGCGATCTTGTTCTGGATGACGAAATCGATGAAGCGGCCGGAATAGAGGCCGCGTTTTTCTTCGCCGGGATAGCCGTAATAGAGAGCAAAGCCGGTATGAGCCATCAGCCAGCGCTGCTGAGCTGCGAATATGGATGCAATACGGGGGCTCTCGCGATAAATCGCGAGCATCTGATTGGCGCAATGAAGAATTGCAGCAAGAAAATTATCGTCGGCTGCAAGTTTTTCTGCGGTATAGGCCATAGCACTGTCCAGGAGTTTCGCGCATTCATTTGCCACGCCTGTTGGAAGTGTCAATGCTTTTGTATTTTAGGGGTTAATTGCTAAGGTAAAGCTCAATAAAGGCGCAGCGCTAAGCCCAAAAATTAAGAAGGCAGGAGCTGGGGGCGCTCCTGCCTTCTTGCTCTTTGCTTCCGTCAGCGACGCAGGGTTGAAACCCAAGCCGGCGGGTATTTGCAAAGGCACCCTTGCGAGGCGGCGCCGGGGGTAGGGATGGTGCCTCGCTTGGGGATCGCTCTGTTGAGATCGAACTTATGGCCGGCCCCCGGCTTATTCAAATTACAAAAATATAATAATCCCGGATTCGGCCTTTCCGGTTGCGAATTTGGCGCTCGGCGCGGCCGTTCGGAAATTCTGTTCACATGCAATCTAATAAATTGTTTTTACTTTATCTTTTCGGCGTTTCCCTTTTCGGGAAAAGGATGTTTCAGACCACCTGGAAATTGGAAAATGTCAAAAATGTCGCACCCCCTGCCAGGGTCCGATAACGTGTTGTTGAGTGGCGTTGGCTGGCGTTTTTGACAGTGTCTCCGCCCCTGTGAAAAGCGGGATTTGCCGCAGAGTTTCGTGGCGCGGCGCGACAAAGCTGCTTATATGGAGGCTCTGCAAGAGGTAGAGATGCGCTTTTCCCCCACCTTCCTGGACGATATCCGCGACCGCGTTCCCATTTCGAACGTGATTGCGCGGCGCGTGAGCTGGGACAAGCGCAAGACCAACGTGTCGCGCGGCGACTACTGGGCCTGCTGCCCGTTCCATGGCGAAAAGTCGCCGAGCTTCCACTGCGAGGATCGCAAGGGCCGCTACCATTGCTTCGGCTGCGGCGTGACCGGCGATCATTTCCGCTTCCTGACCGAACTCGAAGGCCTGAGCTTTCCCGAGGCGGTGCAGACGATCGCCGATATGGCCGGCGTGCCGATGCCGATTGCCGATCCGCAGATGGAGAAGCGCGAGAAGGAGCGCACCTCGCTTCTCGACGTCATGGAAATGGCGACGCAATTCTTTCAGGACCAGCTGCAGGCGGCCAATGGCGCAAAGGCGCGGGCCTATCTGCGCGACCGCGGGCTGACGGGGCGCACCATCGAGACGTTCCGGCTCGGATTTGCGCCTGACAGCCGCAATGCGCTGAAGGAATTTCTGGCCGGCAAGGGTGTCAGCAAAGAGCAGATCGAGGCCTGCGGCCTTGTGGTGCACGAGAATGTGCCGGTGTCCTACGACCGGTTCCGCGACCGTATCATGTTCCCGATCCTGTCGTCGCGCGAGAAGGTCATCGCCTTCGGCGGCCGGGCCATGTCGCCGGATGCGCCGGCGAAATATCTCAATTCCAACGAGACCGAGCTCTTCCACAAGGGCAACGTGCTCTACAATTTCGCCCGCGCGCGCCGATCGCTGCAGGGGGCGAACGGCGAGGGCACGATCATTGCCGTCGAAGGCTATATGGATGTCATCGCGCTGCATCAGGCGGGGGTCGAAAACGCCGTGGCGCCGCTCGGCACGGCGCTGACGGAAAACCAGCTGGACCTGCTCTGGAAGATGACGCCGCAGCCGGTGCTCTGCTTCGACGGCGATGGCGCCGGCATTCGCGCCGCCAACCGCGCCGCCGACCTGGCCCTGCCGCATCTGAAGCCGGGACGAAGCGTGCGTTTCGCGCTGCTGCCGGATGGCAAGGATCCCGACGATCTCGTCAAGCACGAGGGCAGGGCGCCGTTCGACAAGGTGATGGCGCAGGCGAAACCCCTTTCGGAAATGCTCTGGGATCGCGAGGCGCGCAGCGGGAAATTCGATACGCCGGAAGCGCGTGCTGAACTCGAAGCGCGGCTGCGCCAGCTCGTCGCCGTCATTGCCGACGAGAACGTGCGGCGCCATTACCAGCAGGACATGCGCGACCGGCTGAACAGCTTCTTCCAGCCGCAGTTCCAGAACCGCGGCGGCAGCGAAAGGCGCAGTTTCGGCGGCAATGGCGGCGGCAGTTTCCGCGGCCAGAAGGGCGCCGGTCCCGGCGGGGGGCGAACCTCCGTTGCCGCATCGGACCGTCTGACCCGCTCGGGGCTCGTGCGCGGCCATCAGGACAATGCGGCGCTGCGCGAATGCGTGCTGGCGCTCACCGTCATCAATCACCCTGCTTTGATGCTCGACGATTACGACGAGATCGCCGCGATCGATTTCGACAATCGCGACCTGCAGAAGCTCTGGTCGGCGATGCTGGGGGCGGCGGCCGTCGTTGCCGGGCCGCATCTGACGCGCGACTATCTGATGGAATGTCTCGATGTCGCCGGTTTCGGGCCGCTCCTGAAGAACCTTGATCAGCAGGTGCGCAATGCGCGGCTGTGGACGGCCACCGAGGAGGCGGCGATGGAGGATGCGCGCGAGGGCTATCGCCAGGCGCTCGCCTTCCACAAGCGTGCCAAGGACCTGCGCTGGCAGAAAATCGAGCTGGAGCGCGATATCGCACAGGCGACGGAGGCCGGCGACGATGCCGAGATCGACCGGCTGATGCGCGCCTCGCAGGAAGTGCATTACGAAGCGCTCAGGCTTGAAAACCAGGAAGCCATCATCGATGGTTTCGGTGTGCTCTCCGGCCGCGTCAAGGGCGCTGCGAGCCACTGATGTCGCAGGCCGATCGGAACGCAGCATCTTTCTCCGCCTCCGATGCGCTGTTTGCCGGCGCGGCCGAGCCGCTCGACGTGCTGAAGCGCGTCTACGGCTATTCCGCCTTTCGCGGCCGGCAGCAGGAAGTGGTGGAACATGTGGTTGCCGGCGGCGATGCCGTGGTGCTCTTCCCGACCGGCGCCGGCAAGTCGCTCTGCTTCCAGATCCCGGCCCTTTGCCGCCCCGGTCTCGGTATCGTCGTCTCGCCGCTGATTGCGCTGATGCGCGATCAGGTGGAGGCGATGAAGCAGCTCGGCATTCGTGCGGCGGCGCTGAATTCCTCCATTTCGCGCGAGGAATATGTCGCGATCCGCCGCGGCATTTCCTCCGGTGAACTCGACCTGCTTTACGTGACGCCCGAGCGCATTCTGATGGACGGTTTCCGCGAGATCATCGGCAATACGAAGATCGCGCTGTTTGCGATCGACGAAGCCCATTGCGTTTCGCAATGGGGCCACGATTTCCGGCCGGAATATCGCGAACTCGGCAAGCTTGCCGAGCAATATCCCGGCGTGCCGCGCATCGCACTGACGGCAACGGCCGATCCGCATACACGCGAGGACATTATCGAGCGGCTGATGCTCGACAATGCCGCGGTCTTCACGACGAGCTTCGACCGGCCGAACATTTCCTATGAGATCGTCGAGCGCGACCAGCCGCGCCAGCAGCTCCTGCGTTTCCTTTCCGGCCATAAAGGCAATAGCGGCATCGTCTATTGCCTGTCGCGCGCCAAGGTGGAGGAGACGGCCGACTGGTTGAACACGCAGGGCATCCGGGCGCTGCCCTACCATGCCGGCATGGACCGGGCGCTGCGCGACGCCAATCAGGACGCTTTCCTGAAGGAGGAAGAGCTCTGCCTTGTGGCGACCGTCGCCTTCGGCATGGGCATCGACAAGCCGAACGTGCGCTACGTCGCCCATCTCGATCTGCCGGGTTCGGTCGAGGCCTATTACCAGGAAACGGGCCGCGCGGGACGCGACGGCCTGCCTTCGGAAGTGTGGATGGCCTATGGCATGGCGGACGTGATCCAGCGCCGGCGGATGATCGACGAGGGCAATGCGGCCGACGAGATCAAGCGCATCGAGCGCAGCAAGCTCAACGCGCTGCTGGCGATCTGCGAGACGGCGTCCTGCCGGCGGCAGGCGATCCTGGCGCATTTCGGCGAGGCGCATGGCGGCAAATGCGGCGGCTGCGATACCTGCCTGAAGCCGGTCGAGACCTGGGACGGGACGGAAGCGGCGATCAAGGCGCTGGCCGCGATCTATCGCACCGGCGAACGTTTCGGCGCCGGTCATGTGATCGACGTGCTTGTCGGCAATGTGAATGAAAAGACCGAGCGCTTCGGCCATATCGACATGCCTGTTTTCGGCGCCGGCAAGGATATTCCCGTCCGTACCTGGCAGTCGGTCTATCGCCAGCTGATGGGGATGGGACTGATCCGTGTCGATCACGAGGCTTTCGGAGCCCTGAAGCTGGAGCCGGAGGCGCGTGCGGTTTTCAAGCGCGAACGCGAAGTCTTCTTTCGCAAGGACCGTCCGCCGTCCGAACGCAGGGCGAAAAAGACCGAGCGTGCGGAGCGCAGAACCGGTCTTTCCGGTGCTGACGGCGCGCTGTTCGAGGCGCTCCGGGCCGAGCGCATGTCGATTGCCAAATCGCTCGGCGTGCCGCCCTATGTCGTCTTCCCCGATACGACGCTGATCGCGTTTGCCACCGAGCGGCCGCGCAGCCGCAAGGAATTGCTCGGCATTTCCGGCGTCGGCCAATCGAAGCTCGAACGCTACGGGGACGCCTTCCTCGATATTATCCTCTCCCATGACGAATAGCGCGGTTGCATATATCTTCCGCTGCAATCGTTCGGGATCTCTGCTAAAATTCGCGCCAGAGTTTGGGGGAAGTTCGATGGCGCATTTCGACAGAGCGGTGGCGTCACTACCCGGACGCGAGCGGATTGCCAGGCATCCGCATAGCGGGCAGATTTTCATTCATGCGACGGCAGAGGAAACCGCAGGGGCCTACGGCATCTGGGAGACCTTCTCCGCGCCCGGTACCGGCCCGTCGCGGCATATGCATACGCGCGAGACGGAGGTCTTTCGTGTCATCGAGGGGAGCTACCGGTTCTGGTGCGGCAGCGAGATGATCGAGGCTCCGGTTGGCGCCGTCGTGGTGCTGCCGCCGAACGTGCCGCATCACTGGCGCAATGTCAGCGACCGCATGGGGCGGATGATGGGTTTCGTGACGCCTGGCGGTTTCGAGCATTTCTTCATGGAGCTCGAGCGGGTCGGAGCGACAACGCCTGAGGTGATCCTGCCCATCCAGGAGCGTTTCGGCCTTGTGGAGATCGGCGACGGTCCCGACCCTTGAGATCGGCCCTGTCGCATCCGCTGGCTATTTTGCGCGCGCAAGCCGTTCGTGCAGCGGCGGGCCTTGGCGTGCGTAGGCGCGTTGGCGACGGCTCCGGTCTTTGTCGCTGCCTTGGTTAAACGCTGCAGCCTGCCCGCAGGCGCATCGACTTCCTGCTCACGAATATAAAGGCCGCAACGATACTCCTTTTGAACATGCGGATGTCCTTTCGAATATTCATATCAATTCCATGGCGGCGAAGTCCGGAGTCCGAAAAATTTTTCGTACCGGATCGGCGACATCTGCACTTGCTTTGTGCTAATTGCAGCGCCCAACGGAGGACGTTTTTGGGAAAAGGGGTCTATAATGACAAAAGCATTTCTCTCCCACCTGCAATCGGAACTCGCCTCGCTCAAGGATGCCGGCCTTTACAAGTCCGAGCGCGTCATCACGTCCAAGCAGGCCGGCGAGATCGCCGTCGCCTCGGGCGAGCGTGTGCTGAATTTCTGCGCCAACAACTATCTCGGCCTTGCCGACAATGAGGAACTGGCGGAAGCCGGCAAGAAGGCGCTCGACCGTTATGGCTACGGCATGGCCTCGGTGCGGTTCATCTGCGGCACGCAGGAGGAGCATAAGCAGCTCGAAGCGCGCATCTCCTCCTTCCTCGGCATGGAGGACACGATCCTCTATTCCTCCTGTTTCGACGCGAATGGCGGCCTGTTCGAGACGCTGCTTGGCGAAGAGGATGCGATCATTTCCGATGCGCTGAACCACGCCTCGATCATCGACGGCGTGCGCCTCTCCAAGGCCAAGCGCTTCCGCTATGCCAACAACGACATGGCGGCGCTGGAAGAAGAGCTGAAGAAGGCCGAGGGCAGCCGCTTCAAGATGATCGCGACCGACGGCGTCTTCTCCATGGACGGCATCATCGCCAATCTGCAGGGTGTCTGCGATCTCGCCGATAAATACGATGCGATGGTCATGGTGGACGACAGCCACGCGGTCGGCTTCGTCGGCAAGCATGGCCGCGGGTCGCCGGAACATTGCGGTGTCGAAGGCCGGGTCGATATCATCACCGGCACGCTCGGCAAGGCGCTCGGCGGCGCATCCGGCGGCTACACGTCGGCCAAGGCCGAAATCGTCGAATGGCTGCGGCAGCGTTCGCGCCCCTATCTCTTTTCCAATACATTGGCGCCGGTCATTGCGGCGGCCTCGCTGAAGGTGTTTGACCTTATTGAAAACGGCGATGCGCTGCGCGAACGGCTTTCGGCCAATGCGGCACTCTTCCGCTCCGAAATGACCAAGCTCGGCTTCACGCTTGCCGGCGAGGGGCATCCGATCATTCCGGTCATGCTGGGCGATGCCAAGCTTGCGCAGGATATGGCAGCACTGATGCTGAAGAAGGGCGTCTATGTGATCGGCTTCTCCTTCCCCGTCGTGCCGAAGGGGCAGGCGCGTATCCGCACGCAGATGTCGGCGGCGCATTCGAAGGCGGATGTGGAGCGCGCGATATCCGCCTTTGCCGAAGCCGGCCGCGAACTTGGTGTGATCTAAAAAGCAAGTGACGGTGCGCCGTGTGGCCCCCTCATCCGCCCTTTCGGGCACCTTCTCCCCGCGGGGGAGAAGGGGAGGGTTGGCCTCGGTGAAAGCCAAAGGGAAAAACGATGTCGAACATGATGAAAGCGCTGGTCAAGGCGAAACCCGAAGTCGGCCTCTGGATGGAACATGTGCCGGTGCCGGACGTCGGCCCGAACGACGTGCTGATCCGGGTGAAGAAGTCGGCGATCTGCGGCACGGACGTGCATATCTGGAACTGGGACCAGTGGGCGCAGAAGACCATTCCGGTGCCGATGGTCGTCGGCCATGAATTCTGCGGCGAGATTGCCGAGATCGGTTCTGCCGTGACCAAATACAAGGTCGGCGAACGTGTTTCCGGCGAAGGCCATATCGTCTGCGGCAAGTGCCGCAACTGCCGCGCGGGCAGGGGCCATCTCTGCCGCAATACGCTCGGCGTCGGCGTCAATCGGCCGGGTTCCTTCGGCGAGTTCGTCTGCATTCCGGAAGCCAATGTCGTGCCGATCCCGGACGATATTCCCGACGAGATCGCGGCGATCTTCGATCCGTTCGGCAATGCCGTTCACACCGCGCTTTCCTTCGATCTCGTCGGCGAGGACGTGCTGGTCACGGGCGCGGGGCCGATCGGCATCATGGGCGCGCTCGTCGCCAAGCGTTCCGGCGCGCGCAAGGTCGTCATCACCGACATCAATCCGAACCGGCTCAATCTCGCCCGCAAGCTCGGCATCGATCATGTCGTGGACGCCTCCAAGGAAAACCTTGCCGATGTGATGAAATCGATCGGCATGACCGAAGGCTTCGACGTCGGGCTTGAAATGTCGGGGGCGGCGCCTGCTTTCCGCGACATGATCGACAAGATGAACAATGGCGGCAAGATCGCCATTCTCGGCATTGCGCTTGCCGGTTTCGAGATCGACTGGAACAAGGTCATCTTCAAGATGCTGAACCTCAAGGGCATCTATGGCCGCGAGATGTTCGAGACCTGGTACAAGATGATTGCCTTCGTGCAGGGCGGCCTCGACCTCTCGCCGGTGATTACTCATCGCATCAAGATCGACGAGTTCCGCGATGGTTTCGAGGCAATGCGGTCGGGCAATTCCGGCAAGGTCGTGATGGATTGGATGTGAGGAGACAGGAATGAAATACGAGGGAAGCTGCCATTGCGGCAATATCGCCTTCACGGTGGAAGGCGCGTTCACCGAAGCGCTCGATTGCAACTGTTCGCTTTGCCGCCGGCGCGGCGGTCTGCTCGGCTTCGTGCCGCGCGAGAAGTTGCAGCTGACCGTGCCGGAAGAAAACCTGTCGACCTATACGTTCAACACGCATGCCATCAAACATCACTTCTGCGCCAAGTGTGGTATTGCACCCTTCGGCGAGGCGAAGGCGCCCAATGGCATGGAGATGGCTTCCGTCAATCTGCGCTGCATTCCGGCGCTCGATCTATCGGCGCTCAAGGTAAACGCCTATGACGGGCAATCTCGTTAGGGCATGATCTCAATGGGCGTGTGATTTGGAACACGCGCCCAAAGACCGCGCATCTCCTCGTCGGTGACGGCAATACAGCCGTCCGTCCAGTCCCACAGCCGGTGTTTGTTCCGCAGGAAGCCCCACCCATTGGGAAGGCCGTGGATCATGATGTCATGATCCTTGTCACCGGCATTCTCCATAATGGTGTGTGTTTTATTTTTGCAACCCATGTTGGCGATTTGCCAAGAATCTATGGCATGTGACGGTAACGATATCAGGTTATTCCGATGATCATCCGAAAGGCCTTGTCTTTTGCCGGTGACATACTAGATAAGCAACGCAATCGCTGGCGCGGTTCAAAGCCTGTGGATAAGGCTTTTTCCGGGTTTTCGGTGGCTTTTTTTCTGGAAAAGCTTGACGAGAACAAATTTTGTGGGAATCACCGTTCGACTTGAGCGGTGAACTGGGTCAAGGCGGATCGCACAACCATGGCCGGAAATCCAATGGCAATTGAATTTTGCTGTCCGATGCCGACGATCGTGGTTAATCAGGCTTTAAATGTCATCCCGTTAGGTGGGTATAGGTGATTCGAGGCCGGCGCGCGCGCCCGGGCCACGAGGCGGCCATTCACCGCAGCGAGTATGAATAGCGTCAGGAAGGCGACGATATAAATGGCAACGAAGGTCAAAGAGAACGAAGACCAGGAAGTCGAACGCGACGGCGCAAGCGACGGCCCTCTTCTCGATCTCTCCGATGACGCGGTCAAGAAGATGATCAAGGCCGCCAAGAAGCGCGGCTATGTGACGATGGACGAGCTCAACGCCGTCCTGCCTTCCGAAGAAGTGACGTCCGAACAGATCGAAGACACGATGGCGATGCTCTCCGACATGGGCATCAACGTGATCGAGGACGAAGAGGCCGAGGAAGCCGGCGCTTCCGGCGGCGACGACGACGACAGCTCGGGCGACGAGGACGGCGAGGGCGGCGAACTTGCGCCTTCCGGCGGCACCGCGCTTGCGACCGCCAAGAAGAAAGAACCGACCGACCGTACCGACGATCCGGTGCGCATGTATCTGCGCGAAATGGGCTCCGTCGAGCTTCTGTCGCGCGAAGGCGAAATCGCCATCGCAAAGCGCATCGAGGCCGGCCGCGAAACGATGATCGCAGGCCTCTGCGAGAGCCCGCTGACGTTCCAGGCGCTGATCATCTGGCGCGACGAACTCAACGAAGGCACGACGCTGCTGCGCGAGATCATCGATCTCGAAACCACCTATTCCGGCCCGGAAGCCAAGGCTGCCCCGCAGTTCCAGAGCCCCGAGAAGATCGAGGCAGACCGCAAGGCTGCCGAGGAAAAGGAAAAGACCCGTCGCGCCCGCTCCGGCGACGACGACATTACCGATGTCGGCGGCGAAGGCATGCCTCCGGAAGAGGAAGAAGAGGACGAGGACGAATCCAACCTCTCTCTCGCCGCGATGGAAGCCGAGCTTCGCCCGCAGGTCATGGAAACGCTCGACATCATCGCCGAAACCTACAAGAAGCTGCGCAAGCTGCAGGACCAGCAGGTCGAGCAGCGCCTTGCCGCGACCGGCACGCTGTCTTCCGCCCAGGAGCGCCGCTACAAGGAGCTCAAGGACGAACTGATCAAGGCCGTCAAGTCGCTGTCGCTCAACCAGAACCGCATCGATGCGCTGGTCGAGCAGCTCTACGACATCAACAAGCGCCTCGTGCAGAACGAGGGCCGCCTGCTGCGTCTGGCCGAATCCTACGGCGTGAAGCGCGATAGTTTCCTGGAACAGTACCAGGGCGCGGAACTCGATCCGAACTGGATGAAGTCGATCGGCAATCTGGCCGCCCGCGGCTGGAAGGAATTCGCCAAGAGCGAAAACACGACGATCCGCGACATCCGCCAGGAGATCCAGAATCTCGCGACGGAAACCGGCATTTCGATCTCGGAATTCCGCCGCATCGTGCACATGGTGCAGAAGGGCGAGCGCGAAGCGCGCATCGCCAAGAAGGAAATGGTCGAAGCGAACCTTCGCCTCGTCATCTCCATCGCCAAGAAGTACACGAACCGCGGCCTGCAGTTCCTCGACCTCATCCAGGAAGGCAATATCGGCCTGATGAAGGCGGTCGACAAGTTCGAATATCGCCGCGGCTACAAGTTCTCGACCTATGCGACCTGGTGGATTCGCCAGGCGATCACCCGCTCGATCGCCGACCAGGCCCGCACGATCCGTATTCCGGTGCACATGATCGAAACGATCAACAAGATCGTTCGTACCTCGCGCCAGATGCTGCATGAAATCGGCCGCGAGCCGACGCCGGAAGAACTGGCCGAAAAGCTCGCCATGCCGCTCGAAAAGGTCCGCAAGGTCCTGAAGATCGCCAAGGAGCCGATCTCGCTCGAAACCCCTGTGGGTGACGAAGAGGATTCGCATCTCGGCGATTTCATCGAAGACAAGAACGCGCTGCTGCCGATCGACGCCGCCATCCAGGCGAACCTGCGCGAGACGACGACCCGCGTTCTGGCATCGCTGACGCCGCGCGAAGAGCGCGTGCTGCGCATGCGCTTCGGCATCGGCATGAACACCGACCATACGCTCGAAGAAGTCGGCCAGCAGTTCTCGGTCACGCGCGAACGTATCCGCCAGATCGAGGCGAAGGCGCTGCGCAAGCTCAAGCATCCGAGCCGCTCCAGGAAGCTGCGCTCGTTCCTCGACAGCTAAGGCTTCGACGGACAGGAAAACCGGAACCCGGCCAGCCCCGCGCTGGCCGGGTTTTTCTTTGGTCGGAACGGTTGCAGATGAGCCTTTCGGGTTATTGCTAAGCCGGATTGATGGCGCCGATCTTGTTGTCGCGCTGTGGTGACACGCCTATAATCCGGGCGCGGGGGAAGGGAGCGGTCGCGGCATGCGAACGGTTTCACATGCCTGCCCGGAACATGGCCTCCGCCGGGAGGTGTAACATGACCACTTACATTCTCATGGTAAACTGGACGGATCAGGGAATCCGCAGCGTGAAGGATTCCGCCAAGCGGCTCGATGCGGGAAAGGCGTTGCTCGGCAGCATGGGCGGCTCCTTCGAGCGCTTTTATCTCACCATGGGCGAATATGACATGGTGGCTGTCTGCGAGGCGCCCGACGACCGGGTCATGGCGCGGTTTACGCTGTCGCTCGGCATGGGCGGCAACGTGCGCACGAAAACCTTGAAGGCATTTCCGGAAGTGAATTATCGCGACATCATCGCGTCGCTCGCATAGATCAGGATGGCCGATAACCGGTGACGAGCCAGAGAGAGCGTTGCGGCTGCCTCGCAGCGCTGTCAGCGTCGCTGTGCCTTGAACCCAGAGCATGGACTTGCCTTCGATGGAACATTCCGGCCTGTTGCAAAGAGGAAAGATCGACCCGGCCTGGCCGGCGTCGCTCGCACTGCATCTTGCCGTCATCGCGATCCTGCTCGCCTTTCTGCCCGACGTGGTGCCGATCAGACCTCCGCCGGAGGACAGTATCGATGTCGAGGTGGTGACACCGCCCGTCGCCGTCGCTCCAGCTGCGCCGCCTGCGGCCCAGCCACCGCCGAACCCCGCAGAGGGGAAAAATTCGGTCGCGGCACAGGCTGCTCCCACCGCTCCCGCAACGGCACCCGAGACGGTTTCGCGAGAGGTTCCGCCCGCCTTGCCGGCGCTGCCGAAACCTCCGGCCTCAGCTGCCCAGCAGTTGGTACAGGCAACGGAACTCTTCTCCGGAAAGACGCTTGCCAGTCCGCGCAGCCGCAGGGCGCGTCAGCTTATCGCCACGCTGTCGGCCAGCGAGCGCAATCTGCAACTCTGCAATCTCGAGGCGCTGGAGCAGGTCAGCCGCTCCCGGCCGGGCTCCGCGCCCGATCTCGTTGCGCCCTATGCCATGAAGCCGGAGACGGTGAGGGGCAACAGCATCGAGGTGGACGGCGGGGCTTTCCGCAGCAAAAAGAACTGGTTCAATATCCGCTTCCATTGCGAGGTGGATCCCGCGGGGAAGACTGTCACCGCCTTTGCCTTTGCGATTGGCGATGCCATTCCGAAGGACCTGTGGCAGGAACACAATCTGGTGGCCGAGGATGGCGAAGCCGACCAGTGAGCTTGCTGCTACCGGTCGCGAAGGCCATCATCACAAGGTTTTTTCCATTTGTGGCTTGATGCTGCCAGTTTTAAAGGCCACATCGCTGCTGTGACAGAAGAAGAAGTCGAGCCGGCAGATACCGATCACGAGACGCAACACCAGGAGCCTCGCGCTCGCTGGGGCGTTGTCGCGTCCGTGTTGGTGCATGTGCCCATCGTCGCGCTTCTCATATTCGGCCTGCCGGAGATCCAGCCGAAACCCGCCGAAGACGAGAGCGTGAAGGTGGAACTCGTGCCGCCGCCGGAGGAGAAGAAGCCGGAGGAGAAGCCGAAAGAGGAAGAGAAACCCAAGGAACAGGCAAAGGCTGAGCCGCCTCCGCCACCACCTGCAAGGCGTCCGCCGTCTCAGCCAAAGATGTCGCCTACCGTGTTTGAATTTGCGGAAAAGGATACTGTACCGAACCAGCGCGAGTCTGGGCCACCGCAGCAGGCACGGGCGCCGAAGCAGTCTGTCAGCGATGTAAGGCAGGCGGAGAAACCTTCCACTGAGCCGTCAAAGCCGGATCAAACTAGAGTAGCCGAGCAGAGCTCTTCAACGAATCCAGTGCCGGAGGACATCAGTCTGCCGCAGGTCGAAACCGCGGAAGCCAATCCCGAAAAGGATGGCCCCGCGTCTACTGGAAGCACCGAGGCCAAGACAGATTTCGAGACGGCGAAACCGTTGGAAGAAGCCAAGGTATCGTCGCAAACCGATGTGAAAGCCGAGGAAGCAGATCAACTCGCCAAAGCGCGGACATTGTTTTCGGAAGAGATTACGTCCGATCCAGCCATCAAAACGGCGATGAGGAACCTGTCGCGCGGTGACCGTATCGATCAGCTTTGTCAGACTGAGCTAAGACAACAACTGATTCACTCGTCGGCGCAGTACAACCCACGTTGGCTGCCTTCTTTCCGACTTTCGGCGGGGAATGTGCTTGACGCGAAAGGCGGGGCCTTCAAAAATGGAAATGAATGGTACAATGTACGGTTTCGCTGCGAGGTCGATAGTGATGCCACGAAGGTCGTATCCTTTGCCTATGATGTCGGCGATGTGGTTCCGAGAAGCCAATGGAAAAGCCGGCGCTTCCCGGCAGATTAGCCCTGGTGGAGTGTCTCGCTTCACAACAAGCCACGCGCAAGGAACCGTCTCTATCGTTCTCGCATGACCGTTATGGTACGGTAGCGAAGGGACACATGACATGTCGAACGAGATCGAGCATTTTTTCGAGCGCCAGGAAGAAGCCGTCAGCCTGATGTTTCTGGAAAACAAGGCAGACGAGCTGACCGACATTCTGGTCGCCGCTCTGGAAGAGGCTTTCGAAATTCTTCTGGAAAGCGCGCCGGCCGAAACCTTCCACTAAGGCGCCCGCGCGCGAGCCCCAATAGGGAGCTCTTTTCCTCAACAGGATCATCATGGTCATACCGCTTCAGGAGGATGGCAGACTTCCGGTTTCGGTGCGCAGCCACCTTGGCGGCTATGAATGGCGGCGCGATGCTCTCGGCCGTTCTTCGGCCTGCGTCTTTCGCCTGGAAGCCCAGGGCCGTCCCGGGCTTTATCTGAAGGTCGAGGAGGCGGGGCCGTTCTGCGAGCTCGCCGACGAGGCCGACAGGCTTGTCTGGCTTGCCGGCAAGGGCCTCGATTGCCCCGAGGTGATCGCGCTCGAGAGCGACGGCGAACGCAGTTTTCTCCTGATGACGGCGCTGCCGGGGGCCGATCTCGTCACCGCCGCGACGCTGTTGCCGGAAGAGCGTGTCGGGATCCTCGCCGCGGCGCTCAGCACTCTCCACAGCCTCGATCCCAGCCTCTGTCCCTTTGACCATCGTCTGGACAAACGCCTCGTGGCCGCCGAAGCGCGCATGCGGGCCGGCCTCGTCGACGAGACGGACTTCGACGAAAAGCGGCTGGGCAAAAGCGCCTTCTTCCTCTTCGGCGAATTGCAGCGGCTGCGGCCGGAGAGCGAAAATCTCGTTGTTGCCCATGGCGATGCCTGCCTGCCGAATTTCATGGCCGCGGGCGGCCGGTTTGGCGGTTATGTCGATTGCTGCCGCCTGGGTGTCGCCGACCGCTATCAAGACATCGCGCTCGCCTGCCACAGCGTCGCCTATAATTTCGGCGAGGAATTGGTGCGCCCGTTTCTCAATGCTTACGGCCTGTCGATCATCGATCCCGAGAGGATCGAATATTATCAGCTTCTCGACGAGTTCTTCTGATCCCTTGCCCGGCTTGCCGACGGCTGGCAATGTCGGCGGCAAAGGAGATTGTCATGGCAGCCGGTCAGTTCAGGATGCTGCCCTCGTCCGTGGCGGGCGTCGAAGCGGTGGTGGCGACATCGGGCCATCGTTTCGCGCGCCATACGCATGAGCAGTTCGGCATCGGCCTGATCTTCTCCGGCGCGCAGAAATCGCTGAGCGGGCGCGGCATGGTGGAAGCGGAAGCCGGCGATCTCATCACCGTCAATCCGAACGAGGTGCATGACGGCGCGCCGATCGGCGAGGCGCGGTCCTGGAGCATTCTCTATTTCGATCCCGCCGTCATGGACGGCCTTTCGCGCGAGGTGGCACAAGACAGCGCCGGCCGTTCGGAAATTCCGCGCCCCGTCATTCATGACGGACGGCTCGCCGACCGGTTCCGCGCGCTGTTCTTCGCCGTGACCGGCGAGGGGGAGCGGCTGCGCTGCGAGGAGCTGCTGCTGTCGGTCATTGCCGATACGATGCGGGAGGCGGCAATGCAGGACGAGCCGGCGCCGGCGCCGCGCTCCGTCGTTCACGCCCGCAGCCTGATCGATGACGATCCGGCTGCGGAAATCTCGCTTGCCGACCTGGCGCGCGAAAGCGGGCTCAGCCGGTTTCAGGTGCTGCGCGCCTTTGCCAGGGCGACGGGTTTTACGCCGCATGCCTATCTCGTTCAGGCCCGCGTCCATCTTGCCCGCCGGCTGATTGCCGGCGGTGCGGGTCTGGCGCAGGCGGCTGCCGAAAGCGGCTTTGCCGACCAGAGCCATATGACGCGAGCCTTCGTCTGCCGCTATGGGCTGACGCCCGGCGCCTATGCGCGCGGCCATTCCTGACCCCCTGCAATTTCGTTCAAGACCCGCGGCCTTTCGGCCTGTTTGTTTCCGCCGTCTCGAAAGGAGCGGCAGATGAGCAGGCAATTTCAAGGTTACATCTATCTCACATTGGCCATGACGACGGTCGGCAGCACCGTTGTCGCCAGCAAGGTCATCGCGTCCGGGCTGCCGCCCTTTACGGCAACGGCGCTGCGTTTTGCGGCGGCCTTCCCCTTTTTCTTGTTTCTGATGCACTGGACGAGGTCGCGGCTGCCGCGGCTTTCCGGGCGGGACTGGCTGATCCTCGTCACGCAGGCGGGGGCGGGGAGCGTCGGTTACACGACGCTCCTGATTTCCGGCCTGTCGCTGACGTCGGCGGCCAATGCCGGCGTCATCATCGGTACCCTGCCGGTCGTCTCGGCGGCGATCTCCATCCTCGTCCTCGGCGAGAGGCCGCAACGCTTCCTGCTTCTGGCGATCGGCCTTGCGGCGGCGGGCGTCTTTTCCATCGTCTTCTCGCCGGGTGCCGGCAGCGGGTCCCTTGCCGGTGACATGCTGATTTTCGGCGCGGTTATCTGCGAGGGGCTGTTCATCCTGCTGAACAAGCGGCTCGGCACGGCGATCCCGCCATTGACGCAATCGGCGCTGATGACGGCGATCGGTTTCGTGGTTGCCGGTGTGCCGGCCCTGTTCGAGCATCATGATATCGGCGGCGCTTCGCAACCCGCTTTGCTTGCGGTCGTCTATTACGCGCTGGTGCCGACCGTCGGCGGGTTCATACTCTGGTATGCGGGCGCGGAGCGCGTCAGCGGCGCGGAGGCTTCTCTCTTTACGGCTGTCGCGCCGGCAAGCGCCGTCATCTTCGCCTTCCTGGCTCTCGGCGAGGCGATCGGTTCCAACCAGATTTTCGGGATCGCCTGCGTCCTGTCTGCCGTCATCGGTCTTGGGCTCGCAAGCCTTCGCAGGACGGCCAGGAACTGACGCATGCGCCGCGATACGCTTCAGCCACGGCGGAAGACGTTGCGATATTCCCGCGGCGTCATGCCGGTCTGCGCCCTGAATTGCCTGTTGAAATTGGCAAGCGATCCATAGCCGACGGCATCGGCAATATGGCCGATGGGCTGGCCTGTGGCGGAAAGGCGGGCGCAGGCATCGCCGATGCGCATGCGGATCAGATAGTCGGAGACGGTGGTGCCGGTGTGGCGGCGAAAGAGCCGGTGCAGGCCGGAGACGCTGAGTGCGGCGATATCGGCCAGCTCTTCCAGAGGGATGGCGCGGGCATATTGAAGATGCAGGTGGGTGAGCACCCGGTCGATGCGTTCGCGGCTTTCCTGCAGTTCAGGGCTCTGGCCGGGCGCGCTGGCAAGCGCGGATGCCTGACGGTCGCCGGCAATGCGTCCCAGAATGTTCAAAAGGGACAGCAGCCGCTCGGCGGGCGGTTTTGAAAAGATCGCCTCGATTTCGCTGCGCACGGCATCCGCGGTTTCCTTTGAAAACTGCAGCCCCCGGTCGGCGCGTGACAGCATGGCTTCGATCGGTGCGAGTTCGATTGCCCCTGCGGTAACCTTGCGCATCCAGTCCGGATGAAACCAGAGAACCAGGGCGATATGCGGCGTCGCCTCCTCGTATTTTGCGCGAGATACCCAGGTATGCGGCAGGTTGGGGCCGACGAGCACGAGGTCTCCGTCCCCATATTCCCCGGTATGGTCCCCGATGAAACGCTGGCCGATGGAATTCAGCGTCATGGTCAGCTCGAATTCCGGATGGTGATGCCATTGAAAGGGAATCGCGTCGTCCAGCCGCCGGTTCAGCATGCTCCAGGAGGAATCGGCGTGTCGCGGCAGGATTTCGAGATAAGGCCTCATCGGGCGCCTTTCTGGTCATTGACGCCAGAATAGTATCATAATCCGCCAAGCCGGCACAACATCGGCCGGGCTGCGGCGTTACACTCTCCCCCATCACCTGAAACGACAGGGATGGAACAAATGATGGGAGGATCTCATGCAACTGGCAGTCAAACGCGACGCTCATCCGACGGCCTCGTCGGTTACGACGCAGCTCAAGGACATCAAGAAGAAGCTGCCGCTGCGGGTGCTTTCGCAGGCGGACTGGCAGCACTGGACGACGAGAGGTTATGTGATCGTTCGCCAGGCCGTTCCTGCAGCCAATGTCGAGCGGCTTGTGGAGGTGCTCTGGCGTTTTGACGAGAAGGATCCGAACGATCCTTCGACCTGGTATGCGCCGCAGCGGCGCGAGCACAAGATGAAAGAGCTCAACAATACCGGCATGCTGGAGATCTACAATCACCAGGCGCTCTGGGATAACCGGATGGAGAAGCGCGTCTATGACGTCTTCGTCGATATCTGGGACCGCGAGGACCTGTGGGTGACGATCGACCGCGCCAATCTCAACCCGCCGAAGAAGGTCAAGGGCAATCCGAACGGCTTCATCCACTGGGACGTCGATACGTCCATCCGGCCGCTGCCGATCGGCGTGCAGGGTGTCTTGAGCCTCAAGAAGCAGGACGGCGATGTCGGCGGCTTCCAGTGCGTGCCCTATCTCTTCGAGCATTTCGAGGAATGGGTGAAGACGCAGCCCGAGGATCGCGATCCGATGCATCCCGATATGACCGGCCTTTCGGTCGTCAACATCGACATGGAGCCGGGCGACCTGATGATCTTCAACTCGCTGCTCGCTCACGGCGTTCGGCCGAACCATTCGGATAACCGCGTGCGCATGGCGCAATATATCTCCATGCATCCGGCCGAATACGACAATGCCGAGGAGCGCGAGGAGCGCATCCGCCTGTGGCGGGAGCTCGACCATCCGAAGCGCGATGCCTTCCCGGGCGATCCGCGCGAATGGGAAAAGCACAATGCCAAGACCGCCGAGCTGACGCCGCTCGGCCGCAAGCTGCTCGGCCTCGACCGCTGGTAAAAGCCAGGCGATCACAAGTCGCGGAGGCGGACGCCTCCGCGGCTCTTTCGTCTTGACGCGGCAGCGGCAATGGCGATCCTCCGGTTCGATCGTTCAACGAGTGGCGTTGAACGGAGGGATCGGATTTCAGATGCGTATTCTCGTTGTGGGCGCCGGCGGCATCGGCGGTTATTTCGGCGGCAGGCTGGCGGCTGCGGGCAGGGACGTGACCTTCCTGGTGCGGCCGAAGCGGGCGGAGAGCCTGCTGCTCAACGGCCTCGTCATCCGCAGCCCGCTCGGCGACGCGCATGTGACGCAGCCAAAGCTGGTGACGGCAGACAGGCTCGGCGGAAGCTTCGATCTCGTCCTGCTCGGCTGCAAGGCGTATGATATCGACGATGCGATGGCCTCCTTCGCGCCGGCGGTCGGGCCGCAGACCGCGATCCTGCCGACGCTGAACGGCATGGCGCATCTCGATATGCTCGAACGCCGGTTCGGCGCTGCGGCCGTTCTTGGCGGGACCTGCTTCATATCCGCGACCATTGCGCCCGACGGCGCCATCCTCCACATGAACGATACGCACAGGCTGAGCTTCGGTGAGAGAAGCGGCGGCCTGTCGCCGCGCATCGAAGCGATCGCCGCGATAATGGCCGATGCCGGCTTCCAGGCGGAGGCGAGCGCCGACATCCTGCAGGCGATGTGGGACAAGTGGGTCTTCATCGCTTCCAGCGCCGGCATGACCTGCCTCATGCGTTCGGCGATCGGCGACTATGTCGCGGCCGGTGCCTCGGACGCTGCGTTGCAGCTGGTCGACGAATGCGCCTCGGTGGCCGCCGGCCAGGGTTTTGCGCTCGGCGCGGCCGCGCTCGAGCGCATTCGCGGCATGATGACGATGGCCGGGTCTGCCATCACCACGTCCATGCTGCGCGATATCGAAGCGGGCGGGCGCATCGAGGCGGGCCAGATCATCGGCGACATGATCGTCCGGTCCGGCACGCGGCCGCCGATCCTCTCGCTCGTCCACGCGCATCTGAGGGCCTATGAGATTCGCAGGGCGAGGGAGGGCGGCCGCTGACCCCTTGGGATGGCCGCTTGCGCACCCTATCTCTGCGGTAGAGATATCAATCCGGAGATGACCCCCATGTCAGGCAAGCCGATCAAGATTCCCGGGCCGGATCATCCGATCACCGTCGAACACAATCCCTCCCGTATCGTCGTCAAGCTCGGCGGCCGCGTGATTGCCGATACGCGTGATGCGTTGACGCTGCGCGAGGCTTCCTATCCGCCGGTGCAGTATATTCCACGCAAGGATGTGGATATGTCGCTCCTTCAGCGCAGCGACCATACGAGCCATTGTCCCTACAAGGGCGAGGCATCCTATTACAGCATTCCTGGCGGCGGTGAACGCTCGAGGAATGCGATCTGGACCTACGAGACGCCCAATCCGGCTGTCGCCAATATCCGGGACCATATGGCTTTTTATCCGGACCGCGTGGATTCCATCGAGGAGTTCTCGTCGCCGGAAGCAGGGCAATTCTAAGGGACGGGTTGCCTGCCGCCTTCCTGTTTGCGGGCGGCCGGGCGAAGCGCCTGCGAATGTTTAAGCGTATTGGGTTAATATGAAACCTCCTCAGGTTGCAGTATTCTTGCACGCGGCAGGGATTATGCAGCCGGGGGGCTCATGAAACTGGATCAGGTTGAGCTTCGCTCGGAAGCATTGGATATACGCATCGCCGAGAGCCGCGGCGACGGTTCTTTCAATCTTGAGTTTGATGTCGCACCCGGCGACGGCTATGTTCTAATTCTCCTTGAAATACTGGCGGGAAGGGGAGATTTCCTCGTTCGGGGTTTCGACGAGGAGGATAGCGCCGCAGCTTCGCTCAAGGGCCGGCAGCGGGTCTATGTGGTGCGACCCGTAAAAGCGCGGCGCGTGATCGCGGTCGGCATGTTTGCGGCCGTCGACAGCAAGGTCCGGGCGACGATCGCCTGTTTCAGGAAGAAGGTCGCCGATACTTCGGAGGAATTATCCTGCCCGCAATGCCGGGCGCTTTCCAAATTGCTCGTCGGCTCGGCTCTTGCCTGGATGGGTATCCCGTCTCCCGACATGCTGGATGCGGCCGAGATTTCCGCCGCTCCTTCCGTCGAACAGATGCGGAAACTGCTGATCGGTACGGCGACGACCGGCACCTCGCAGCAGGAATTGCTCGATCGTGTCGATCCCGGCCTGCGTACGGCAATCCTCGATGTGATGGGGGAGACCATGTGGCTGCTCGACATGCGCGACCAATTGCATGCCGCCGCCTGCGAGATGGTCGGCTGCCGTCAGACCGTCCATTGATGCGGCAATTGCGCGCCACAGCTTATTCCGGTTGACATCGGTCATTTTCAAGCAGAACACCGTTCCGCTCTTATAAGATTCCTATAAGCGTCTGCGGCCCGTCCGCAGGCCGGTGAATGCACAATGGACATTACAGTGAAAGAGCGGGACAGCGTTCTGCGCCATCCCGGCTATCTGAACTTCGCCGCCTCCCGCGTCTTCTCCTCGCTTTCGTTCCAGGCCGTGGCGATTGCCATGGGATGGATGATCTACGAACAGACGCACAGCGCCTTCGCGCTTGCCCTTGTCGGCTTCTGCCAGTTTCTGCCGATGGCGGTGCTGACCTTCGTGGTCGGCCATGTCGCCGACCGGTTCGACCGCCGGCGGATCGGGCTTGCCTGCCAGCTCATCGAAGCGATCACGTCGCTCGTGCTGGCGATCGCAACCTGGCAGCAATGGCTTACGCCTGTCGGAATGCTTGCCGCCGTCACCATCATGGGCGCGGTCGTCGCCTTCGAGAGGCCGACCATGGCGGCCCTTCTGCCCAATATCGTGCCGGCCTCGATGCTTCAGCGGGCGGTTGCCACCTCGACCTCGATGATGCAGACGGCGCTGATCATCGGCCCGTCGCTCGGCGGTCTTCTCTATGGCGTCAGCCCTGTCGCTCCCTTCGCGGTCGCGGCCGTGCTCTTTGCCGTGGCGAGCTTCAACGTCATCTCCATCCGCATGGAGTGGACGCCGTCGAAACGCGAGCCCGTGACCCTGTCCTCCGTCTTCGCCGGGGTTTCCTTCATCCGCAGCCGCCCGGTCATGCTCGGCACCATCTCTCTCGACCTTTTCGCGGTGCTGCTCGGCGGCGCAACGGCGCTGTTGCCGATGTTTGCCAGCGATATCCTGCATGCCGGCCCATGGGGGCTTGGCATGCTGCGCGCGGCACCCGCCATCGGCGCGCTTGCCATGTCAATCGTGCTTGCGCGCCGACCGCTGACATCGGATGTCGGTCGCAAGATGCTGCTGGCCGTTGCGATCTTCGGCGTGGCTACGGTCGTTTTCGCGCTTTCCACCAACATTGCGCTTTCCGTCGTCGCGCTGCTCGTCGTCGGAGCCTCGGACACGGTAAGTGTCGTCGTTCGCAGCTCGCTGGTGCAGCTCCTGACGCCGGATGACATGCGCGGGCGCGTCAATGCCGTCAATTCGCTCTTCATCGGCACGTCGAACCAGCTCGGCGAATTCGAATCCGGCATGCTTGCCGGCGTCATCGGACCGGTGGCGGCGGGTATCGCGGGCGGGTTGGGGACGATCGCAGTCGTGCTGCTGTGGACGCGGCTTTTCCCCGATCTCCTCAAGGTGAAGACCCTCCAGGGCTGACCGCCTGCTCTCCTTGCCGCATCGGGTGCCGGCGCTAATTGACGGCGCAATGTCGGATGTGGCCGGCGTCGAACGTCCTTCGGAGGTTAACGCAAGAGGAGGAGTGCAATGTCCTACGTCGATGGTTTCATCGTCGCCGTTCCCCGCGAGAACGTCGATGCCTACAAGGAATTTTCCGCCTATGCCGGAGCGATCTGGAAGGAATACGGCGCGCTCGAATATGTCGAGTGCCTCGGCAATGACGTGCCCTACGGCGAATTGACCTCCTTTCCGCGCGCCGTCATGGCCAAGGAAGACGAGGTGGTCGTCTTTTCCTGGATTCTCTACGAATCCAGGCAGGCGCGCGACGAGATCAATGCGAAGGTGATGGCCGATCTGCGCCTTTCCAGCGACAAGTGGAAGATGCCGTTTGACGGCAAGCGCATGATCTATGGCGGGTTCGAGGAACTGCTGCGGCTTTGATATCCGATCCCTGCCATTGACTTGGACGGCAAGGCGCGCCACCTCGCGGCAGACAAACCGCGACGGAGACCGCCTTGCCCCAGACGACAGTGACACTTTCAACCCGCGGCCAGGGCCTTTACGAATTTACCGACCAGGTCAGCGCCTTCGTGCGCCGGTCCGGCATGGAGGAGGGGCTGCTGACGGTTTTCGTGCGCCATACGTCCTGCTCGCTGCTCATCCAGGAAAATGCCGATCCGGATGTGAAGACCGACCTCAACAGTTTCTTCCGCCGCCTCGTGCCGCCGTCTTCCGACCCGTCCATGCGCTGGGTCGTCCATACGATGGAGGGGCCGGACGACATGCCCGCCCACATCAAGGCGGCGCTGACCCCGGTTTCGATCGGCATTCCCGTCAGCCAGGGCCGGCTGATGCTCGGCACGTGGCAGGGCATCTATCTCTTCGAGCACCGTGACCGGCCGCATCGGCGCGACGTGGTCCTGCATTTGAGCCCATAGACTGTTCCAGGCAATTGCGGGCGCAGAACCGTGGCAGGCTTTGCCGGCATTGCCCTGCGCCGTTAACCGTTGTGAATGTCAACTGAATGGGCGGTTCGAACGGCGTTCAGCTTTCCTCGTCTAGTCTTGCGACAATCCCGGAAGGGAGATCGAGGACACACCACGAGGAGATCGTCCCATGTCGCACTTTCTTGCCAAGGCTTCGCTTGCCGCACTGATTGCTCTGACTTCCATCCCGCTTGCAGGCTCTGCCGCCGTCGCCGCGCCCCAGACCGATTTCGTCGTCAAGGCGCAATATCATTATCGCCCGCCGGTTCGCGGCTGCTCGCCGATGGAGGCCATCCGCAAGGCCCGCTATTCCGGCCTGCGCGATGTGCGCATTTCCAACATTACGCCGCGCCGGGTTGTCGTTGCCGGCCGCGATCGCCGTGGCTGGGACCGCATGACCTTCGCCAATGTGCGCGGCTGCCCGCTCATGTATCGCTGATTTTTTCGGCCAGGGCCGGGAAAACGCGCGCCCGGGCCGTTTTGCCTTGACCGCGACACTTTCGCCCGTCTTCTCTCGGAACTGTATGTAAGTGATTCCGAAACAAGCTTCGGCAATTGCCGGCGCGGCTATCAACCACGAGGATCTTTTTCATGATGCAGTTTCTGGCGAAGGCAGGGTTTGCAGCCCTTCTTTCCGCTGCTGCGCTGGCCGGCACGGTTGCGCCGGCTTCCGCACAGGTCAATATCATTATCGGCGAACCCGACCGTCGTCCGCCGCCGCCGGATTGGCGCCGTCCGCCGCCGCCGCTGCCGGGTTACGGCCGTCCGCCGCGTGGCGGCTGCAATCCGCGCATGGCGGAAAATATCGCCGAGGATTACGGCCTGCGCCGCACGCATGTCGTGGATATCACGCCGCGCCGTGTCGTCGTGCAGGGCTGGAGCCGTCGCGGCCCCGACGAGATGACCTTCGGCAACGTTCGCGGTTGCCCGCTGCTGCGCCGCTGATATCAGGCGCCCGACCGCCTATCGCATAAAAACCGCCCTTGCCGACAGCAGGGGCGGTTTTCTTTTGCGCGGCTTTCCGGCAGGGCAGGGCGCCGAAGCGCCCCCACGGACCTTACTGCTCGATTGCGAAGGTCACGCTGACGGTGACGTTGTAGCTGTTCTCGCCGCCCTGGACCGGCACGGAAGCGGCATCGGCGGCTTCCTTCATCATCGCGGTGCGGTAGACCGGCTGCGGCATCGGGCGCATGGCATTCTCGCTGATTTCGATGACGCGGCCGATCTTGACGCCGGCGGCCTCGCTCAGCGTCTTCGCCTTCTTGATCGCGTTGGCGACGGCATCCTTGCGGGCGGCCTCAAGCGCCGCTTCCGGCTTGTCGTTGGTGAACTGGATATCGCCGCCCTGATTGACGCCGAGAGTGACGGACTGGTCGATGATCTCGCCCAGTTTGGACAGGTCGCGGACGCGCACCGTGACCGAGTTGCTGGTCTGATAGCCGATCAGTTGCGGCGGCTGCGGCTGGTTGTCGACCGGCTGCGGGTAATTGTACTGCGGCTGGATCGAGAAGCCCGAGGTCTGCAGGTCGCGGTCGGCAATGCCGCTCTTCTTCAGCGCGGCGAGCACCTCGCTCATTGCCTTGTTGTTTTCGTCGAGCGCTTCGCGGGCGGTCTTTGCCTGCTTGACCACGGCCAGATTGACGACGGCCATATCGGGAGCCAGCGTCGATTCGCCCTCTGCGGACACATTGATGACCGCTTCGCGCGGCCGGTTCTCCTGCGCCAGAAGCGGAGCGGATGCCGCCAGCGGCAGGCTCAGAAAGGCTGTCAGAAGGGCAGTCTTGGTATAGTTCGGCGCCATGTTCGTTCCTCGGCTGTTTGCGTCCCTGCGCGCTTTGTGTCTGGGGATTGTGAAGCTATTGCGGCAGAAACCGATAAGGGAAAAGCTTTACCATGACGATCGTTTTCGACTAAAGGGTGTAGAGGGGCAATCAACGCATGGTAGATAATGCGAGCATGTGGCTGTTGCCCGCGGTTCAGCCACGACTTATAGAGAACCGCATTTCCGTCTCCTGCTGAAATTTCGCCTCTATGAAAATCGGTGCCTATGTCATCAACCTGAACCGTTCCATCGCCCGCTGGGAAGGGCTGTCGCGGAAGGCCAGTTCGCTTGGGCTCGACGTCGTCAGGATATCCGGGGTGGATGGCTCGCAGATCGAGGCCCACGACAAGGCTGATATCGACAGGCGGCAGTTTCTCCTTCGCAACGGCAGGAACTATCTGCCGGGCGAGCACGGCTGCTATCGCAGCCACGTCAAGGCGCTGACCGAGTTTCTCGACAGCGGCAATGATGCGGCGATCATCATGGAGGACGATGTCGAACTGCAGGCCGATCTGATCGAGCGTGCGGAAGCCGTGCTTGCCGCGCTCCCGAAAGCGGAACTGGTCAAGCTGCTGAACCACCGCTCCAAGGGGTTCATGCAGAAGGCGACGACGAAATTCGGCGATGCCATAGGCCGTTGCATCCACGGGCCGCAGGGCTCGGCCGCCTGTTATCTGGTCACGCGATCGGGGGCAGGCAAGCTCCTGCGGACCATGGCCGTCATGGTCTATCCCTTCGATGTGGCATTAGAGCGCGGGTGGTCTACCGAGGTTAATACCTTTACGGTCAAGAACAATCTGATAGAGCTAGGGCCGAACAGCCACGAGACCGCGATTGCGACGAAGCTCGACTACAGGCGGCAGAAATTCAAGGGAATACGCCGCTCCGTCACGCATCTGCTTCGCGCCGCCGATTATGCAAGAAGGGTGCAATATTCTCTATGGTAGCGAGCGAAGAGCCGATCGCCACGCCCTCCCGCGTCACATCCGTCCTTGTCATCCTGTGGCTGCTGATGATTTCGGCTCCCATCGTGGAAAGCGATACCTATCGCTATGTGGCGCTGCTGCTGATCGGGACGACTTTCGTCTGGTTCAAGCCGAATCTGAACCTGCTGCGGCGCGACTGGCTGGCGAATGCCTGTATCGCATGGGGCGCCTATGCGCTGCTGCGCTTCCTTTTCGGCCTGATCGTCGACGGCGAGAAGGGCGCGTCGGACTGGCTCTATGCCTTTCCGCTGTTTTTCCCCGCGGTCGGCATCGCGCTTTATTCCGGGCGCAAACATGTCGAAACGGTCTTTGCGATCTATTTCCCGGCGGCGCTCGCCGCCCTGCTGGTCTCCACCGACTACCGGCTGATCCTTGAAGGCGACGTGCGCATTTCGCCGCTCTACCACAACAACCTCATTCATGGCGCGATCGGCTGCGGCTTCCTGATGATCGGCGCCTTCTACTGGCTGCTGAATGCCTGGGAGACCGGCAAGCTGGCGCGCCGTTCCGGTGCGTGGATCATTGCCGTCAGCATGTCGATTATCGCGCTCTGCCTCTTCAATATCTACGGCTCGAAGGCGAAGGGCGTCTGGCTGAGCCTCGTTCTCGTCGGGCCTCTCATGCTCGCTTCGCTGCTGCTTTACGCAGACAGGCGCCGTGCCGCCGTTGCGGGTCTGGTCGCTTTGCTCCTCATTTCGCTCGGGATCTGGGTCGGCTGGAACAGTATCTGGACCTTCGCCGGCCCGACCTATGAGGCGGCCGCGCGGATCGCCACAGAGGTTTCGCAGCGCGGGGGAGTGTGGAACGCTGTCGCCGCCGCCATTGCGTCCAGCGATACGCCGAATGCCATGAGCGAGCGGCTGCAGCTCTGGGCGAACGCTTCGGAAGTGATTGCCCAGGCGCCGTTCTTTGGCGCCGGAAACCATTGGCTCACGCTCTGGCGCTCGACCACCTATGCCAGCGTGCCTTACACGCTTCTCCACAACGGCTATTTCGAAATGCTCGTCCGCCACGGGCTGTTCGGCATCGTGGTTTTCGCCATTCTGGCGGGCGCCATGTACAGGCGCGTCGTGGCCGCGCGGAGGCAGAGGCTGATCAGCCTCAGCGCATTGCTGGCATATACGATGGTGACGCTGTTCTTCCTTGGAACGATCCTGTCCAATTCCAACAACCGGCTGGCAATCGGCGAATCGTTCTTCTTCGTGTTTTCCGCGGTCGCATTCGCCTGCGGGATCATGATGAAGAAGGGGGAGATCAGGCAGGATACCGGCATCGTATCTCGGGACCGGAAGGCTGCCTGAGAGGGCCGGGGACCTCAGCCCAAAGGCATTGCAGAGCGCTCCTGCAACGGAGCGCCCGCGTTGTCAGATACCGAAATCGTCCAGAAACGAAGGATGGATGGCGGTTTTGCGTGCCTCGCGCGCATCACGATAGCGCTGCTGGGCAGAACCGAAACCATTGACGATCCGTCGCATGAGGCCGCTTTTGCGGCGTTTGAAAATCAGGGGCATAGAAAGCTCACTTTTTCTTATTTTTGTTAGCCGGCGAGCATATAATTTGTGCGCGATGCTGCAGCAATGGGCATTTTGGCATGCCACCTATGCAGAATATGACAGTGATATGACATCGGGCGCAACGTCTCGTTGTCCATTGCAGCCAATGGCATCGGTTATGGCGGTCATGTAAGATGCCGGCCATGTCGTCCTTTCGGGGGAAGAGACGGACATGGAACGCCGCCTTGCAGCAGTACTGATTGCCGACATTGTGGGCTATGGCCGTCTAAGCCAGGTCGACGAGGAGGGCACGCGTCTGCGTTTCCAGGCAGATCTGAGGGACGTCGTCGCGCCGCTGATCGCACGCCACAGCGGACGGCTGGTCAAGACGATGGGCGATGGGCTGCTGGTCGAATTCCACAGCGTCGTCGATGCCATGAACTGCGCCATAGACGTGCAGAAGCAGAAGGCCGAGCGGAATGTCGGCGTACAGGCCGACCGGCGCCTGGACTTTCGCATCGGCATCAACCTGGGCGACATTATCGTCGAGGGCGAGGATATCCATGGCGACGGCGTCAATCTTGCCGACCGGATGCAGGCGCTCGCAGAGCCCGGCGGAATCGCGATCTCGGGTGCGGCCTACGACCAGGTGAAATCGAAGCTCGCGGTCGGTTTCGTCTCTCTCGGCACTCAAAGGGTCAAAAGCATCGCCGAACCCGTGCGTGTCTACCGCGTGGTGTTCGATCCGGCCGCGGCGAAGACGTTCGCCAACCTGCGCAGCTATCTCGGCCGCCGGCGCACCGGGGCGATCGCCGCTGCCGCCGTCCTCGCCGTTCTGGCGGGAGCGGCACTGTGGTGGCAGCCGTGGGGGCTGCTCGAAAGCCCGTCCTTGACCCAGCGCTTCGCCTATCCCCTGCCGGACAAGCCTTCCGTTGCCGTTCTGCCGTTCATCAATGTCAGCGGCGACGTGGCGCACGATCATCTTGCCGAAGGCCTGACCGACGATCTGATTACGGAATTGTCGAAAGTTTCCGGCCTGTTCGTCATCGCGCGCCATTCCGTTTTCGCGGTGCGCGACGATGGCGGCAAGATACAGGATGTGGCCGCCGAACTCGGGGTTCACTATGTGCTGGAGGGCACGTTGCAGCGCGCCGGTTCGCGATTGCGCATCAACGTCAAACTGATCGATGCGCTGACCGGGCTTTCGATCTGGGCCGAGCGCTATGACCGCGAATATGCCGATCTCTTTGCGGTGCAGGACGACGTCATCAGCAAGATCATCGCCGCACTTGCCATCAGGCTCAGCGACGGCGAGCGCACGCAGCTGGCGCAGATCCCGACGGAAAATCTCGAAGCCTATGATTATTACATGCGCGCCGAACAGGCGGGGCTCACCTATGGAGACGTGGCGACCTATCGTGAGGCGCTGTCCTATTACCAGAAGGCGATCGATCTCGATGCGAATTTTGCCGATGCGCATGCGGGAATCGCGCGGATTGCCGTCGATGTCTGGCGCAACGACTACAATATCCTCTGGTCGGCCGCCGTTGCCCGCAAGATCGCCTACGACGCGGCAGGGGAGGCGCTGAAGATCGATCCGAACAATGCGCGCGCGCATACGGTGCTTGCCCTCCTGCAACTGGTCGACGGGCGCCAGACGGAGGCGCTGATTTCGGCCAACCGCGCCGTGCAGGCGCAGCCGAGCGATGCCGAAGCCTATGCCAACCTGGCGCTGGTGCTTGCGCATATCGGCAGTCACGAGCAGGCGGTCGAGGAAATGGAGAAGGCGCTGCGTTTCGATCCTTCGCCTTCGGCAGGCTTCCAGCTGCTGGCCGGCATCGTTTTCTACATCGTCGGAGACGAGGACCGGGCGATCTCGCTGATGGAGGCCGCCCGCGACGCCTTGCCCAATGCGGAGGCGGCACGCGAATATCTGACGGCGGCCTATATAGACGACGGGGACAGGACGCGCAGCCTGCAGGAGAAAACCAAGCTGCTCGAACTCTTTCCCGAGAGCAACCTGACCTATTACAGCTATCTCTACGACTACTGGCGCAGCGACGATCTGAGCAAGCATCTCGGCCGCCTGCGCAAAGCCGGCATTCCCGATTGGCCCTTTGGTTTCCAGGGCGAGAAGGGCGATCTCGTCACCGGCGAAGAGCTGCGCGACCTCATCGGCGACAAGACCTGGACCGGCAAACACCGCAACGGCACGCAGTTCGTGCAGTTCTTCGACAAGGCGGGCAATACCGCCTATCGCAGCGCCAATACGAACATTACCGGTACTGTCGAGATCAGGGGAGACTGGCTCTGCGAGAAATTTCCGGGCTATTTCCTCGACCGGATGGTCTGCGGCAACGTCTACCGCAATCACGCCACCGAAGAGCCCGGCGCGACATATGTGCATGTCACGCCGCAGGCGCTGAAATTCTTCTCGATCGAGCGCTGACGGGCAAAGCCCGGATTGTCAAAAGGGCAGCCGCCTATTGGGCGGACGGATGCTGCCAGTCCTTCTGCGCCTTTTCCGAGATCAGGATGTTCTGCACTTCCGACCAGTGCTTCTGGGAATCGACCACTTTCGTCGGGTTCTTCACCAGCCCCTCGGCGGCCCCCGGATCGTAGCTGATATAGAGCTTGCCGTCGATGATCCGCCAGGCATTCGGGTCGATATTGGTCGTCACCGTTCCGAAGGACACGCCATCGGCGCAGTAGCCGCCATATTGCGGGGCATATTTGCCGGGATCCTTGACGAACATGTCGCGATGTTCGGCGCTGGCGAAATACCAGGTCGCGCCCAGCCAGTGGTGGGAATATTGCGGCGATCCCTGCACCGCCTTGTCGTCGGTGAAATAGGCGACCGGGTCATAACCCTTGATCGCCACATCCCCGAAATAGCCGGTATTGACGAAATCCTCCGCCGGGGCGGGTTCGGCAAGCAGCAGGACGGCAAGGCCGCCCATGGCCGCAGCCTTCACAAATCCATTCCAGTGAGACATTTCATTGCTCCCGTTTCCAGGCGCGCACGGTCATTTGCGCTTCGTGCACTCGTCATAGAGCCACTGACCCGTAAGGTCCGCGCCCTGACAGGCGGCGCCCGCTTTCAACAATAGGGTGACGGAATCCCAGTGCGACCGCCATCCGGCCTGCGTCACCGGCGTGTAGCCGTTTCGTTCCTTCGGCTCGATATCGGCCTTCTGCGCGAGCAGGAAAGCAATGATATCGGCGTGGCCTTCTTCGGCTGCGGCGTGCAGCGGCGTCATGCTGTAGAAGTTCTTGTGGTCGTTGACCGAGGCACCTCTCGCCACGAGAAGTTCCACGACATCGAGATGGCCGCCATAGGCCGCCGCATGCAGGGCCGTCAGCCCGCCCTTGTTGCGGATTTCGATATCGCAGCCCCGGTCGAGAAGAAGGGTAACGACATCGGCCTTGCCCGAAAGAGCTGCAATCAGCAGCGCCGGCTCGCCGGTGGCGTCAGGCTCGGAGAGGTTTGCACCCTGATCCGCAAGCTGCCTGACGCGCTCGACATTGCCCTCGCGCGCAGCGTCATGCAGCGGTCCCGCCGAAGCGGCGGAAATCCCAAGGCCGAGACAGATGAAGCTTGCCCAAAACACATTCATCGCGCACCCCCGTCTTGCCATCCCTGGCCTCACAAGCGCGAAAACGTGGTTAAGCTATCATGAATATGCGCAACCGACAATAAACAGGGGTGCCATTGAAGGGGACCTATGGCCACTTTGGCGGCTTTGGAAAATGGTGGGCCCGGAGGGACTCGAACCCCCAACCAAGCGGTTATGAGCAGTTTGGCCGGTCGGTACCAGGCGGTGTCATTCGGTAACATTTGGTACTAACCAATTGAAATCATTGACTTCACTATCGCCGAGGGGTTTGATTCCCGACAGGCGGCTAAACACGACCGTTCGGCGGCATTGCCGCCCATCGCGCTGCCCAAACTGGAGCACGGCAATGAAAAGAGCGCGTGTATTGGATGAAGAAAGGATCGAGAGGCTGAAGCCCACCAAGTCCGGGAGGCGATATGACGTCCACGACGGCGACGTCGCCAACCTCGTCGTCAGGGTGGGCACGCGGACCAAGGTGTTCGTGCTGATGGCCAGGTTCCCCGGCGATGCCAGGACTACCCGCAGGAAGATCGACGAATTTCCGAAAATCTCACTGGAGGCGGCGCGGATCACCGCCCGCGATTGGAACGAGAAGATCAAGCGTGGAATCGACCCGGCGGAAGAACAGGAGCGGACAGAGCGGGAGAAGCGCCTCGAGGAGCGAAGGGTCTTTCGCTCGGCCCTCGTAGATTTCATCTCCTGGTTGCCAGACCGGCGATACACGCGACATGTTCCGGACGACATCGGCGTGATCCGTCGGACCCTTCTCGACAATCCCGAGGCCGCCGAAACGCTGGAAAAGCCCGTCGCCGAGGTGACACGAGCGGACCTCGGTGTAATCATCGAGGACGTGAGCTGGCGGACCATGAGCCAAGCCTATCTGCTCTTCGAGCAGCTCCAGGCATTCTTCAAGTGGGTCAACTCGCCGCTCCGCTGCGGGCCCTACGGAATAGCAGTCAACCCGTTGGAGGGGGTGAATCCCGGAGACCTCGAGCTTTGGAAGAACGCGCGGCTGCATGTCCTGGAACCATGGGAGTTGCGGGCGTACTGGCAGGCCGCCGAGGAAATGCCCTATCCATACGGTCCGTATTTCAAAGTCCTCCTTCTGATTGTCGAGCGGAGGAGCGCGGTCGCGGGGATGCGCTGGTCAGAGTTGGACCCGGGGCGGAGAGTCTGGAGAGCGCCTCCCATTAGAGTCAAGGGCAAGCTCGTCGAGCACCTTGTCCCGCTTTCGGACCAACTGATGGAGTTGCTCGCCGACATTCGCCGCAGTCTCTCCACGGGGCATGGAGACTACGTGTTCAGCTCGAGCCACGGCCAGTCGCCGATCAACGGTTTCGGCGCGGCGACGAACGCTTTGCGCGCCAGGGCGGAGGCGGCCCTACGGGAGATCGATCCGACCAAGGTCATGCGGCATTTCGTGCTGCACGACGGGAGGCGGGTGGACCGGACGGCGCTGTCGGCTCTGGATGTTCCCAGCGACGTGGCGGAGGGAATCCTCAACCACAGCAAGAAGGGAATGGAGGGACTGTATGACCAGTTCCGCCAAATTCCACAACGACGAAAGGCGATGGCGAAGCTGCATGACAGGCTCGGCGAAGTGGTCGAGGGTTCCAAGGGAGATTTCTGGGACGACGAACCCGCGGGCGGTTCATGGGAGGACTTCCGCCCCGCGGAGGCGACGGAAGCCGAGAAGACAACGCGAGGGAGGCGGCGATGACCACAATCACCCGCGACGACCTCTACGCGTTGGTCTGGAGCGTCCCCGGCGTCGAGGCAGCAGCGCGTCTGAAAATCTCCGACAGCTACCTCGGCCACGTCTGCCGGGCCCTGGAAGTTCCAAAGCCGTCGCGCGGTTATTGGAGAAATCACGAAACCGGCAACGCCGGCCCCGTGCCCGAGCTCCCCGCGGCAGGCCCGGGTACGCGGCAGTCGTGGAAAAAAGGGGATGCCATCGGGTTTGCGCGCCGCCGCAAGCCAAAGAAGCTGAAGCTCGCCGCGCCCCAGAAGGAAAGGCCGGCCCTCGCACCTAGAAAGAAAGACGAACCGCACGAACTGGTGCGGCGAGCGGAGGATGACTTCCGGACTGCTCAAACCGGTTCCGACGGTTATTACCTCAAGCCACGCCGGAAGCTCCTCGTCGATATCGCGACGTCGGCTGCGGGACTGGACAGCTGCCTGCGGTTCGCAAGCGCGCTGTTCAACCGACTTGAGGCGTCCGGCCATCCCGTCGGAATCGCAACCGGTTCTAAAATCCTTATCCGGGTCGATATCGACAACTACGACGAGGCTGTCCAGCCTGATCCGGCACGACCGGACAGCCCGCTCCCGTGGACACCGCTTCGGCCGACCGTGGTGCACATCGGAGGCGTTCCGCTCGGCCTTTCGCTCGTGGAGGTCAGCGAGAAACAGCATCTGGCATATGCTGGCGACGGCAATTTTGTCCCAGCGTCGCAATTCAACATGGCCGAGTTCGTTGGCTATACATGGAAGACGTACCGGAGGAGGCCGAGCGGCCGATTGAAGCTTACGGCCTACAGCCCGTTCCACGACGTTCCGTGGCGGCACCAATGGATCGAGAAGCCGAAATCGGCGCTCGGCGATAGACTGGAGGAGATCGTGGCGGTCCTAGAGGCCGGCGCGATCGATCTCTCGCTGAGGCTCGAAAAGGCCGGACGCTTCTTTGTATGAGCGGTGCCTGAAACCGACGAGAGCGGCGGGGCCGCCCTCCATCCGCCATCCCCGTCATCGTCGTCCTCGCCGTCCTCGTCGTCGCCGTCGTCATCCGCGGGCGAGTCCTGTCCCAACCGGCTCGCCATCCACCGGTGGATGACCGGTATCGGCCAGACTTTGGGGCCATTGGGGTTGTCCGTAAGGTTCCCGGGCTCGGGAAACAAGCCCTTCTTCCGGAGGCGGTAGATCGTCTGCCTGGAAAGCTTTGTCAGCTCGCAGACCTCGCGGTAGGTATAAACGCCATGCGGATTGGAGAACGCACGAACATCTCGTGGTCTGCGCGGGGGGCGCTTGGCCATCGCTGTCACCTTCCGATTTCATCGATACCAAGCGAGAAAAGCACAACGCGAGAGTGGAATCAAAATCGGTAATTGAGGTAACAAATACGATACGCGAATTACAAAATCGGCAGGAATTTAGGAGCGTCGCCACCCGGCCTCGCGGTTTGCCCAAAGCCCTGGGCGCAAGCGTGCTTCCTTGGATGCAACTCGAACCCCAAGCCCGATGTAATCGCGGACGCTCGTCCTGAAGCTAAGAAACTCCACTCCGCTGTCTTCGAAGAAGCCGCGGAGCCGATCGTAACCCTTCCTGGTGAAGGACCGCCCGCTTTCGAGGTTCCCGATCTGCCTCGGCGTCAGGCCCGCACCCCTGGCCACCTCCCGCTCCTCGAGCCCCAGGAGCGCCCTGGCGGCAGAAAAGTTCGCATCGCCGGGAAACAACGATGACGCACATCTACACCACAGTGCCGCCAGTTTCCAGCAAGCGCCCGACCCGTGAACCTCGTTGGTGGTCAAGTTGACCGTCCCGAGGAATTCTATGCCAGAGCGTTCGTAGTAATCCCGAAGCGCGGCGATCGTCTTCAGCGTGGCACCCGCTCCCGTCTCGCAAGCGGCCAGCGACCTCCGCGACATCCCAAGACAAGCCGCCAGTTGAGTCTGCGTGAGACCCACCATCGCCCGTGCCGCTCGAAATGCGCCGGGATGGGCATAAGCGATCGGAGAGGCGACCGACCCTGGCTCCCGCGTTCCAGAGCGCTCCCGCGGCCCCGTGTCGCGGATGATCATGACGGGACCGGCTGCGACGCGGGTTCCGCCTCAAGTGACCTCGGAGACCAGCGGACGCCCACGCCGAAATAAGACCGCTCCCCACCAGCGTCGACGCCGACACCGAGGAATTCCATGCCGGTTTCTTCGTAGTAGTCCCGAAGCGTATCGAAGCTCCGCCGGGTAAAGCCGCCGTATCCCTGCTCGAGGTTTCTCACCTGCTTGGGAGCAAGCTTGGCCCGTGACGCGACCTGCCGCTGTTCAAGCCCCGAAAGTGCCCTCGCGGCAGTGAAGGCGAAGCCCATGTGCTCGCGATGCCATTGGCTGCCGGTCGAGGCTCCGTCCGGCGACGCCTGATACTTCCACCGCACGCCGGCACCGACAACGCGGTTCGTCGTGAAATTCAGGCAACCCAGGAACTCGATGCCGAGGCTGTCGTAAAATTGCCGAAGGCGGGCAATTGGCTCCAGCGTAGGAGAACCGTCGGTCTCGCACGCCCTCAAAACCTTTCTCGAGACATGCGCTCGGCTTTCCACGGAGCGCTGGTCGAGCCTTGCGAGCGCTCGGGCCGCCCGCAAGGCATCCGGACTGAGAAAGACGATCATGGACACGAGGAGCCGGCGAAACCGGAAATTGTCAAATAATGCCCTTGCGGAGTCCTTTTAGACTCCACAAAGGACTATTTCTGCTCTATTGCAATTCGTGACGCCAGCGACACGACGAATCAGGAGAGAAAATGAAGACCCTGAACCCACCCGGAAGGTCGCCGGCCTGCCACGTTCGCCGATCACGGCTAGCCGCCTCGGCGATGGTGTTGGCCGCACCGCGAGACGGTTTCCGATTCATTGACCGCAGGACAGACAACAGATGGACGATAGAGAAGCAAACGGTGCCCTGCCTGGGTCGTTCAATCGGACATCCCATCCCGTCTCCGATGGCAGGTCGACGTGTCCGAGCGCGCTTATTTACATGGATTTCCGATCGGTGATCGCGCGTACGGTGTCCCGTTGGCATCGGCTGGGCCCTCTGGTCGATCCGGATTGCTGGAGCGATCGCACCCAGCAAACTGCGACGATGAATCTTTCCGCGCTCAGCGCTGGGTGACCCAGCCACCGGAATTTTCGAAATTCGAGGAGATAGCAATGCCGACAACACGTTCCGGCAAACGCACACGTGTGCCTTGGAAGACGGATACGCAGGTCCGCAATACGACTGTCACGTTGCCTGTTTTCATGGCGTACTGCGGGGTCGCGGCGTCACTCCGGGCTTGGAACATATCGCAATCGAAATTCATTGTGACCCTTCGAGCCAAGGATGATTTCTACTATCCGGTCTATGCGGAAGCGGTGGAGGCTTTCGCTGCCGGCATCTGGACGTGCCGGGAGTTCACATCCTACGCCTACGAGTGGAAGGACCGGTCATTTCGCGATGAAATGGAGGCTCATAAAAACAAAAGAGCGATCTTCATCGCTCCGCCCGACTACAATCTCGACGACGACGAGAGACTGTTTTCCGACGCGCTCCTGGATTTGAAGCCACGGACGAGGCGACATGCAGAAGCTGCGCTTCGACGTGCCGGTCTGCCGCTATGTGAGCGGGACGTCGACCTGCTTCTCTCGGAGCCCTGGCCGCGATTGGTCAAGGCTTTTCAGGATCGACGTCATCCCATGCTTGCCCTGGAGAGATTGCGAACTCATTCGCGCATGCCGTCGAAACCCGCGCCAGAGGTCTCAAAATCGTTGGGACCGACACTTGCCGACATGCACGGATACGGACCTGCCCTCGAATGGGGAACCAGTCTTGCGAAGGACCTCGCCGACTACAAGGCGGGTGTTCTCCCGTGGAGCGATGTAGACAATGGGGTCTTACTTTCCGGACCTCCAGGTGTCGGAAAGACGATGTTTGTAAGCGCGCTCGCCAATTCCTGCCAGGTGCCGATCATCTACGGGTCGGTTTCGGAATGGCAGGAAGCAGGCGCGCTTGATAGTCACTTGAAAGCCATGCGGGCTTCCTTTGCCGAGGCGAGAGAGAAAGCGCCGTCTATCCTGTTCGTCGACGAGGTCGATACGTTCGGCGATCGCACGGAGACAGATCGAAACCGCGGCTATTTACGAGCCGCGATGGCGGGGTTCCTGCAGCTTCTGGATGGCTTCGATCGTCGCGAGGGCGTCGTTGTGATTGGAGCCTGCAATTATCCCGACCAACTCGATCCCGCGATCCGGCGGCCAGGGCGACTGGATCGGCAACTCGAAATTGCGCTTCCTGATGCGAGGTCACGGTTATCGATCCTGGCATTCCACAGCGGCCTCGATTTGGATCAGTCCCAGGCCGAGAAGTTCGGCATGGCGACAAATGGCCTGTCCGGTGCCGACATCGAACAACTCGTCCGGGATGCCAAGCGGGTGGCGCGGCGGCGTGTGGAAGTCCTTTCGGGAGATCACATCGTCGAGCAATTGCCGAGGGTAACGGAGCTGCCGGAGGAGTTTCTGCGCTCGCTTGCCGTTCACGAGGCAGGTCACGCTATCGTGGCATTCGAAATCGGCTACGGGCGCGTGAGCGAGGTCAGGATTTCGCGCTACAGGATCGATGGGAAACGCAGTGGACTGGGCTACGTCCAGTACGATCAAACCCGCGATAGGCCAAAGACGCCTGCCGACTATCGTAACGCGATCGCCGTGTGCCTTGGCGGCATAGCTGCCGAACTGGAACTCTTCGGATCATTTACCGACGGCGCTTCGGGCTCGGACACCGCCGACTTAAACAGAGCAACCGAGCTAGCGACAATCCTCGAGGGGGGGCTCGGCATGGGGCATACCCTCGTCGTCGAGGACCAGGTCCAGCTTGAGCGGTTGCGTACATACAATCTCGAATTTCGGAGACACGTTCACGCGGTCCTGGAAAGCGAGTTCGAGCGCGCGAAGTCCGCTGTGCGAGCCCGGCGGGCCGCTCTGGATACCATTGTCGATCGACTGATGGACGTGACGGTGATGTCAGGCGACGAAGTCTTCGAAATCATGGACAGGCATCGGCGACCGACCGTGAGTTTAGCGAAGAAGGCGGCTACGTGATGGGAAAAGCAAGGCGACCTCGCAACAGCCGAACGGTTAAATCGAAAACAGCATTGCCCGGCTCTTTGGGAGAGGTGCTCGACAGCGCTGGCTTCACATCGCTCGGACGCCGCATCGTGGTCGGTGGGCCTAAGCACGGCGATGAGGAACGGTGGCAGACCGTCGCACCGCAGCGGGCGGAGTCCGAATGTCGCTTTGATAACCGCACGACCGCCCCTGCGTGGACAGCGCCGGTCATCGAGTTTCTTTCGGACAATCTGCCCGGCGATCCCTCCGTCGCGTGGGACCACCTCTTTATCACAGCGTACGAGGTCGGTTGCGACGCGTTGGCGGCACTCGGACAGGCAAGGACGATATTTGGCGGAGCAATACCGATCGCTGAACCCGAAATACCCGAAGTCCTACCACGCTGGGATGACGTAGCGACCGCAGTCATTTGGGTCGCGGCGCAGAGCAACCTCCTCGGTTACCGTCATTTCGCAGGCTCCCGCGGACAGCCCAATCCGCTGGGGCGCTTTCGGCCAAACATCCGTGCTTCGCATGGCTGCGGTCCAGCTTACCTCGCACCGGAAGCGTTCGACGCTTTTCGATGTCTGGGGCTCATCGTCGGCGGGTGGTGGACCGAGGCTGCGGAACCGATCTTGTGGCGTGACGATCCGCCCGAATGGGCGATGGATTTCACTCGGAACGAGCGTTTCCTCGCAGCATGTAGTTCGGCGCTGGAGAGCGTTCCCGCTGATATTGCCGCCGAGATCGAAGAGATCGCATTGGTAACCGACGACGAGGTCTGCGTCCGGCATGCGCTCGAGGTGCAGCATCGAGCCCAGCCGAGAACGAAGGACGAAATCCGGGTCCTGCTGGAGGGTTTCCACCGGGATCATCTGGATGACCTCTTCTGCCGCCGATGGCGTCTACAGGACGGATGGCTTCCACCGGATGAAGTCAAACGGTCGCTCCGTTTACCTTACGACCCGCTTGCCATGGAACTGAGGCGAGCGTTCGCGGCTCGATACCTGCCTCACCATCCATTTCTTTCCAAATAGGACCTGCGTTAACTGGAAGACGCCGATGGAATTGGGATCGCCCGCACGCGAGGCCGAAAGCGCCGCTCCCCCATCTGCAGCGATGGATAGGCACGACAAGGGATAGTGAATGAGAATCTGGATCGTTTCCGATCTTCACCTGGAATTCGGATGGCCATTTACAGAGACCCCGCCGGAAAACGTCGACGTCATGGTTTGCGCCGGCGACGTACTGACGAAAGGCGTGGTGCCCAGTATCAAATGGCTCACCCAATTCGCGGCCGACATTCCGGTAGTTTTCGTCGCGGGCAACCACGAGTTCTACGGTGCTTGCTTGCAGTCAGGGATTCTGGACGCCCGTGGGGCCGCCAGAGGTCATTCAAACGTCCACTTCCTGGAAAACGACGCCATCGACATCGGCGACGTCCGGTTCATCGGCGGGACCCTATGGTCGGATTTCCGGCTTTTCGGTCGAAATCCCGGAGTCAGCATGGCTTATGCGCAAAGCGGGATGAACGACTTCAAGAAGATCAAGTATTCAAAGACCCCATATCGCAGGTTCAAGCCAATCCACGCGTATGGGAAGCACGTCGAGACCAGGGACTACATCGCATCTGAACTTCGTGCACGTACGGGTCGGAAGGCGGTAGTGGTCACGCATCACGCGCCATCTCCTCGCTCGATTTCCGCCGAGTTTCGACATGATCCGCTTTCGGCTTGCTATGCTTCGGATTTGGAAGACCTGATCTCCGAGGTCGGGCCAACGCTGTGGGTGCACGGACATGTCCATCACCGTAGCGACTACCTGGTTGGCGATACGCGCGTTGTCTCGAATGCCCGTGGTTATCCAGGGGAAAGCACAGGGTTCGATCCGAGTCTTCTTGTTGAAATCTAACATCCCCCACGGTTCCGACTCTCGGCCCGGGAGGGCTTGCAGAGCCGTTCGACGGCAAGCCTCGTTCTATTGCGCAAGGGTTCACAGCTCACGCATAATGACTACGAAGTCGCTTAGTCGGCGTCGGGGTCTTCTTTTCCAATCAACTCAGCATACATCGAGTCCTTGAACGGGCGTATGAATTTGCTCACGCTGTCGAACTCACTCGCCTTCAAGAGATGATAAGGCTCGTCGAATTTTATCACCTTGTCGAAGCGGAACGTCGTAGGCGCTTCCACAGCCAATATGATCTGCATGTCCGCGGGCAGTTTGGTGGCGATGTACTCGATCATGATTGGTAGGTTAGCGGCGTCCTGTCCTTGTTGCTGAGGGGAGTCGATCACGGCAGGCACAGAGAACGAGCCGTAATCACTCAGCGAGGTTCGCCAGAGCGCCGCATAGTACGCCAAAATAGACCTCGGCCCCCCACTGCCGGAAAGCTTGGGACGGCTGGACAACTTCATTCCCTTCGTGTCCACAGGCGGCATGTTCAGGGCCTGCAAGGCAACCGCATAGGACGTTCGAAAAATGGTGAGGATATCCTTGGACCTCCTCGTGCTAGTCAATTCTCTGAGTTGGTCAGTCAGCCTATCGATGGTGATCACAAGCGGATTGATCTTCGCTTCGAGATCGACCAATTCAGCCTCAAAGGCGGCGAACGCTGTCTCGGCCCCCATGGCCCGGACGACGTCTTCCAATAGCAGGTCGCCGCGCCGTGTCTCGAGGATCGTCGAAATCCGCGCGTATTTTTCGTCGAGTTGTCGGAGACGGGCCTTCGATGTGGCTAGGACATTGCTCGCCTTGCGAGACTCGTCTTTCAATTGAACGACCAGGCTCCGGAGCACACGAGCGTCCTCGGAATACCGCAGAATATCCATGAAGGTCTTGTCGTGCTCGGCATGGCAGATTGGACAAACCAGCACCTCGTGCGGCTCCATCTGCAGAAAGGCCGCATCGCTGTCGTAATGGGCCAGGGCCTGTTCCGCCATTTTCGTCTGCAGCGTCAGACTTTCGGCGGTTTCTCTCTCCCGAACGATCGTATTCCTGAGTTGCTCTTGCTCGATGTTCAGCGCCGTGATCTCTTCGGTCAGCCGCGCAATGTCTTGGTCGAACATCTTCGGTATCGTCTTCGGGCCATCGAGAGGCACGGTTTTGCCGAACCGCTCCTTGATGCTCTTGATGATTTTCTCCTCGCTTTTGAATTCCGCGAGTTCCTTCTGATGGACGAGCTTCTGGGAATTGAGCTCGTAGTACTCGGGCGGCTTAACGCCCGTAAAGTACTCAAGCACGGATTCGATCGGCTTTTGGTACTGCTGCAGGTTGGCGAATGTCGACCAGGCGGAGAGCCAGCTTCCGTCCTGGTTGATGTAGAACGGCAGGAAGAAAGTCCTCGCATCACCCGTCACTGACCTCAACTGCCTGTCGGTCAGAACTAAATTGAAACCGGTGAGATCGGCGAACCTGCGCCCCCAATCGGTCGCGTTGGCGGACGCAAATTCCAAATTTCCCCCGGCGCTGAAAAGCCCGCGGTGATTGTGCTGCTGGACGACGTAATAGACCACGTCGTCGACGGAAAACTCCACCAGAACCGTCGCGTCCTTGCTCCATCGATCGAGATCGCCAGTGGGAAAGGCCCCAAGCGCGATGAAGAGTGACTTAATCAGGCTCGACTTGCCCGTGTGGTTCATCCCCACCAACAACGTTTTCTTCGGGCTGAAGCTCTCCGTCCTGGCCCGCTGCTCGTTTTCGGAGAGCAGCCATATGCTTTTGAATCTGAAGTTTTTCATATGATTTTGTCCGCAGACTCCTGACGAGGCGCGCTAACTCGGGTCCACGCATTTCTCGATCGCTTTCAACAGAAAATGGGCTTGGAGATCGGCTTTCTTAGCCAACGGGAATTCCGAGCGCAAATGTGCCATGCCGCTCTCGAAAACAGGCATGAGACTAGCGCCCATCGTGTTGACGGCGAGCCACGCTTCGCAGCATGCCGAAATGTCGACATCTGCAGGCAGTGGGGTCCCGAGCAGCTTCCGACTGAATATTCCAGTAGACGCCGCGAGTATCTGCGAAATCTCCCAGAACACGAGCCCTTCTTTCGCGAGCTGGTCGAGCCATTGCCTGAGGTGGAAGTCGACGTCGGGGGTCTGCTGTAGGGCTCCGAGCGCAGCGTTCAGCTGTTCCAAGCTATAGCCGTGCCTGGACTTCATGTCTTCTATCGTCGTGGCCTTCGCTGTCTTCGCTCCGAGCGGACCGAGCTTGGCCAGCAGGCTCTCGACGAAAGACCGCGCCTGTCCGGCGTGCATGGGGCTCACACTGTCCAGGAATTTGTGGACGATCCCAATGGTATAGGTCTGGGCGTCGTCCACGGGAACGTCGACCTTCTCGAGCAGGACCTGCGACAGGTCAGATTTCGCGCTTCCTGGCTTGTGAACGGTATCGAGCGCCGCGTGGAGCAGGTCCGTGAAGTGTGCCGGGAGCTCGGAAAGCGCGATAGGGAGGGAAGTTGCCGCGTTACCGCCCGCAGCGAGCTCGAGGTCGCATCCCGCGTTCGAGATGAAGCCTCCCGAGACTTTCAAGGTCTTGAAACCAGAGAGGGCGGCGAAGAGCTTTCCGAGTGGGCTTTCGGCGAATCCGTCCAGCGGCTTCGTCTTCTTAGCTTTTGCCTTCGATTTTTTTGAAGGATCATCGGGGACATGTAGGTTCGTGAGCGACGCCCACGTCCATTCCTTGCGGTCCTTCTTTTTGACCTGAAAGACTTCGATTGTGGTGGGCGCGGTCGAAGAGTTCAGAACGGCAATATCCTGTACAGCCTCAAAGAGGAACAGGAAGTCGATGTCGCCCTTTGCCTTCAAGGCGAACATCTTCAC
Source organism: Rhizobium sp. GCM10022189 (assembly GCF_042656325.1). Lineage (NCBI taxonomy): Bacteria > Pseudomonadati > Pseudomonadota > Alphaproteobacteria > Hyphomicrobiales > Rhizobiaceae > Rhizobium > Rhizobium sp. GCM10022189. Next base: position 75,029 of record NZ_JBHSOR010000003.1, read on the forward strand.
GATCGCCCAGTTCTTTTGGAACTCGATTCCTTTCTGATTGTGAGCGCCGCCCCTTTCTGCGGTGTCGGGATCACCTAAGGCCAGCATGACCTCTTGTAACGCAGTGCTCAACTAAAAACGCCCCCCGCGAATTCGATGCAACCTACGTCCACACTCGGCCGGGGGTCAAGGAACTCCTCGTTGGTTATCGGAAGTGAGCTGTCGACACAGAGGCATCGCGCCTTGGCGCGGTCGATCTGGCTCTGCTTATGGCCGTTGCCAATGGCCGTGAGCGTGGCGGTCAGATAGGCCAGGGACAGGGACGACATCTCCTTGGACAAGCTCGAGGTCGACGCGGTCGAAGGCCTCGTCACGCGCCGTCATGGCGCGTCTCGAGGACCAGATTCTTGGTGCACGTTGCGCCGCCTGCGATCCCGACAATCGGGTCAACCGGTGGGAGATCGCGAGAAGATGGGGTGGCGACGCATTGCCGTCGGCTTGCAATGTTGCCGCTGGGTGATCCCAGGGCCAAGGTGGCAGCTGCTCGTGTCCTGCTCGGGGACGATGCTCGAGCGAACGCCGAACTGCGAGCGCCAAGCGATAGGCTCGGCTTCACGGCATCGACCTCGGCCCCGTATCCGTTGGCGGAAGGCAACGTGCAGGTCCGTGATGGCCTGCAATCTATCCATGACATTTCGTTTCTCTCCAGAGAGAATACAGAGAGAAACGTCATTCTTTTTTGCCTCATGGGCCTGTTCTAGTTTTTCATTGACATTGTCGGGGAAATCTCTATGTTTGTTCCAAACAGTATTTAGAGAGAAATGAGAAAGAGAGGAGAAATGACAAACGTCTCTGGAACAGCCGAAAAAATCAGCACCCGCGCTCATCTATTTCAAATTGCCGTTCGCGCTTTGGAAAACGAAGGATGGATGGTCGAGCGCATTAGCAGGATCGGCAAGGCGAGCGTTCGCAGGATTACAAAAGGCAAAGTATCAAAGAAGGTTTCAATTCGGACATCCCAAGACACATGGATAGCATTCCCTCGCAACAAAACTGATACCGACTGGGCAACGCTCGCTGACGTCGATTTCGTTGTCGCTTCCAGCGTCGACGACCGTGACAATCCCAAGTTTGCCCAAGTCCACATGATCGACGCGGACGACATGAGGGCGAGATATGACCGCGCCTATGCCGCGCGAAAGGCGGCTGACTATACAATGCCGGTCGGCCGGGGGATTTGGCTCTCTCTCTATGACGAGGAAAAAGACCAGCCTGTAACCCTGGTTGGGGCTGGGGCCGGATTGGCTAACCCTGCAATAGCTAAGGTGCCGATGATTGCGACCACTCTCGATGAACAGGAAGAGGATGACGTTGAATCTCAGGAGAAGGCCGAAGCAACTGAGGCTCCGCTGACTATTGCTGAAGCGAAACGCCGCTTAGCTGTCACCCTGGGGGTGTCTGAGGCCGACATCAAAATCACCATCACGGGATAATCCGCGTCGCCCGGCCAGAAAGACGGGCGTTCTGAAAGAGGCCGAATCGAGATGCTGGGTTGCAATTGAGCGAATGTTTAGCTCTCTATCCACCAGGGCTTGCAAGTGCCTTCGGTGGCAAAATAAAGATGAACTTACAAAACAATTCGTTAGGGACAAAGGCGCGAAGGGGGCGACCGTGAACGTCATTAACAAGGTTAAGAACACGGAGACTCCCGGCGCGATCAGTTATTACACCACGAAGAGGTTCGATGAGGCGCTCCACAAGGCCTTCGTGGGTGGCGCGCAGCGCCACAAAAAGGCTGTAAGGGTCAAAGCAATACTTGGCAGCCTAATGGACCCCAATCCATTTTTGGGCATATCTGTAACAAACCACGGTGAGACTCGTATCTCCAACGCCGTCAAATATGACCTCGGTGACGGCTGGAGGCTAGTCACCCAACAGACCAACAAGGTCTGTGCATTTCTGTTCGTTGGTGACCACGAAGACACCGAAAAATGGCTAAACGGACAAAAGGGGTTGAAGTTAGGCGTGCGCGATTGGCGTGCTGTTGTCATACCAGGCGCTGGCGAGGAGATTTCCCATAAGAATGGTGTCCGTGCCGAGCACCATGACACGCCGTTGGTGGATCGGTTGGACCAGGAGGGAATGGATCATGTACTCGAGGGCCTGCCCCGTAGCGTCGCCCGACGTCTTGAAGCACTCGATGCCAGATCGACGACCAAGGAACTCGAAGCGATCGTACCGGATGTCCCGGAAGACAGGCAGGAACTCGTTTATGCCGTTTTTAACCTCTTGCTTTCCGGAAACTACGAAGGAGCGCAGGATCATGTCGACTACAGCCTCGGCCGTATAAGCGGACTCGACGACGTCGACGAAGGAGAAATTCTTGAAGTCGAGGACGGAGAAGATATTCGCCGTCTGCGTATAGGTTCACCTGCATATGAAGAGTGGCTGAACTCGTTCGAAAGGCGTTCTACTTGGCAGGAATGGTTTCTCTATTTGCATCCTGAGCAGGAAAAAGTGGTCAACGCTGACTATCAGGGTAGCTCGCAGTTGTCAGGAGTTTCAGGAGCGGGCAAGACCTGCGTTGCCGTTCGTCGCGCCTTGCGCCTGGCAGAGAACGATTCTGCGCGCGTTCTCCTACTGACGTTGAACCGTAGCCTTGCAGGCCTGCTAAAACAGTTGATCGAAACCGCCTGCACAAAGTCAGAGGTGCGGGAGAGAATTGAGGTCATTTCTTTTTTCGAACTCGCACAGAAACTCCTGCACGAATTCGAACCAGAGAACGACAAGCTCTATGTCGACGTCACCTGGAAACATGATGAGCATGTGGACCTGATCTTCCGCGAGTACTATCGCCAGTGGCTGAACAATTCGACCGCCAAGGTGCTTCTGGCGTTGCACAAGTCTCTGACCGCCAGGGGCGTCAACAGCGAGATGTACGTAAGGGAAGAATTCGACTGGATCAGAAGTGCTGTCACACCCGAACAGCGTGCCTCTTACCTTAACCTGGAACGGCGCGGGCGAAAATTTCCTGTTCTTCCCGAGCGCAGGGCTGACGTTCTCAACGGTCTGTTGGGTTGGGAGCGGAAAATGCAAGACGTCGGAGTTATCGACTATCTGGGTCTGACTGCAGCCCTCGCCAAGCATCTGTCGTCTATTTCGCCTCGCTTCACACATATACTGGTCGATGAGGCACAAGACTTCGGGACCACGGAACTCAGCGTAGTCCGTCGCCTTGTGGCTTTCGGAGCAAATGACATTTTTCTATGCGGAGACATTGCCCAGACAATCTTGCCCAAGCACCGGAGTCTCGCGGAAGCCGGCATAAACTCGGTCACTCGCGAGCGGATTCAGAAGAACTACCGCAATAGCAGAGAAATTCTCAAAGCCGCGTACGAAGTTCTTCGAAAGAACCTCAGCGAGGATATGCTCGATAGCGAAGACCTCGAAATCTTAGACCCCAAATTTGCGAATTTCAGCGGATCGGTGCCGATGGCACTGGCGGCCGATAATCTGGAGGAGGAGATTGCCTATGCGCGAGCTTATGCGCAGACAGCACTCGAAAGCACCGCACGCACCGTGTGTATAGCGTTCGCTGGCTTTTCTGCGCGTGACGTAAAGGCCTATGCGGCCAATTGCAACATAACAGCTCTCGATGGCGCATATGATCCTAGTACCGACCGCTTGGTGTTTTGTGATCTGGAACAAACCAAGGGATATGAATTCGATGTATTGATCATTTTGAATTGCCGAGACGGTGTGCTGCCGCCCTTCGACGCCCCTGAGGAAGAGGCTTACCGCGCATCCTGTAAATTATATGTGGCGATGACGCGAGCAAAGCGCGAACTGATTCTGTCCTTCCATGGTTCGGCAAGTCCGTGGATCGCTGAAGTCAGCGAGACGATCGGCAGTGATCTTTGGAGCTCATTCGAGGAATTGAAGCCTGATCTGATTAAAGGCGTTCCCGATGTGCTACCGGAATTCGAACCAGATCGTGAAGTTGATGACATCGGCAAGCTGACGGGCCAACAATTTGTCTACTCATCCGCGGCGCTTCCACTTTCGGTCGAAGCGCAGGACAAACTGATCGAACTCGTGGACGGGAGAGGCATGCGTTCAGCAGGGTCCGGCCCTGGAGGCGGACGTAGGCTAAGATGGCCAACCATGCAGGACCTGCTATACGACCTGGGGGAGAACCGGAGAAGTGACACTTTGTTCGGCCCTAATGTCGCAGTCGAGCTTCGCAGCCTTGCCGCTCGCCTGAAGGGAGCTGGGCGGTAACATCTCGCTGTAACAGACCTTATTTCGGTGTCGACTCCGTGACAGGTGTGGCACTTAGTTGGCTCAACACTCTGTTGATCAATCTGTCCGAGAGGGCAATTCACATGGAATGCTTGCGCAGCGTCCGCAAACACGCGTCGACGGACGTGGGGGCAACGACAATAAGGACCACGCCAAAGGTCCGGCGATCGTGAAGCCATTGGAGAAACACTACCTAGAATCGCTGTTTGCAGCGGCGAAGGAATCTCTCGGCCGTGTTCTCGGATAAAAAGAGCAAATCGGGAGAAGATAAAACTTGGGGGCAAGGTCAATCAATGATCCGGCAGACAAATCCCTGCGCGCTGGCGATGGCGTTCGATTCAGCTTGGTCCGTAACCCCAAGAATGATCGACTGGATGCATTCAATGTGGAGCCGAGCGAACTGCCCGACAAGGACGTCAAGCTCGTGCATGGCCAGCTCCGCCGCAATCCAAGGGGTTCGCTTTCGTGGATGACGCCTTCGTCGCGCCTGCCTTGATCGATTCCGTCGACTGTACCATTGAGGGCGTGGTCGGCGTGGCCGTTTACGGAAAACATCCAAAGGAAGACAAGCGCACATGGCGCGTGATCTCCTTGAAGGCGGCGGTGTAAAGGCTTCGAGCGCCGCCCCAACTGCAGCGTCCGGCGACATGTCTATTGATGAAATTGCGAGCCGTCTTTCCCGTCTGGGCAAGATCATCAGAAGCGAAACAGCCTACCGAAAACCTCCCTCAAACTGCACCCTAGCTGGCGAGAATGTCGCTTTCGATGTATCTCTTTAAATCCGCAACACTCTGGAAGCAACGGTAACCAGCCTGGCTGGCAATGGCGATCACCTCGCCGGGTTCGTTGAGAAGCAAGGCCGCGGGCTGGCTCAATTCCTCCTGAATACCATTCGGCCAAGCAAGATCAAATACGGCCCGCTGCTCCCCGGTTGCCGCATCCGAAAAGTCAAACGAGACTATTCCATGCGGCAGGCCGTGCTCTTCCATCCAACGATTGAGAGCTTCAACCTGCTGTTCTTCCTCTTCACTGGTGATGCCACCAACGACCGGCACAGCGACAGGTACTGGCGCAGCTGCTCCCTCGAGCCAGCGCAAATCACTATGCAGGAGCTCCTCCATCCGTTTGTTGACTTCCTGCGCCAACAGTTTCTTGCGCTCATCCAGGAAGGCACGGAAGTTTTCAATTTTCCATAGCTTCGGATCATCCGGTATCCATTGCGATGCCAACGCACCCGGATGAGCCTTTTCGACCTCAGGAAAATATTCTTCTGGTAGTCGGTCGCTTATGTGGAGATTGGTGTCTTTGGTCAGGAAACAGAAATTGGCCAATGCGTTGACTTCAGCGCGCCGGAAACTCAAATCGTCGCGCTTATAGAGCTGCCCCTTAGGGAAGATATGATGCACTTCCAGCCTGCTCATTTTTCCGAGCAAGTTCGCTTTCAACGGCAGTCCGCTACCCCAATCCTTGGCCTGCCCCATCCGCGAGAGCATATACAGAACCGGGTAAAACCGCGCTCCCAGGCTCCACCCTGTAAAATGAGCTGGTTCCACACGCAACCCACCATGCCACAATCGCAGCTGCGTCAAGAGCTTGTCGAGCCCGCCTTCCGTGCCTTCTAACGCTTCAAGGTCCTGATCGATCACCGTCTCTGTCGAACCTGAGAAACGTCCCCACATTCCGGCCTGGGCGAACCAGAATAGCAGCTTGTCACGATCCCTTTCGTTCAGAGCACCGCCATGCTTGTCAAGAAATCGCACCATGACCGGCACTCCGAAACGGCCGAAGAATACCTGGTCGTGGTCGAGCCCAAGACGACTGCCGATCATGTTCAGGCAGGAATCGATATGTTTCGTTGCGCGCTTGAGAGCCGTCTCGATTTCGTCCGCTCCCTTATCGTGCAGGTAGAGGAACTTTGCCTCTCCAGTCAGGACCGTATTAACCGAGCGCAACAACCAATCGAGATTGAAGTCATAGCCGGCGGCCTGCCATTCCTTCAATCTCGCTTTCATCGTGTCTCTGGCCTCAGGCCAATCTGCGCAAATCTTCGCAAGTGCCAGATCGCCCTTCGACAGTTTGGTGCCGCCACTATTCACCCGATTGAAAATATCGACCACGACGTCCAGAGACTTGTCGGCACCGGTCACTTCTTCAATGTGCAGGTCGATATCCGTCGTGCCGAGCAATTTACTCAGGCGACCGACATAGTCGCCCACCTTGGCGGAATGCGCCGGTATCGCACTAACCCGGGCGACATATGCGCCGAGACCGGAATTTCCAGCCTTCATGAGTTCCGTGACATCGATCCACAGCGGATCGTCTTTCATCTTCACTGGCTGATAGAACCCGAAGGTCTCGGTATCCAAATGAAAATAAAGCCCGCTGAATGCCTGCGCGTTTCCATCGAAGAACTTGGGAGCCCTACCCCGCACAACGCCATAGAGAGAGGTAATGCGCTGCTGCCCATCGAGCAGAAGCTTCACAACACCACTGGCCAACGGCCCTTCGCCTCGATGAGCGGCGGTCCTGGACTCGGTGGCCCAAACGAGCAAGCCGCCGACGGGATGCCGCCGATAGAGGGAATCGAACAAGCCGCGGACCTGGTCACGATTCCAGACATAACCCCGCTGAAACTCTGGCAATGCCATGTGACCATTGTCGATGTGGTCAAGTATCGTCGAAATCCGCATTCAAAAATCCCCGGATATATTGCGTTCAGTCCGCGGCTTTCAGCCTTCCCAGCTGTCCAGGAAATGCTCGGATATCGGGATCATCTCCAGAGGAACTTCACCAGTAAAGGTAAGACCGAAATATGTAGCCGCTCGCGTTGCGCCGACGTAAAGGTACTTGTTGAACAAAGTAGGTTTCTTCTGGATGAGACTATCCATATCCATGAAGAATGCTGCCTGGAACTCCAATCCCTTAATGTGCTGAATGTCGAAGACCCTTATAGTCTTTTCACTCCCGATCGACTTGCCATCCTTGCAAGCCTCGGCCCTGTAGTTGATGTCGTGCAGCATCTTGTTGAGCTCGAGCGCCAACGGCTCGACGTCCTCCTCGCTGTTGACCAGTACAGCGATTGATGGCAGCCGATTGTCCCGAGCTTCGATTTCTCCAATACGCGCCCGAAGCCAACGAGCTTTCCCCTCGACGGTACTAAGCCCCTCTCCCCATACCGGAGCAATCCCATCGATGTCATTGAAGTCCGGCAGGCTCACTTCCTGGTTTGCTCCATCAAGCGCAGTGACAGCACTTGCGAGCTCAACCAGCTTGCGTGTTTGGCGATAAGATATCGATACGGACCGTCGCTCGAAGCTTTTGCTGATCCAATCGAAATCGCGGTCGGAGGTTATTCCCCACTCCGTCAAACGCTGGTTGAAGTCACCACATACGAAGAAGGAGTGCAGGTTCGGATGTGCAAGCTCGTGCATGAGAGCAAGTTGGATGAGAGAGAAGTCGGTGACTTCGTCGACCAGAATTTGATTGCGGTAGAGCGTCTTGATGTCAGCTAAGATGCCGCGGCTCGGTGGCTCGGCATCCGGGATACGAGCGACGTTGCTGCTGACTTCCGCGCCGACCCGCATCGTCGCCAACATCAGCACATCGAGCTCTTGCCAAGATATCACCGATGCGGACGATGGAGCCTGTGTGTACCAAGCCCTTGACGAGGCTTCCTCGGCGCGGAAGCTCCTGAACTTCGTAATGATCGAGCGCATGATGAGACGGTCAGGCCGCATGAACTTGCGCAGCCGGCGTTGCGACCGCGCAATCTGCGCAAGTTGTTTCATCTGTTCGTCATTTGGAAGGCGTTCGTCGCCCAACCAGGCAGCAAGCTTGCCAGCGTAGCTTTTGGGACCGGGTTTCTTGCCGTTTGACCGCGCGTTGGCAAGTGTTCGAAGGAGCTGCGCATAGCGCGCGTAAGCCGCTTGGACAGTCTGCGACGTGGGATGCGAGGGTTCTTCGTCCTCATCACCATCGAAAATCTCGTCAGTATCCTCGTCCTCCGGCTCCTCTTGCTGACCGCGGCGAAGGTCCGCGGAAACCTTGCCGAACTTGTCGAGGAAGTGCTGATCTGACAACAGAATGCTTCTGAGTAGCGCATCCGAAACTTTTGCGAACGCTTTCTGCAGACTGGAGACGGTCTGTTCCAATTCGTCTCGAATCCGCGCCAAATCCACGATCACCCGAGCGTCCAACCCACTTCTCTGCGTGGTGAGAATGCCCGAGACCTTCGTCCCCACTGGGGCGACCGAGGAATCGGGAGAGCGAGCGAGCGCATCAGCTTCGGATGCGAGGTCTGCACCCAAGGCATCCCAGAAATATGAGAGGAATGCATCATACCAGGCAGCATCCCCCGATGATCCGCACCGGTCAGCCAGATAATCCGGCTTTTCCTTTGCCAGCACAAACAGGCCCTTGCGATTGGTGGTGTTCAAGAGGCCGAGATAGTCGCGCGCCACCTCGACCCGATACTGGCTCCATGTCTTGATGTTCTCTTCGGATGCCGGCACGCCTTCCCGCGCGAAGTTCTCCTTCACGTACTGCTTGAGCAACTCCGTCGGTGAAAACAGCATCCAGCTCCTTGGATGGTCGGCAAGGTCGCCAACCCGCTGAATTGCCGCGCGCTCCGTCTCTGAGAGCACGTCTTCGCTGAGATCGACTTTCTGGCCCAGCCTGCGGATCAGTGTCGTGGTCTTGCCTGTTCCGGGCGGACCGGAGAGGAACAGTCTCCGATTGATCGGCATACGGAAGATTTCATCCTGGTATTCGTCGACGATGCGCTGCTGGCGCAACGTGACGCCGTCGACCTCGGGGCGAACAATGCCTGAGATAACAAGGGAGTCCTGCTCCGCTGTCGCAAGAATTCGGGCCAGGATGTCTTCCTGTTCCTGAGCGGGCTGAGTACCGGATGTGCTGCTCTTGAGATAGCGCAGCAGCGAGGGGATCGTGCGAGTATCATCCCGCAGGATGATCTGGCTGTTTATCGAGTCCCATTCCTTCGCGTGCTTCTCCGGGTAGAGCTTGGTAACGGCCGTAATCAGAACATCGTGTTCGCGCCCATCGACCTTGAGTGTGTACTCAGCGCCCGGCTTTTTCGATGCAATGCTTCCGACCGGGGAATTGAGGCTGGCAACACGCGGCCCGCCAAGTCCCGCTGGTGGCGCGACCGGTGCGATGAATATCGCGTCGCGCTTGCCATCTTCGTCCTCGTAATCGACGCGAGCTAGAATAGGCTCCTTGCGAAGTCGCTCAAGTGAAGCCGTGGTTTCACGGCGTACTTTCGCGTATTCCTTGACCTGGTTGGGCGTATTGAAGGCATGAACCACAGCGAACTGTCCACCCGCCTCAGGTATCGATGCTTCAGGTTCGGCTTCGACCTTGCCCGCTATTTTCTGCATGCAGTCGAGAGATGTCCTCGCCGCATTTTCTATGATCGGCCTGCTTTCTTCCATCCTAAGCTGTTCCCCCCGACGCGTAATAAGCGCCTAAATTTTTTGCATGTTTCCAGAAAACAGCGTGATCTGTAAACAGGCTTGATTCACTTTCTGGAACAGCAAAAGGTTGCGTCATCAACAATGGTCGCCCATGCCATGGGATCAGCCTGTCAATCGGCCCGCCAGCGACGAAGCCGGTGCCAGGCGAGGTTTTCCCGATGGGCGGGCGTCAGCGAGAGCGGTGGGGCAGTAGAAAGGGAAAGCTCTTCGGCGGCGATGTCAGACAGTGCGGGGGAAGCAATGGGCTTGCCGTCGTCGCCAAAGCTGATCAGGCCGGCATCGAACGCGGCATCCCAGAGAGAGGACAGCAATATGCCATTGTGCACATCGAGGCGCAGGGCATCGGATGAGCATTCCGCCCAAGGAATGATGTGCGAGGCGCGGAGGAGTTCGCGGTCGATGATGCCGGTTAGCGGGCACGCGCCGTTCCAATAGTCCATGAGCGCATCCCGGAAGATGTTTTGGCCGATCCGAATGCGAGTGACCGCTTCCGCCTCGGTTTCCCCCAGCTCGGATGTCTCCTCGTGAAACCGCTCGAGTGGAAGCGTGGGGAGGCTCATCGAAAGTCGGTAGACCTGGCTGACCCCGGCATAGAGCTGTTCGAGATCGGTGAATAGGAAGGCCGCGGAATGTCCCTTGGCGCATGGTATGGCCTGATCAAAGCCGCGCCCGATCATTTCCCGCGCGGCACCTGCGTGTTGCACAGACAGGAAGAATGGTCCGGCCTCCGACACCGCTGCCAAGGCGATTTCGCCCGGCGCAGACGCCGAGCGGAAAAATATCCACCCGGCCGCCTGCTCAGGCCCGATGCGATAACCCTGATCAAAGGCTGCGTCCCGAAGGTTAGACTCCGTTACGATGGGGATAATCCAAAGGCGCTGGTTGACGTCGGTCATTTCGCTACCAGACGATCGTAGGCCCCAAGTATTAGGTGGCTTGTGCGATATTCATCAAATCGTCGAATTTCAGTGTTTTTCAATACACGGAAAGTTTCCGTGGGATAGTCTGGGCCCATGACCTCGGCCGGATCGAGAATATAGCGTAGTTCGTCACGGGTCAGGCCGTACTTAATGGCGTAAAACGCATCCAACTCGCACTGCATTCGATGACGCGTCCCAGCAGACCAACTAACCGTACTTTCGCCTTGGTCAAGATCAGACGAGAAGCATTTTAGCGCCTCTGTCGTGGATACAAGCTTCGCACAACGCTGCCTGATGAAGTCAAGTTCCTCTGCAGAATAGCAGTATGGCGGAAGCACTGGGAATTGCTCAATAAAATAGAAACTCATGTTGATGCCGCCGACTTTTTGACGGACTACAAAATCATGCACGAGAGAATTCAGATTGCATAGCAACGCCGCCATAAGGATTGGTGACTGGCCGGAAGTGAGAAGAAAAATGCTATCGCCGATTCCAACCCTCGGAAGGATGGAGGATATCATTGTGCGCTCGTCGGTCGCGCGAGCATTTCTTCGCCAGCCCACCAGCCAATTTCGAGTCCAACCCTTTACCGCAAGCCTACCTTCAACTTCCTCTTCTGGAACCCAGTAACGCGGGGTAACTTCGAAGTCAGGATTCTGTTTGTCGATATCTGTTACATCGATGGTCTCCGTTCCCTGGTAGCTAGCCCAACGATGATCAAACTGATGTATCATCTTAGCCTCGTATAGCGGAACGTAACGTTTATTGGCTTGCCTCCAATTGGTTCCGTCCCGCGTGAAGCCAGCCTTGGCCAAATCAGCAGCGGTTTGAAATAAGCCACTATCAGAGGTCATATTGAACAGCCCCTGTCGAAACTCGATACCCCAAGGGTTTCCGTCGGCACCCTTGCTCTGGTCGATCAGCACCGGCACGCGGCCATAAATCTTCGCAGTCAATTCCGCGTCGCGCTTTGATCGGAATACCGGTGCAGTCTTGGTGTTGGGGTTGATCCGGGCAATCTGCTCCGGCGAGAGGCGGAAGCGCCGTCTTTCATCGTCCATCTGCGACGGGTTAGTGAGGAAAAAGGAAAACTCCGCCGACATCACGCCCGCGCCGATGGTCAACAGACAGAACTTCATGCGGCTGTCGACTGCGGCGAACAGCTTTTCTCTATTCTCGAAATCTATCAAACCAGCTAGTCGCTGTGTTTCGACCAGATGTCCGAAGAACGGTGCCGTCGTCGCATCCGTCGCAATGCCGGTTGGGACAATGATGCCGGCTCGACCGCTCTTCTTGTTTGCCAAGCGAAGAAAATGCTCGGCAAAAAGCGCATAGGTGTTGACCTTCCCGCGTGCGGTCAGATCAAATCGGCCAGACTCCCGCGAAAACTCGTTGACAGCCTCGAATGTGCGCTTAGCCCGCTCGTAGGATCGATGGAGTTCCGGGTTTGCCCTTGTCAGTTCAGCAATGGCCCTCTTTCGAGCGGCACCGGCCAGCGCGGCGATATCGGCGTCGCGGGTGGCGAAGTACTCTTCTTCCGAGAGCTGCATAACTTCCCAGGGTGGATTGCCGATGACGACATCAAAGCCACCGGCAGCCATGATATCGGCGAACTCCAGCGGCCAATGGAAGGCGTAGGCACTGCCGCCGAGATCAATTGCGGTTGCGGTCAGTTGAGGGTTGCCCTGCCCGCCGGCAAGCGCGGTTCGGACATCGAGCGTCGTTGGCACCAGATCGAGTTCCTTCGACGTCGTCATGGCCGACTTGCGGAACTGCTTTGGTCGTAGAAAAGCGGCAATGTACAGATCACTGGCGGTCTTCTTTGCCCACCAGCCTTTGCCACGATGAAGCGCTGCAAAGGCCTCCGCCTTGGCCCGCAATTGCGCCGGCGTTTCCTCGCTCATCTCGTGCAGCTTCTTCGCGGCGGCAGCGAGATCGGTGGCATCTGCATGGCCGAACAGATCACAGTTCCTCGAGTCGCGCTGTTGCTTGTTGACCTTGCCGGCAACTTTTGCGGCTTCCTTTTCATCTCCGGTCAGCGGCTTGTAAGCCGCATCCGGAATTCCTTTTTCCAAGACCTTGAGATCGAAGATTCCAAGCAGGCTGTCGCCGCAGCGAATATTGGCATCGAGGAATCCGAGCGGTTTGCCGGGTTCGACCGTCTCGATCCACAGCGCCACCTTGGTCAGCTCTACGGCCATGGGATTGCGGTCGACGCCGTAGATCGAATTGCGCACGACATCGCGCATGGCGGCGTTGTAATCCGGCGCATCCGGGTTCCTGCTTTGCGCCACGCGCGTCGCCATGCGTCGCGCGGCACCTAGCAGAAAGTGACCCGAGCCGCAGGCCGGATCAATGACGGTAAGATTGAGGATAGCGTCTGCGCCGCCTTCGGCCTCTGCCTTGTCGAGCACGGGATCGAGGGTCGTGTCGAGCAGCGCCTGAACGAGGGTATCCGGCGTGTAGTAGGAACCCGAAACCTTCCTCGAATTGCCCTTGGTCTCCGCGCCGCCGGCGAACGCGAAGGTACGTCCCTGGTTCTCGCGGATTGGCACGAGTTCGAGCAGGCTCTCATAGACCGAGCCTAGCTCCTCGGTCGCTATGTCGCGCCAGTTGATGCGCACACGCTGGCCGTCATCGACCAGATAGCTCAGCCGGAAGACCGCGGCCAGAAACGCCTTGTTCGGGAGCTTCAGAGCATTGATGTCGCGCGTCAATTCCGGTGCGAACAGGCCGCCAAGCGACGGCAAGCCGAGCAGCTTTTCACCACGTTCGAGCGCGGAGAACACAACCTGCATGCCTTCCCAGGCGTCATGATGATGGTCATGGGCGGTGCGCCTCGCGGAGCGCTCACGAAGATAGTCAAAGCCATAGGCGCTCTGGTAGAGACCTCGTACGTGGGCTGAAGCCTGTCGGGGATGCAGAAGATCGCGATCCTCGGCGACCGCAAGGAAGATGAGCCGATACACTACCCGGAGCAATTGCTCGAACCAGATGTTGATCTGGACTTCGTTGTTATCCAGCCGGGTACGAAATTCCGGATTAGCGTCCAGGAAGCCTTGACCGAGTGCGACCAGGGCATCCTCAACGTTTCCACGCAGACGATCACGGGCGGCCGTGCCAGCCTGCTGACCGGCGACCCGCCAACGTTCGAGCGGGCAATTTTCCGGAGCTGCGTCTTCTGCGCCGAAGCGCGTTGCATGAATGAGCAACCAGAGTGCGGTAAAGTCCGCGAACATCTCATCGCGGAAGATCGCCCCAAGGTCGGCTTCGATGAAGGCTTGCCGGGTGATCGAGGCATTGTCGCGCATCAGTCTCAGGCGATCACCAGCAAAGCACAGGCCCCAAAGGACCCTGTCGTTGGCGTTCAACCAGTCCTGCAAAAGAACGACGGGAGAGCGGCGGGCGATCGTGCCGCCGTTGTTATCGCCTAGTTCGGGCAGCGACTTGGTGAAGGCATCCGCATCTGGCAAAGGAGCGGCAACAACGATCGGCACGCGTCCATTTTTCGCTTCGAATGTAATGCGGTAGTCATGCTCCTCGAGATGATGCCGGCGCGGCCCGATGAGCTTGTCGAAACCGAAACCCTGTTCCAGGAGTGCACGGACAAACTCTGCCGTCTGGACGCTGTTGGGCCGCTCGATCCGGGCAAAACCTTGCCAATGGGCCTGTGCTATGCGGAAGTAGCGGGTAATTTCGTCGCGGAGGCTTGTGCCCTTGGGGCACCCGTAATCCTGCGCAGCCTTCTGGTCCGGCGTGGTGGCAGCGACAAGCGCAACCTGCGCCGGCGAGATGAGACCGCCCTCTATGCTGATTGCCGACAGGCCGATATCGCTCGATCTTCTGGCGTGACGCGCCATTATGCCCCCTCCGGCAACAGTACATAGATGCCAATAACGTCGGCCGGCATGACCGCCTGAACCTCGACCGTCGCACCGCCGCGCGCCGCTTCGGTCAACCGCAAATGGTCTTCTGAAAGGACGTCGGCCCGCAAGCGGGCAAATCCCTCGATGGCAGGTTCATAGATTGCATATCGCTCGAGTGCCCTCGTGATCTGTCGCTGGATGGCCATCTGATCGAGGTTGCCCGATGCTTCATGCTCAAGGAGAGCGAGTGCGCCCGAACCAGTGAGCGAAGCAACGAGTTCCGTTCCGGGAAATGCAATACCGGTCGCTTCCTCTGCGAGCAGGAGTCGGTTGGCTTTGCTACTGGTGACGAGCTTGAAGCGGAGGCGCAACACCAGAACGGTCGTCATTTCCGTAACCGCATTCGTTCGCCATGCGCCGGCACGCCCTAATGGCGTGAAGGTCGCAGAGCGTGGGTCCAATGCGCCCTCGGTCATCCCCTCCGCGAGGGCCGCGACAAGGGGATGGGCGCGGCCAACCAACATCGTTTCGGGCTCGGGTTCGTCTGTGAAACCGACGCGACGGGTGCCGCGGATACCACGGAGTTCCAGTCGCTCGCGAAGGCGGTCGGGCAGCTTGTGGAAATGGACTTGCGGCACTTTGCCGGTTCGGTCGATCGGCGAGCCAATTCGCTTGAGAGCGCGGTCGGCGAAACGGGCAACCTCCTGCGGCCCTCCGTTCAACGCTCGCATCTTCGACCACTCCGGAATGACCTCATCAGGCTTCAGGGCACCTTGTGCATAGCGCGCCCGGCTGGCTTTGGCATTCTCTTCGGCATCACGCCATTTGGCTTCGAACCGGTTGACGGAGGAACCGAAATCGAAATTGTACTGAGTGCGGGGCGTCTTGGACCGCAACAGGAGTGCCTGCATCAATGCCGCGGTCAGCCCGTCGCTGTCCTCCGGCATCGGTACCGCGATACCTGTCGCCTTTTGGATCGCGTCCGCCTTTTTCTTGATAACTTGGAGTACCGCACCGTCGATCGCGCTGTTCTCGCCAAACACAGTAATCGAGATGACTTCCTTCGATCTCTGGCCATAACGATCGACACGCCCTTCCCGTTGCTGATGACGGGTTGGGTTCCAGGAAAGGTCATAGTGGATGACGGAATTGAACAGGCTCTGTAGGTTGATGCCTTCCGACAAGCAATCCGTCGCGACGAGAATGCGTTTCTCGTGCTCTTCCATGGAATCGACGCGGGCGCGTCGCTCTTCCGGCGGAAGGATACCCGTTACCACCTCAACACGATGAGACGGGAACAACTTCCGCAACTCCTCGCCGACGGCCTCGGCGGTGGCAATGAAGCGGCAGAAAACTACAGGCTTTGCTCCCTCGGGTAGAATTTGCTTCAGGATAGCCTTGATGTGGCTGATCTTCGGATCACGGTCACGCTTGTTGTCCAGCGCATCTGCTAAGCCGATCAACTCGTGGAGAGCTCTCGTTTCCTCATTGTCGGCGTCGGGCGTGCCCGGCTCGATATCGCTCTCATCAATCAATCCGTCAGTTTCATCGAAGACGACCGGCTCGATCGCCTCCGCATCTGAAATGCCTGATAACCTGTTGCGGAGAGCATTGGCAGCAGCCGCAGGCGACGAGCCAACGCATCGCATCAGCGCCAGCGTTCCCCAAAAAGCAAGCCGACGCCGCCCCTGGTCCTCGCCCGCACGGTTGGTCACCGCCATGCAATAATCGAGAACCTTTTCTTGAAAATCCGCAAAATCGCCCGCAAGCGTGTAGGCGAGATCGGTCTTCTTGTGCTTTGCGAACGCGCGCTGCTCGTTCCAGCCCCCCTCCATAATATCGGGCCGTCGGCGTTGAACGTAGTGCTGAGCAAGCCGACGTCGGTATCGCTCCTGGGCATTGGCGTCGTGTGCCGAGGGACGATTTGCGAAATCATTGTCGACGAGACTCAGCAAGCGATCGAACGCATCCTCGTCCCCGCTGTGCGGTGTCGCGGTCAACAGCAAAAGCTGTCGGTCATCGCTTGAGGCGAGACGCTGCAACAGTTCGTAGCGTTGGTGTCTGCCCTTTTCTCCGCCGACACAGGTGTGCGCCTCGTCGACAATCACCATGTTCGGGCAGGCTCGCGCAAAATCATCACGGCGACCATCCGCCTTGATGTAATCAAGGCTGACGACCGTGAAGGGGTAAGCCTCAAACAGGCTCTGCGAGGCCGGCAAACCCCGTTCGAGGCTGCGGGCGCGAGCTGAGGTGACTGCCACAGCATCGATATCGAACTTTTCGGCAAGCTCGGAGACCCATTGTTCGACGAGATGCGGAGGGCAAATGACGGTGAAACGATCGATTGTTCCGCGATCCAGGAGCTCGCGTACGATCAGACCGGCTTCGATGGTTTTGCCTATACCCACGTCGTCGGCGATCAGGAGACGAACCGTGGGTAACTTGAGTGCCATCATAAGTGGGACGAGCTGATAGGCACGTGGCTCAACTCCTAGATGGGCGGCGCTTCGGAACGGACCGGCCCCGCGTCGTAAGGATAGCCTCAATGCATCCGCGAGGAGCCTGGCTCCATCTTGAGTATCGATTCGATCGTTGCCCGGGAGGGCGAACGTCGCCGGTTTGACGGGCTCTCGCTCAAGGGCGAGGACAAGACGCTGTGTATCTTCCTCTGACCCGAGCAGCGGGCGGACGTTGAGAATGCCCTCATCCGGAGAAGGAAGCACAACCCATTCCCTTCCACGGGCTTCGACGAGGTCGCCCGGAGCAAATCGAACAGTCATGACTTATCTCCCGAAGTACGATGCCAAACTGGCAGGCAGGTTTTCTGGTGGGACAGTTGGCACTTCAACCACGTCGTAGCCCATACGCCCCCCTGCAGCTCGCAGCTCTGTGGACGCCACCCCAGGCACTGCGATCAAGGTGAAGGTCGGCCAGACAAGATCGCAGACCTCACCGCCGATCTCCCGGCGTTCTGGTTTAGGTAATTGCCAATTTTGGATTGCCGCGAGCCAATCGCCCTGTGCTGGCATCGTCTCCGCCGGCATGGCGTCGTCCACGGAGGAGTGAGCCAATTCGCAAAGGAACGCGACAACCTCTTTATCGCGGCGGTCGATCAGTTCGTGGTCGGTTTGGTTATAGTATGAGAGCAAGCATCTATAGCACCCGGCGATACAGGCATTTTCCATCTGCTCGACGCCGGCGGTAGCCTCGTCGAACTTGTAATGCATGATCTCGAGTGCTTCGCGGGCGACCTTTGCAACCTTGTTTTTGTCTGCCACCAGCCGGTTTAGCACGCCTGCACCACCCTCCGTAGCTTCGTAAAGCAATATGACATTGCGATTGTCACGCGCGGGCAGCGGCTCACCAAGTAGCTCGCCTTCCTCCAACTCCGACGACACCTGGATGCCACGGACCAGCGCATGTTGCAGCGTCGCCATCTGTTCGCTCGTGAACGACGCATGAGGCCGAACAAGCAGAGCGTTCTTGTAGTCCTCCACAATTGGCACAATACGTTGCGCCCTTGCGGTTCCGATGTCTCCACCGTCGTCATTACCGTCATCGGCGTCGTCGGCGACCCACCGTCCGTTCGAAGGGTCGATCATAAAGCCAAGAATGGATTTTTCTTTCCGCCGCCTAAGACCCTTGTTGATGCGAGACAGCTTCGCTCTGTTCCCGAAATCAAGCATAGCAACTGGCTCGCCGTCAGCCCGCGCGACAGCTTGCCTGACGTCAAGATTGCCCTGCTCACCGGTCCACTCGAAAACAGTCTGAATATCAAATCCACGCCGCTGGCGATCCTCGTCGTTGGCGGTAATTCGAACAGATGGAGCAGTTTCCACATTGTCGATCCGATAGACTTCGTTGACACGTGTCGTTCCTGCCAGAGACGAAGCGCAAGCGTGACAACGCTCCATATTTGGATCGGAGTGTGATGCACCGCAGGCGTCGCATATCAACAAGGTGGAGGTCGCCAGTCGGCTGTCTTCGGCAATTCGTCCGGTGGACGACAGCTTCGCCTTGGTTACGCGAAATGCTCTACCTTCGTGGTAAATCAGGCTGTTCGGACCGAACTCTGCGATCGCGAGGAATCGAGGTCGCTGCAGCACCGACGATCGTTTCGTTCCAGGGATAAAGGCATAGAGAGGAAGCCTCGGGAAGTTATATCCGGGCAAGAAACCTTCGGTAGCAAGGTAGCGATAGGTGTAAAAGTCGGAGCTGGCCGAATTGTCTCCTCTTTCGAGAAGGTCAAGTTCTTCGGTTGCTCGATAGTATCGGCGGGCTGCCTCTTTCCGTTCACCTGGGCGGAAAGTGGATTTCTGTTGGATTTCGTTGCTCTCCGTCTGCTCACGCTTTGCGCCATTGTAGAGATCGCGCCATCGATCAAAGCTATGTGCGAAACGGTCGGCAGCGGCAGAATCGATCTCCTCGACGAAGCCATCGAGATCGTCAAGCCAGCGGGCCTCCGTCTTATCGACGACATTCATTGTGGCCTCGAGCAGACGCTTCATAATCGGCTTCGCATGCCCCTTGCTTCGGACTTCCAAGAACGCGTCCGTTATAGCCTTCTCGACCGGAAGGGCGGGCTCGTCCATGTCAAGATTGCCCGGGATGGCGGCATTGAGGGCAACTTTTGCTGCGGCTAGCCACTCAGCATGCATATGACTGCGTAAGAGATCGGCGTTTGCCAGGTCCAGTGCAGGCGGTTTCACAATTCCCGAAACCAAACCGGTTCTGTTTTCAAAGTAGTATTGATCGTGGGGGGATTGAGCGGCGCAGTAGGTCACTACAAGTGCCGCCTGTCCGCTTCTCCCCGCGCGGCCCGCACGCTGCGCGTAGTTGGCTGGCGTCGGCGGAGCATTCCGCATGTAGACGGTGTTCAATGCGCTGATGTCAACGCCGAGTTCCATTGTTGGCGAACAGAACAGCGCCGGCAAGAAGCTCGTCGGCTCTCCTTCAAGCCGCATGGCTTCTTTGTTTTCCTCGATCCTGCTTTGATCTCCCTTGCCATAGCGGAACCGGTCTTCACGCCACGCTCTGACCTTCTGATCCACTTGGGCGGTGTGTTCGCGCGCTTCGAACGAGTAGGGCATGTCACCGGCTTGACCCAACAACTCTGCAACGCGTTCATACGCTTCCCGAAAATACGGATTTGGACGTCGACCATCTGATCTGTTGGCGGATGGAAAAATGCGGACAGCGTTCGAGGCGAGCCGCCACGCTGGCTTGTCATACCCATGCGCCGAAACGCGCCGGACAAGCTGATGCGCCTCCGCAGCTCTCAACAAATCCTCGACCACGTTCTGATACTCATTTGTCGGCAGAGTATCGCCCCATATGTCCTTGTTCCGAATCGCTTTGCCCAGTTGGGTGCGCCATCCTCCACGGATAATGCTTATCTCGTCCCGAGCTCGGGTCTGGTCGCGTTCAGGCGGCTCCAACATGAAAATGGAGGCCGAACGCAGTTCGGGTTCTTCACTTTGGTCAATAAGCCACGGGTCACGTAGATGGCTCCGGGAATCTTGGGCAACTTGTAGAACTTTCGTTCGATCGAGTGCCTCCGTGGCGATCGCCAGCCCCTTTCGCATGTAGTCGAAAAGTACTGAATAAAGCGCCTTGCGTTTCTCGGGGCCTAGAGAAACCAGCCGAGCGCTCGAAACGAACTCCTCTTCGTCGACGACAAGCTCGTTCAATCCCAAGAATCGAACTTCAATGAGCCCGCTCTCCTCAAGGTTTGGATTTGTATACCGCCACCCCTTGCGGAGATCGGTCCAAACGCGGTGAGCGAGGACACTCGTGAGCGTCTCCTCCGCGGCTTGTCGAGGTGACATACCCTTCACTTTTGGATCAGCCATCCACTCCGACAAGCGGTTGGGAACTTCCAAATCAAAAGCCAGCGCCTTGCGAACTTCATCTCCAAACTTCGAATCCGAAAGACCCTTGGACGCGTTCTCCCTGGCCGCTCTCAGGATCGCGCCCCTCAAAAGCACTACGAAGATGAAATCATTAAAATGGCCGGCTTGCAGTGCAGCGTCCTGACGATTGTCGGTGAAACCCAGAAGCTTCCTGGTGTGTTCTTCGAGGCTCGGATCGTTCTCCATCAGCGCGAGCAATGTCGAAACGATCAGTGTGGTTGCTGAACTGCGTCCTTCACCGGAAAGTCCGGCAAGCTTGTTTATGTCGCGAGCTTGCGAGGCCGGCTGATGGCGGCAATGCGGACAGAAGCGATACTTGCCACGGAAGAACCAGGCCGGCACACCGTCTTCACCGAGACCGCCATCGGGCTTCACATGGAAGAGCACACCTTCGTGCTTCTTCCGATGTGAGCTTTTTAGTTGCAGACGATCCCCTGCCTTTGTGTCTAGCCAGTCTTCCGGATAATCTCCAGGTGCTCCAGCGAAGCTAAAATCCTCATTGACAGCCGGCACCAGGAATCCGGCCAAGGCTCCGTCCGTTCCTCCTTCATCGGTAATTGGTTCATCGATGGGACGTGCAAAGATTCGGCGACCATCCTCCGTGTCGGATACGGTAACACTATGGTGTTCCTGTCCGCATTCACGACAGAAATAGAGAGGATATAGCCGAGCGTTCTCATCCTCCGGGTGGAAGACTTGTGCGTCGAGAACGACGCGGCGTTGCCCCCTGGGCTCCAAAGTTGCAAACGCTTGGCCTGCGCCTGAAATAAACCGGTGCAACTTGAAGGCAAGAAAGGCACGGTCACTTTCACCGCCGCGGAGGTCTTCTCTACGCCCCATTATCTGAAGCATATTCACGATCGCGTGCGCACACTTCTTATTATCGATGCCTGTCTTTTCGGCAAGCTTAGTAGCGGCGTCGGAAAGGGTAATTGACCGCCGGCGTCGAAGCTTTTCTCCATCGTCCAGTCCGATCTCAAGCTCAATCCAGCATGCCAGTGGGTTGTTGTAGAGTTGAGCGTTCGAGAGAGTGTCCGGCAACGCCTCCACGGCTTTTCGAAGATTTTCGCCGAGCGTCGATATCTTTATCGATGGGTCGGTCGCTCGCTCTAAATGCTCATCGATAATCGATGTGGATTTGACGGGCTGACCGAACAGTTTGCTGCCAACCTCGGCAACGGCCTTCGCTCGGTCCTCTTCTACCTCTGCGCTAGACATGGTCGCAGAAGTGCCGATGCAAAGGAGGGGCCGATCAGCGCACAGGCGATCCTTGACCCGCCGCACCAACATCGCCACGTCGGCCCCCTGTCGGCCGCGGTACGTATGCAATTCGTCGAGGACGAGAAACTCAAGTCCAACCGCATTCTCAATTACCGCTCGATCGAGTTCATCCTGCCGTGTCATAAGCAGTTCGAGCATCATAAAGTTGGTCAGGAGTATATCCGGCTTGATCGCGGCAATCGCAGTACGTTCGGCTTCCGTCTCCTGACCCGTGTAACGCTTGTAGATGGGCTTTAACTCGTCATTCAAACCGGATTCGGCGACGAATTTATCCAGTTCTTCGAGCTGAGAGTTCGCCAAAGCATTCATTGGATAAATGATGATTGCGCGGGTTTTTCTAGCCTGCCCCGCGCGGCGTGCGCGGATAATACTATCCAGGATGGGTAAGAAGAAGCAAAGCGACTTTCCGGAACCTGTCCCGGTAGTGACGATAAAACTCTCTTTCTCCGCGGCCTTCATAATCGACCGCTCTTGATGCCGGTGAAGGGTGATTGGTGTTCGGTGTGGTCCAACCGAAAAGACCTTAGCTGTCGCCTGGTCCAAGACACCGGCGTTGGATAACTCCTCTACTGATCGGCCTTGCTCGAATCTCGGATTGATCGTGATGAGCGGTTCCGGCCAGAAACGGCCGGACTCGTATTCGCCATCAATCTGACGCTTCAACTCCGGAGCGCGAATTTCAGAAAATGAACGCGCGAATGACGAATAGCGATCAATAAGTTCCCTATCGAGGTTGAATATGTCCATCAGATTTTCTGCCAGCGATTCTCGTCCCAATACCTCAAAATGCAACGCCCTATAGGCAACTGCAACGGGAAATCTCAGTGGTAACTGGATCAGCAACGCACTCGCTATGCCGCAATGCGAGAGCCACAGCTGAACCGCGGCGGGTTTGCCGGAGGCCGTTTGGTTTACGTTATGCAGCCATGGCTGGTTCGTCCAGCATGGCGTAATACTGCTCCTCGGCTTCCGCTGGCGGGATGTTGCCCAGGGCTCAAGACGCCGTTGATGGTTGAACCAGTCCACCCATTCCAGGGTGGCGAATTCAACTGCGCCCTCGCCGATGGATGGCGGAATCTGCGTGTCAGGCAGCGACGGCCTCACCGAGGATATCGCTACCGACCTTTCGCGTTTTCGGCAGATGCAGGTGATCTCACGCTCGACGGGAACCTGATCGGCGACATCAGCGAAGCTGTGGCTGTCGAACTGTTCGGATTGGCGCTCTCCACGCGAAACGGAACAGGCATCGATGGTGGTCATGCACCTAACTGCCGAACCGTTCAGGTGCGACAGGGATCGGACTTGGCCCACGACGAACTGGTCGACGCGGCTTGACGGAACCGACAGGTTGATCCGACGTTGGGTTTTTCCAAGTTCAGGAGTAGAATTGCGCTTGTGCGAGGCGGCCGAGTGGCATGGCCGGAGACTTTGATTTTTCCGACAACCCTCCGCGCGAATCGTTCTGGCCGCCGGTAGGCGGCACCACGGGTTTCCCGACGAGGGTGGCTTTGCCGCCCAAACCGCCGCCCAGTTTCCGGAGCTTGCCGTCGGGACCTCGCACCGTCTCCGCCAACATCGGGCGTCCTCGGCTGGCTCGAACCACCGGCCAAGCGGCTTTTAACCGCTTGGCTGATCAGTTGGCCGCAAACCGCTTGGCTGCGCCCAGCTCGTCGACTCTGTAACATCTTGAAAATTTTGTCTTTTCTGACATACTGAAGATAGTCGGAGGGTCGACGCAAGACTTCGATCCGACGCCCAGAAACGCCGGCGACACGGGCAGGCACGGCGAAATCTCTGGAAAAGTGGTGGGCCCGGAGGGACTCGAACCCCCAACCAAGCGGTTATGAGCCGCCGGCTCTAACCATTGAGCTACAGGCCCGGCACGTATCGTGCGGTAAGCCGGGGCAATGGCACCCGCGGCTTTTGTCCGCTTAACGCAAATCCGGGGCAGTCACAAGCCATGAGCGCAAGCATCTGTGGACGATGGATATTTCCGCTTTGCCCTCTGGAACCTTCGCGCGCCGGCTACATTTATCGCAGTCAGATCACAGCATGTCGCGCAAAAGTGCGGAGCGGTTTTGCGATAACGACATGCGAAAACAGGAACCTCATGTCGCGCAAAAGTGCGGAGCGGTTTTGCGATAACGACATGCGAAACAGGAACCTCATGTCGCGCAAAAGTGTGGAGCGGTTTTGCGGACGAGATGGGAGAACGAGAGGCTGAAGCGTTGCACGCGGATCGAGGGATTACGGCGCGCTTTCGGGCTGAAGAGGGCAATCGCAGAATGGTGGCTTCCCAGGGTGCCGTGGTGCTCATCGTCGAGGATGAGCCGCTGATCAGGTTCAATATTCTGGACGTGCTCGAAGACGTGGGGCATGTGGCGCTCGAGGCCGGGAACGCGGATGAGGCGATGGTGCTGCTGAAAGCGCGCAACGATGTCGATATTCTCTTCACCGACGTCAACATGGCCGGTTCGATGGACGGCATACAACTCGCCAAGCGGGTGCGGGCAATGCGGCCGAATATCGGCATCATCATTACGTCCGGCCTGGTGCGGCTCGATCCCATGTCGCTGCCGGCCAATACGGCTTTCCTGCCGAAACCCTATCAGCACGAGGCCCTGATTTCGACGATCGCTTCGATGACGCGCTAGCCGCTGTTGCCGCTCTCGATCTCCGGGGGAGTGCCGGAGATCGAGAGGCGCGGCCAGGGCTGAAGGGGAGGTCTGCTTCAAGCCCGGCCGCTGCCCCGGGGAGCCGTCAATTGTAGCTGCTCTTCAGCAGGTCGTTTTCCTGATGCGCCTTCTTTTCGTAGATCGTGAAAAGAGCCATCGAGAGGAGATAGGAGAGGAAGGGGTCTCCCATCTGCGTGGCGATATCGCGGGATGCGAGGATATGCCGTTCCAACGCACCGATGTCTTTTTGTACGGCGGTTTCGTTTAAGCGGTTCATGCTGCCATCTCCAGAAATTGGGTCACGACGGAACGCGTCGGGACGTAGCGGGTATAGAGGGGAGTATCGATGCCGAGGGATGCGCGCATCTTGGTGAGAACGCGCTCGGAAACTTCGAAGGCGCCGCAGCAAACGGGATATTTGCCATAACCGTCGGCGCGGCCGAGTTCCTCGACTTCGGCGCCGGCGCGCTTGTAGACGCGCTTAAGATGGGGTTCGTAATTGGAAATCATGGTGTGGATGCCGTGATCGAGGGCGCATTCGCAGAGCGCGAGCAGCAGCATGGAGAAGGCGCGGCCGGCATCGATGTCGGGGAAATCGGCTGATATCGCTTCTTCGTCGATGCACATGCGGGTGCCTTCCCAGATGCCGGGGGCGACGAGATTGGCCGCCTGCGGGAAGGTTGCGCGGAAGACGTCGTAGAGGAGGGTCGGTCCGGTCGTCGGCATCAGGCGCATGCCGCCATAGAGGCGCGTGCGGGTTTCGTTGCACCAGACGAGATAGGCCGGGCAGAGCGAGTCGTAGCTGTCACGCTCGAAGGGGCCGATTACCGGAACGTTCCAGCCAAGAGTGTCCGCAAAGACTTTCTTGCGCAGGCGGAACATCTGGTCGAGTATGAAAGCGTATTTCTGATACTCATGTGCCTGAATGATAACGAACATTTTGCCCTCCAGCGTGTTTGGTTCGTGAGGGCAGAATGGTTCAGGAAGGCGGGGCCGGAAATTCCCTCATATGGGCGCCCACAGATGATCCCCCGCATATGAGGGGGTCGCCCGGAGGCCTTTCCGGGCCGCCGGCAGAACGCTTCGATCCGTCGAGGAAGCGAGCGGAAGCGCGGCGCGATCCTTCCGGTCCGCCCGCGGCACTTCAGGTCTTGTCGGCGCAAGACGGACGGCTGCCGGTCCTTGCGCTGCAGGCTCAGGGATTGATGATGCGCAGCTGCACGGCCCGCGAGGCGGCTGCGGAAATGGTGGCGCAGCCGAGTTTGAAGCGGGCGGTTTTCAGGTAGTCGCGGGTCGTATGTTCGGAAATCCCGAGAATGACGGCAATGTCCTTGTAGTCCTTGCCGAGTGCCGTCCAGTGCAGGCATTCGATTTCGCGCGGGGAAAGCGCCGGCACCGGGTCGTTCTCGCCATGCAGTTCGTAGATGGCCTTGCGGTGGACGAGATGGGCGATTTCGATCCACTCGTTGCGATAGGTCTTGACCATGGTGGTCCAGTCGTCGAGCGGAATGCGGGCATTGATCGACAGCAGCGCGCGGCGCTGCGCCTTGTCGGCGACGGGGATCGAATAGCCGTTGCCGCCGATCCCGTGCTTCTGGGCGTCGACCAGCATGGCATAGGCTTCCGGTGTCGGCTCCACCTCGCTCCAGTCGAAGGGCAGCTGGCGCTCGAAGCCCTGCTTGACGATCGGATCGACCTTCACATAGCTGTTGAGCAGGTAGCGCGAGACCCAGGCATCGGGATAGGTGGTGCGCACGAAGGGGGAATCGATCCTTGCGGCGATGGTCTGCGCGAGGTGATAGGTGACGTAGTCGACGGCATACTCCGCCTGGAAAATGCGGATGGAAGCATCGACATTGGCCGCAGCCTTGATCTGTTCGAAAACAGGTTCGAACTTTTGCGAATAACTGATTTCCGTCATCGTGCCGCCTGCCTCAAACCGTTCAATCCTACCGCGAGGAATGTCAAAAATACAAGGCATCCCCACATATGCGGGGAATGACTTTTTCAGACCCGTCTGTTAGCGCCTTTTTCGGGGAGGCTCCAGATGGACAGCAAGAGAACGTTCGATATCGCCGAATGCCATCAGGCAGCCAAGGGGCTGAGATCGAGCTGGCAGGATATGGCCGGCTCCGAAGCGCTGATCCGCGCGCTCGTCGCCGAGCGCAACGGCGATACGTTGCTTGCCTTGTTCTGGACCGAGGTTCACCGGACGCTCTGCGAAGAAAAATAGCCGCTCCTTTACCCTAACATCAGCCGGGAAATTCATTCGATATAGACGGGATTGGCGAGCGCGCGCCGGATCGGCTGCTGCGCCAGTTCGATACCGCGCAGCTGCCAGGAAAGCGGCCTGCCGGAGATCGCAGCGTTGAAATCGTCAAGCAGTCTTTCGCGCGCGGCTTCGGCAATGATTTCCGCGCGCAGGAAGGTTTGGGGCCGTCCCGAAAAGCTGCCCTGCCATTCCTGCGCCTCGATCGTTGCCTCGGCGACAATGCCTGACGCGTCGAGCCAGACCATGCGATCGCCCCTTGCGCCGCGGATCTCGGCCGTCGCCGAGACCGGCCCGGAAACGGTCGCGCCCATCGGGAGGCCGTTGACTGTCAGCGACAGATGCGGGCCGTCGGGGCTTTCGGTAACGCAGCCGCGGCCGGCCTTCATGGCGGCAAGGACCGCCGCTTCCGAAAGCTCCTCCAGCCACAGCACGGTCGTCGGTCGCGCCAGCGCGAGCGGTCCCTCGGGCATCAGGCGGGCGGGCTGGTGGAAATCGCTGCCGCCGATCGCCGAAAGGCGCCGGCCGGTTGCGAGGCGCTCCTGGTAACGGGCGAGGGCGACCCAGTTCCAGGCCATCCAGCTCGATTGCCAGACTTCCATGCAATCGGCCTCGGGAAGCTCATAGTCCCAGGGAATGGTCGGTTTGTCGTGGTTGATCGACAGCAGGCCGCCACGCTCGTGCACGAGCCTTGCCAGCGTGTGGGCGTGTTCGGGCCGCGTCATGCGAAAGTCGATCCAGTCGTCGATGCCGTAGACATTGGCGTGACCATTCGCCGTCGTCACCTCCATGGCGCGGATAAAGACGAGGTTGGGCGAGGAGGCCGGATGAAAATAGCGGCGCTGGCTGATCGTATTGTGATCGGCCACGGCGAGGAAATCGAGACCGGCCTGTCTTGCTGCTTCGTGGAGCAGTTCGGGCGCGCCCGCCGCATCCGAATGGAAGGTGTGACAGTGAAGGTCGCCGCGATACCAGCCGGCGCCCTTGCGCACCGGCAGGGTGCGGACCGGCTGCGGCCGCAGCTCGCGCGGGCTTGCGTCGTAACGGAGCGTCAGGGCGATATCGGCGCCCGACGGCGGCACCTTGTAGAGGCCGAGCATGATGCGCCAGCGTCCGGCCGGGATTTCGCCGTGAATATAGCCCGGCGTCGCGTCGTCGGTGGCGACGAAGAAGCTGTCGCGGGCGCCGCCGCTCCAGCCGCGAAAACCCTGGGATGATGGGTAGCCGGTGGCACGGGGATCGAGAATGCCGAGATCGATGATGCAATCCTCGGCCTTTTCGTAGGCCATCGTCACGTCGAGGCGGGTGGTGCCGGCCGGAATATCGAAGGGCACGTAGAAATAAGGATCGCTCGCCCGGTCGGCAGGTGTGACGTGGACAGTGAGTTCGCTCATCGAGTGGGCCATCGCCAGAGGTTCGGATACGTCGTGTAAAGCAGCAAGATGACAGGCATATCGCGAACCTATTGCGCCGACCATCCAGGCGGAATGGCGTATGAACACGTCTTCATTTTCGGCCGTCAATTAATGAGCGTCTCATGATTCAGGCAAGGCATGCGAGAGCGAGAGAGACAAAATATTCAGCATATTCCGATATCTCGCTGAATTATGCTTGACGGATCGTTACCATGAAGCGCAAAGGTGCCTGTGGAAACGATTACACAGCCGCGGTTGTATCATATCGGGAAGGATGGCCGGTCCGGCGTTGGATGCCCAGCGTCCTGCCTTGAGCGCGGGGCTGCGGCGGCAACGGCCCAATGGAATGGAAATGACCGAAAAGCGCGTGCATCTGGTCTTCAAGACCCATCTCGACATCGGCTTTACGGACCATGCCGAAAAAGTCCGCCGTCAATATCACGAACGCTTCATCCCGCAGGCGATCGAGACCGGCGCGCATTTTTATGCCGAGAACCCGAAAGAGCCGAAATTCATCTGGACGACGGGCGCCTGGCTGATCTGGGATCACCTCAATTCGCGCTCGCCTGCCGAGGTCGCCGCACTTGAGCAGGCAATCGAACGCGGGCTCATCCGCTGGCACGGGCTGCCCTTCACCACTCACACAGAGCTGATGTCACCGGACCTGTTCCGTGCAGGCCTTTCCTATTCGCAGGAGCTTGACCGCCGTTTCGGCAAGCGGACGATCGCGGCGAAGATGACCGACGTTCCGGGCCACACGCTCGGCATGGTGCCGTTGCTGGCGGAGGCCGGCATCCGCTTCCTGCATCTCGGCGTCAATACCGCGTCGCCGCCGCCCGACGTGCCCGACGTTTTTCGCTGGCGTGCGCCCGATGGGGCGGAAGTGGTCGTCATGTACCAGCGCTCCTACGGCGAGACCTATTTTCCGGAAGGCTTCGACGACGGGCTGAGCTTTGCCCATACGCAGGACAATATCGGCCCGCAGAGCGTGCCGCAGACGGCCGAAGCCTATCGCGACATGCGCCGCAGCGAGCCGGATGCGGTCATCCGCGCGGCCACGCTGGAGGATTATGGCGCGCTCCTTTGGGATGGGCGGGAGCGTTTTCCGGTGCTGGAGCTGGAACTCGGCGACAGCTGGATCCATGGCAGCGCCGCCGATCCCATGAAGACGGCGAAGTTTCTTGCCCTGCAGCGGCTCTATGACCGGTTTGCGGGCGAGGGGCTTACGGCGCGGCGGCTCGCCTTCGGCCGTGGGCTCGCCATGGTGGCCGAGCACACTTGCGGCGTCGATATCAAGTCCTACCTGCGCGATGACAAGGCCTGGGCCAGGGCCGATTTCGAGGCGGCCCGCAAGGCGGACTACCGGTTTGCCTATACCGAGGCGTCATGGGACGAGCAGCGCGGTTATATCGACCAGGCGGTCGGCGAACTCGATGCGGCCGACCAGAAACAGGCGCAGGCCGTCCTTGCCGAATTGTTTGCGCCCGCGACTGTCACCGGCGGGGGACGTGAGGCGCACCTGGCGGCCGGCGGCTGGTCGATCGAGCTGGACGAGGCGACCGGCGACGTAAAGGGGCTGACCTCGCCGGAAGGGCGGCGGATATGCGGGCGCGATGGCGCACTGATCGCCTATCGCTACGAGAGCTACGACGCTGCCGACGTCAACAGGCATATGGACACCTACCTGACGCATCGGCAGGAATGGGCGGTGCTCGATCATGACAAGCCGGGCCTTGGCCGATCGGGTGCGGCGCTGTCGAAAATCTTCGTGCCCCGCCTCGAAAGCGCGGGCGAGGGCGCACTTCTGCTTTCCATGCCAGCCGAAGCCACCGAGCGCTTTGGTGCGCCACGGCAGCTTGTCATGACGTTTTCTGCCGAAGGCGACATGCTGCAATTGCGGCTTTCGCTGCGCGACAAAGCCGCCAACCGCATGCCGGAGGCGAGTTTCCTGTCCTTCAAGCCTGAGCGCGCCGGCGACTGGGCGTTCAGGAAAGTGGGCCTGTGGCACCCGTGCGGACATTATGCGCGGTCCGGCGGCGCGCAGCTTCAGGCCGTCGCGGCCGTCCGCGGCATGATCGAAGACGCCGGGACGCTCGATATCGTGCCTCTGGATACGCCGCTGGTCGCGCCGCAAAGCTGGGATTTCATGGCCTTCTGCAAAGACCTGCCGGATTTTGAAGAGGGGGTCCGCTTCAACCTGCACAACAACAAGTGGGGAACCAATTTCCCGATGTGGTGGGAGGGCGAATTGTCCGCCCGTTTCCGGCTCCGCCTGGGTTAGGCGGCCTGCTCATACCGCTCGCGGAAGCTTGTGGTTTTGGCTGATCCGGACCGCAGGCTTGCGCGGTTGTGCAATTTTCGGGCGGAATTTTATGAGGACCTCGTTGCCGTCTGCCGAGGCGCGCGTGCGCTCCAGCCGGTCGCGCTCGGCCGTTGCCTGATGCCAATGCTCGGCGTCGCGGCCCTGCGGCCTGCCTTCCGCTTCCCAAATTGCGTAGGCGCGCTTGCATATCCACTCGTGCCGGGAGGTGTCGCTCATGGTTGCGTCCTTCTTGAGCCGCTCTTTGGCCGCCACCGAAACCACACGACCGGCCCTCCGCCGAAGGCGGTACCTCAAGCTCGTCTTGTGGATGGTTCCGGCAATGTGCCGGCATTTCGATGGGGCGGGCATGGCGTTCTGCCATGCTCACGGTAAGAACGATTTCACCTGAGATGTGTTCCCGGCATGGTCCGTGAAATTTTGCCCGAAGCGAGGGCCGGCAGTCCGGGCGCGAGCGCGCATTGGCGGCTTCGTGCCGTTTGCGGATTCTGACCCTGCCATCGCTACTCGCGGATGTGGTCCGGCAGTACCGGCGGGCGGCGCTTGGCGGCCATCAACAGGTCAAGCTCGACCGATGATGGTCCGAAGCGGGTAAAGAGGCTTTCTGCCTGTTCGTTTTTCAAGCCATATTTGGCGGCGAATTCGTGAAGGCTGTACGGGCGGCCACGCAGGGGCCGGCTCCGTCGTTCGGGTTGACGAATTTGCGTCATATTGATCTCCCCAGGCTCGATTGCTGAGGGGAAACCGGTCAGGCCGTTAAAAGTTCCGAAGGCCGGTTTCAGGGCGGTTTTGCCGCCGGAATGGCCGCTTGCCTCTCTTCCTGCGCGAAAAAATGCCCTGGACTATTCATGAATTTCAATCGGTTAGATATTCCGGCCGGTCGGGCGGGCAGAAATGGCTTTATCACGCCTGTGTTACTCTATAAAATGAATCGTGTATCCGGTCCGAAGGAGGAGCCGAGCGTTGTTCCGCGTCGATCCGGACCGGATCCGAGGAAGCTGGCTAAATCCATCAGAGGAGACAGACATGATGAATGCACTGCCGCCACTTCACAACGGACATGCCCCGTTTACCCTGCAACAGCTGTTCCGCGAGGCGCTTTACGCCTACGAGGAATGGGACAGCGAACTGACGGAGCCAATTGTCACCCATGAAGGCAGGGTCATTCCGATCAGCTTCGTTTTCGAAGCGATGCGCGAATGCACCGATATCGTCCCGGCCAATATCGTCGGCGCCGTCACCGAACGGCTGACCAAACCCTGGGAAGGCGAGGGACCGCTGGACCAGATGACGTTCTCCACGGCGGCGCGCGTCATGCGCGTTCTGGTGCGCAAGCGCCTTCTCGCCAATGGTACGCCTGATATAGCAGCCCTTTCGACGCGCGCATCCGAAGCCGAGCCGCGCGAATAGGCATTCGGGATCGCGGCGCTCGCCGCGATCCTCTCCCTTTGGGAACCCTGCTCATTTCCAGCCGTTGAAACAGGCAAAGAAGGAATGAGCACCATGTTGAGATCCATCCTGCAGGAAATCATGGGAACAGGCGGTCGCGAGGCGCATCTGCCGCGATCGCTGGAACAGTTCCTCGGTGAAAAGAACGTGCTGATCGTCTTTGCCGATGCCGAAGACAACAGGCCGATCGTTCAGGACGAATTGCTGCGCCGCTCGCAGATGCGGCTTATCGAAGACGATATCGAAGTTTTCACGATCGCCGGCGGCGGCGCCTTCTCGCTGTTCGAGGATGGGCGCGACCTCGACGCAGACGATGTGCGCGAGGAGCTTCAGGGACCGCGCGACGGCGAATTCGGGCTGGTGCTGATCGGTATCGACGGCAAGGTGAAGCTGCGCTCCAGCGAGCCGATGAGCGTGGAGGATATCAGCCGCGCCGCCGATATCCCTTCGCCCAATCATTGATCCCGCGGGGCTTATAATACCCGGCCCAGGAATTCGTGCGTGCGACCGGCTATCTCTTCGCTCCTGTCGGCCAGGGCGCAATGGCCGCTGTCGGTCAGATGGATCTCGGCGCCCGGCAGCACCTCGCGATATCGCTGCTGGTTCTCACCCGTAAACAGGATATCGTTCCTGCCGCTGACGACCAGCGTCGGCGGCTTCTGTGCAAGCAGGTAGTCCTGGGCGCTCTTCAAGGTCGGGCCGTTGGTGCGGATGTTGTAGAGCAGGTCGAGCGAAATGTCTGCGGCACCCGGACGCTGCAGCGAGGAATAGTCTGCCTGCCATTCGCCCGGATCGACAAGGGACGGATCGCGGACACCGGTGAGGTAGAGATCGCGAACCACATCAAGGGTGAGATAATGTTCCGCCGCCTTCCGGCGGCTTTCGGCCGTGCCGTCCTTCCAATAGGGCACGAGCGGGCCGAACCACGGGCTTTCGCTGAGGAAGAGCGGATTGTTCTGCGCGATCAGCGCCTTCATCCGGTGCGGCGTTTTCAGCATCACGCGGTAGCCGACAAGGCCTCCGAAATCCGTCGCATACAAGGCGAATTGCCTGATGCCGACCTTGTCGACGAATTTGCCGATCACTTCGCCGAGAGCGTCGAACGTATAGGGGGCGCGGGAGCGATCGGGCGTCTGGCTGTTGCCGAAGCCGGGATAATCGGGCGCGAAGACGTGATAGTTCACGGACAGGTCGCGGATGAGATCGCGAAACATCGCCGACGATGACGGCCAGCCGTGCAGCAGAAGCACGACCGGCGCGCCGGGGGCGCCGGCTTCACGGTAGAAGACGGAAAGCCCGTCGATATCCACGGTGCGGTAGCGGGTCGGGAAAGCCGAGTTTCCGGCGGGAGGCGATCTTGTGTCCGGGGTGGCGGTCTTGGCCGCTGCCGATGTTGCGCCGGATATGGCCATGGCTGCGGGGGCGGCGAGAAAACTCGTTGTAAAGAAACGACGCGTGAGCATGATGGGATAACCCTGCTAAGGTGGAACAGATGAATTATTTCAAGCATCTCGGGCCGATCCTCTCTATCTTGGAACGATCGGTCCATCATAGTTGGAACGATCGTTCCAGGATGTCAAGCGGCGGAAGATGAGCGGCAAGCAGCAATATGATGACGAGTCCGTGATCGCGGCGGCAATCGCGGTGTTCTGGCGCAACGGCTATGCGTCGTCGGCCATCAGCGACCTTACGGAGGCGACGGGCCTGTCGCGCTCAAGTCTCTATCAGCGGTTCCGTGACAAGGACGGCCTGTTCCAGGAGGCGCTTGTCGCGTACACGGAGCAAATCGTGGCGGTGATGCGTTCGGTCAAGGGAGAAACGGCCCGCGGGCGCCTGGAGGCGTTGCTGCGGGAATTCCGGCCCGACCCGTCTTCCCGGCCGCCGGGTTGTCTGATCGCGCGAAGCTGCGTCGAGATATCGGCGCTTTCGGTCGAAGGCCGCAGGCTTGCCCTGGAAGGGGCGGAGCGGCAGCGCGGGGTTCTCGAATCCATGTTCCGCGAGGCCCAATCAGCGGGCCAATTGCCCGCTGATACCGATGTCGCTGCCCTTGCCTGGCATTATCTGGGCGCGCTTTATGCCGTGCTGAACTTGCCGCAGGCGGGCATAGGCCCCGAAATGCTCGACCGCATGATCGAGATCGCGATGTCGCACTGGCCCGGTTCCAGCCGCGGCTAGAGGCGGCATTGCCTAGAGCTCGAAGGCTTCCTTGAGGCCGAGGCTCTTGCGTTCGCGCAGGTCGAGATCGGCCTCGATATGGGCGATGTGGTGGAGCATCAGATGACAGGCGCGGTCGAGTTCCCGGCTTTCGATCGCCTCGATAATGTCCCCGTGTTCGGCATGGCCGCAGCTCGAAACGGTCGATTGCCCATAGAGCGCGATTACCAGAGACGAGCGGGCGACCAGTTCTTCCATGAAGCGCTGCATGATCGCGTTGCCGGATATGGCTGCGAGCGTCAGGTGGAAATCGCCCGAAGCCTTGATCTCGGCCCGTCTTGCCGTCTGGCCGCGCTCGCCCATCAGCCGGCCTTCTTCCAGAAGCAGCTGTTTCAGATGCTGGATATCCGAGGGCGTGATGCGGGCGGCCGCTTCGCGCAGGATGCCGGGCTCGACCAGCCGGCGGGCGGCGAAGATCTGCCGGGCCTCGTCCGGAGAGGGATAGGCGACGAAAGCGCCGCGATTCTTTTCGACGCTGACGAGGCCTTCATAGGAGAGCGCCTGCAAGGCGGCGCGGGCGAGCGTGCGGCTGACGTTGAAGAGATTGCCGACATCGCTCTCCGACAGTTTCGTGCCGGGCGACAGGCGCCGCTCCACGATCGCATCCCTGATCGCATCGCGGATCTGCGGGGCGCCCGTTTCCTGGGAATCGTCTTGGCTCAAGCCGCTGGCGGCGGATTTCATGAAATCGGTTTCCTTGATGTCGTCAGACCATAACCGTCTTCGTCTCAAAAGTTAAATGGATTTTGTGCGCATAATTCATGCATGATTGTATACGATTTTCTGCACGAATTGAGCACAAAAGCTCATTTTGTGTGCAGTGCGAAAGCGGCGCCGGAATTCGCCGATTCCGACTATGTCACGAAAAATTCATATTTTGTAAGGGTTTGGGACGCACGCCGCAAACTGGCATGGCAGATGCATCGTCTCTCCCGAACAGGGGAAGACACGATGTCGAAAGCGGCAGAGATCGATATAGCATCCGTTTCCAAGGTCTATGGCGCCACGACGGCGGTTCATGCCATCAGCCTGAAAATCCCGGCCGGCTCCTATTGCTGCTTCCTCGGGCCATCCGGCTGCGGCAAGACCTCGACGCTGCGCATGATCGCCGGTCACGAGAGCATTTCGTCGGGCGATATCCGGCTTGGCAATGTCGTCGTTACCGATTTCCCGCCGGCCAGGCGCGGCACGGCGATGATGTTCCAGTCCTATGCGCTGTTTCCGCATCTCGACCTCGTCGACAATGTCGCCTTCAGCCTGAAGATGAAGGGTATCGACAGGGACGAGCGCCGCGCCAAGGCGCTCGAGATGCTGAAGCTGATGCAGATGGAGGCCTATGCCAGCCGCCGGCCGGCGCAGCTTTCCGGCGGCCAGCAGCAGCGCGTGGCGCTGGCGCGCGCGCTGATTACCGATCCGGAGGCGTTGCTGCTCGACGAACCGCTTTCCGCACTCGACCCCTTCCTGAAGATCCGCATGCGCGCCGAACTGAAGAAGCTGCAGAAGACGCTCGGCATCACCTTCGTGCATGTGACGCACAGCCAGGAAGAGGCGATGGCGCTCGCCGATCTCATCGTCATCATGAATGACGGCAGGATCGAGCAGGCGGCTTCCCCGCGGCAGGTCTTCGAGAAGCCGGCGACGGCCTTCGTCGCCCGCTTCATGGGCGACCACAATGTGCTCTCCGGCCGCGTCAGCTCCAGCGGGGACGGCATTCTCACGCTCGCAGCCCCCGAAGGGCAGAGCTTTTCGGTGCGCGGGACGGGCAGGGAGGTCGGCGAGGCCATCGATATCGGCATCCGCACC
This sequence comes from Rhizobium sp. GCM10022189, assembly GCF_042656325.1. Taxonomy (NCBI): domain Bacteria; kingdom Pseudomonadati; phylum Pseudomonadota; class Alphaproteobacteria; order Hyphomicrobiales; family Rhizobiaceae; genus Rhizobium; species Rhizobium sp. GCM10022189. Next base: position 110,929 of record NZ_JBHSOR010000003.1, read on the forward strand.
GACCGGGTGCGCCTGACGGCCGCCGACGACAGGACGCTCGGCTTCTCCGGCATCGTTTCCAACATCGAATATCGCGGCTCCTCGGTGAAGATCACCGTTCTGGGCGCCGGCAGCGACGACTTCACCGTCATCGCGAGCGACAGCGATTACTTCGCAAAGCCGGTCTCGGTCGGCGATGCGGTGTCTCTGAGTTGGGCTCTGGAGGATGCCGTCCTCCTTGGCCGCATGTCCGCATAACCTTCAATATCAAGAAAAGGGGAACTGCCATGACGACTGAAACGAAGACCACCAAGGCGGAGAAGGGAATTTCCCGCCGCTCGCTTCTCAAGACCGGTGCCGCCGCCGTCGGCGCCATTGCCGGCTCGGGCGCCATTACCGGCTTCCCGACCATCTGGGCGCAGTCCAACATCACGCTTCGCCAGTTCGGCACGGGTGTTTCGAACATCAATGCGATCGCCGAAAAGTGCAAAGCCGATCTCGGCATCACGCTGGAAATGACGGCGACCGATTCCGATGCCGCCGCCCAGCGCGCCGTGACCCAGCCGGACAGCTACGATATCGCCGATATCGAATACTGGATCTGCAAGAAGGTGTTCCCGACCGGCGTGCTGCAGCCGATGGACGTCAAGAAGCTCAAATATTTCGACAAGGTCGTGCCGATCTTCACCACCGGCAAGCTGAAGGCCGACAGCACGATCGCGCAGGGCACGGCGCCGCACACGGTCGGCTTCGTCGAGGCGCAGGACTCCAAGACGTTCGCCAAGGAACCGACCCAGTGGTTCACGATGATGCCGACCATCTACAATGCCGATACGCTCGGCATTCGTCCTGACCTGACCGGTCGCGAAATCACCTCCTGGGCCGATATTCTCGATCCGGCCTACAAGGGCAAGACGGCGATCATCAACGTGCCGTCGATCGGCATCATGGATGCGGCGATGATTGCCGAAGCTTCCGGCAAGATCAAATATGCCGACAAGGGCAACATGACCAAGGAAGAGATCGACAAGACGATCGAATTCCTGATCAAGACCAAGGGCGACGGCCAGTTCCGCGCCTTCTGGAAGAGCTTCGACGAGTCGGTCAACCTGATGGCCTCGGGCGAAGTGGTCATCCAGTCCATGTGGTCGCCGGCCGTTGCCGCCGTCCGCTCGAAGGGTATCGCCTGCACCTTCCAGCCGCTCAAGGAAGGCTATCGCGCATGGGGCGGCGGTCTCGGCCTTGCCGCGCATCTGAAGGGCGCGCAGCTCGATGCAGCCTATGAATATATCAACTGGTACACGTCCGGCTGGGTCGGCGCCTATCTCAACCGCCAGGGCTACTATTCGGCCTGCCTCGAAACCGCCAAGGGTTTCATGACCGCCGACGAATGGGGCTACTGGATGGAAGGCAAGCCGGCACAGGGCGATATCCTCTCGCCGGAAGGCAAGATCATGGAGAAGGCCGGCGCCGTTCGCGACGGCGGCTCCTTCGAGGATCGTATCGGCCATATCGCCTGCTGGAACTCCGTCATGGACGAAGACCGTTACATGGTTCGCCGCTGGAACGAGTTCATCGCGGCTTAAGCCAGTTCGGCGTTTGCCGCTTTCCCCTCCCCAACCCTCCCCACAAGGGGGAGGGAGTCCGGCGAGGGTGCGGCAGAAAACTCCCTCCCCCTTGTGGGGAGGGTTGGGGAGGGGGCTTTCGATCCCTCCCTGTTCGGACAAGGACAGATTTCCGAAGGGGGAAGAATGGCCACGATCGCTTCAGAGCAGACGATACCGGCGGCGGAGACGCGCAAGCGCGCCTTCCGGCTTGCGCCATCTGCGATTTCCTATCTGCAGGCCATGCCGCTGATTGCCATTCTCGGCTTCTTCTTCATCCTGCCGATCGCCATGATCGCGGTCGTCAGCTTCTGGGACTATGATTTCGCCGGCATCTATCCCGATTTCCTGACCATGAACTATACCGAAACGCTCGGTTCATGGGTCACATGGAAGACCTATCTCAATACCTTGAAATTCACCGTCGTCGTCTGGGCGCTGACGCTCTTCATCGGCTTCTGGGTCGCCTATTTCCTGGCCTTCCATATCCGCAAGACCTCGACGCAGATGATCCTCTTTCTCGTCTGCACCGTGCCCTTCATGACATCGAACATCATCCGCATGATCTCGTGGATCCCGGTGCTCGGGCGCAACGGCCTCGTCAATTCGGCGCTGGTTGAGATGGGCATCGTGCCGCAGCCGGTGGAATGGCTGCTCTATTCGGATTTCGCCGTGGTTCTCGCCATGGTGCATCTCTACACGCTGTTCATGGTGACGCCGATCTTCAACACGCTGATGCGCATCGATCGCTCGCTGTTCGAGGCGGCGCGCGATGCCGGCGCCTCCGGCTGGCAGGTGTTGTGGAACGTCGTCATTCCGCTTGCCAAGCCCGGCATGGCGATCGGCACGATCTTCGTCGTCACCCTCGTCATGGCCGATTTCTCCACCGTGCAGGTCATGTCCGGTGGGCAGAGCGCTTCGGTGGCGCTGATGATGAAGAACCAGATGTCGCTCCTGCAATATCCGGCAGCGGCCGCCAATGCGGTCGTGCTCCTGGTCGTCGTGCTGATGATGGTCGCGGCGATCCTGCGCGTCGTCGATATCCGCAAGGAGCTTTAGGATGAACCGCGAAAAACGCTCCCTCGAATTCTACGTGCTTGCCGCCTTCTTCGCCATCTTCGTGCTCTTTCTCTACGGGCCGCTCTCGGCGATCGTCATCCTCTCCTTCCAGGGGCCGGATGGCGGCCTGACCTTTCCGCTGAACGGTGTCTCGCTGCACTGGTTCTTCAATCTGTTCGAGAAACAGGCGGTCGGCGATTTCGGCGCCTCCTTCCAGCGCTCCTTCATCCTCGGCCTGATGGTGATGGTTGTCACCGTCGTCGTTTCGCTGATGGCGGGGCTTGCCTTCCGCCGGCGCTTCCGCGGCTCGTCGGTCTTGTTTTACGCGACGGTCGCAAGCCTCGTCGTGCCGTCGATCATCATCTCGCTCGGCATCGGCGTCGTCTTCCAGCAGGGCGGGCTCAGGCCCGCCTGGTATTCCTCCGCCTTCGGGGCGCATCTGACCTGGACGCTGCCTTTCGGCGTGCTGATCATGTTTGCCGTCTTCAACCGTTTTTCGCCGGCATATGAGGAGGCCGCGCGCGATCTGGGCGCAACCTCGTGGCAGACCTTCCGCCATGTCGTTCTGCCGATGATCGCGCCAAGTCTCATCGGCGTCGGCCTGTTCGGCTTCACGCTCTCCTATGACGAATTCGCCCGCACGCTGATGACGTCTGGCACCTACAATACGCTGCCGCTCGAAATCTACGGCATGACCACGAATGTCACGACGCCGGTGCTCTATGCGCTCGGCACGGTCACGACGCTCTTCTCCTTCACCATCATTCTCGTCGCGCTCGGCATCATGACGATGCTCGGCCGGCCGCAGGCAAAGACACGCTGACATGCGCATATTGATCGTCAATCCCAATACAACTGCCTCGATGACCGAGAAGGCGGCAGGTGCGGCCCGCGCGGTCGCGGCTGGCGGCACCGAGATCATCGCCGCGACCTCGCGCATGGGCCCGGTCTCCATCGAGGGGCATTATGACGGGGCGCTCGCCATTCCCGGCCTGCTGACGGAGCTGAAGGAGCGGCAGGAGGCAGGTTATGACGCGGCTGTCATCGCCTGTTTCGACGATACCGGGCTCGATGCGGCGCGCGCCTTTGCCGATGTTCCGGTTCTTGGCCTCTGCGAATCCGCCGTCGCCACCGCCGGCTTTCTTGCCCAGCGCTTCACGGTCGTGACCACGCTGGAACGCTCCCGGGTGCTGATCGACAATCTCGTGCGCCGCTATGGCATGGGCGGGCGGGCGAAGGTGCGGGCATCGGACATTCCGGTGCTGGAACTGGAGGACGCCGCATCTGGAGCGATCGGCAAGCTGAAAGCGGAAATCGAGAGAGCGCTTTCGGAGGACGGTGCCGAAGCCATCGTGCTCGGCTGTGCCGGCATGACCGATCTGGCGCGCGAGCTGCAGGAATTCTACGGCGTGCCCGTCATCGACGGGGTCGCCGCCGCCGTCAAGCAGGCGGAAGCGCTGGTTTCGCTCGGCCTTTCCACCAGCAAGCGCGGCTCCTATGCCTCGCCGCTGCCGAAGCCCTTTGCCGGGGCCATGAGCGGCTTTGCGCCGATGCGGGCGGCCGGCTGAGCATGGCCGTTTCCTTCGATTTTACCGCGCTGACCGGGCGTGAGCGCTACAAGCTGATGATCGGCACGATCATTCCGCGGCCGATCGCGCTGGTGACGACGGTGGATGAAGACGGGCGCAGCAATGCCGCACCGTTCTCCTTCTTCAACTGCCTTTCGGCCGATCCGCCGATCCTTGCCATCGGTGTCGAGAACCATCCGGACATGTCCTTCAAGGATACGGGCCACAATATCCGCATGACCGAGGTCTTCACCGTCAACATCGTTTCCTTCGCGATTGCCGAGGCCATGCATATCTGCGGCGCCAAATATCCGCGCGGGGTCGATGAACTCAAGGAAGCCGGGCTGACGGCGATGCCGGGTGTGAAGGTCGCTTCGCCCTGGATCGAAGAGGCGCCCGCCGCCTTCGAATGCCGCCGGCATGTGACGCTCGAACTCGGCAGATCGCGGCAGATCATCATGGGCGAGATCGTCTATGCGCATTACCGCGATGGGGTGGTCGATCCCGAGCGGCTGCATGTGGATCCGGCCATGGTCGATGCCATCGCGCGGCTCGGCGGCGATACCTGCTCGACCATCCGCGACCGTTTCGAGATGCTGACGCCGAAACTTTGAGCGGTGCATAGCGCCAAGTTTTGACTTTACTTTTTCCCCTCGCATGAGAATTGTCACAGCCGATCATCACGCTGAGAGGAGAGCTGCGCCATGTCGATCGAGGACGATCTGATCCGTATCGCGGAACAGGAAAAGGCGCTGAGCTTCGATGCCTTCGATCTGACAACCGCCTGGCAGCTCGGCAAGCTGCTGCAGGAACTGGCGAGCGAGCGCGGCCTCGGCATCGCGATCGATATCACCCTTCATTCCATGCCGGTCTTTTACGCGGCATTGCCGGGTGTCACGCCTGACAACGTCAATTGGGTGCGACGCAAGCGCAACATGGTCTTCCGCTATTTCCGCAGCAGCTATGCTTCCGGCCTCAAGCTGCAGAAGGAGGGCAAGACCGTTGAGGACAACGGGCTTTCACCCGCCGACTACGCCTCGCATGGCGGCAGCTTCCCGATCAACGTCAAGGGTACGGGCTGTATCGGCGCCGTTACCGTATCGGGCCTGCCGCAGCGGGACGACCACAATCTCGCGGTCGAGGCCCTTGCGCTGATGCTGGCGAAGGATCTCGATACGTTGCGGCTTGCCTGATCTGCCGCATTTTCGACAAATAAAAGCCACGAAAACCGCAAGATCGCGATCCGTTCCCGGTGACGCTTGTATTTCGTGACGATAAGGTGCGCCCGGTTTTATGACTTGCTGCCGGGACACCATGTTACGTTTGCTCTTTGCCTTTGCCGCTATCGGTTTCAGCCTTTTCCTCGCCTCCTGCAATACGCTCTCGAAGGAAGAATGCGTCGCCGCCGACTGGCGGGTGATCGGTGAGTCCGACGGCGCTGCCGGCTACGAGCCGCAGGAGCGTTTTGCCGCGCATGCCAAGTCCTGCGAGCGGGTGAAGATCGTTCCGGACCAGACCGTCTGGTACCAGGGCTACCAGGCCGGCCTCGTGCGCTATTGCACGCCGATGAGCGGCCTGATGCACGGGCAGGCAGGTCACGGCTATTCCAACGTCTGCCCGGCCGAAACGGCGCCCGGTTTCCTGCGTGGCTATACGCTCGGAAACCGCCAGCATTCGCTGCAATCCCGGCTGAATTCGCTGCAGGGCGACTATGGCACGAAGGAAGCCTATATCGACGACCTGTCGCACAAGCTCAAGGATGCTCCGGATGCCGACCGGCGGGATATCCGCCGGCGGATGGACGATCTCGAGGACGATCTGCGCCGCAATCGCCGCGAACAGCGGGACGTGCAGGACGAACTGGACAATACCAACGCCGAAGTGCAGTGGTTCCAGCAGAACCCGAACGCAGCGCCGCCGGTGCCGGGCTACTGAGGCTTTTGCCTCAGAGCTTGCCGCCGGCTTCGAGGATGCCCTTGGTCAGGCTGCCCGTTGCCGGGAAGAGCGGGATGAGGCAGGCCTGCAGGGCGTGGTAGATATCGCCCTTGCCGGGGAAGAGCGAATGCGAGGGAACGAGGTCTTCCGTCAGTTCCTCGTGCCAGCCGCCGTTCGCGTGGTCGATAAAGGCGCGCTCGATCACGTTCCAGATCTTGCGGTAGCATTCTTCGTGATAGTCGCTCGGCAGGTGCTCGTTGAGGAAGTGCGCGGCGGCCGCACCCTCGCAGGCCGGCCACCAGAGCTTGTTGCGCTTGGCCGGCTTGTCGGCCCAGTCGAGCGTGTAGAAGAAGCCGCCCTTGTTCTTGTCCCAGCCGAGCAGCATCGATTGCTCGAAGAGGGCCTTGGCAGCATCCGGCATCCATTCGATCTTCTTGCCGCCGAGCGCCCAGAGCTGCAGGATCAGCCGGGTCCATTCCAGCCAGTGGCCCGGCGTCGTGCCGGCGGGGCGGAACATTTCGTTCGGATGGTAATAGTCCTTGTCGAGCTTCCATTCTGCATCGAAATGTTCGGCGACGCGCCAGCCGACCGAGCCGGCCGAACGGCGGATGACGAGATCGGCGATGCTTTCGGCCTTGGTGAGATAGTCCCGGTCGCCGGTCGCTTCAAAGGCGGCCATCAGCGCTTCGGTCAGATGCATGTTGGAATTCTGGCCGCGATAGGTGCCGCCGTCGAGCGGCTGCCAGTCGGCGGTGAATTCTTCCGCAATCGCGCCGTGCCTGGCCTCCCAGAATTTCGTGTTCAGGACTTCGGTAATGTCGGCCAGCATGCCATCTGCCAGCGGATGACCAATTGTTTTCGCCGAGGATGCGGCGAGCAGCACGAAGGCATGGCCGTAGCCCTGCTTGTTGGAATCGACGGGGCCGTCATTGTCCAGCGACCAGAAATAACCGCCGTTCTTGCGGTCGCGGTGATGGTTCCAGATATAGTTCATGCCGTGGTCGACGACATCGGCGGCACCCGGACGGCCAAGCAGCGTGCCGATCGAGAAACAATGGACGGCGCGCGAGGCAATATGGAGCGGCCGCACCTGGCCATGGGCATCGAGCGGCTTGCCGGCATCGTCGAGATCGTAGAAACCGCCCCTCGGGTTGATGGAATTGTGCTGGAAGAAATCGAAGAGGCCGTTGGCCTGCGAGAGCAGCCAGCCGCGATGATAGGCGCGGGTGGACCAGTTGCCGAGTGCAGGTGCCATGATACTCCTCCGAATTCGTGCACAGTGCCTTTAGGAAAAGGCCTATATAGAGGTCGGGCGAGTCTGTCATCCGCCAAGGCTTGCAATGGCCTAAACCGATCGGCATATGTTGACATAAAGATATCTTTATGTGATTTGTCGTTTCCGATCTTATGATGTCAAGGAGCCTTCCCGTGTTCGATAGTCTTTTTGGTCCCGAAGGGGGCAAGCGTGATGGCAGTGAAGTGTTTGCGGCGCTGAGACAGGCCGCCAGCGAACGCATTCTCGTTCTTGACGGCGCCATGGGTACGCAGATCCAGGGCCTGGGCTTCGATGAAGACCATTTTCGCGGCGACCGCTTCATCGGTTGCGCCTGCCACCAGAAGGGCAATAACGACCTCCTGATCCTGTCGCAGCCGGACGCGATCGAGGAAATCCACTATAAATACGCCAAGGCCGGCGCCGATATCCTCGAAACCAACACCTTCTCCTCGACCCGCATCGCGCAGGCCGATTACCAGATGGAAGGCGAGGTCTATGCGCTGAACAAGGAAGGTGCCGAGATCGTGCGCCGCGCCGCCCAGCGCGCCGAGCGCGAGGACGGCAAGCGCCGCTTCGTTGCCGGCGCCATCGGCCCGACCAACCGCACGGCCTCGATCTCGCCCGATGTCAACAATCCGGGCTTCCGCGCCGTCACCTTCGACGACCTGCGCGAAGCCTATGCCGAGCAGATCGACGGCCTGATCGACGGCGGCGCCGATATCATCCTGATCGAGACGATCTTCGATACGCTGAACGCCAAGGCTGCGATCTTCGCCTGCGAGGAGCGTTTCGAGGCCAAGGGCATCCGCCTGCCGGTGATGATCTCGGGCACGATCACCGACCTTTCGGGCCGTACGCTTTCCGGCCAGACGCCGAGCGCTTTCTGGAATTCCGTGCGCCACGCCAACCCTTTCACGATCGGCCTCAACTGCGCCCTCGGCGCCAATGCGATGCGCCCGCATCTGCAGGAGCTTTCGGGAGTCGCCGACACTTTCGTCTGCGCCTATCCGAATGCCGGCCTGCCGAACGAATTCGGCCAGTATGACGAAACGCCGGAATCCATGTCGGCACAGATCGAGGGCTTTGCCCGCGATGGCCTCGTCAATATTGTCGGCGGCTGCTGCGGTTCGACGCCGGAGCATATCCGCGCGATCGCCGAGGCCGTTTCCAAGTACAAGCCGCGCCCGATCCCGGAACACAAGCCGCAGATGTCGCTGTCGGGCCTCGAGCCCTTCCAGCTCACCAAGGACATTCCCTTCGTCAATGTCGGCGAGCGCACCAACGTCACCGGCTCGGCGCGTTTCCGCAAGCTCATCACCAATGCCGATTTCACGGCAGCGCTCGATGTGGCCCGCGATCAGGTCGAGAACGGCGCGCAGGTGATCGACATCAACATGGACGAGGGCCTGATCGATTCCGAAAAGGCGATGGTCGAGTTCCTGAACCTGATCGCCGCCGAGCCCGATATCGCCCGCGTGCCCGTGATGATCGACAGTTCGAAATTCTCGATCATCGAAGCCGGCCTGAAACGCGTACAGGGCAAGCCGATCGTCAACTCGATCTCGCTGAAGGAAGGGGAGGAGAATTTCCTCGCCCAGGCCCGCCTGCTGCGCAACTACGGCGCTGCCGTCGTCGTCATGGCCTTCGACGAGACGGGGCAGGCCGACAGCTACGAGCGCAAGGTGGAGATCTGCACCCGCGCCTACAAGCTGCTGACGGAAAAGGTCGGCTTCCCGCCCGAAGACATTATCTTCGACCCGAACATTTTCGCGGTGGCGACCGGTATCGAAGAGCACAACAATTACGGCGTCGATTTCATCGAGGCGACGCGCACGATCCGCAAGACCATGCCGCTCGTCCATATTTCGGGCGGCGTATCGAACCTCTCCTTCTCCTTCCGCGGCAACGAGCCGGTGCGCGAGGCGATGCATGCCGTATTCCTCTACCACGCCATTCAGGCGGGCATGGACATGGGCATTGTCAATGCCGGCCAGCTGGCGGTCTACGACCAGATCGATCCGGATCTGCGCGAGGCCTGCGAAGACGTGGTGCTGAACCGCCGCTCCGACGCGACCGAGCGGCTGCTCGAGGTTGCAGAGCGCTTCCGCGGCGCCGGCGGCAAGGAAGCCAAGGCGCAGGATCTTTCCTGGCGCGAATGGAGCGTCGAGAAGCGTCTCGAACATGCGCTGGTCAACGGCATTACCGAATATATCGAAGCCGATACCGAGGAAGCCCGCCAGCAGGCCGCGCGCCCGCTGCATGTCATCGAAGGCCCGCTGATGGCCGGCATGAACGTGGTCGGCGACCTTTTCGGCTCGGGCAAGATGTTCCTGCCGCAGGTGGTCAAATCCGCCCGCGTCATGAAGCAGGCCGTGGCCGTTCTTCTTCCCTACATGGAAGAGGAGAAGCGGCAGAATGGCGGCGAGGAACGCAAGGCTGCCGGCAAGATCCTGATGGCGACCGTCAAGGGCGACGTGCACGATATCGGCAAGAACATCGTCGGCGTCGTGCTTGCCTGCAACAATTACGAGATCATCGATCTCGGCGTCATGGTGCCGGCCACCAAGATCCTCGAAACGGCGGTTGCCGAAAAGGTTGATGTCATCGGCCTTTCGGGCCTCATTACGCCGTCGCTTGACGAGATGGTGCATGTGGCGGCCGAAATGGAGCGGCAGGGCCTCGACCTTCCGCTGCTGATCGGCGGGGCGACGACCAGCCGCGTGCATACGGCCGTCAAGATCCATCCGGGCTACAGCAAGGGCCAGACGGTTTATGTGACCGATGCCAGCCGCGCCGTCGGCGTCGTGTCCGCGCTGCTGTCGCCGGAGGGCCGCCAGACCTATATCGACGATATCAGGGCCGAATATGCCAAGGTCGCTGCCGCACATGCGCGCAGCGAAGCCGAGAAGGTGCGCCTGCCGCTCGCCCGCGCCCGCGAGAATGCACAGAAGGTCGACTGGGCGGCCTACACGCCGACCAGGCCGAGCTTCCTCGGAACCAAGGTATTCGAAGATTACGATCTGGCCGAGCTTGCCAAGTACATCGACTGGACGCCGTTCTTCCAGACCTGGGAACTGCGCGGCCGCTACCCGGCGATCCTCGAAGACGAGAAGCAGGGCGAAGCCGCCCGCGCGCTCTGGGCCGACGCCCAGGCGATGCTGAAGAAGATCATCGACGAAAAGTGGTTCCGCCCGCGCGCCGTCATCGGCTTCTGGCCGGCCGGTACCGTCGGCGACGATATCCGCCTGTTCAAGGACGATGCGCGCAAGGAGGAGTTGGCGACCTTCTACACGCTGCGCCAGCAGCTTTCCAAGCGCGACGGCCGCCCGAATGTGGCGCTGTCGGACTTCGTGGCCCCTGTCGACAGCGGCGTGCAGGATTATGTCGGCGGTTTCGTCGTCACGGCCGGTTTCGAGGAGATCGCCATCGCCGAGCGTTTCGAGCGCTCGAACGACGACTATTCCTCGATCCTCGTCAAGGCGCTTGCCGACCGCTTCGCCGAAGCTTTCGCCGAGCGCATGCATGAGCGCGTGCGCCGCGAATATTGGGGTTACGCCAAGGACGAGCACCTGTCCAACGAGGAGCTCATCACCGAGGCCTATGCCGGCATCCGCCCGGCGCCCGGCTATCCGGCGCAGCCCGACCATACCGAGAAGAAGACGCTTTTCGGCCTTCTCGACGCGGAAAATACCGCCGGCGTGAAGCTGACGGAGAGCTACGCGATGTGGCCCGGCTCGTCGGTCTCCGGCATCTATATCGGCCACCCCGACTCCTACTATTTCGGCGTTGCCAAGGTGGAGCGCGACCAGGTGGAGGACTATGCCAAGCGCAAGGGCATGGAGATTTCCGAAGTCGAGCGCTGGCTCGGGCCGGTGCTCAACTATGTGCCGCGCAAAGCCGACGAGGATATCGAAGACGCGGCCTGAAACTTAAGTCTTTTCCATCGTTTGGAGCTGCAGACTTAGTGATTGATTCAATGAATGATAAAGCCGGGACGTGTTTCGCGTCCCGGCTTTATCCTTTTGAAATAAAAGATTATTTCCTATTGCCATGTCCGTCGTAATCTGACGGCCGCCGTAGAAAACGCCAAGGATCATAACCCTGTCGTCATTCACCTGAAAGGCGATGCTGACACGGCTTCCATATCCGATTATGCGCAGACCCTCCCGAAGCTCCGTGCGTTCGGTGCCGCGTTTTGGAAAGGTGTGAAGTTCAAGGCAGAATGTCCGGATGCCGGAAATGAAGTCCCAGGCGATAACGGGGCCGGCTTGCTCTGCGATATAGTCATAAAGCTCCGCGAGTTCGCGTTGCGCCTCGGGATGAAAGACGACGCGATATTCAGGTATCATTGATCCTTCGCAACGCGCGTTTTATGTCGGATCTCTAATTCTTCAAAGACCGTCTCCAGTGGAACGGCTTTTTCAGGCTTCTGCTTCAGATCGTCCATGCGCGGGACGATCTCATTGCGCAGCCAATGTTCCCGTGCATCTTCGTAGTCTTCAAGCATACGAAGGCCCGCTCGTACGACTTCGCTGGCATTATTGTAGCGCCCAGATTCGAGCTGCTTCTTGATGAACTGTTCGTAGCGTTCACTCAATGCGATGCTTACCATATCCGCCTCCGGATAATAAGCTCGGGCCCGGATTGTAGCAATAGATGTTACTGATGAACAATCAAGTCGCCCCGATCGTCAGTTCGGCAACGAAGTCATAGGCGTCGCCGCGATAGAGCGAACGGGTGAATTCCACCGCGCGGCCGGAGCCGAGATAGGAAATACGCTCGATGGAGAGCCCGGCCTGGCCGACGGGCACGCCAAGCAGGTGGGCGTCGGCTTCCTTCATGTTGGTTGCGGATATCCTCTGGACGGCGCGCACGGGGCGCACGCCGCGACGTTCCAGTTCGGCATAGAGCGAATTGGTGACGGCGGAGGGGTCCGGCAGGAATTCGCCCGACACGCTCGCATGCTCGATCGCCAGCGGTTCGTCGTCGGCGATGCGCAGGCGTGAGAGGCGCGAGACCTTGATGTCGGTCCCCAGGCCAAGGATCATCATCTCGTCCGGGGAGGGCGTGTGGATGCCCTTGTGCAGCCATTCGGAACGGGCGCTCATGCCGCGCCTTGCCATGTCCTCGGTAAACGAGGTCAGTTGCGACAGGCGCTGCTCGACCCTGGAAACCGGTTTGGCGACGAATGTGCCGGAGCCGTGGCGTCGCACCAAGAGCCCGTCGGCCACAAGCTCGTCGATCGCCTTGCGCACGGTGACGCGGCTGACGGCGGCGAACTCGGCAATGTCGCGTTCCGGGGGCAGGGCATCGCCATGGGCGAGCGTGCCGGTGCGCACGGCATCTTCCAGCGTGCGGCGCAGCTTGACGTAGAGCGGGCCGGTGCCGCCGGCCTGCAGGCGCTCGGGCGAGAGGATGGTGGCGAGATCGTCGGTCATGCCGCGCCTCCCGTCCGTCCGTTCACGAGCTTGACGGCGAGATCGACCGCACCCTGCAGCGCATCGGCCTTGGGTTCGGCAAGCAGCGCCTTGTGCCGCTCCGCGATCCAGGGACGATAGGCCCTGGCGAGCCCGCCAAGCAGGCAGATGGACGGGCATTCCGGCCAAAACAGCGCGTCGAGACTTTCTTCGATCGCGCAGGCGGCATCCCTGACGATTCCGAGTGCGGTCGCATCGCCAGCCGCAGCACTTTCGAAAACCATGGGCGCGTAGCGAGCGAAGTCCGCCGGACGCGCCGTATGGGCGAATTCGACGACGCGCTCGGGATCGTTGCCGTATTCGGCCATGAGCCTATCCGTCAGCGCCGAGGCGGGGCGGACCTTGTCATGGGCAAGCAGCGACTTTTCCAGGAGGTCGCGGCCGAGGCGGGCGCCGCTTGCCTGATCGCCGACGATCGAACCCCAGCCGCCGATGCCGTGCAGTCTGCCGTCCCGGCGGGCATTGTAGACGGAACCGGTGCCGAGCGCGCCGACAATGCCATCGGCGTCACCCAAGGCGCCCTGCAGCGAAATCCGCGCATCGGTGACGACCTGCCTGTTTCTGAAGGGCAGGGCCTTTTCGATACGTTTGCCGTAATCGCCGACATTGGCGCCGGCCAGGCCGATCACCACGGAGACCGTGGAAACGGTTTCACCTTCGAATCCCGCATCGCGCAGAGCCGCCTGCGCACATTGGACGATATTGACGAGAGAGTTTTCCAGATCGGAAAGGATATTGGCAGGGCCTGCCTTGCCGCGGCCGATGACATTGCCCATTCTGTCCGCAACTGCGGCCCGGCAGCTTGTTCCACCGCCATCTATGCCGATTGCAAGTTCCGTCATCGGACCTCCGGATATGCAGTTCCCTTATGTTTTTTAATACCATACCAAAAAAATACCATTTACCAAGCGGAAATGGTTCGAAAATCATCTCTTTTTATCATGTTGATTTTGTTCAATAAAATTTTTAGGTGAATTTTCTCGGGGCCAGAAGTTAATTTCGGCTGGACAATTGGTATTTTTTTGGCCTTAATTCCGGAAAAGGGAACAGCGTATCGAGGCATGTGAAAACCGGCAAAGACAAGAGCGCCGGCCAGGCTTCGAGAAAGGTGCAGACAGCAATCCGCATGGCCGGCGTGGCTGGCGGACGGCGCGGCATCTTCCCAGGCTTTCCCTCATTTTCTGGCGCCCGGTTCAGCGTATCGGGAGGGCGCAGCGTCCGGCGGCAGGCTAGCGCCTTGTCTGCCGGCAGAGCTTCGGGGCCGGCAGTCTTGGCGGCTCCAAAAGGGGCGTTGGGTGTTTCCTCAGACACGCCAACTGCTTGTTTCAGATCAAAAACAGCGCCTAACGGCGCTTAAAACAGGAGAGGGAAATGAAAAACACTGCTCTGAAAAGCTTGCTGCTGGCTTCCAGCCTGCTGTCGTCGGCGGGTCTCGTTCATGCCGCCGACGTGACGCTCACGGTCGAAAGCTGGCGCAACGACGACCTGCAGATCTGGCAGGAAAAGATCATCCCGGCTTTCGAAGCCAAGAATCCGGGCATCAAGATCGTCTTCTCGCCGACCGCTCCGACCGAATACAACGCTTCGCTGAACGCCAAGCTCGATGCCGGCTCTGCGGGCGACATCATCACCTGCCGTCCGTTCGACGCTTCGCTCGAACTCTTCAACAAGAAGCAGCTCGTCGACCTGACCAGCCTGTCCGGCATGGAAAATTTCTCGCCGGTCGCCAAGGCCGCCTGGTCGACGGACGACGGCAAGTCGACCTTCTGCGTGCCGATGGCTTCGGTCATCCACGGCTTCATCTACAACAAGGATGCCTTCGACAAGCTCGGGATCGCTGTTCCGAAGACGGAAGACGAGTTCTTCGCCGCCCTCGACAAGATCAAGGCCGACGGCACCTATATCCCGCTCGCCATGGGCACGAAGGATCTCTGGGAAGCCGCAACCATGGGCTACCAGAACATCGGCCCGAACTACTGGAAGGGCGAAGAGGGCCGCGAAGCGCTGATATCCGGCAAGCAGAAGCTGACGGATGCCGAATGGGTCAAGCCCTATGAAGAGCTTGCCAAGTGGAAGCCCTATCTCGGCGACGGTTTCGAAGCCCAGACCTACTCGGACAGCCAGAACCTCTTCACGCTCGGCCGCGCCGCCATCTATCCGGCCGGTTCCTGGGAAATCGCGCTGTTCAACACGCAGGCGCAGTTCAAGATGGGCGCCTTCCCGCCGCCGGTTCCGAAGGCCGGCGACCAGGGCTACATTTCCGACCATCCGGATATCGGCGTCGGCCTGAACGCCAAGAGCACCCACCAGGAAGAAGCCAAGAAGTTCCTCACCTGGGTCGCTTCGCCCGAGTTTGCCGATATCTATGCAAACGCACTGCCGGGCTTCTTCAGCCTGAATTCCAACCCGGTCAAGATGAGCGATCCGCTCGCTCAGGAATTCGTTTCCTGGCGCGGCCCGTACAAGTCGACCGTCCGCTCGACCTATCAGATCCTGTCGCGCGGCACGCCGAACCTCGAAAACGAGACCTGGGTTGAATCGGCAAACGTCATCAACGGCACGGATACGCCTGCCGCTGCTGCCGAGAAGCTCCAGAAGGGTCTGGACAGCTGGTACAAGCCGGCAAAGTGATGTGAAGGAAAACCCCTCCGCAACCCCTCCCCACAAGGGGGAGGGGCTTCGCGCGCCGCAGGTGTTGCGGTTCCGGCAGGGAGGGGATCGCGCCCAAAAGTCTTCTTCCCCCTTGCGGGGAAGAGGTCCGGCTGGCCGGAAGGGGTCTTTTGTCATGTCACAGGCATGGCAATTCGCTATAGCGAAGCGACACCTGAGAGATGGACAAAGTTCAGCTTTTCGGCCCCAGTTTCGATCCGTGCTGTGCTTCCATGCCAGTCAATAACAACAAGGCGAGTGCTAATGAGCGAAGCCGACAACGCAGTCGACGTGGTCCCGATCAAGCGTCCGATACGCTGGCATATCGGGATTTTCCTTCTTCCGGCCTTCATCGTCTATTCGGCGATCATGATCCTGCCGCTGATCGAAACGCTCCGGCTTTCCTTCTACAATACGGTCGATGGGGCCTCGACCTTCGTCGGGCTCGCCAATTACAAGGTTCTCTTCGGCGATCCGCGCTGGGTGCATGATTTCTGGAATGCGCTGCGCAACAACGTGATCTTCTTCATCATTCACATGTGCGTGCAGAACCCGATCGGTATTGCGCTGGCGGCACTGCTTTCGACGCCGCGCCTGCGCTTCGTCGCTTTCTACCGCACGGCGATCTTCCTGCCGACGCTGCTGTCCTTCGTCATCGTCGGCTTCATCTGGAAGCTGATCCTGTCGCCGATCTGGGGTGTCGCGCCCTGGCTGATGAGCCTCGTCGGCCTGAAATGGGCCTTTGCGCCCTGGCTCGGCCAGTCCGGCCCGGCGCTGATCGCGGTCTCGCTGATCTCCAACTGGCAATATATCGGCATCCCGATGATGCTGATCTATGCCGCACTTCTGAGCATTCCCGAGGAAGTGATCGAGGCTGCCGAATGCGACGGCATTACCGGCTGGGCGCAGTTCTGGAAGATCAAGCTGCCGCTGGTGCTGCCGGCGATCGGCATCATCTCGATCCTGACCTTCGTCGGCAATTTCAACGCCTTCGACCTGATCTATACCGTGCAGGGGGCGCTTGCCGGCCCCGATATGTCGACGGATATTCTCGGCACGCTGCTCTACCGCACCTTCTTCGGCTTCCAGCTGCAGCTCGGCGACCGGTCCATGGGGGCGACGATCGCCACTGTGATGTTCCTCATCATCCTTGCCGGCGTGTCCTTCTATCTTTTCGCCATCCAGCGGCGCATGCGTCGCTACCAGTTCTGAGGAGTGTGAGCCTATGTCGAACAGAGCGCGCACATCCCCCATCCGCACCGGCCTCGTGCATCTGGCGCTGATCGCCTATACGCTGATTGCCGTCTTCCCGGTGTTCCTGACGATCGTGAATTCCTTCAAGGACCGCAACGCGATCTTCCGCTCGCCGCTGCAGGTGCCGACACCCTCGACCTTCAGCCTGATCGGCTATCAGACCGTGCTGGGGCAGGGTGACTTCGCCACCTATTTCCAGAACAGCTTCATCGTGACGATCGTTGCGATCTTCCTCGTGCTGCTGTTCGGAGCGATGGCGGCTTTCGCGCTGTCGGAATATCGGTTCAAGGGTAACACCCTTATGGGCCTCTACATGGCGATCGGCATCATGATCCCGATCCGCCTCGGCACGGTCGCCATCCTGCAGGGCATGGTGGCAAGTGGCCTCGTCAACACGCTGACGGCGCTGATCCTCGTCTATACGGCGCAGGGCATCCCGCTTGCGATCTTCATTCTCTCGGAATTCATGCGCACCGTCTCCGACGACCTGAAGAATGCCGGGCGCATCGACGGGCTCTCGGAATATGCGATCTTCTTCCGCCTCGTGCTGCCGCTGGTGCGGCCGGCCATGGCGACGGTCGCGGTCTTCACCATGATCCCGATCTGGAACGACCTGTGGTTCCCGCTGATCCTGGCACCGTCCGAAGCGACCAAGACCGTGACGCTCGGCTCGCAGATATTCATCGGCCAGTTCGTGACCAACTGGAACGCGGTTTTGGCGGCGCTGTCGCTGGCGATCCTGCCGATCCTCGTTCTCTACGTCATCTTCTCGCGGCAGCTGATCCGCGGCATAACCTCGGGAGCCGTCAAGTGAGCCAATCCGAAAAGCCGATCCGCGTACTCGTTGCCGGCCTCGGCAATATGGGCCGCAGCCATGCGCTCGCCTATCACAACAATCCGGGCTACGAGATCGTCGGTCTCGTCAATCGCTCCAAGCCGAGCCAGCTGGCGCCCGAGCTGGAGCAGTACACGATCCATTCCGATTTCAAGACGGCGCTTGCCGAGCTGAAGCCGGATCTCTGCTCGATCAATACCTATTCCGACAGCCATGCCGATTATGCGGTTGCCGCCTTCGAGGCCGGTTGCGACGTCTTCGTCGAAAAGCCGCTGGCAACGACGGTTGCCGATGCCGAACGCGTCGTTGCAGCCGCGAAGAAGGCGAAGAAGAAGCTGGTGATCGGCTATATCCTGCGCCACCACCCCTCGTGGATCAAGCTGATCGAGGAAGCGCGCAAACTCGGCGGTCCCTATGTCTTCCGCATGAACCTCAATCAGCAGTCCAGCGGCCCGACCTGGGCGACGCACAAGTCGCTGATGCAGACGACCTCGCCGATCGTCGATTGCGGCGTCCACTATGTCGACGTCATGTGCCAGATCACCGATGCCAGGGCGGTCGAAGTGCGCGGCATGGGCCTGCGCCTGTCGAACGAGATCGCGCCCGACATGTATAATTACGGGCACCTGCAGGTGCTCTACGAAGACGGTTCCGTCGGCTGGTACGAGGCCGGCTGGGGGCCGATGATTTCGGAGACCGCCTTCTTCGTGAAGGACGTCATGTCGCCGAACGGTGCCGTTTCGATTGTCATGGACCCGAAGGCGAAGTCCGACGATATCGACACGCATACCAAGACCTCAGTCATCCGGCTGCACACGGCAGAAACGGGGCCTGACGGCAAGTTCATCCGTCCCGATCAGGACATGACCATGACGGGCGAGCCCGGCCACCAGCAGCTTTGCGACCTGGAGCAGGCCTTCGTGCTGCGCGCCGTGCGCGAGGATATCGACCTTACCCGCCATATGGAGGATGCCGTGGCTTCGCTGCGCATCTGCCTTGCCGCTGACGAAAGCGTGCGCACCGGCCGACCGGTTAGACTATAAGGAAAGACTAGTGGGATCGCTTCAACTCAAATCCATCCGCAAGGCCTACGGCACGCATGAAGTGCTGAAGGGCATCGACCTTGAGGTCAAGGACGGCGAATTCGTCATTTTCGTCGGCCCGTCCGGCTGCGGAAAATCGACCCTGTTGCGCAGCATTGCCGGCCTGGAAGACGTCACCTCGGGTGCCGTCATCATCAACGGCAAGGAGGAGACGCTGACGCCGCCGGCCAAGCGGGGCATCGCCATGGTGTTCCAGTCCTACGCGCTCTATCCGCACCTGACGGTGAAGGACAATATGGGCCTTGGCCTCAAGCAGGCGGGTACCGCCAGGGACGAGATCGAAAAGCGCGTTACCAGGGCCTCGTCGATGCTGTCGCTCGAACAGTATCTCGCCCGCCGCCCGTCCGAGCTTTCGGGCGGCCAGCGCCAGCGCGTGGCAATCGGTCGTGCGATCGTGCGCGAACCGGAACTCTTCCTGTTCGACGAGCCGCTGTCCAACCTCGATGCGGCGCTGCGCGTGCAGACGCGCCTTGAAATCGCCCGCCTGCACCGCAGCCTCAAGGCGACGATGATCTACGTCACCCACGACCAGGTCGAGGCCATGACGCTCGCCGACAAGATCGTGGTGCTGAATGCCGGCGCGATCGAGCAGATCGGCTCGCCGATGGAACTCTACAATCGCCCGGCCAATGTCTTCGTTGCCGGTTTCATCGGTTCGCCGCAGATGAACTTCATCCCCGGCGACAAGGTGGGCGACGGGCAAGCCAAGACGGTCGGCATCCGGCCGGAGCATCTGACGCTCTCGCGCGACAGCGGCACCTGGAAGGCGAAGACCGTGCATGTCGAGCATCTCGGTGCCGACACCATCGTCTACCTGGAATCCGAGCAGTGCGGGCTCATCACCGCGCGTCTCTTCGGCGAGCATAAGTATGAGCCGGACGAGATCGTCTATGCGACGCCGGATGGCACGCATATCCATCGCTTCGATGCAAACGACAGGGCGATCCGCTGATCGCTGGTCGAGTGAGGAAGCCCCGCCATCGAGCGGGGTTTTCTGTTCTTGAGACGCAAGCGCCTTCAACCGGGAACCGGGCGCATGACGCTGCGCTCGCAGCAAACGAAAAAGGCGCCGTGCGGCGGCGCCTTCATCGCGAGCCATTCTGTCCGATCAGTCGCGGATAACGAGCAGGTCGGCGGCCATGAAGCGCAGCGTTACGGTTTCGCCGGCCGACGGCGGGGTGACGCCGGGGCTGTTGAACATGTCGAAGGAGATGACGTTGCCGCCGACATCCATGCGGGTGCGGATGACCGAACCGAGGAAGTGGGCGGAGACGACCTGACCGGTGAGCGCCGTATCGCTGCGCGCGCCTTCGGCGAGCGAGCCGGCTTCCGGACGCAGCGCCAGCTGGACGGTGTCGCCGGCCTTGTAGGTCTGGACCGACTGCTTCAGCGTGACACCCTGATCGCCAATCTGGATGCGGTTGCTGTCGGGATCGACCACCTTGGCTTCGATGAGGTTCAGCGTGCCGACGAAGGAGGCGACGAAACGCGTTGCCGGCGTGTTGTAGATCTCGTAGGGCGTGCCGATCTGGTCGGCCTTGCCGGCGTTCATGACGACGATGCGGTCGGAGATCGACAGCGCTTCTTCCTGGTCGTGCGTGACGAAAACCGTGGTGATGCCGAGCGACTGCTGGATCTGGCGGATTTCCTCGCGCAGCGATACGCGGATCTTGGCGTCGAGAGCCGACAGCGGCTCGTCGAGCAGCAGGACCTGCGGCTTGACGGCCAGGGCACGGGCAAGGGCGACGCGCTGCTGCTGGCCGCCCGACATCTGGTAGGGGAAGCGGTCGGCCAGATGCTCCAGCTTGATGAGGCCGAGCATTTCCTTGACGCGCTTGTCGATTTCCGGCTTTGCGGCGCCCGCGACCTTCAGGCCGAAGGCGACGTTGTCATGCACCGTCATGTTCGGGAAGAGGGCATAGGCCTGGAAGACCATGCCGATGTTGCGCTGGTTCGGCTTCAGCGCCCGCTGGTCCTTGCCGTCGATGGTCAGCGTGCCGCCGGTCGGCGTTTCGAAACCGGCAATCATGCGCAGAACGGTCGTCTTGCCGCAGCCGGAGGGGCCGAGGAAGGAGATGAACTCCCCTTTCTCGATGTTCATGTTGAAGTTCTTGACGACCTGTGTCTGGCCGAAGGATTTCTGAATGTTGGTCAGCGTAAGAAAAGACATGAGCCAAATACCTTATGCTTTAGCCGGGCGGGCTTTGCCAAAGCGTGAAACGAGGTTGAGCAGGCCCATGCTGAGCCAGGTGATCGAGAATGCGATAACTGCGAGCGCAGACGGCTCATAGGCCTTGTTCGCACCGACGAGCTGCAGGTAGGGGCCGAAGGCCGGGCGGTTCAGAAGGGCTGCGAAGGTGAATTCGCCCATGACGATCGCGAGCGTGATGAACGCGCCCGAGAGCACGCCGCTCATGACGTTCGGGAAGATGCATTTGAACATGATCGTCGTCCAGCTGGCGCCGAGGCTTTCGGCCGCTTCCGTCAGCGTGCGCACGTCGATGGCGCGCATGGCGGTATCGACCGAGCGGTACATATAGGGCAGCGAGAGCGTGATGTAGGAGATGACGAGCAGGATGTTCGTTCCTGTCGTGAAGCCCGTCAGCGGCAGGATCGAGGACGAGTTGTACATGCGCAGATAGCCGAAGACGATGACGATCGCCGGGATGACGAGCGGCAGCAGCGTGATGAATTCGACGATCTGGCGCATCTGCGGAACGCGCAGGCGAACCCAATAGGCCGTCGGCACGACGAGCAGCATGCCGAAGACGATGGTCAGCAGCGCCATCAGCATCGAATAGCCGAAGGTTTCCTGGAACTGCGGGTCGGAGAAGACGGAGCGGTAGGCATCGAAGCTGTAGACACCGCGGCGCATACGCAGCGAGAATTCCAGCGTGCCGAGGAGCGGTACGAAGAAGTAGATCGCACCGATGATGATGGCGATCCAGGCGCCGATACGTTGTCCGGTCATTTCTGCCACCGTTCGGCGCGCATGCGCAGCATGAGATAGAGGACGTTCGAAACGCCGGTGATGACGATCATGCCGAGCGCGATCGCGTAACCGAGGTTCGCGTTGTGAAGCACGTCGCCGCGGATCTGCGCATAGAGCAGGATCGGGACGATGTTGAGCGACGAACCGGTCAGCGCGTAAGCCGTGGCGATAGCACCGAAGGCGTTGGCGAAAAGCAGCAGCGTCGTGCCGAGCAGGCTCGGCCACAGGATCGGCAGGGCGACCATGGTCCAGTACTGGCGGTTGGTGGCGCCGAGGATCTGGGAGGCTTCGCGCCATTCCTTTTTCATGCCGTCGAGAGCCGGCGTCAGGATCAGCACCATCAGCGGGATCTGAAAATACATGTAGGTGATGGTCAGGCCGAAGAAGGACAGCAGGTTGAAGCCCGTGCCGTAGAGATTGAAACCGAAATAGTCGCGCAGGATGACGGTCGCGAGACCCGTGCGGCCGAGCGTTGCCAGGAAGGAGAAGGCGAGCGGGATGCCGGCGAAGTTGGAGGCCACGCCGGAGAAGGTGAGCAGCGTCGAGCGGACCCAGGTCGGCAGGCCGCCGAGCACGACGGCCCAGGCAAGGAAGAAGCCGATCAGCGCGCCGCCGAGGGCGGAAGCCACCGAAACCTTGATACTGATCCAGTAGGCGCTGAGGATCGACGGCGTGAAAAGGTCGCCGATGTTCCTGAAAGTGAATTGTCCCTCGGGCGTAAAAAACGCGCCCACGACCAGGTAGAGCGTCGGTATGATCAGGAATAACAGCGAGAATATAATGAAAGGCGCAATGCCCAGCCAGTCGATCACTCTGTCTTTGTTGATCAAGGGCGCGGCGCTGACCATAGGCGTTGAAACTGTGCTCATGGAAAAGCTCTTCCTGGGGCCACGGAACGAGAAAGGCCTCCCCGTCGATTAGAGACGGAGAGGCCGGGTCAGTCAATTACTTGACGTTGGCGCCTACAACGCTGTCCCACTGCTTGGTGATGACGGCAGCACCGGCGTTCTGTTCTTCAACAGAGGGGAAGACGGCCTTTGCGTAGCCTTCAGCCGGCGGCAGCTTGTCGAGCAGTTCCTTCGGAACCAGGCCCTTCTGGGCGAGGTCGTTGAAGCGGATCGGGTGGCAATAGCCCTTCAGCCAGCCGATCTGGCCTTCGTCCGAGTACAGGAATTCCATCCAGAGCTTGGCAGCGTTCGGATGCGGAGCGAAAGCGGAGATTGCCTGGACGTAAACGCCGGCAACAACGCCCGTCTGCGGAACGACGACTTCGACCGGCGGGTTGCCGTTCAGGCTGTCGCGCCATGCGAGGCCGTTATAGTCCCAGCCGATGACGATCGGGGTGGAGCCCTGAGCGAGCGAGGCGGACTTGCCGATAACCGGAACGAGGTTGCCGGCCTTGTTGAGGTCGCCGAAGAACTTCAGGCCAGCTTCACCGGCCTTGGCGGCATCCTTTTCACCGGCAGCCAGGCCAGCGGCGTAAACAGCCTGGTAAGCCTGGTTGGAAACGCGCGGGTCGCCAGCGAGCGAAACGGTGTTTGCGTATTCCGGCTTCTTCAGGTCGGCCCAGTCCTTCGGGACGTTCTTGACGATGTCGGTGTTCACGATGAAGGTCAGGGCACCGTAATAGTCGCCGTACCAGTAGCCTTCGGCGTCCTTGGCGGAGTCCGGAATGGAATCCCAGGTGGAGACCTTGTAAGGCTGGATCAGGCCGTCCTTCTTGGCGGACGGACCGAAGGAGAGGCCGACGTCGACAACGTCGGGAGCCTGCGGGCCGGTGTTGCCCTTGTTGGCCTTGATGGCTTCGATTTCGTCGCCCGAACCGGCGTCCGGGTTCAGTTCGTTGACTTCGATGCCGTACTTTGCCTTGAAAGCAGCGATCAGATCGCCGTAACCGCACCAGTTGTGCGGCAGAGCGATCGTCGTCAGCGTGCCTTCCTTCTTGGCGGCAGCGATAAGATCGGCGCTCGGTTCGGCGGCTGCGATCGCAGTCGAAGCTACGATCATCGCAGTAGAAAGCGAAAGCAGTCGAGAAATGTTAGAGATCACTGTTGTTCTCCTTCGGGTTTTCAGTGTCCGATGTGCTGTTACTGTCGTTAGATGAAGCTTGTATGACAGTTGCATGACGTTAATTTTGCCATGAATAGCAGGCGCTTGCGGCAGATGTTTCGTTTGCGACAGGCTGTTCTGTTTCCGCGAAATCCGTCATTGTTTTTGCCCTTGTTTTAGTTCTCCCTCCTAACCGGGTTTGCGGAAAAGCCGGGTCTGTTCGAACAGGCCTTCCAGCGTTTTCATGCGCTCCTTCGTCTCGTCCCAGGTCGAATTCTGCACCGCTTCGATGAGCGCCTCGACGATGAAGAGCGTGACGACGGAGGAATCCCATGCCGACGGCGCCTCGATCTGCACGCGAAAGGCGTGGCGGGCGAGCTTGGCTGCGGGCGAGGCCCACTGGTCGGTAAAGACGACGATCTCGGCGCCGCGCTTGGCTGCGGCGGTGGCAAGGCTCACCATTTCCTGCTCGTAGCGGCGGATATCGAAGATGATCAGCAGGTCGCCCGGATTCATATTGAGGACATATTGCGGCCAGCTCGACGAATTGGAGGAGAGCAGGGCGGTGTTCGGGCGGATGACCTGCATATGGGTGAAGAAATATTCCGCAAGCGCGCCGGTGATGCGGCCGCCGACGAAATAGAGCGTGCGCTTGCGGTCCGAGAGCAGGGCGACGACATTGTCGAAGGTCGCGGTGTCGAGATCGCTGAGCGTCTGGCGCAGATTGCCCATGATGGCATCGGCGAAACGGTTCAATATATGCGTGCCGGGCGCGTTCTGAGCCCAGCGGTCGTGCTTGGCGATGGGGTTGGAAATCGTCGCCTCGACTTCCTGATGCAGGTGCTGCTGGAAATCGGGATAGCCCTTGTAGCCGAGCTTCTGGACCATGCGCACGACCGTCGGCGTCGATACGCCGGCATTTTCGGCGATGGTGGTGATGCTGCCGAGGCCCGAAACGGGATAGTTGTCGAGCAGGCTTTCGGCCAATTGTTTTTCAGCGCGCGTGAGCACGCCGAGATGCGAATGAATGACGTCCGAAACGGTCTTGGCCGCGACACTCACGTGATTTTGCTCCCCGGGATGGTCTGGCGCCACTTTCCCACCGAAAGTTAACAACGCTGTCACAATCCATGTCAATGACTGTCATGAAAAGAAATTTTCAGAGTGTGCTTGACACTCTCGTGAAGCTGAAGAATTCTTTTCTTATAAAGAATTTATTAAGCGATGGGGGAGGTGCCGTTGGTGCTGGCTCAGGCCCGAATTCTCAGCGAAGCGGACGGTGATTGCGTCGCAATCGAACGCGCTCACGGCCAGAGCCCGGTGCTGCTGGTCTGCGAGCATGCATCCCGCACGCTTCCTGAACATTTCGGCAATCTCGGCCTCTCCGACGAAGCGCTGTCGAGCCATATCGCCTGGGATCCGGGCGCGCTGGCCGTTGCCCGCGCCATTTCGTCCGCTCTGGATGCGACGCTGATCTACCAGCGCTTCTCCCGGCTGATCTATGACTGCAACCGGCCGCCGGACTCGCCGGGCGCCATGCCCGAGGTCAGCGAGATCTATGCGATACCCGGTAACAAGGATTTGAGCGAAGACGAGCGCAAGGCCCGCACGGAGGCGCTCTACCTGCCCTTCCATGACGGGGTGCGCGCGCTGATCCGCGACCGGCAGGCGAGGGGGCAGGATAGCGTGATCGTGACGATCCACAGCTTCACTCCGGTCTATAATGGCAGGCCGCGCGCCGTGGAGCTCGGTATCCTCCACGACGAGGACAGCCGCCTTGCCGACCGCATGCTGGGTTTTGCGGCCGAGGCGCCGCTTTACCGCACCGAACGCAACGAACCCTACGGACCGGAGGACGGCGTCACGCACACGCTGATCCTGCACGGCATTTCCAACGGGCTTCGCAATGTCATGATCGAGGTCCGCAACGACCTGATCGCAGACGATACCGGCCAAGGGGTCGTGGCCGACTATCTCACAAGGCTGCTCCAGCAAAGCCTGGACGCCTGAATAAAAAGAAGACCCCGGGGAGCAGTTTAACTGCGAACAGCCCGCAAGGCGAAAAGCCACGGGCACTATTGGCACAGGATCGCCGGCAATCCCGCGGGCGATTGTCAACAGGGGGAAGTCATGTCGGACTATTCCGAAAGTGATAAGAAGCAGGATATGCATATCCTGCATTCCATGGGCTATGCCCAGGAACTCGAACGGCGGATGAGCTCGTTCTCGAATTTCGCCGTATCCTTCTCGATCATCTGCATCCTGTCGGGCGGCATCAACTCGCTCGCGCAGGCAACGGCGGGTGCCGGCGGTGCCGCCATCGGCATCGGCTGGCCGCTCGGCTGCTTCGTTTCGCTCGTCTTTGCCGTCGCGATGGCGCAGATCAGCTCCGCCTATCCGACGGCGGGCGGCCTCTATCACTGGGGGTCGATCCTCGGCAACCGCTTCACGGGCTGGCTGACCGCCTGGTTCAACCTGCTCGGTCTCGTCACCGTTCTCGGCGCCATCAACGTCGGCACCTATTATTTCTTCATGGGGGCCTTCGGCACGAGCTATCTCGGGCTGACGGACACGACGGTGGTGCGCATCGTCTTCCTGGTAATCATCACCGGCGCGCAGGCGCTCGTGAACCATATGGGCATCGGGCTGACCGCAAAGCTTACGGACTTCTCGGGCTACCTGATCTTCGCAACCGCGATCGTGCTTGCCGCCGTATGCCTGCTTGCCGCACCGTCCTACGAGTTCGGCCGCCTCTTCACCTTCGCCAACTATTCCGGCGAGGCTGGCGGCAACGTCTGGCCGGCGACCTCGGGCGTCTGGGTGTTCCTGCTCGGCCTGCTGCTGCCGATCTACACGATCACCGGCTACGACGCCTCGGCCCATACGTCGGAAGAGACCGTCAAGGCGGCGCATTCCGTTCCGCGCGGCATGGTGTCCTCCGTGCTCTGGTCGGCGCTCTTCGGCTACATCATGCTGTGCGCCTTCGTTCTGATGCTGCCCAATATGGACGACGCGGCAAAGCAGGGCTGGAACGTGTTCTTCTGGGCGATGGACACGCAGGTCAATCCGGTCGTGAAGGACATTCTCTACCTCGCGATCCTCGTCAGCCAGTGGCTGTGCGGCCTTGCAACCGTCACCTCGGTTTCGCGCATGATCTTCGCCTTCTCGCGTGACGGCGGCCTGCCGGCCTCCAAGGCGCTGTCGAAGGTCAGCCCGAGTTACCGCACGCCGGTTGCCGCCATCTGGACGGGCTCGATCCTTTCGGTGCTGTTCGTCTGGGGTTCGTCGCTGGTTTCGATCGGCGAGACGCCGGTTTACACGATCGTCGTGTCGTGCACGGTCATCTTCCTGTTCTTCTCCTTCGCGATCCCGATCACGCTCGGCCTGTTCGCCTGGGGAACCTCGAAGTGGGACAAGATGGGGCCATGGAATCTCGGGGAGGGCATGTTCAAGCTTTTCGCCGTTCTCTCCATCCTCGCCATGGTCCTGATCTTCGTGCTCGGCATCCAGCCGCCGAACGACTGGGCGCTCTACATCACGGTCGGCTTCCTTATCCTGACGGGCATCGTGTGGTTCGGCTTTGAAAGCCGCCGCTTCAAGGGTCCGCCGATCGGCGAGGAAGTGGCAAGGCGCCAGGCCGAAATCGCAGCGGCCGAGAAGGCCGTCGGCGAAGTCTAAGAACTGAGGCTTCCCTCTCACATGGCGGGGCCGCACCGTGCGGCCCCATCACGGTTCAACGAAAAGGCATCGGGCGGGTTTGTCCCGGCGGTCGCATGCCGTTTCGCTGTCCCGATTTCCCAGGTTCAATTTCAGGCGGATACATCATGAGCAGCTACACTCTCGACGATCTCAGACAGGACGTTGCCGACGGGCGCATCGATACGGTGCTGGCCTGCCAGGTGGACATGCAGGGGCGCCTGATGGGCAAGCGTTTCCAGGCGGAATATTTTCTCGAAAGCGCCTGGAAGGAAACGCACAGCTGCAACTATCTGCAGGCGACCGACATGGAGATGGAAACCGTCTCCGGCTACAAGGCCACCAGCTGGGAAAAGGGCTACGGCGACTATACGATGAAGCCGGACCTTTCGACGCTGCGCATCATTCCCTGGCTCGAAGGCACGGCGCTCGTGCTCTGCGACGTGCTGGACCACCATACGCACGAGGAGGTTGCCCATTCGCCGCGCGCGATCCTGAAGAAGCAGGTCAAGCGCCTGGAGGCCATGGGCATGAAGGCCTACATGGCCTCGGAACTCGAATTCTTCCTGTTCGACCAGACATACGAGGCGGCGCAGGCGTCCGGCTACCGGAACCTGAAGCTCGCCAGCGCCTATAACGAGGATTACCACATCTTCCAGACGACCAAGGAAGAGGAGGTGATGCGGGCGATCCGCAAGGGGCTGCAGGGCGCCGGCATCCCGGTCGAGAATTCCAAGGGCGAGGCATCTGCCGGCCAGGAAGAAATCAACGTGCGCTACGCCGACGCGCTCACCATGGCCGACCGGCATGCGATCATCAAGAACGGCTGCAAGGAAATCGCCTGGTCCAAGGGCAGGGCAATCACCTTCCTCGCCAAGTGGCACTACAATGCCGCCGGCAGCTCCTCGCATATCCACCAGTCGCTCTGGAGCCTGGAAGAAAAGCCGCTGTTCTTCGACCATACCGGCCATCACGGCATGTCGCCGCTGATGCAGAACTATATTGCCGGCCTGCTCAGCCATGCGAGCGAGATCACCTATTTCCTCGCGCCCTATATCAATTCCTACAAGCGCTTCATGGCCGGCACTTTCGCGCCGACCAAGGCGGTCTGGAGCAAGGACAACCGGACGGCCGGCTACCGCCTCTGCGGCGAGGAAACCAAGGCGATCCGCATCGAGTGCCGCGTCGGCGGCTCCGATCTCAACCCCTATCTCGCCTTCGCGGCGCTGATCGCCGCCGGCATCGACGGTATCGAGAAGAAGCTGGACCTGGAGGCGCCCTATGTGGGCGATGCCTATTTCGGCAAGGATATCCGCGAGATCCCGCGCACGCTGCGGGCCGCCACCAAGGCGATGACGGAATCGGAGATGCTGCGCGCAGCCTTCGGCGACGAGGTGATCGACCACTATACGCGTGCGGCCGAATGGGAGCAGGAAGAATACGACCGCCGCGTGACGGATTGGGAAGTGGCGCGAGGCTTCGAGAGAGCTTAAGAACATATCCGAAGCGGAAAGCCGCGCCCCCGGATTCTCCTGATGAGGAGGGCGTGGGCGCGACATTCGCGACGGCCCAGAAGAAAACAGGATTTTTGATCATGACAATGATCCAATGCATTTCGCCGGTCGACGGCTCCGTTTATGCGGAGCGTCCGGCTCTGTCGCTCGACGCGGCCAAGGAAGCGGTAGCGCGTGCGCGCAAGGCGCAGAAGGCATGGGCCAGACGCCCGCTCGAAGATCGCGTCCAGCTGGTGCTGAAGGGTGTCGCCCGTCTCAACGAGATGTCCGATGTCGTCGTGCCCGAGCTTGCCTGGCAGATGGGCCGGCCGATCAAATACGGCGGCGAATATCGCGGCTTCAACGAGCGTTCCAACTACGTCGCCTCGATTGCCGCCGACGCTCTGGCGCCGCTCGTCGTCGAAGAGAGCGACAGGTTCGAGCGCCGCATCGAGCGCGAAGCCCATGGCGTCGTCTTCGTCGTGGCGCCCTGGAACTATCCTTACATGACGGCGATCAACACGATCGCCCCGGCGCTGATGGCCGGCAACACGGTCGTGCTCAAACATGCCTCGCAGACGCTGCTCGTCGGCGAGCGGCTGGTGCAGGCCTTCGCGGAGGCCGGGATTCCCGAGGATGTGTTCCAGAACGTCTTCCTCGACCACGAGACGACCTCGGCGCTGATTGCCGCCGGCAGCTTCAACTTCATCAATTTCACCGGCTCGGTCGAGGGCGGCCGCTCGATGGAGCGCGCCGCGGCCGGCACCTTTACCGGCCTCGGCCTGGAGCTCGGCGGCAAGGATCCGGGTTATGTGATGGAGGATGCCGATCTCGATGCCGCTGTCGATACGCTGATGGACGGGGCGACCTATAATTCCGGCCAGTGCTGCTGCGGCATCGAGCGCATCTACGTGCATGAATCGCTCTATGACGCCTTCGTCGAGAAATCGGTCGCCTGGGTGTCGAACTACAAGCTCGGCAATCCGCTCGACCCCGAAACGACGCTCGGCCCGATGGCGCACAAGCGCTTCGCCAAGGTGGTGCGCGAGCAGATCGCCGATGCGGTTGCCAAGGGCGCCAAGGCGCTGGTCGATCCCAAGCTTTTCCCGGCTGATGACGGCGGCGCCTATCTCGCGCCGCAGATCCTCGTCAATGTCGATCATTCCATGGCCTTCATGCGCGAAGAGACCTTCGGCCCGGCCGTCGGCATCATGAAGGTCAGGAACGACGATGAAGCGCTGGCGCTGATGAACGACAGCCAGTACGGCCTCACCGCCTCGCTCTGGACCAGGGATGCGGAGCGGGCAGGGCGGCTTGGCCGCGACATCGAAACCGGCACCGTCTTCATGAACCGCGCCGACTATCTCGATCCGGCGCTGTGCTGGACCGGTGTGAAGGAAACCGGCCGCGGCGGCTCGCTGTCGATCATCGGCTTCCACAACCTGACGCGCCCGAAATCCTACCACCTGAAGAAAGTCACAGCATGAGCAGCGCCAACATCACCGCCAACTGGAGCTATCCGACATCAGTCAAGCTCGGCCGCGGCCGCATCAAGGAACTGGCCGACGCCTGCAAGAGCCTCGGCATGAAGAAGCCGCTGCTCGTCACCGACCGCGGCCTCGCCGCGATGGCCATCACCCGGAACGCGCTCGACATTCTCGAAGATGCCGGCCTCGGCCGGGCGATCTTTGCCGATGTCGATCCGAACCCGAACGAGAAGAACCTCGAAGCCGGCATCAAGGCCTTCCGTGACGGCGGCCATGACGGCGTCGTCGCCTTCGGCGGCGGCTCGGGCCTCGATCTCGGCAAGTGCGTCGCCTTCATGGTCGGCCAGACGCGCCCCGTCTGGGATTTCGAGGATATCGGCGACTGGTGGACCCGCGCCAGCGTCGAAGGCATCGCGCCGATCGTTGCCGTGCCGACGACGGCCGGCACCGGCTCGGAAGTCGGCCGCGCCAGCGTCATCACCAATTCGGCGACGCATGTGAAGAAGATCATCTTCCACCCGAAGTTCCTACCGGGCGTCGTCATCTCCGATCCGGAACTGACGGTCGGCATGCCGAAGATCATCACCGCCGGTACCGGCATGGATGCCTTCGCGCATTGCCTGGAAGCCTATTCCTCGCCCTTCTACCACCCGATGTCCGCCGGCATCGCGCTGGAGGGCATGCGGCTCGTCAAGGAATTCCTGCCGCGCGCCTATAAGGAGGGCACGGATCTCGAAGCCCGCGCCAACATGATGTCGGCCGCCGCCATGGGTGCCGTCGCCTTCCAGAAAGGGCTTGGCGCCATCCACGCGCTCTCGCACCCGATCGGCGCCGTCTACAACACCCATCACGGCATGACCAATGCCGTCGTCATGCCGGCAGTATTGCGCTTCAACCGCCCGGCGATCGAAGAGAAGATCGGACGCGCCGCTGCCTATCTCGGCATATCGGGCGGTTTCGACGGTTTTTACGACTACGTGCTGAAGCTGCGCTCGGAACTCGGCGTGCCGGAAAACCTTTCTGCCATGGGAATCACCCCCGACAGGATCGACGAACTGGCGGCAATGGCGATCGAGGACCCGAGTGCGGGCGGCAATCCGGTTGCGATGACGCTGGAAAATACCAGGACTCTGTTCAAGGATTGTTTCTGAACAGACAAGAGGCGGACCTGCAAACTGGCCCGGAAAGCCTTGGCTTTCCGGGCTTTTTTGCGTTTCAGGGCGTCCGTTTTCCAGAGGATGCGAGAAATCGAGGCCGCAATTTCGGCGGGCGCGTTTAGAATTTGTTAACCACGATTGGAAAGGATGGGTTAACCGCACGATGCTCCGACAGTGCGAATAGAAAAAGAGCGATGCCGGCTCGCGCCATTCCCCTTCGAGGACTCACATATGCCAGTCATCACATTCGCAAATACCAAGGGCGGCGCCGGCAAGACCACGGCCGTATTGCTGCTTGCCACCGAGCTTGCCCGCCAGGGCTACCGCGTCACCATCCTCGATGCCGATCCGCAGCACTGGATTTCGCGCTGGCACGAAATCTCCGGCCATGTGCCCAATATCAGCGTCATCGATTTCGTCACGACGGCCTCGCTGCCGCAGCACATCAGCGAAAACAAGCAGAATACCGATTATTTCATCGTCGACCTGCCGGGCGCGCGCAATCCGCTGCTGGCGACGGCCGTCGGTCTTTCCGACCACGTGCTGATCCCGATCCAGGGCTGCGCGATGGATGCCCGCGGCGGCGCCCAGGTTCTCGAACTGCTGCAATATCTCGACGAGAAGGCGGGCATCAGGATCGGCCATTCCGTCGTGCTGACCCGCGTCAATTCCATGGTCACGACCCGCGCGCTGCAGCTCGTCAAGGCATTGCTGAACGAGCGACATGTGCCGGTTCTCGACACCGCGATCATCGAACGCTCGGCCTTCCGCGACATTTTCGATTGCGGCGGCACGCTGCACACGATGGACCCGATGCGCGTCAGCAACCTCGACAAGGCCCGCGAGAACGCTCACTGTTTCGCAGAGGAAATCATTCGCAAGGTGCCGGGCCGGCTTCCGGTGGCAGTTCGGCTGGCAAATGCGATGGGCCGCGCCGCCTGACCAGAATATCCGAGTAGAAAATTGATGCCTCGGCTTTCGCCGGGGCATTTTCTATTTGAAATTACATTTGCTCGCTGATGTAATGATTGGCAGATTGCAAGAATCCCTTCATCGGCGAAGAAATGCATGAGCATCACGCGGCAAGTCGACGACAAGCTTATCGATTCCATCTACGGAATCGTTTTCGGTGAAGAGCGATGGGATAGGTTCCTGACGGAACTGAACGGATTGCTGCCGGGCGGGGGGACCAGCCTGTTCTACCATGACGCGGCGCGGGCGGAGGGCTCGTCGCAATTCCACATCAACATGGATCAGGCCTGGATCGACACCTATTCGCGTTATTACTGCCGGCTGAACCCGTGGATATCGGGCCTGAACGCCACGCCCACCGGGCAGGGGGCGATCGGCGAGGATTTCATATCCTATGCGGAGCTTTCCAGGACCGAATTCTTCAACGACTTCTGGCACCGGCACGAGGGGCACGGCGCCGTCGGCATGGCGATCCTGCGGGAGGGGAGCCGGTCCTTCAATCTTTCGATCACCACGACCCGCTGGACCGATCCGGACGAGAGCCGGGCCTGTGCCGCACTGCTGACACGGATCGGGCCGCACCTGAAGCGCGCCTTTGTCGCGGTCGAATCCGGCGGCCGGCAAAAGAGCCCTTCGGAGATCGACGGGCGCCTGTTCGATGCCATCGGCGTCGGCGTGCTGCTGCTGAATTCGGAGCGGCGGCTGGTCTCTGCCACCGCCATCGGGGAGGCGGTGCTCGAACAGGGGCGCGGTCTGTGGCTGTCCCCGCTCGGAATCCTGCATCTTGCCGACAGGGATGCCGATGACCGCCTTACGCTGATGCTGCGGCACGGGGAGGAGGCGGAGCGCCAGCAGACGGTCATGGCCGATGGCCGGAAGATCACCCTGCTCAAGCTCGAAAAGAGCCGCCAGCCGCGATTTTTCGAGCGGCCGGTCGTCGCCATCCTGATCGAGCCGAAACAGACTGCCACAGGGCTGAGCGACGAGAAACTGCGCCGCGATTTCGGCCTCACGCCGGCCGAAATCAGGGTGGTGAGGGCGCTGATTTCGGGAGGCTCGGTTGCGGGTCTGGCGGCCGAGACCGGGCGTTCGCGGGAGACGATCCGCTCGCAGGTGCGGTCCGTCTACATGAAGACGGGCACCAGGAAGCAGGTGGAGCTCTTGCGTCTCATCCAGCTCGGCGAGCGCCCGGCCGGGACACCGGGCGAATAGATTTCCTCAATCGACGAATTCGACCGTCACGCCGGGCTTGACCATCTTGGCAAGCTCCGTCGCGTCCCAGTTCGTCAGGCGGATGCAGCCGTGGCTCTGGGTGCGGCCGATCCTGGAAGGATCGGGCGTGCCGTGAATGCCGTAGGTGGGCTTGGAAAGCGCCATCCAGACGGTGCCGACCGGGCCGTTCGGGCCGGGCGGGATCTCAAGGATCTTGTCGTTGGCGCCCTGCTGGAAATTGATCTTGGGATTGTAGGTGTAGCCCGGATTGAAGGCGACGCGCTCGACCGTCACGGTGCCGGACGGCGAAGGCGTGTCGGTGGAGCCGATCGAGGCGGGATAGGCGGCAACGAGATTGCCGGCGTCGTCATAGGCGAAGACCTGCTTGCGGCCCTTGTCGGCAAGGATCTTGGTGACGATGCCGGTCTTGTTCTCGCCGGGATTGACCACCTTGATGACGGTGCCGGGGATCGTGAAATCGACGCCGGGGTTCATTTCCTTCAGGAAGTTCTCGTCCATGTGGAAACGTTCGGCGAGCGCTTCGGTGACCGACGTATAGGCGAGCGACGGCAGCAGCGCCTTCTGCGAATAATCTTCCGGGATCTGCGCCACATAGGGGCCGGCGGCATCGGCGTCCGTGATCGTGTAATTGACGACCGGCAGGCCGCCGTTCATGCGCAGGTCTTCGAGGATCGTATCCGTATTGTTCGGATCGAGCTTGGTGCCGGTCATCTGTTCGTAGGCGTAGATCGCCTTGGTGACGTTGGAGCCCATATGGCCATCGATGACGCCGGGCGAAACGCCGGAACGGTCCAGAAAGACCTGAAGCGCGACGATCTCGGGCTTCGACTTGTCCTTGAGGGTGATTACAGGCTCCTGCGGCGCCGGGCGCGGTTCGTCGGCCGGCGGAATCTGCTGATCGGGCTCGACTGCCGCGTAATCCTCCTGGCCCTGCTGATCGCCCGGATAGGGCTGATCCTCGAGCGGCCGGCGCTCGATCGCCGCATCCTGCGGAATGGAGCCGGTGACCGGCCCGCGCTCGGAATAGCGCGTGTCGCCGTAAGGGTTCTGGTCGGGATAGTAGGGATCGTTGTTATAGGCGTCGTTATAGGCTTCGCGGGTGGTGCGCGGCGAATAATAGCCGCGGGCGCGCATTTCGGTAGCGACGATATTGCCGTAGCGGTCGATCAGCACGCGGTTGCCGCGATAGTCGTGGGCATAGACGAAGCCGCGACCGGGCGGCACGTAATCGAGGATTTCGCCGCTCGGCGTCACCAGCACGATGTCGCTTCTGTTGCGGCCATATTGCTGCGCGTCGGCCCGCGGGGCGACGGCGGCGAGCGCAAGAAGCATGGCCGAAAGGGAAAGGGCCGATTTCATAAAGCGATTCACGACTCACACCTCGATCAGTGGCTCGGCAGACACACACCTGCGAATCTTGACGCTAGTGTGGAAATTTTGAAGCCGTGCTGAACAAAACATAAAAACAGCAGTATTTCGCGTTTACTCATAAACGCTTGCGCGAAAATGACGTTCCCGTGAAGTCGCCGGTTGCGGCCTTTCCTGTTGCCGCTTTTGCCGGCCGATTGACTAGGCTGGCACCACCACCTAACCCTACGGCAGCCGAGAATCCCGGGAGGACAGACCGATGATCGAATTTGCCGCCGCGCGCGGGCCGCGCCTGATGCTGGATGAAACATCGGTTCTCGATATCGGCGGCTGCGTCGTGGAAGGCGTCGATCTCGCGCCGAAACGCGCCATTCCCGACGATGGCGATGCGCGAATCGATCACTCCCTGGAAGGCTTTCTCTTCACCTGCGGCCCCGACCATATCCGCCATCGCCAGCCGATACCGGGCGCTGACGGCAAGATCTATCCGCTGCATGGCTCGGCCTCCGGTCACGCGGCCAGGATCTTGCGGACGACGTTCGAAAACGGCAATGCCGAATGCCGTGCCGATATCGACATCACCACGGTCGAAGGCCTGCCGCAGCGCATCGAACGCCTGTGGCGGATCGACGGGGCGACGGGCGAGGTCTTTCTGGAAGACCGCGTCGTCAATACGAGCGACCGCACGGTGCCGACCTTCCTGATGTATCATATGAACATCGGCGGCAAATGGCTGGACGCGGGGACACGGCTCGAAGGCGAAATGCTGGACGGAGGCGGTTTTCCCTGGACCTTCGGCGAGGAGCCGGGCGGCATCTTCTGCGTCGAGGCGCCTGCCACGGTCGATGGTTTTGCCGAAGTGCGGCTCGGTCCGATCGCCGCCGTCAACGGCAGGACGCTGCGGGTGCGCTTTCGCGCCGATACGCTGCCGCATCTGCAGATCTGGCGGAACCAGAAGGCGCCGGCCCATATTATCGGCATCGAGCCGGTGTCGCACCGCTGGGTGCTGCGCGATGAACTGGAGGCGGCCGGCGAATTCAACTGGCTGAAGCCCGGCGAAAGCCGCAGCTACGGATTGCGTTTCGCGTTCGTCCAATGAAGGGGCGTTCGGTGAAGACGTGTTGACGCCTCCGGGTGTGCGTCGTAGACCTTCAGCCCACCATTTTCGAGGAGATTGAGACGATGGATATCCGCCAGATCGACGATGAATACTCCGTTTCCGGCCAGATCACGGTTGACGAACTCGACCAGATCAAGGCGCTCGGCTTCAAGTCCATCGTCTGCCATCGTCCGGATGGCGAAAGCCCGGACCAGACGCCCTTTGCCGTGATCGAAGCCCGCGCCAGGGAGCTCGGCCTGCAGATCACCCAGGTGCCCGTCGGCCCGATGGGCGTGACCGAAGAAGCCGTGCAGGGCATGGTGGACGCGCTCGACGAATTCGAGCGCCCGATGCTCGGCTATTGCCGCTCCGGCGCACGTTCGACGGCAATCTATCAGAAGACGCATCACATCCGCGCCTGACCCGGCTTTACCCGGAGCAATCCTGCGCCGCTTTGGTTCTTGCTCAAGCATCGGACTATCCGAAAACCGCTTCACACTTTTCGGTCCGATGCACTGACTCGGCGCTTTTATTTGATGAACAGGAGAACACGATGAGCATCAAGCGTATCGACATCGGCCCCCGCATGAGCGGCGCCGTCATTCACGGCAACACCGTCTACCTCGCAGGCCAGGTCGGCGAAGGCGAAAGCGTTGCTGATCAGTGCAAGTCGGCGCTCGGCGAGGTCGACCGGCTGCTCGCTGCTGCCGGCAGCAACAAGTCGAAGATCCTGCAGACGATCATCTATCTCTCCGATATCGCCTATTTCGCAGAGATGAACGCCGTCTGGGAAGGCTGGATCGACCCGGCAAACCCGCCGGCCCGCGCCACCAGCGAAGCCAAGCTCGCTGCGCCGAAGTACAAGGTTGAATTCATCGTTACGGCTGCGATCTGATCTGGAGAACACGGAATGTCAACGAGGCGCCTGCTGACAGTATGTTTTGCCGGTTGCCTTGTTGCTTCCGTGGCTTCTGCGAAAGAGCTTCCCCCAATTCCCAAGGGCGATGAGCTGGGGGTGGCGTCAATGAGCATGACCATCGCACTGACCTGCGACATGCATTGCAAGCGCCCGCAGCTCGTTCGAAATGCAAAAGCGCTCTTCCTTAAGTTTGCCCGAAAAGAACTGCCGGAGCCGCAAGCGGCAACAGAACGGGCGTTCAGCACGGCCCGTCGTGGTGTCTCGCAACAGTCAACCAGACAATATTCCAAAGAGAGCTGCGATCAGCTGGATAGAATGCTGAAACGCGAGCTTGCCCGCTGATATCCGGTCGGCGCGGTCCTATGTTTTCAATCAGGATTTCTCGCGGATCTGCGTCAGTGTCCGCGTCGGCGTGATCGCTTCCGGATCGAGCTTGATCTCGATGATTGCCGGCTTGCCGCTGTCGCGTGCCCGCTCGAAAGCCGGCGCGAAATCCTCCGTTTTCTCCACGCTCTCGCCGTGACCGCCATAGGCGCGGGCAAGGGCTGCAAAATCCGGATTGGTGAGATCGGTGGCGCTGACGCGGCCCGGATATTCTCGCTCCTGATGCATGCGGATCGTGCCGTAGATGCCGTTGTTGACGACGACCACGATGATCGGCAGGCCGTAGCGCACGGCGGTGGCAAACTCCTGTCCGTGCATCAGGAAGCAGCCGTCGCCGGCAAAGCAGATGACTTCCCGATCAGGAAGCAGGCGCTGGGCGGCAACGGCAGCGGGCAGGCCGTAACCCATGGAGCCCGAGGTGGGAGCGGCCTGCGTGTTGAAGCGGCGGAAACGGTGGAAACGATGCAGCCAGGTGGCATAGTTGCCGGCGCCGTTGGTGAAGATCGTGTCCGGCTTCGTATTGGCCTCCAGCCATTCCATGATCGGCCCCATATGGACCGCGCCCGGGCCTGACGCCGGCGGCTTCGACCAGGAGAGATAGGCCTGGTGCATGCGGCCGGTGCGTTCGGCCCAGCGCGGTTCGGCGGGGGCTTCGAGATCGGCGAGTGAAGCGACGAAATCGGCGGGGCTGGCGCAGATCGCGAGATCCGGGCGATAGACGCGGCCGAGTTCGGACGGGTCGGGATGGATGTGGACGAGCGACTGGGCCGGGTAGGGGATATCGATCAGCGTATAGCCCGAGGAGGGCATTTCCGACATGCGCCCGCCGAGCAGGATCAGCAGGTCGCTTTCCCGGATTTCATTGGCGAGCGCCGGATTGATGCCGATGCCGACATCGCCGGCATAGCAGGGATGCAGGTGGTCGAAGAGCATCTGGCGGCGGAAGGAGCAGCCGACCGGCAGGCCGAAGCGTTCGGCAAAGGTCTGGAAGTCTGCGACGGCATCGGCATCCCAGCGGGTGCCGCCGAGGATGACCATCGGCCGTTCGGCCTTCAGCAGGCGCAAATAGAGATCGTCGATCTGGCTGCGGCCGGGATGGGCTTCGACGCTGACGTAGCGCTTGGGCTTCGGGGCCTCGACCTCGTCGCGCAGCATATCCTCGGGCAGCGTCAAGACGACCGGCCCCGGACGGCCTGACGTGGCGACGGCAAAGGCGCGGGTGACGAATTCGGGAATGCGGGCGGCGTCGTCGATCTCGCCGACCCATTTGGCAAATTCGGTGAAGGCGCGGCGGAATTCGACTTCCTGGAAGGCTTCGCGTTCGCGCGCCTCGCGCTGGACCTGGCCGATGAAGAGGATCATCGGGATCGAATCCTGCCTGGCGATATGCAGGCCGGCGGAAGCGTTGGTCGCGCCGGGGCCGCGCGTGACCATGCAGATGCCGGGCTCGCCGGTCAGCCGGCCCCAGCAGTCCGCCATCATTGCAGCCCCGCCTTCCTGGCGGCAGACGACGACGTCGATATCGCTGTCGTGCAGGGCGTCGAGCACGGCAAGGAAGCTTTCTCCCGGTACGCAGGAGAGGCGCTTTACGCCGTTTGCCTTCAGCGCCTCGACGATCAGTTGTCCGCCAGTCCTCTTCATGGCCTCTTCCTTCTCATGGCCTGTTGCTCTCATGACGACGTCTTCTTCTCCCATTGAAGAAGCTCGGCCAGAACCTCGTCATTGTGTTCGCCCAGGCGCGGGCTCGGCCGCTCGTAGCGCAGCGGCGTTTCCGACAGCACGACCGGGGTGCGCACGCCGGGGATCACGGTTCCCGCCGCGTCCGGCAGGTCGATGCGCAGGCCGCGGGCGACGATCTGCGGATCGGCAAACATTTCCTCGATCGTGTTGATCGCGCCGGCCGGCACGGCATTGTCCTCGCAGGCTTTCAGCAGGTCGGCCTTCCGCCATTTCAGCGTTTCGGTGGAGACCATCAGGCGCACTGCATCCCTGTTGGCGACACGGGCCTTGTTGGTCGCGAAATTTTCATCGTCGCCGACGACGAGGCCGAGGATGGCGCACAGGCGGCGGAACTGCGCGTCATTGCCGACGGCGAGGATCAGATAACCGTCTGATGTCGGCACGACCTCGTAGGGCGATATGTTCGGATGGGCGTTGCCGAGGCGCACGGGCGCGCGGCCGGAAACAAGGTAATTCATGTTCTGGTTGGCAAGCACGGCCGATTGCACGTCGAGCAGCGCCATGTCGATCATCTGGCCTTCGCCCGTCTTCAGCGCATGGATGAGCGCGGCCTCGATCGCCGAGACCGCGTAGATGCCGGTAAAGATATCGGCGATCGCCACGCCCGCCTTCATCGGCTGCCCGTCCGGGTCGCCTGTGATCGACATGAAGCCGGACATGCCCTGGACGATATAATCGTAGCCGGCGAGATTGGCATAGGGGCCGGTCTGGCCGAAGCCGGTGATGGAACAATAGACGAGGCGGGGATTGATCGCTCTCAGGCTGTCATAGTCGAGACCGTACTTGACGAGGCCACCGAGCTTGAAATTCTCGATCAGCACATCGGCGGTGGCCACGAGGCGGCGCACCAGCGACTGGCCTTCCTCGCTTTTCAGGTCCGCAGTTATCGAGCGCTTGCCGCGATTGGCGGAATGGTAATAGGCGGCCGAGAGATTCTCGCCATCGGCTCCCTCGACGAAGGGCGGCCCCCAATGCCGGGTGTCGTCACCTCCGTCGGGGTTTTCCACCTTGATGACATCGGCGCCGAGATCGGCCAGCATCTGCCCGGCCCAGGGGCCGGCGAGCACGCGCGCAAGCTCGATGACCCGGATGCCCGCAAGCGGCGGCTTCTTGTTCTTGTCTTGCGTCATGTTCCTCCCGGTTTCCTCCCAAACTCCTCCTCATGGGCGGTTGCGGATGTCAGGGCGCCCGCGTTGCCTCAGATGTATCGGATACGGGTTTGGAAGCAAAGCGCCGCTCGCGCCAGATGATGTAGAGGCCGGACGCGATGACGATGAGGATGCCGAGCCATTTCAGCGCATCCGGGAAATCGCCGAAGACCAGCCAGGCAAAGACCGTGGCCGAGACGATTTCCAGATATTGCAGGGGAGCGAGCGTCGAGGCGGGTGCCGCACGATAGGCGTAGGCGGCGAGAATGCCTGTGACCGCGGCGGCAATGCCGGTGCCGAGCAGGTAGGCGAAGGCCGGCAGGTCGGGCATGGCCGTATCGATGATGTCGGAGCCGCTGCCGTAACCGACGAAAAGGATGACGGCGCAGAAGAAGATGCCCCAGAGCCCGGTCTGGAACTGCATGGCCCAGGGGTCTTCGCGGTGCGACAGAACCCGCGTCATCAGCGCGAAGACGGCGATGCAGAAGGCGCTGACCACGGGCAGCAAGGCGATATAGCCGACTTCTTCGAAACTCGGCTGGATGATCAGCATGGCGCCGAGAAAACCGACGGCGCAGGCGCTGTAGCGCCGCCAGCCGATGGTCTCCTTCAGGAAAATGCTGCCGAGGATCGTCAGGATGATCGGCTCGACGAAGAAGATGGCGATGGCATCGGCAACGGCCATGACCTTCAGCGTGGTGACGAAGCAGATCATCGAGGTCGTGACCATGGCGCCGCGGATCGCATGATACCAGCTCTGCTTCAGCGTGAACTGGATTTTCGCGCCGCGCAGGAAGACGAAGGGCAGCATGGTCAGCGACTGGATGACGAAGCGGAAACCGGCGACTTCGGTAGACGAGATCGTTGCGGTCGCAAGCTTGGAGAAAATGTCGATCAGCGGCGAGATCAGCACCGAGAGCAGCATGAACAGCAGGCCGAACGTCACCTCCGAGGAGGCGGGAAGGCGGGTGGAAGTCATGCTCGTCATCTCAGGTCCTTTCACTCGGGACCGTGCGGACGGCGGCGTCGCACCAGCGGGCGAAATCCGCGATCGGCTTTTCCGCGCCGATTTCGTTCAGCGTTTCATGTCGCAGGTCCTGATATATCTCAGTGCTGATACGGGAGAAGCCCTGGCTTTTCAAACGCTTTGACAGCCAGAAAACGGCTTTTCCCTTGGATGTTGCCGGATCCTGGCCGCCGCCGACCAGATGGATCGGCAGGTCCTTCGGCAGCCTTTCAAGCCGCTCCTTGGCGATGCCGCGGAAGGTGAGGGCGAAGACGTCGAGCCAGAGCGATACCGAAGCATCGAAGCCGCAGAGCGGATCGGCAATATAGGCATCGACCTCGGCCGGATCGCGCGACAGCCAGTCGAATCCCGTCCGGTGGCCGGGAATGGATTTGCCCCAGGCGGAAAATGTCAGCCGCGGCAGCATGTCGCTCGGCACGTCGGAGCCCTTGAGCATGCGCTCGGCCAGCAGGATCGCCTGCGCGACCCGGCCGGAAAGACCGACGGCGAAATTCGAGTTCCAGACGGCAAGTGCTGCGAAGCGGCCGGCGAGATCTTCCGCGGCATTGAGCGCAATCAGGCCGCCCATCGAGTGGCCGAAGAGAATGACGGGCAGGCCCGGGTGACGGCCGGTGGCAAGGCTGTGGACGGCGGCGATATCGTCGACGACGTGTTCGATGCCGCCGCGTTTCGAAAAACGGCCGAGCGGCGCATCCGGTGCGGTCGTCTCGCCATGGCCGCGATGGTCGTGGGCATAGACGTGGCAGCCTCTGGCGGCCATGGCCCCGGCGAAGCGCCGGTAGCGGCGCGAATGTTCGGCAAGCCCGTGTGAAATCATCAGGATAGCGCGAGGCTGCCCTTCTGCGGGCTGGTGATGGCAGGCAAGCGAAGCCCCGGCATTATCAAGCCGTATCGTCTCGGAAAACATGCATTCCTCCCCCCGCACAAC
Organism: Rhizobium sp. GCM10022189; assembly: GCF_042656325.1. Classification (NCBI taxonomy): domain Bacteria; kingdom Pseudomonadati; phylum Pseudomonadota; class Alphaproteobacteria; order Hyphomicrobiales; family Rhizobiaceae; genus Rhizobium; species Rhizobium sp. GCM10022189. The sequence continues at coordinate 153,360 of NZ_JBHSOR010000003.1, forward strand.
AGACCAGATATCGGGGCAAATGCAATATTGCGTTCCCGCCCATACATGAGAAAGCATGTGTCGCCTTGCGATTCAGGGTTGCGCAAACTTCGGCTTCGTGCTTGTTTGTTCCTGTAATGTTCTTTGTCGGGGCTATCAATGGGCAAGTTTCTTTTTTCGGTTTCCATCCTGTTCCTCTCGCTTTCGTCGGTCGGGTCGGTCTGCGCGCAGGAAAGCGGACGCACGCGTTTCATCCTTGCGGCAAGCTGGCAGCCGGCATTCTGCCAGACCAACCAGAAGAAGGCGGAATGCGCCAGCCAGAGCGGCGAGCGCTACGACGCCACCAATTTCTCCCTCCACGGCCTGTGGCCGATGCGCCAGGACTATTGCGGCGTACCGGCCGACCAGAAGGTCGCCGACAAGGATGGCCAGTGGACGAGCCTGCCGGCCGTGAACCTCTCGACCGAGACGAAGGCAGCACTCGACAAGGCGATGCCCGGCACGCAATCGGGGCTCGAGCGGCATGAATGGATCAAACACGGCACCTGCACGAAGATGAGCGCCGACGATTATTTCGCCACCGCCGTCGACCTGATGGGCGACCTCAACGCCTCTGCCGTGCGCGAGCTCTTCGCCGCCAATGTCGGCAAGGTGCTGAAGGCGGAGGCGATCAAGGCGGCCTTCGACAAGAGTTTCGGCGCCGGCGCCAGCGACCGGGTGAAGATGAGCTGCCGGCGCGTCGGCAACACGCGCGTGATCAGCGAACTGACGATCGGGCTTTCGCAGGATGCCGTTTCGGCTCAGGCCAAGGAAAAGGGCCTCGGCGGTCTTATCCAGGCAGCCGGGAAGACCTCGTTCGGCTGTGACGAAGGCCTTGTGGATGCAGCCGGCTTCTGACGGAAACATGCCGAAATCCTGACGAAACAGGGTTTCGGCGTTGCTCGCGGGCGTGGTTTCGCCTACATAGCGGCCACGATTTCAAGTTTCCGTCCGGAGCATCCCAGCATGGCACGCCAGTTCATCTATCATATGTCCGGCCTCAACAAGGCCTATGGCAACAAGAAGATCCTCGAGAACATCCATCTTTCCTTCTATCCCGATGCCAAGATCGGTATTCTCGGTCCGAACGGCGCCGGTAAATCGACCGTGCTGCGCATCATTGCCGGCCGGGACAAGGAATATACCGGCGAGGCCTGGCTCGCCGAAGGGGCGACGGTCGGCTACCTGGAGCAGGAGCCGCAGCTCGATCCGAACAAGACGGTGTTCGAAAACGTCATGGAAGGCGTCGCCTCCAAGACGGCGATCGTCGATCGCTATAACGAGCTGATGATGAACTATTCCGACGAGACGGCGGAAGAGGGCGCGAAGCTTCAGGACATTATCGACAGCCAGAATCTCTGGGATCTGGAAAGCCAGGTCGAAATGGCGATGGAAGCGCTGCGCTGCCCGCCGCGCGATTCCGATGTCACGACGCTGTCGGGTGGCGAGCGCCGCCGTGTTGCGCTTTGCCGCCTGCTGCTGTCGCAGCCGGACCTGCTGCTGCTCGACGAACCGACCAACCATCTGGATGCCGAAACCATCGCCTGGCTCGAAAAGCACCTGCGCGACTATCCGGGCGCCGTGATGATGATTACCCACGACCGCTACTTCCTGGACAACGTCACCGGCTGGATCCTCGAACTCGACCGCGGCCGCGGCATCCCCTACGAAGGCAACTACTCGGCCTACCTGCAGGCCAAGGCCAAGCGCATGCTGCAGGAAAACCGCGAGGAAGCATCGCGCCAGAAGGCGATCAGCCGCGAACAGGAATGGATCGCATCCAGCCCGAAGGCCCGTCAGGCCAAGTCCAAGGCCCGTATCAAGTCCTATGAACAGCTGGTGGAAGCCGCCGAAAAGCAGCGTCCCGGCGACGCGCAGATCATCATTCCGGTCAGCGAGCGTCTCGGCCAGGTGGTCATCGAGATGGAGGGCATCACCAAGGGCTTCGAGGGCCGCACGCTGATCAACGACCTGTCGATCAAGCTGCCGCCGGGCGGTATCGTCGGCATTATCGGCCCGAACGGCGCCGGCAAGACGACGCTGTTCAAGATGATTACCGGCCAGGAAAAGCCCGACGGCGGTTCGATCCGCATCGGCGAGACGGTGCAGCTCGGCTATGTCGACCAGAGCCGCGACGCGCTCGACGGCAACAAGACCGTCTGGGAGGAAATTTCCGGCGGCGCCGAAGTCATCAAGCTCGGCAAGTTCGACATGAACTCGCGCGCCTATTGCGGCGCCTTCAACTTCAAGGGCGGCGACCAGCAGCAGAAGGTCGCCAATCTTTCGGGCGGCCAGCGCAACCGCGTTCATCTTGCCAAGATGCTCAAGGCCGGCGGCAACGTGCTGCTGCTCGACGAACCGACCAACGACCTCGATACGGAAACGCTGGGTGCGCTCGAAAGCGCGCTGGAAAATTTTGCCGGCTGCGCCATCATCATCAGCCACGACCGCATGTTCCTCGACCGTCTGGCGACCCACATCCTCGCCTTTGAAGGCGAGGGCCATGTCGAATGGTTCGAAGGCAATTTCGAAGATTACGAGCAGGACAAGATCCGTCGCCTCGGCCCCGATGCGCTGAACCCGGGCAGCCAGGCCCACAAGCGCCTGACGCGCTGATCGGTTCTTCACGCGTTGCGAGAGCCCCGGCTGGTCCGGGGCTTTTTCATGCCCGCCGTCGCTGTCGCCACAGGCAAGTTCGCAAATCGGCAAAATGCCGCTTGCCTCCGCTATCCAAATCACATAAAGATATCTTTATATGTTGATTGGGTAGGATATGAGCGAACCCTTAAGGCTTGGACTGGATGCGCTGGTGGACGTCTTGAAGGCGGCCGGCGAACCGACGCGCCTGCGGCTTCTGGCGCTGCTGGCGGCGGGCGATCTCACCGTGACCGATCTTACGGAAATTCTCGGCCAATCCCAGCCCCGCATCTCCCGGCACCTGAAGCTGCTCGGGGAGGCGGAACTTATCGACCGCTATCAGGAAGGGGCATGGGCCTATTTCCGGCTGGCCCATGAAGGCAAGGCTGCCGCTCTGGTGCGCAATCTCCTGAAGCACGTCTCGGAAAACGATCCGGTCGTGCAGCGTGACGGGGAGCGCCTGGCCGCCGTCAAGCGCCAGCGCGCCGAGCGGGCGCAGGCCTATTTCAGCCGCAACGCCGCCGAATGGGACGAGCTTCGCCGCCTGCACGCCGCCGACGAAGAGGTGGATGCGGCCGTCATCAAGCTGCTTGGTGCAAACCCGATCGATTCGCTGCTCGACCTCGGCACCGGCACCGGCCGCATGCTCGAACTGCTTGCCGGCCGCTATCGCCGGGCCATCGGCGTCGATGCCAGCCGCGACATGCTGAGCGTCGCGCGCGCCAATCTCGACAAGTCCCGCATCACCACCGCTTCGGTGCGCCACGCCGATATCCTGAACCTTCCGTTCGAGGGACAGGATTTCGATCTGGTGACGATCCATCAGGTGCTGCACTTCTTCGATCAGCCCGAGATCGCGATCACGGAGGCCGCGCGCATGCTGCGGCCGGGCGGGCGTCTCGTCATCATCGACCTGGCGCCCCACAATCTCGAATATCTTCGTGACGAACATGCCCATGTCCGCCTCGGCTTCTCGCACCAGGCCATGTCGGACTGGGTGCGCAAGGCGGGCCTCGATGTGGAGCAGGTCGTCGATCTTCATCCGGGTCAGCAGGGCGAGAAGGGCCTCACGGTTACGATCTGGCTCGCGCGCGATCCGAGGCGCCTCGTGGCTTCGCTGGAGAGCGAAGGCGCCGTACCTACATTTGCCGGGAGAGAATGAATGACCCAGAAAAACGACGCCCGCCGCGATATCAGGATCTCCTTCGAGTTCTTCCCGCCGAAGTCCGAGGAGATGGAGGGCCAGCTCTGGAGCACGGTGCGCGACCTGCAGGACTGGAACCCGGAATTCGTGTCCGTCACCTACGGTGCCGGCGGCACGACCAAGGCGCCGACGCTTTCCACGGTCACGCGTTTCCTGACCGACACGCCGCTTGCGACCGCCTCGCACCTGACCTGCGTCAGCGCCACGAAGGAGGAGACGCATCAGGTCGTCGACAGTTTCCGCAAGGCGGGCGTCACGCATTTCGTGGCGCTGCGCGGCGATGCGCCGGGCGGCGTCGGTGCGCCCTACCAGCCGCATCCGGGCGGTTATGCCAATGCGGCCGAGCTGGTGGCCGGCCTCAAGCAGATCGGCGATTTCGAAATCTCCGTCTCGGCCTATCCGGAAAAGCACCCGGAGAGCCGCGACCAGGCGGCCGATATCGACATGCTGAAGCGCAAGGCCGATAACGGCGCCGACCGGGCGCTCACGCAGTTCTTCTTCGACAACGACAATTTCGAGCGCTATCTCGAGAAGGTGCGCGCGGCCGGCGTCAAGATCCCGATCGTTCCCGGCATCATGCCGATCCAGAACCTGACGCAGCTGAAGCGGTTTGCGGGCGCCTGCGGCACGGTCATCCCGGCCTTTCTCGACGAGCGTTTCGCCGGATATGACGACAGGCCGGACGAGCGCGCCAAGGTGGCTGCCGATGTCGCAGCCGAACAGATCGAGGATCTCATCCGCCGCGGCCTGCACGAGTTCCATCTCTACACGATGAACCGCGCTCCGCTGGTTTCCGCCGTTCTCGACAATCTCGGCCTTTCGCGCCGGCCGGCAAGAGCCGCGGGCGCTGCAGCCTGAGATCCGGATGCCACAGACAGAGGAAAAGCGCATGCCGGGCGGGGCATGCGCTTTTCAATATCTGGGGCTGATTGTTTCAGGAGTTCGGTATTTCAGTCTTTACGCCTCGCACCAGCTCAGATGAAGAGCATGGATACGACGAATGCGAACGCTGCACTGACCAACAGGACATTCAAGGATTGTGTAAGTCCCATGTCTGCCTCCTCGCGTTAACCGGCTAATAATATGTCGGAAATGTGTTGGTTGGGAAGCGCTTCTTGTGCTGCACTGCCGAAGGGGGCGGTGGATAAGTCTAATAACGATCAGCCAAGATACTGAAACATAATAGGAAAACAAAACTCGCAAATTTTAACGCTTCGTTACAAAGCGCTAGCGGCGATTCATGCTTTTGGCGGAAGAATGGCGCGCCGCAGCATAATCCTTTCAGGCGATGGCGCGCGAGCGGCGATGGAGGCGGCCATCGAGTATGACAAGTCCGGCGCCGATCAGCGCCATGCCGGCGATGTCAGTCATTTCCAGCCGCTCGCCCAGAAACAGGAAGCCGAGAAGGATCGCGCCCGGCGGCACGAGCAGCGTCACCAGCGACGCGTTGGTGGCGCCAGCCGCGGCCATGATACGGAAGTAGAGAATATATCCGAAGGCGGTGGACAGAAGCGCAATTGCCAGAATGGCCGCAACGGCATTGACCGACGGCATGGCAAGCGTCCAGGGGTGATCCATGACGAGCGACAGCGGCAGGGCGACGAGCGAGGAGGCCGTCAGCTGGCCGGCGGCGATGACGGGCGGTGCGACGCTCCGGAAACGCTTGCCGTAGGTGGCGGCAAATCCGTAGGAAACGGCTGCGATAACCGGCAGCAGGAGCGCCCAGAGGGGCACGCCGCCGCCAGCGGTGACGCCGGGGCCGATGAGGATGACCGTGCCGAGCAGGCCGGTAAGGCAGCCGACGATCTTGGCGGTGGAGAGCTTCTCGTCCGATGTCAGGTAATTGGCGATCAGCACAGTCCAGATCGGCGTCGTGGCGTTGAGAATGGCGGCGAGGCCGGCGCCGATCCGCGTCTGGCCGAAGAAGATCAGGGCATGGGGCAGGGCATTGTTGAGGATGCCGAGAACGAGGAATTCGCGCCAGCGGCTCTTCAGCAGCGGATAGATGCCGAAACGTCCGCCGATATAGACATGCAGCGCAAGGGCGGCGATCGAGAGGCGCAGGAAGACGAGGGTCAGCGGCGGCACTTCTCCAACCGCGATGCGCGCGAAGAAGAAGGAGCCGCCCCAGATCAGGCCGAGAAGGACAAGTAGCCCCCAGGTCAGAGCACCCATTTTCTGTTCCACGCCGATTCCTCCCGTTTCGGGCAGGTTTAGCCGATCGGCGGCAGGCCGCCACCCGATTCATGCGCTCGCGTGGCGACAGGGATCTTCAGCGCTCAGAGCGCGCCGAGGAGGGCAGGGGTCGCCCAGCCGTCGGCCGGCATGCCGAGGCGCAGCTGCTCCTTCTGGATCGCGACACGGGTGCCGGAGCCGAGGATGCCGTCGATTTCGCCGACATCGTGGCCGAGCGAGTCGAGCTTCGTCTGCAGCTGTTTCATCTGGTCGTTGGAAAGGCCCTGCTCAGGCGTGCCCTTCTGGTAGGTCGGGGCGCCGGAAAGGCGGGTCGCGAAATAGGCGGCGGAGGTCGTGTAGATGAACGACTTGTTCCATTCCAGATAGATCTTGAAGTTCGGGTAGGCGATGAAGGCCGGCCCGAGACGGCCCTGCGGCAGAACGAGATCGCCTTCGAGATTGGCGAAGGCTGTATTGCCGTCGCGCGGCTTGACGCCGAGGCTGAACCATTCGCCTGCCGTCATCGTGCCGCCGAGGCCGGATTTTTCCCAGGGCAGGTCATCCGGCACGGTGACTTCCTGCAGCCAGGGCTGGCCGCGCTCGAAGCCCAGGTGCTGGATGAACTTGGCCGCCGTCAGGATCGCATCCGGGCCGCTCTGCTTGAGGCGCACGTGGCCATCGCCATCGCCGTCCATGCCATAGGCGACGATATCGCGCGGCAGCATCTGCACCTGGCCGATTTCGCCGGCCCAGGCGCCGGTATTGGTCTGCGGGTCGAGGTCGCCGTGCTGGACCATCTCGATGAGGGCGATCAGCTGCGGGCGGAAGAGTTCCGGGCGGCGGCAGTCATGCGAGAGCGTCACCAGCGCGTTGCGCGTGTTGAAATCGCCCTGAACGGCGCCGAAATCCGTCTCCATCGCCCAGAAGGCGGTGATGACGCCGGCGGGAACGCCGAATTCCTGCTCGGCGCGGGCGAAGACATCGGCATATTGCTTCATCTTCTGGCGGCCGATGTCGAGGCGGGCCTGGCTGACGGTGCGCTGCGAGAATTCCAGGAAGGTCTGGCGGAAGACGCCCTGGGCGCGGTCGCGGCTCAGAACCTTGGGGTCGATCTCGGCACCGGCGAGTGCCTTGTCGGCCGCCTCGGCGCTGGCGCCGGCTGCGATCGCGTCCTTCTTGACGCCGTCGAGGAAGGCGGAGAGATCGCCGCCGCAGGGGGCAGCCGGGGCTGGAGCTGCCGCATCCGGCGCCTGCTGGGCGGCAGCGCCTGTCGCTAGCGCGCAGGCAAACAGAAGGGCAAGTGCAGAGCGGCCTTTAAGCGAGCGGTGCATGAAACGATCCTCGTGAAATCACATAGAATCCCGTCGCTTTCCCAGAGGAATGTGACGGAAGCAAGAAAGACGGTGCACGTTACTAAGAATTTCTATCCTTGGAAACGTCCGCCACCCAGTTGTTCCAGTTTTTCGCGGAACCGGCAAAGACATTGATGTCGGTCGGCCCCTTGATGCCGGGGATGACGCCTGTCGACGTATATTGCCAGAAGGCCCAGCGGCGATCGGCATAGGTCACTTCGGGGTGTTTGGCGGTCGAGCGCACCCAGAAGTGATAGTCCTGGAAGTATCCGGCGAGATTGTCGCGGTGGAAATCCACCGAAGTATAGATGATCGGCCGCTTGCCGTAATAGGCCTCCAGGCGATCCATGAAGCGCTGCATTTCCGAGCGGACGGTTGCCGGATCCGGGCGGAAGCGGCAGGTCTTCGATTCCGCGTTCCATTCCACATCGAGCACCGGCGGCAGGCGCATGGATTGCTTCGGCACGTTGCGGATGAACCAGTCGGCCTGGTCGTCGGCGGAAGAGCAGAAATAGTAGAAGTGATAGGGCGCGTGCGGAATGCCGGCGGAAGCGGCCTCGCGCCAATATTCGTCAAAACGTGGGTCGAGCCTGTCCTTGCCTTCGGTCGCCTTGATGAAGGCGAAGGCGACGCCGGATTTGCGCACCGTCTGCCAGTCGATATCGCCCTGCCATTTGGAGATGTCGATGCCGTGGATGGGGTTCTGCTGCGGGCGCTTGGCGCCGAAATCCTGGGGATCGGTATCCTTGAAGCGCGTCTTGGGCTTTATGGAAGCGGTTTCGAGATAGTCGTAACCCGTGGAGCTGCAACCGGCGAGCAGCAGGGCAAGCGGCAGGACGCAAAACAGAAGCCGACGCATGAATATTCCGTCGTGATGATGGATCTGCCCCACAGCCTGACCTTCGAAAACACGCGCCCAGCAGAGGGAATAACCCTCTTTTCCAATATCAACGTAAAAAATTGGTTATTTACAAGCGAATTATGAGCGCTTGCTGATAATCGCCGCACGCCAGGCGTAACCGCCGCCGATCGTCTCGAACGACAGGCGTGCGCCGTTTTCGGCCGCTTGCGCTTCCAGAACCTGGCGCAGGTTGGCGCGCGGCGTGACATGGAACTTGGCGAGCCAGGCCTGCAGAAGCTTGCGAAACCAGGCCGGCAGGCCTTCCTGCTGACCGAAATCGACGATGTGGAGCTGCCCGCCGGGATTGAGCGCCGCGATCGAGGCGTCCACCGCGCGTTCCCAATCCGGGATCATCGAGAGCGCGTAGGATATCAGGATACGGTCGAAACCGCTGGCACCGAATTCGCGCGGCGTATAGGCGGTCGCATCCGCCACACGGAAATCCGGGATGGTCGCCTTGGTGGCGAAGGTCTTGCGCGCCGAGATCAGCATTTCCTGGGAAATGTCGAGACCGTAGAGCCTGGCCGTCGGGAAGTGCCTGTGGGCGAGCGCCATGTTGCGGCCGGTGCCGCAGCCGACTTCGAGCAGCGTGCCGCCTTCGGGAACGTCGAGGTTACGGATCGTGCGGTCGCGGCCGAGAAGGTAATATTTGCGGGTGAGATCGTAGAAATGGCGCTGGTAGCGGTACATGCCGTCCATCAGATCGGCATGTTCCTCGCTCTTGACGGTCAGTTCGCTCGCTTCGCTCACGCCTTCTTCCCGTAGATATGGAAGCCGCCGTAGATTGCCGAGCGGTCCTGGGTGGTCATCTCACGCGACTGTTCTTCGAAATAGTGCCACTGCTCGCGGATTTCAGGGGCGAGGCGGCCTTCGATGATGCTCTTTTCGGCGGCCGTGCGGAAGATCACGCGCGCGCCTTCGCGGGCGGTGCGGGTGATCTCGCGCCAGACATCGTTGAGCTGCTGGTCGGTCATCCAGTCCTGCGCGTCGAGCAGGATATAACGGTCGCGCGATGCGGCGGGCTCGCCGGCCAGCAGTTCGGTGAAGCTTGCATGGTGGACGTTGACGCGATCGACATTGGCGCGGATCACGTCATAGTGCTCCGGCTTCAGGTAGGTCGGCAGCGGGCCTTCGTCGCCGTCTGCATAGCGGCGCGCGAAAGCCTGCCAGGCGAAATAGTTGTCGCGCATCGGGAAATGGCAGGCGAGCTTTTCCAGGCGATGCTTGAGAACCGGCGCGATGGAATTGTCGGCGGCAAGGCTGGCGAGCTCGTCATATTGCTGCGGCGGGATGCCGAGGCCGAAAAGCGAGCTCTTGCGGTTGGTGATCCAGCGCACGACCGGCTTTTCGAAGAGGGGAGCGATCTGATCGTCGAAGAACTGGCGCTGCTCGCGGATGGAGCGGGCCTTGGTCATTTCCTGCAGCTTCACGCCATGCAGGCGGGCCAGCAGATGGGCGGCGCCGATGAAGCGGCCGAGCAGGCCGGTTTCATAGATGTTGCGGTCGAAGACGGTGACGCGACGGCGGCCGAACTTGCGGGTGTTCCAGTAGGCGCGGGTCGTATTGTCGAGATTGGGCGACAGATAGCGGTCGAAAACCCGGCTGTTCGACTTCTCGTTCGGCATGGCCAGGAAGCGCACGAGATCGGCATGGCTCGGCAGGTTCCTGAAGGCGGCAAGCTTCAGCCTGTTCAGCGCGATATGGTGCGGATTGAGATCGACCACGTCGATCGAAGCCGGCGCCTTGGAGAGGTAGGCGAGCATGTTGCAGCCGCCGGAACCGATCGTGACGATGCGGTGATTGGGCTTCAGCTCCATCGCCTGCATGTCGAGATCGGGGTCCTCCCAGATCTGCGGGTAGACAAGGCCGGAGAAGAGAAGGCCGAAGAGACGCTCGGAGAAGCCGTCCTTGGAAAAAGCCTTGTGGCGGAGAAGCGCTGCCTTGAGTTTCCGGTTCTTGCGGAAGCCGGTATCCGGTGCAAATTCCGACATGAGTCTGTCACCTTTTTAGCGTTCAGGGCGTGTAACCCGGCTCTGCTACAGTTTGATGACGAGCCCTGTGGGCCAGGGCCCGCATCGATATCAGCGCGGAGTTCCGCGAAATTTGAAGTCGATTGAAGCACTTCTTTTCGCTTCGCTCTTTTCGCGGGCCGGGTTTCCTGCTTCTCTCCGCACTCGTGGAGGATTGCATGCGAGTTGTTCTGCGTATCGTCAGGGGCCTTGCCCTGCTTGTCGTTCTCATCGTCATCGGCGGGGGCGCGTGGCTTGCCGTCAGCCCGCCGGAGCTTTTGAAGGTGGGCAACGGTTATGCCGCCAAGATCGTCTGCTCCACCGTCTTCATTGCCGGCCGCGATCCCGACGCCGTGCTCTATGACGACGTGCAGGCGCCGGGAAACCCGCTGCTCAGGCTGATGCGCGTCGAGGTCGACCGGGACAGCGGGCGGGTGACATCGCGGTTCATGGGCATGTTTGCGCCGAGCTATGCGCTCTATCGCGGCGCGCTCGGCTGCACGAGCGTGCCGGACGGCGACTTCGATGCCGCCGCCCGTGCCGCGCCGCTGGTGCCGGCACCGCAGACGGGCGAAAACGATGCGGTCTGGCCGGAGGGCGAGCGCGTCGACGCCGCGGACGGCAATGCCGGGGTCGCTGCCCTTCTTTCCGATCCCGAACTTGCCGGGCCTGCCATGCGGGCGATGGTTGTCGTGCACGACGGCCGCATCATTGCCGAGCGCTACGGGCCGGGCTTTTCCGCCGGCACGCCGCTGATCGGCTGGTCGATGACGAAGACGGTGAATGCCGCGCTGATCGGCCGGCTGATGCTGTCGGGCAAGATCTCCTTCGACGATACGCATCTTTTGCCGCAATGGGCCAAGGATGCGCGCGGCGATATCAAGCTCTCCGATCTGCTGGGCATGGAAAGCGGGCTTGCCTTCAACGAGGATTATGGCGCCGTCGCCGATGTGACGCGCATGCTCTATCTCGATCCCGACATGGTTTCCCTGCCGGCCGGCTCGCCTCTGCTGGCGGCTCCCGGCACGGATTTCCACTATTCCAGCGGCACGGCCGTGCTTCTGTCGCGTATCTGGATGAACAAGGTCGGCGATCCGCAAGCCGCCTTCGACTATCCGCGCGACGCGCTGTTTTCTCCGCTCGGCATGACGAGCGCCGTTTTCGAGGCCGACGAACGCGGCACCTTCGCCGGCAGTTCCTATCTCTATGCCACGGGACATGACTGGGCGCGTTTCGGCCAGTTCCTGCTGCAGGACGGCGTGTGGAACGGCCAGAGGCTTCTGCCGGAGGGCTTCGTTGCGATGATGCGCACGCCGACGGCAAGTTCTAACGGCAAATATACCCAGGGCCAGGCCTGGCTTGCGGGGCCGGGCGGCGGGACGAGCGCCGAATTCGGCCTGCCGCAGGATACGTTCTGGCTGCAGGGCCATGACGGCCAGACGGTGGCGATCGTTCCGTCGGCCAATCTCGTCTTCGTGCGCATGGGACTGACGCCGAGCTGGCTGCGCTACAGGCCGCAGATCGTGCTGAAGGAAATTCTCAACGCGCTTCAATCGGCCAAAGCCGGCTGAAGCCTGTCACTGACGATATTGTATCAGTAATTGCCCTGGGCGATGTCGGTCATGCCCTTGCGCTTGGCGTCGTAATAATAACCGCGCGCATAAAGACGAACGGCGTCGTCTTCCTTCTTGTCGGCCACCTGCCAGGCGCCCTGCAGGTACTTGCCCGCATATTTGATATTGGTCTCGGCGTCGAAGAGGCCGGCAGGGTTGCCGTCGTAACCCATCGATTTTGCGGTATTGTACTTGATCTGCATGAGACCGAAGTAGCCGCGCTTGTTGTAGGCCTTGGAATTGTAGCGGCTCTCGCGGTGAACGACGCGGTGGAGCAGCGATTCCGGAATCTCGTAAAGCTTGGAATATTTGGTGATGAGCTTGCTGATGATGCTCTTTTCGACGGTCGGCGCATCGTCGCTGTCGTCATCGCTGAACATCGGCGGAGCGGCCGGCGGGTCGATCGGGCCGGATTCGTCGAAGCCGTAGTCCATGGTGAAGCGCGGCGTGGTATCGACGGCGGCGAGGGCCGCGAGCGCGCCGTTCTGCGGCGTCGTGGCCGCGAAGGCAAGCTGCGTCGACGGGCTGGCGGGAGAAGCCGGGCGCGGCGTCGGGATGACGGACTGGATCGCCGTCATTTCCGGTGTGAGCGGAATGGGCGCGTAGCCGTTGGCGGCAACCTGCTGGACAGCGCCCTGCACGGCGAAATCGCCGGCCTGCTGCTGGACCGGGGAGACGACATTCGGCATGGCGGCTGCGGCAAGCACGGGCGCGCCGGCCATTGCCTGCGGATCGAGGGTGGCGACGGCCGGGCCGTTTGCGCCTTCGGCGGTCGGGATGGCGGCAAGCGTCGCATCCTCGCCCGGTTTCGGCATCGGAATGACGGTCTGTTCGGCGGTCAGCTCGGCCTGAGAGGTGTATTCGACGCTCGCGCATCCGGAAATGACGCCGCAGAGCATGGTGGAGACCACGAGGCTGCGTTTCAGGCCGGAAAATCCGATCGCTACCATTCTCTCACTTTCGTGAACCGCGCCGCCCCGGCAGCGTCTTAAAACTTATCAAATACCTTAAGCCCAAGGACAGGCATTAACCTATTCGTGGCTTTCCGGCAACCGCCGAATATTACTGGAGCCTTTCCCGGCAGAATGCTGCAATCTGACCGGGAAAGGCCCTAAGCTGCAATACGGCGATACCCGGCCGTTACGGCGCCGGCTGCGATGAGCAGAGTGCCGCCGGTACGGTTGACGGCGCGCTGCACGTTGGCCTTGCGAATCAGGCCGCGGGCCGCATGGGCGGCGAGCGCGTAGCAGGAGGCGTTGATGGTGGCGAGCACGAGGAATGTCGCTTCCATGACCAGCATCTGATTGAAGAAGGGGAGGGTCGGGTTGAGGAACTGCGGCACGAAGGCCACGAAGAAGACGATGCTCTTGGGGTTCAGCGCCGTCACCACATAGGCGTGCAGGAAGATCCGCAACGACTTTTCTTCCGGCAGGTTGTCGTTGTCGGCAATGTGTTCGCCGACGATCGGCGCCCGCCAGAGCTTGATTCCCAGCCAGATCAGATAGGCGCCGCCGATCCATTTCAACACGGTGAACAGCGTCGCGGATGCGGCAAGCAGGGCGCCCAGTCCGAAAAGCGACGCCGTCATGGCGGTGAAATCGCCAAGCGCCACGCCCGAAACGGTCGCCAGCGCCGTTTTCCGGCCATGACCAAGCGCATAGGAAACGACCAGCAGAATGGTCGGTCCCGGTATGGCGAGCATGATGGCGGATGCGGCCGCAAAGGCGAACCAGGCTTCAAGCGACATGGAATCTCCTCCTATTCCTGGAGAACAAGCAAAGACACCATATTAGCCATCCGTCAATCATGCCGCCCTGTATTTTTGCCCGACCTGGTTCATTACTTCGCCAAACCATGCGGTCGAAAGATCAAACGGCTTGCCGCCCTTGATGCGGGGAAATTCTATTGTGCGCAACTTGCCGTTCTGCCCTTCGTCATGGCCGGTTACACCCGAAACCCTGTTGAGAGCGCTTTCGACGGCGAGGTCGACCATGCTCTGGATCAGGCGCAGATCTTCGCGGTTTGCCGGCGCGGAGCGGGCGAAATAACCGGATTTCTGGACCAGCGAACGCTCGGCGTCTAGCAGGCTTGCAAACTGTTTCTGGAACCAGGCGCCGACATTGATCGTATCGATCTTCACATGGCCGAAGGCGTCACGCTTGACCGTCTCGCCGGCGGCTTCGCGCTCAGTGACGATGGCGTCGAGGCAGGCGCCTTCCGATACGAAGATCGTGGCATGGCCGGTGCGGTCCATGATCTCCTTCAGGCGCGCGGCCTCGGCATCGAGGTCGAAGGCCATTTCCGGCAGGTAGACGGCGTCGATGCCTTTCATGCGCGCATTCATCATCAGGCCGTCGACATATTCGTTGCCCTTGGTGCGCTGGAGATAGGCGCGGGCCGTGGCTGCCGTCAGCCAGCCGCAGTGGCGGCCCATGACCTCGTGAATGACGAGCGTGCGCGGGGCGGCGGTCTGTTCGTTGCTGACATTGTCGAAGAAGTGGGCGCCGACTTCGGCAGCCGTCCAGGCGCCGAGCGACTGGCGGATGGGCACGACGTCGTTGTCGACGGTTTTCGGCAGGCCGACGACGGTGAGGTCATAACCGTTTGCCGCGAGATAGGCCGCCAGATCCGCGGCGGTCGTATTCGTGTCGTCGCCGCCGATCGTGTGCAGGACGGTGACGCCGTCATTGGCGAGGCGTTCTGCCGCGACCCGCAGCGGATTTTCGCCTTCCTTGACGAGGCCGCGCTTCACGCAGTCGGCGGCATTGGTGAGCTTGACCCGGCTGTTGCCGATCGGCGAGCCGCCATAACGGTGAAGCAGCGGCGCCTTTTCGCGCATCTGGCTGCTGATGGTGATGCTGTCGCCGAGCAGCACGCCCTGATAGCCGGACTTGTAGGCGATGAGGTCGATGTCGGGTGCGACGTCGCTATAGCGTTCGATGAGGCCGCCGACGGCGGATGAGAGGCAGGGTGCGAGGCCTCCGGCGGTCAGCATTGCGACTTTCTGTTTGGCCATAATCCCTCCTTTGGCGCCTGATGCGCGACTGCCTGCCGCTTGAAGCGGTCGCGATCCGTCCGATCCGCACTGGCGCGCTCCAAGCCGTCCTTTTCCATACGCGTTCCGGCAAGACCGCTGCCGGTTCTGCGTGACCTGCTTCAGGTAACGCATGGATGCGGCAGAGAAACTGGCCTGTAAAGTAAAGAATTTACGAAAAACGCGCCTTTCTGCAGGGGCGGCGCCGGAAGCGGCGATATAATCGGTTCAATGCCCGTCCACCTATCCATAAGTGTTGTGGAAATCGCCGGCCGTTGTGCCGATAATGCAGAAAACGGGGACACAGCGGACGGTCGCGGCACCGGCGACAATTACCGAATTGTGAAAACTGTTTTCGGGCCTACGACCAATAGCCGCCTTGCAATGGCAACGATTATTTGGTCAAGGTGTTTCTTCCAAAACTTGCTGCATTGCGAGAAGATGACGATGTCTTTCTGGGAAAAACTGGTGAATGCCATTGGCAATACCGCGGGCAATGCGCTCTCAGCGGTCGTCGAGGCTATTCGCACGGTTTTCGAGGGCGACCCGGAGACGCGCCGCAAGGTCGCTTTCTCGGTTGCCGTCATCGCGCTCTCGGCCAAGATGGCGAAAGCCGACGGTATCGTCAGCGAGAAGGAAGTGCAGGCCTTCCGCGATATTTTCGAGTTTCCTCCGAGCGAGGCGAAGAATGTCGCGCGCCTCTATAATCTCGCCCGCCAGGACGTTGCCGGTTACGAGGCCTATGCGGCGAAGCTGTCCACGCTCTGCTCGACCTGCGCTGCCAATTGCCCGGTTCTGGAGGACGTGCTCGATGGCCTGTTCCATATCGCCAAGGCGGATGGGCTGATCCACGAGAACGAAATGAATTTCCTGCGCCATATCGCCGAAATCTTCCAGATGAGCGATGCCCGCTTCGAGCAGATCGCGGCGCGCCACGTCTCGGACGGGCGCGACCCCTACAAGGTGCTCGGGGTTTCGCCGGCAGACGATTTCCCGACGATCCGCCGCCACTACCACGTTCTCGTCAGCGAACATCATCCGGACCGGCTGATTTCGCGCGGCGTGCCGGAAGAATTCCATGCGATCGCCAATGAACGCATGGCGGCGCTGAACGACGCCTATGCGGCGATCGAAAAGGAACGCCGCGCCGCATGACCTCATTCGAGGCCGATTACAGGAAAGCCCGCGTCCAGCCTTCGCCGAACCACGGCGAACGTGCCGATGGCCGCAAGCCGGATATGATCCTGCTGCACTATACCGGCATGCCGAGCCCGGAAGGGGCGCTCGACTGGCTCTGTCGCGACGAAAGCCAGGTCTCCAGCCATTATTTCGTGCATATGGACGGCGAGGTCGTGCAGCTGGTGCCGGAAAGCCGGCGTGCATGGCATGCGGGAAAGAGCTTCTGGCAGGGCGAGACCGACATCAACTCGATGTCGATCGGCATCGAAATCGCCAATGCCGGCCATCCGGGCGGGCTCCCGGACTACCCGAAAGAGCAGATCGCGGCGGTGATCGAATTATGTCGCGATTGCGGCGAACGCTGGTCAATCGCGCCGGAAAGGGTGCTCGGCCACTCCGATGTCGCCCCGGTGCGCAAGGTCGATCCGGGCGAAAAATTCCCCTGGCGGGAGCTGTATCGGGCCGGCGTCGGCCATTGGGTGGAGCCGGCCGCCATTACCGGCGGGCGCTTCTTCCAGCGGGGCGACCGCGGGCAGCCGATCGAAGCGCTGCAGTCCATGCTGTCGCTTTATGGCTACGGAACTGAAATTTCGGGTGAATTCACCGACAAGACGGCCGGAGACGTGGAAGCGTTCCAGCGGCATTTCCGCCCGGAACGGGTGGATGGTATCGCCGATTTCTCGACGATCGACACGCTGCACCGCCTGCTGTCGGCGCTGCCGCGATATTCCTGATTTCCGACGGCCGGGCGGGCGGCGGGTTTTCGGCGTTCAGCCGGGAAAATCGGGCTGCCACATCATTTCCCTATTATCTCCTCATTGCGATGGTCTAAGAATTTCCGCTAAGCGGCGCCGATGGTTGTTCCCAAGCTAAATCGAAGGCGTCATGTGAAACGATAAGAATTGCCGCGGATCCTGATCATTTCTTGATCTTGTATTCCCCGTGACCGCGTGGCGCGCCGTCCGGAAATTCTTTGGGTCGGAGTGTTCAAGACTACATGAGAAAACTGATTGTTGTTGCTGCAGCATGCGTTGGCATGGTGCTGGCGGGAAATAGCTTTGCCTTTGCGAATGACTGGGGCGTAAGAGCCGATGCGCCCGCCAAGAAAGTGGAGCGCCCGCTGAAGAAGGCGGAGCGAAAGGTGAAGAAGACAGGGCGCCCGCTGAAGACGGCGCAGCGCCCGGTGAAGGCGGCCCAGCGTCCGCTCAAGACAGCGCAGCGCCCGCTGAAGACGGTTGAGCGCCAGAGCGGTTATCCCGTCGCCGATGTTTCCGGCAATTCCTATTCCGCGCTGATCAGCAAATATGCCAGGCAGTACAACGTGCCGGTGGATCTTGCGAATGCGGTCATCCGTGTCGAGAGCAACTACAATCCCAACGCACGCGGCAGCCATGGCGAAATCGGCCTGATGCAGATCAAGCCGGCCACGGCCCGCATGATGGGCTATACCGGCAGCGCCAAGGGCCTGTTCGATCCGGAAACCAACATCAAGTACGGCATGAAGTATCTTGCGGCCGCCCACGATCTCGGCGGCGGCGAGACCTGCAATACGATCCTGAAATACAATGCCGGCCATGGCGCGACGCGCATGAACCCGGTCTCCAAGTCCTATTGCGGCAAGGTTCTTGCAATGCTGTGAGCAGGAAACGCTGTTTCTCCGGGCGGAGCCGGATGATTCAGCGTGATCGCCATGCTATCGCTCGCTTTCAGCGAGGTGTGACATGGCAGTCGATTTCAGGTTCATCGTCATCGGCCGCGGCATGATGGGTGCCGCGGCCGCAAAATATCTGGCAAGACAGGCAGATGGCGTCGCCGTCATCGGCCCGGACGAGCCCGAGGATCGCAAGGCGCATGAGGGCGTCTTTGCCAGCCATTACGACGAAGGGCGCATCACCCGCACCATCGATCCGGATGGCGGCTGGGCCTTGCTCGCCAATCGCTCGATCGCCCGCTACGGCGATATCGCCAGGGAAAGCGGCGTCGAATTCTATACGCAGGCGGGCTGCGTGGGCGTGGCGCCGGTGGAGAGCGACTATCTCGGCAATACGCAACGGGCTGCTTGCCGGCTCGGCGCCGAAATCGCCCTGCTCGACGAGGCTCGGCTGAAGAAGCAATTTCCCTATTTCGCCTTTCCCGCCGGCAGCGCCGGCATTTTCGAGGCGAAGGGAGCCGGGCATATCAGCCCGCGCAAGCTCGTAAGGGCGCAGTCGCTGCTGGCCGAAAAGGCGGGCGCGACCGTCATTCGCGATCATGTCACGTCGATCCGGGAAGAGGGCGGGGCGGCCGTCGTCACGACGGCGGGCGGGAGCGTCTATCGCGCCGAAAAGGCCCTGCTTGCCGCCGGCGGTTTTTCCATTTCGCAGAATCTCTTGCCGCAATCCGTTGACATGACGGTTTACGGACGCACCGTGGCCCTTTTCGAAGTGGCGGAAGAGGATGCGCATCGCTTTGCCGGCATGCCGTCGCTGATCCTCCATGCGCCCGGTATCGACATCTACCTGCTGCCGCCGATCCGTTATCCCGACGGCAAGCTCTATCTGAAGATCGGCGGCGATCCCGACGACCTCGTGCTGGACAACGATGCACAGATGCGCGCCTGGTTCCGCACCGAGGGACGTGCGCCGGCCCGCGAGCATCTGACCCGGATCGTCGGCCGGATCGTGCCGGAGCTTGAGGCGCGGTCGGTTTCCTCCGCGTCCTGCGTCGTCTCCTATACGAAGAGCCGTTATCCGATGATCGGCTATACCGCTTCACCGCATGTTGCGGTCCTGACCGGCTGCATGGGCACCTCGGCCAAGAGTTCCGACGAAATCGGCAGGCTGGGGGCTGCGCTCATTTTGACAGGCGGAATCAAGGATCAGGGCTACGCCACGGATTTCGCACCTTATTTCCGTTAAGCTTCCGGCCCATATTTCGTTGGCTTTTGCGGGCTTCCTCGTTTAAGGGAGCCCTGCCAGTTGGCCGGGCAGCCGCGCTTTACCAATGCCGAAAGGCGGTAGGGTGAGGAAAGTCCGGGCTCCACGGAAACACGGTGCCGGATAACGTCCGGCGAGGGCGACCTCAGGGAAAGTGCCACAGAAAGCAAACCGCCCGTCATGACGGGTAAGGGTGAAAGGGTGGGGTAAGAGCCCACCGCATCTCCGGCAACGGATATGGCACGGTAAACCCCACCGGGAGCAAAACCGAATAGGGATGACGCGGCGGGCGAAAGCCTTGCCGGCCGGTTTCCAGGCCAGTCATCCGGGTGGGTTGCGTGAGGCAGCGTGCAAGCGTTGTCCCAGATGAATGGCTGCCACGTTCCGGTTCGCCGGAGCCATACAGAACCCGGCTTACAGGCCAACTGGCGATTGACTTCCCGGGCGTCCGCATTGCGGCCGAACACGATTTTTCCCTTTCAAGCCATTGAAATGACGAGAATTGCAGCAATGTCGCATGGATCCCGTGCGGCCCGATTTCCGGCATTGTCCGACAGCTTTCGATGGCGTGAGAGAATCGCTTTCCTAACCCTTTGTTAAACTTAACAGCCTATAAATGTTCGATACTGCGCCCACCTCAAAATGGGCTCATCCCATTGACGCCCATACGGTCCCATGCTATCCCAAGTGCGCACTGCATCAGGGCAATCATCTGCCCATCAATCGCAAAGCAAAGGCGCCTTCCGGACCGGAAGCGTCGGGAGGGTTTTGGCTCTTTCGGCTTGCGTAGCTGTGCCTGATTTTGAGGGTTTCGGGCGGCGAACGGCTTTCCGGGCTCTTTCGGAAACGGATGTTTCGTGTCATGAGCCGCTTCCTTTCGAATGCGACCAACAGGATCGACGCCAAGGGCCGGGTTTCCGTGCCGGCGGCGTTCCGTTCCGTGCTGGCGCAGCGCAATATCCCGGAACTGTACTGTTTCCAGGATTTTGTGTTTCCGGCGATCAGCATCGGCGGCCCGGACCTTCTGGAAAGGTTCGAGCGGCAGATCGCTGCGGAAGATCCGTTTTCGCCGGATGCGAACGAGATGTCGCTTCTCATCCATGGGGGCGGGGTCTTCATGAAGCTCGACGCCGAGGGTCGGTTGATGGTCACGGATTTCATTCGCGACTTCACCGGCATTACGGACGAGGTGGCCTTCGTGGGTCGGGCGGATCACTTTCAGCTCTGGCGGCCGCAGGCATTTGCGGCAGCGCAGGCGCAGGCACGAGAGGAGCGCAGGCTGGCGGGCAGGCGTTCCTGAGAGAACGAGGGAGCGGAATGGTGGCGAATCCTGGCGGAGGTTCAACTGAAGCCGGTGGCGGACCGGTTCGCCACATTCCGGTTCTTCTCAGGGAAGTGCTTGCGGCGCTGGAGCCTTCTTCGGGCAAGGTCATTCTCGACGGCACCTTCGGCGCGGGCGGTTATACGTCCGCCATTCTGGCGGCCGGTGCCGATGTGATCGCGCTCGATCGCGATCCGACGGCGATTGCGGCCGGGCAGGCGCTTGTCGCGGCCCATCGCGGCCGTCTCAAGCTTATCCATTCGCGCTTTTCCGAGCTTTCCGACCATGCGCCCGAGGGCGGGCTTGACGGCGTGGTGCTCGATATCGGCGTTTCCTCCATGCAGATCGACGAGGCCGAGCGCGGCTTCTCCTTCCAGAAGAACGGTCCGCTCGACATGCGCATGTCGGCTGCTGGCGTTTCGGCCGCCGATGTCGTCAATCGGGCGAAGGTCGCAGATCTCATCCGCATCTTCCACTATCTCGGCGAGGAAAATCAGGCGCCGCGCATTGCGCATGCGATCGAAAAACATCGCGCCGAAAAGCCGTTCGAGACGACGCGCGATCTTGCCGGGCTGATCGAGCTGGTGACGCCGCGCAAGATGAAGGACAAGATCCATCCGGCGACGCGCGTCTTCCAGGCGCTGCGCATCTTCGTCAACGACGAGCTCGGCGAGCTGGCGCAGGCGCTGTTTGCGGCCGAGCGGGCGCTGAAGCCCGGCGGTCGTCTCGTCGTCGTCACCTTCCATTCGCTGGAAGACCGGATCGTCAAGAAATTCTTCTCCGACCGGGCCGGCAAGGCGTCGGGTTCGCGCCATCTGCCGATCGCGCGTGAGCGGGTTGCGACCTTCGCGCCGGTCGGCAAGTCGATGGTATCAGCCAGCGAAGAAGAGGCGCAGGCCAATCCGCGTGCCCGTTCCGCCAAGCTGCGTGCCGGCCAGCGCACCGCTGCCCCCGCCGAAGCCGAGGACATGTCGCTCTTCGGATTTCCCAATCTTGCCAGCCTCGGAAAGCTTGGAGGTTGATATGCTGAGAACGTTCGATCTTGTGCTCATCGGCGTCATGACGGCGGCAGCCGCCGTCACCTACACGATCAAGCATCGCGCCGAGCTGAAGCTCGAGGAGGTTCATCGCCTCGAGGCGGAGATCAAGCTGGAGAAGGACACGATCGATCTCCTGAAGGCCGACTGGGCGCTGCAATCGCAGCCGAACCGGCTGGAGCGGCTGGTCAATGTCTACAATAGCGAGCTGCAGCTGCAGCCGACGGATTCGACCGCGCTTGCCCATGCGCGCGAACTGCCGATGCTGAAATCCGAAGTTCCGCCGCTCGACATTGCCGAAGCCAAGGCCGGCGCCAAGCCCGGCTCTGCCGCCAAGGCGCAGCCGGTCCCGATGCCGGCGCCGCGCCAGGCCGAAGAGCAGGAGCCGGACGAGATCGAAACGGGAGCGCTGGAATAATGTCCTTTCTTTCCCGCATCATGGTGCTGAAAAGCCAGGCGCATTTTTCCGCCGGCGTCTATAACCGTTTCGGGGCTCCGTCCGGCATGGCGATCGAGGGCTCGCGCAAGCGCAAGTCCGGGCAGGCCAAAAGCCGCGTGGGCCTGCTGATCGTCGGCTTCACCGCCCTCTATGCCGTCATCGGCGGACGTCTCGTCGAATATGCGATGAAGGAGCCGGAATCGGTTTCGTCCATCCTGCCGCCCGACCGGCTGATGGCATCGCGTCCCGATATCGTCGACCGCAACGGCGAAGTGCTGGCGACCGATATCCGCACGGTTTCGCTGTTTGCCGAGCCGAACAAGATCGTCGATGCCGACGAGGCTGTCGAGAAGCTGCAGACGGTGCTTTCCGACCTCGACGTCAAGGACACCTACAAGAAGCTGTCGAACCGCACCTCGCATTTCGCCTGGCTGCGCCGCCAGCTGACGCCGAAGCAGCAGAGCCAGATCCTGGCGCTCGGCATTCCCGGCATCGGCTTCCGGCCGGAAAAGCGCCGCTTCTATCCGGGCGGGGCGACGGCTGCGCATATCCTCGGCTACGTCAATATCGACAACCGCGGCGTTGCCGGCATGGAGAAATATATCGACGATCAGGGGCTTGCCGATCTCGCCTCGGTCGGCATGACGAGCAACCAGCCGCTGGAGCCGGTCCGCCTGTCGATCGATGTGCGCGTGCAGGCGATCGTGCGCGATGTCGTTGCCAATGCCGTCGTCAACTACAAGGCCAAGGGGGCAGGGGCCGTCGTGCTCGACGCGCATACGGGCGAGGTGCTCGGCATGGCCTCGGCGCCGGATTTCGATCCGAACAACCCGCAGGAAGGCTCCAAGGACGGCTGGCTGAACCGCATGTCGAACGGCACCTTCGAAATGGGTTCGACCTTCAAGACCTTCTCGACCGCCATGGCGATCGACAGCGGCAAGGTTTCCCTCAAGGACAGTTTCGACGCCACCAATCCGATCCGCATCGGCGGTTTCACCATTCACGATTTCCACGGCCAGCGCCGCTGGCTGACCGTGCCCGAAATCTTCGAATATTCGTCCAATATCGGCACGGCGCGGATGATCGATATCGTCGGCATGGAGATGCAGAAGGACTATCTGACGCGCCTCGGCCTGCTGACCAAGATGCAGACCGAGCTGCCGGAAGTGAAGATGCCGAGCCAGCCGCGCGTCTGGAAGAAGATCAACTCGATCACGATCTCCTTCGGCCATGGTGTGGCGACCACGCCGCTGCAGACGGCGGTTGCCGGGGCGGCGCTCATCAACGGCGGCAAGCTCATCGAGCCGACTTTCCTGCCGCGCAGCCGCGAACAGGCCGACGAAGTTGCCGAGGTCGTCGTCAAGAAAAGCACCAGCGACGATATCCGCTATCTCTTCAAGCTGAACGGCAAGAAAGGCTCCGGCCGCAATGCCGACGTGCCGGGCTTCAATGTCGGCGGCAAGACCGGAACGGCCGACAAGGTGGTCAACGGCCGCTATGCTACCAATCTGAATTTCAACGCTTTTCTGGCGGCCTTCCCGATCGACGATCCGAAATACGTGGTGCTGACCTTCTGCGACGAACCGCTTGACGGCGAGCAGCATCAGCGCATCGCCGCCTATACGGCAGCCCCCATGGTCAAGAACATCGTGCGCCGCGCCGCGCCGATCCTCGGTGTGGAACCGGAATTTGGCGAAGACGGCTCGGCCTTGTTGGTGTCTTATTGAGTGTGAATCAATGTCGGCGTCGATTCGTAAGGGGCGATCGACCTGAACCAGAAAAGTGCATTCGATGAAATTGCGGGACATCGCCGGAAATGCGTTTCCGGAACTCAAAGCTGAACTCGAAGGGCCGGCCGGGGCGCTGGAGATAACAGGATTGTCTTCCGACAGCCGGAAGATCGCACCCGGAATGGCTTTCGTGGCAATTGCCGGCTCCAGGGCCGATGGCGCGGGCTTCATTGCCGATGCCGTTGCCAAGGGCGCTGCCGTCGTCATCGCAGCCCATGCGACCGAAACCTCCGTGCCGGTGCTGGTCGTTGCCGAGCCGCGGCGTTTCCTCTCCGTTGCCGCCTCGCGCTTCCATGGCCGCCAGCCGGCGACGATGGTGGCGGTGACGGGGACGGCAGGCAAGACTTCGGTCGCATCCTTCACGCGCCAGATCTGGGCGCATGCCGGCCATGCGGCCGCGATGATCGGCACGACCGGCGTCGTTTCGCCGACGCGCAACGAATATGGCTCTCTGACGACGCCCGATCCGGTTTCGCTGCACAAGCTGCTTGCCGAACTTGCCGACGAAGGCGTGACACATGCCGCGATGGAGGCGTCGAGCCACGGCCTCGACCAGTATCGCCTCGACGGCGTGACGCTGGCGGCGGCCGCCTTCACCAATCTCGGCCGCGACCATATGGATTACCATCCGACGGTCGAGGACTATATGGCCGCCAAGATGCATCTCTTCGACCGGGTGCTGCCGAAAGGCTCGCCCGCCGTCGTTTTCGCCGACGATCCGTGGTCGGAGCAGGCGATCAGGGCGGCAACGGCTGCCGGCCACGATGTGCGCACGGTCGGGCGCAAGGGCACTTATCTGACGCTGAAGCGCGTGGAGCATTTCCGGCACAAGCAGGTGGCGGAAATCCATGCCGAAGACGAGATCTTCGAGGTCGATATCCCGCTCGCCGGCGATTTCCAGATCGCCAATGCGCTGGTTGCGGCAGCCCTTGCCATGTCGACGGGCGTGCCGGCGAAGGTGGCGATGGCGGCGCTCGAAAAGCTGCAGGGCGCTTCCGGCCGTCTCGAGCTGGTCGGTCACACCAGGGACGGCGCGCTTGCCTATGTCGATTACGCCCATAAGCCGGATGCGCTGGAAAACGTGCTAAACTCGGTGCGGCCGTTCACGACGGGCCGCGTGATCGTCGTGTTCGGCTGCGGCGGCGACCGCGACCGCGGCAAGCGGCCGATCATGGGCGAAATCGCCTGCCGGCTGGCCGATGTCGTGATCGTCACCGACGACAATCCGCGCTCGGAAGAGCCGGCCGCGATCCGCGCCGAGATCATGGCGGCGGCCAAATGCGCTTCGGAGATCGGCGATCGCGCCAAGGCGATCCGCGAGGCGGTGCTGCAGCTGAAGTCCGGCGATACGCTGATCGTCGCCGGTAAGGGACATGAAGAAGGGCAGACGGTCGGCAGCGTCACGCTGCCGTTTTCCGATCATGCCGAAGTGCGCAAGGCTTTGGAGGAGCGGGTACCATGAACTGGCTCTGGACCACCGAAGACATGATCGCCGCGATGGCGGGCCGCCCGTTCGGCTCGCTGCCGCAGGGCATTACCGGCATTTCCATCGACAGCCGCTCGATTGCGCCCGGCGAGGCCTTTTTCGCGATCAAGGGCGACCGCGTGGACGGGCACGATTATGCTTCGATGGCCGTGGCAAACGGCGCGTCGCTGCTGGTTGTCAGCGAGGCGCGCCTGCCGGCCATGGGGCGGCTGACGGTGCCGATGATCGTGGTCGAGGACGTGCTTGCCGCGCTCGGCAAGCTGGGACAGGCATCGCGTGAACGCTCGCGGGCGAAGATCATCGCCGTCACCGGTTCGGTCGGCAAGACGACGACGAAGGAGATGCTGCGCCATGTCTTGTCTCCCTCCGGCAAGGTGCATGCGTCGGTTGCTTCCTTCAACAATCACTGGGGCGTGCCGCTGACGCTCGCGCGCATGCCGATCGACACCTATTTCGGCGTCTTCGAGGTCGGCATGAACCATCCGGACGAGATCCGGCCGCTGGTGGCGATGATCCGCCCGCATGTCGCCGTCGTCACGACGGTCGCGCCGGCCCATCTCGGCAATTTCCAGAGCATCGAGGAGATCGCCGCCGCCAAGGCCGAGATCTTCGAAGGGCTGGAGCCGGGCGGCGACGTGGTTCTCAACCGCGACAACGACCAGTTCACCTTCCTGGAGCAGGCGGCGCAGGCGCTTGGCATCACCAGAATCCATTCCTTCGGCCAGCACGCCAAGGCGGAATTCCGTCTTGCCGAATTCAACGGCTCGGACGAAAGCTCGACACTCTGGATGACCGTCGGCGGCGATACAAAGGAAGTGCGCATCGGTGCGCCGGGCCGCCACATTGCCGAAAATGCGCTGGCCGCACTGGGCGTCGTCACCATTGTCGGGGCCAGTCTAGACAAGGCCATCGAGGCGCTTGCGACGTTGAAGCCGGAAAAGGGCCGGGGCAAGCGCTACCGCCTTCCGATCGGCAACGGCAGCTTCACGCTGATCGACGAAAGCTACAACGCCAACCCGGCCTCCATGCGCGCGGCGATCGCGCTGCTGGCAAGCGCCGAACCGACCGGGCGGGGGCGGCGCGTCGCCGTGCTCGGCGACATGCTGGAAATGGGCGAGTTTGCGCCGCAGGTCCATGCCGACCTTGCCGGGCCGCTGCTGGCGGCCGGCCTGGAACATGTCTGGCTCGCCGGGCCTGAAATGGTGGCGTTGAAAGAATCGCTTCCCGACAGTGTCGCGGTCGAGCATCGCGAAAAGACGGAAGAATTGTTGGAGTTCGTATTGAACTCGGTCGCACCTGGCGACGTGTTGATGGTGAAGTCGTCGCTGGGGATCGGTTTCGGCAAGATTGTCGCCGCGCTCCTTGACAAGTACCCGCCAGTTTCCGACACGCAACGCGAACCATGATCGGGCAAAAGGGGCCTTGAATGCTGATTTGGCTAGTTGAACTGTCGGAATATTTCAAATTTCTGAATTTGTTCAGGTATATTACCTTCCGGGCTGGTGCCGCTCTCTTCACCTCCGCTCTCATCGTCTTCCTCTTCGGGCCTGCCATCATCAACTCGCTGCGCATCCGGCAGGGCAAGGGCCAGCCGATCCGTGCCGACGGGCCGCAGACGCATTTCAAGAAGGCGGGCACGCCGACCATGGGCGGCCTGATGATTCTCGCCGGCATCGTCGGGGCATCGCTGCTCTGGGCCGATCTTTCCAACGTCTATGTGGTGGCGACGCTGCTCGTGACGCTCGGCTTCGGCGCCATCGGCTTCTATGACGATTATCTCAAGGTCACGAAGCAGAGCCACAGGGGCTTTTCGGGCAAGGCGCGCCTCGGCATCGAATTCGTCATTGCCGGCATCGCCGTCTATTTCATGATGCGCACGGCGCTCGTCTCCGGCCCGGCCGGCTCGACCTTCGGCTCCTCGATCGCATTCCCCTTCTTCAAGGACTTCCTGATCAATATCGGCATCATGTTCGTCGTTTTCGGCGGTTTCGTCATCGTCGGCGCCGGCAATGCCGTGAACCTGACCGACGGCCTCGACGGGCTTGCCATCGTGCCGGTCATGATCGCCGCGGCCGCCTTCGGCATCATCGCCTATCTTGCCGGCAACGCGGTCTTTGCCAATTACCTGCAGATCAATTTCGTGCCCGGTACCGGCGAGCTTGCCGTGGTGCTCGGCGCGGTCATCGGCGCAGGCCTCGGCTTCCTCTGGTTCAACGCGCCGCCGGCCGCCATCTTCATGGGCGATACCGGGTCTCTCGCCCTCGGCGGCACGATCGGCACGGTTGCCGTTGCCACCAAGCACGAGATCGTCATGGCGATCGTCGGCGGCCTCTTCGTCATGGAAACGCTCTCGGTCATCATCCAGGTCGGTTTCTTCAAGATGACCGGCCGGCGCGTCTTCCTCATGGCGCCGATCCACCATCATTTCGAAAAGAAGGGCTGGACGGAAAGCCAGGTGGTGATCCGCTTCTGGATCATCGCGGTCGGCCTTGCCATGCTCGGCCTTTCCACCCTGAAGCTGCGGTGAGGCGGTCATGATCCCGGTCACGACGCTTGCGGATAAGAAGGTCGCTCTTTTCGGTCTCGGCGGTTCCGGCTCGGCCACGGCCAGGGCCTTGATTGCAGGCGGGGCCGATGTCACGGCCTGGGACGACAATCCCGACAGCGTCGCCAAGGCTGCGGCAGACGGCATCCGCACCGCCGACCTTCGCACGATCGACTGGAGCGCGCAGGCGCTCTTCGTGCTTTCGCCGGGTGTGCCGCTCACCCACCCGAAGCCGCATTGGACCGTCGATCTTGCGCGTGCCGCCGGCGTCGATATTGTCGGCGATGTCGAGCTCTTCGTGCGCGAGCGGCGCGCGCATGCGCCCGATTGCCCGTTCATCGCGATCACCGGCACGAACGGCAAGTCGACGACGACGGCGCTGATCGCCCATATCCTGAAAGCGAGCGGCCGCGACACGCAGCTCGGCGGCAATATCGGCACGGCCGTGCTGACGCTCGATCCGCCGAAAGCCGAGCGCTATTTCGTCGTCGAGTGCTCTTCCTACCAGATCGACCTGGCGCCCACGCTCAACCCGTCCGCCGGCATCCTGCTCAACCTGACGCCCGATCATCTCGACCGGCACGGCACGATGCAGCACTATGCCGATGTCAAGGAACGGCTGGTCGCCGGCAGCGCTGTCGCCGTTGTCGGCGTGGACGACAGTTTCTCGGCGCTGATCGCCGACCGTATCGAGCGGGCAGGGGTGAAGGTGACGCGCATTTCGCGGCGCAACGTGCTGGCTGACGGTATCTATGCCGAGGGCAGCCGGCTCATCCGGGCAACGGGCGGCGCCATGCTGCCCTTCGTCGATCTCGACGGTATCCAGACGCTGCGCGGCAGCCACAACGCGCAGAATGCCGCCGCCGCCGTCGCGGCCTGCCTTGCCGTCGGTGTTTCTCCCGACGATATTCGTGCGGGTCTTGCATCCTTCCCCGGCCTCAAACATCGCATGCAGCCGGTCGGCCGTCGCGGCCATGTCACCTTCGTCAACGATTCCAAGGCGACGAATGCGGATGCCGCGGCTCCCGCGCTTTCGAGCTACGACCGGATCTACTGGATTGCCGGCGGCCTGCCCAAGGCGGGCGGGATCACGACGCTTGCGCCTTTCTTTCCGCGCATCGCCAAGGCCTATCTCATCGGCGAGGCGGCGGCGGAATTTGCCGCCACACTGGGCGAGGCGGCACCCTACGAAATATCGGGTACGCTGGAACGGGCGGTGGCGCATGCGGCAGCTGACGCGGCCAAGGATGAGACCGGTCCGGTGGCCGTCATGTTATCCCCGGCTTGCGCAAGCTTCGACCAGTACAAGAATTTTGAAGTCAGGGGCGATGCCTTTGTCAGCCATGTGGCTGCCCTTGACGGCGTGACGATGCTGATCAATTCGGCAACAGGAGGCAAATGACATGGTGAGCCGCGCGGAACGTGGAGCATTGGCCGATTGGTTCTGGACCATCGACCGTTTCTTCCTGGCCCTGTTCCTGTTCCTGATGGGCATAGGTTTCATGCTCTCCTTTGCGGCTTCTCCGGCGGTTGCCGAACGCATCGGGCTGGAACCCTTCCACTTCGTCAAGCGCCATGCGGCCTTCATGATCCCGTCGATCGCCGTCATGCTCGGCCTTTCCTTCCTGACGCCGCGCCAGGTGCGGCGCACCGCGATCATCCTGCTGATCGTGGCGCTCGCGATGATGCTGCTGGCGCTGTTCTTCGGTGTCGAGGTCAAGGGGTCCCGCCGCTGGGTGACGCTTGCCGGCATCTCCATCCAGCCCTCGGAATTCATGAAGCCGGCCTTCGTCGTCGTCTGCGCCTGGCTCTTTTCCGAACATGCCCGCCAGCCGGAAATTCCGGGCAACCTCTTTGCCATCATCCTGTTCGGCATGGTCGCGGCCCTTCTCGTGGCGCAGCCCGACCTTGGCCAGACGATCCTGACGACGGCCGTCTGGGGCGGCATGTTCTTCATGGCCGGCATGCCGTGGCTCTGGATCATCGTGCTCGGCGTCGGCGGTGCCGGCGGCCTTGTCACCGCCTATTACGTCTTCCCGCACGTGGCGGGCCGAATAGACAAGTTCCTTACCGGCGAGGGCGACACGTTCCAGATCGATACCGCCCGCGAGGCAATCATCCGCGGCGACTGGTTCGGGCAGGGGCCGGGCGAGGGCATCGTCAAGCGCATCATTCCGGACGCCCATACCGACTTCATCTTCTCGGTCGCGGCCGAGGAATTCGGCATCGTCTTCTGCATCGCGCTCGTCGCCATCTTCACGGTGCTGGTGCTGCGCGGCCTCTCGCATGCCTATCGCGAACGCAACGATTTCAACCGCTTTGCCGTCGCCGGCCTGGTGCTGCAGATGGGCATCCAGTCGATCATCAATATCGGCGTCAATCTCGAACTGCTGCCGGCCAAGGGCATGACGCTGCCGCTGATTTCCTACGGCGGATCGTCGATGGTGGCGATCTGCGTCACGGCCGGCTTCATTCTGGCGCTGACGCGCCATCGCCCGGAAAAACGTGCGCAGGACCGGAGCCTTTTCCGCGTGCCGCACGGCATGCCGGCGGAGTAGGGTCTCATGAGCAAGGGCATCGTCCTTCTTGCCGCCGGGGGAACCGGCGGCCACGTCTTTCCGGCCGAAGCGCTCGCCTTCAAGCTGAGGGAGCGCGGTTATTCCGTGCATCTCGTCACCGACAGCCGTGCGGAGCGTTACGCCGGCAAGTTTCCGGCCGACGAGATCCATGTCGTGCCGTCGGCGACGATCGGTTCGAAGAACCCGGTGGCCGTCGCGCGTTCGCTGTGGAAGCTCTGGACGGGCATGCGGGCGGCAAAACGGCTGATCGGCCGGCTGAAGCCGGTCATCGTCGTCGGTTTCGGCGGCTATCCGACCGTGCCGCCGCTGCTGGCCGCCACACGGCTTGGCGTGCCTTCGATGCTGCATGAGCAGAATGCCGTCATGGGCCGCGCCAACAAGGCGCTGGCGCCGCGCGTCAAGGCGATTGCCGGCGGCTTCCTGCCGGAAAACGGCGGCGCTTTTTCCGGCAAGACGATCGCGACCGGCAATCCCGTGCGCCCGGCGATCCTTGCCGCGGCAGAGCAGCCCTATGTGCCGTCGCATCCCGGCGAGCCGTTCAACCTCGTCGTCTTCGGCGGCAGCCAGGGCGCGCAATATTTCTCCAAGGCGATGCCGACGGCGATCAGCCTGCTTGACGACGCATTGCGGGCGCGGCTCAGAGTGACGCAGCAGGTGCGCCCGGAGGATATGGAAATGGTGCGCGGCTGCGTGGCGCAATTGCAGATGGGCGCGGATATCGCCCCGTTTTTCAATGATATGGCGGAACGCCTTGCCGGGGCGCATCTGGTCATCTGCCGCTCCGGGGCTTCGACGGTTTCGGAAATCTCGGTCATCGGACGCCCGGCCGTGTTCGTGCCTTATCCGCATGCGCTCGATCACGATCAGGCCGCGAATGCCGCAGCCCTTGCCGCGACCGGCGGAGCCAGGGTGATCGCGCAGGCCGAGCTTTCGCCGGAGCGCCTTGCCTCGATCCTGACGCATGCGATGAACGAACCGGAAAAGCTTGCCGGCATGGCGGCGGCGGCCAAGCTGGCGGGAAAACCTGACGCGGCGAACTTGCTTGCCGACATGGTTGAGGCTATTGCCGCCGGCAAGACAGTTGCAGAACTCAAGGGGGCACGCGCATGAAGCTGCCAAAGGCAATCGGCCTTGTCCATTTCATCGGCATCGGCGGTATCGGCATGAGCGGTATCGCAGAGGTGCTGCACAATCTCGGCCATCGGGTGCAGGGATCGGACCAATCCGACAGCGCCAATGTCCAGCGCCTTCGCGACAAGGGCATCGAGGTTTTCGTCGGCCACAAGGCGGAAAATCTCGGCGACGCCGAAGTCGTGGTCGTCTCGACCGCGATCAAGAAGAGCAATCCGGAACTCGTCGCCGCGCGCGAGAAGCTGCTGCCGGTGGTGCGTCGCGCCGAAATGCTGGCCGAGCTGATGCGCTTCCGCAATGCGATCGCCATCGGTGGCACGCATGGCAAGACGACGACGACCTCGCTCGTCGCCACGCTGCTCGAAGCCGGCGGCCTGGACCCGACGGTCATCAACGGCGGCATCATCAATGCCTATGGCACGAATGCGCGCATGGGCGAGGGCGAGTGGATGGTGGTGGAGGCCGACGAATCCGACGGCACCTTCCTGAAGCTGCCCGCCGACGTTGCCGTCGTTACCAATATCGACCCTGAACATCTCGACCATTACGGCAATTTCGACGCCGTGCGCGCCGCCTTCCGGCAGTTCGTCGAGAACGTGCCTTTCTACGGTTTCGGCGTCATGTGCCTCGATCATCCCGAGGTGCAGGCGCTGGTCGGCCGCATCGAGGACCGCAAGGTCATCACCTATGGCGAAAACCCGCAGGCCGACGTGCGCTTCATGAATGTGCGCATCGAAGGCACGCGCTCGGTCTTCGATGTCGAGATCCGCCGCCGCCGCACGGGCGAAGTCATCCGGCTCGACAATCTCGTCATGCCGATGCCCGGCCGTCACAATATCGCCAATGCCACGGCGGCCATTGCCGTTGCCAACCGTCTCGGCATTTCACGCGAGGATATCGCCAAGGGGCTTGCCTCCTTCGGCGGCGTCAAGCGTCGCTTCACGCTGACGGGCGAATGGAACGGCGTGCAGATCTTCGACGACTACGGCCATCACCCGGTCGAGATCAAGGCGGTGCTGCGCGCCGCCCGCGAGGCCTGCAAGGGCAGAATCATCGCCGTGCACCAGCCGCATCGTTATACCCGCCTGTCGAGCCTGTTCGAGGAATTCGCCGCCTGCTTCAACGACGCAGACAGCATTTTCATCGCGCCTGTCTATGCCGCGGGTGAAGACGCGATCGAGGGGGCGGATTCGGAATCGCTCGTTTCCCGTATCAAATCGGGTGGCCATCGCGATGCCCGCTTCCTTCCTTCGGCGGAAGCTCTACCGCAGATGGTAGCAGAAATTGCAAAGCCCGGGGACTTTGTGGTTCTCCTGGGTGCTGGTAGCATTACATACTGGGCAGCAGCGCTGCCGAAGCAGTTGCAAGACCTTTCAGGAAAGTCCGCATGAAACAGGTTAATGGGGAAAAGCTACTTGCCTCTCTCGGAGAGGGCGTAAAAGACATTCGCGGCCGACTGACGCCGGATGCACCCATGGACCGCGTCACCTGGTTCCGCGCCGGCGGTCTGGCCGAGCTGATGTTCCAGCCGCATGACGAGGAAGACCTTATCGCCTTCCTCAAGATATTGCCGGATGAGGTGCCGCTGACGGTGGTCGGTGTCGGCTCGAACATCCTGGTGCGCGACGGCGGTATTCCCGGTGTCGTGCTGCGCCTCTCGGCCAAGGGTTTCGGCTTTGTCGAACTCGCCGGCGAAAACCGCATTCTCGCCGGCGCCATCTGCCCGGACAAGCACGTGGCCGCCATGGCGATGGACAACGGCATCGGCGGTTTCGCCTTCTACTACGGCATTCCCGGCGGCATCGGCGGCGCTGCCCGCATGAATGCCGGCGCCAACGGCTCGGAGACGAAGGATCGCGTCGTTGAAGTGCGGGCGATCGACCGCAAGGGCAACAGGCATGTGCTGACGAATGCCGAGATGGGCTATTCCTATCGCCATTCGGGTGCGGCCGACGATCTGATCTTCACTTCGGTTCTGTTCGAGGGTTATCCGGACGACCGGGCCAAGATCCGCGCCGAAATGGATGCCGTGCGCAACCACCGCGAGACGGTGCAGCCGATCCGCGAAAAGACCGGCGGTTCCACCTTCAAGAATCCGGAGGGCCATTCGGCCTGGAAGCTGATCGACGAGGCGGACTGCCGCGGGCTCGTCATCGGCAGCGCGCAGATGTCGTCGCTTCACTGCAACTTCATGATCAACATGGGGCAGGCGACCGGCTACGATCTCGAATATCTCGGCGAGGAAGTGCGCCGCAAGGTTTTCGAAAGCTCCGGCATCAAGCTGGAATGGGAAATCAAGCGCCTCGGGCTCTTCATGCCCGGCCGCGAGGTCCGTCCCTTCCAGGGCGTCACGACCGAATAGGGCTATTTTACCGCAAGCCTCAGACCCTCGCGCGGCGTGACGGCCGGCGACCAGCCGAGCACGTCGCGGGCGTGGGATATGTCCACCTGCAGCGAACCGCAGAGGCGCTGGTAGACAGCATCTTTGCCCACGATCCTGGCAGCTATATGCATCAGAGACGGGGGGAAGGGCACCAGCATCGGCTTGACGCCGAGGCCCGCTGCAATGCCTTCTATCAGTGCCGGGGTCGATAGGTCTTCACCATCGCCTGCCAGAAAGGTTTCGCCCGCTGCTGCCGGATGCTGCATGCAGGTGATGATAAGGTCGATGAGGTTCTGTACCGCGACCAGTGTGCGGCGGTTCTTCAGCGAGGCGAAGGGCAGAGGCAATTTCCTGCGGACAAGACCGACGAGCAGGGCAAAGTTGCCGCGCGCGCCAGGGCCATAGACCAGCGGAGGCCTGACGACGACGACTTCCATGCCGGTGCGATCAGCAATCTCGCGAAGACCGATCTCGCTTTCCATCTTCGAAATGCCGTAGGGATCGATGGGTTTCGGCTGGTCGTCGTGCCGGAACGGTCGATCGTTCTCTTCGCCGTTGACCTTGATGGTGCTGATGAAGACAAAGCGCCTCACGCCGGCACGGGCTGCCTGTTCTGCAAGATTGAGGGTGGAGGCGGTGTTGGCGCGGCGGAAATCCGCCAAGGGATCGCTCGACATGTCGTTCATGATGTGAACGCGGGCGGCGAGATGGACGATGACGCCGATGCCCTCAAGAGCCGCGGTCCAATCGGTCGTCTCTGTTATGTCGATGGGGAGATACCTGATATCTGCGGGGAAGGTAGATGTCGCCGATCGCGTCGTCGCCGTCACGTCGCAAATCCGATCCGTGTGCAAACGCGCGACAAGAGGGGCGCCGACGAAGCCGGCTGCGCCGGTGACGAGGCATCGCATGATCTTCTCCCTGTTTGCTCGTGAAGGCTTTCGCTAGCCGGAAGTCTTGCGTGCATCAACAAAAAAGCCGCGACGGCGGGCGTCGCGGCTTCCTGTTTCTGTTGAAACGTCTCAGACTTCCTCGCGACCCGACAAAAGGATGCAGAGGAGCGAGATCGCCGCCGAGGCTGCGAGATAGTAGCCGACATAGGTGAGGCTGTAGTTGGTCGCGAGCCAGGTGGCGATATAGGGAGCAAGCGAGGCTCCGAAAATGCCGCCGAGATTGAAGGTCATCGAGGCGCCGGTGTAGCGCACCATGGTCGGGAAGGGGGCGGCCAGGGCCGCGCCGATCGGACCATAGGTGAAGCCCATCAGGCCGAGGCCGATGATCGAGCACAGGACGGCGCCGGTCAGGCCCGCCGTCAGCAGGCTGGCATAGAAGAAGCCGAAAATGGCGATGGCGATCGTCGTCAGGATCAGGATCAGGCGACGCGAGTAGCGGTCGGACAGCCAGCCGGACAGCGGGATCGTCAGGCCGAAGAAGACGACGCCGACGAGCTGAACGACCAGGAACTGCTCACGCGAATAGCCGAGTTTCGTCGTGCCCCAGGAGAGCGTGAAGACCGTCATCAGGTAGAAGAGCACGAAGGTGGCGACCGCGATGAACGTGCCGAGGATCAGGCTGCGCAGGTGGCCGCGGAAGACGGTCGCGACCGGAACGGCGACGCGCTCGTGTTTTTCGACGGCCTTCTGGAATTCCGGCGTTTCGGCGATCTTCAAGCGGACATAGAGGCCGACGGCGACGAGCGCGAGGCTGGCGATGAAGGGAATGCGCCAGCCGTAAGCGAGGAAATCCTCGTTGCTCATGGTTTCCGCGAGAATCAGGAAGAAGCCGGAGGAGAGGATGAAGCCGATCGGCGCGCCGAGCTGAGGGAACATGGCGTACCAGCTGCGCTTGCCGGGAGGGGCGTTTTCCGTCGCGAGCAGCACGGCGCCGCCCCATTCGCCGCCGAGGCCGAGGCCCTGGCCGAAACGGCACAGCGCGAGCAGCAGCGGCGCGGCGATGCCGATCGCATCGTAACCCGGCAGGATGCCGATGACCACGGTCGAAAGGCCCATGGTCATGAGAGCCGCCACCAGCGTCGCCTTGCGGCCGATCTTGTCGCCGAAATGGCCGAAGACCACGGCGCCGAAGGGGCGGGCGAAGAAGGCGATCGAGAAGGTCACGAGCGACTGCAGGAGCGCGGAAGTCGGATCGCTCGACGGGAAGAAGAGGTGGGGGAAGACGATGACGGCTGCCGTCGCATAGACGTAGAAGTCAAAAAATTCGATCGTGGTGCCGATAAGGCTCGCGATCAGAACACGAGCCGGGGAATTGACTTGCGTGCTGTTCGAAGCGGGAGTCGGCGATACGGATATCGCGTCAGACATTGTTATTCCATTCAGTTTACGGATTTGCCTTGGGAAGGCTGATGGGGTCTTAACGCAATTTTCATCATGCGCAAACGCCAGAAGGCGCAAGAATATGACGTAAATTGTATTATTTTTTTCGCCGTTGCCCGCACCTGCCGGCTTCGCCGATCCCGGGCGGCGGATGTGTTTCGATCCGGGTCATCTTGCTTCTTTTGCGCCGAGCGCCGGGCAGGGCCGGTCGACTCGCATTGATCAACGAAAGTGCCGCGTCTTGTCGGCGATACTTCATGCCCGGGAGCGCTGTTTTGCCGGCCGCTTCTCTTCATGGATGAACGCGATTCCATATCCCCTTGAAGACATGGACTTTTTCCAGCGTCCCTTGAGCTTGCGCATCGCATGAAGCCGGAAAGCGGCAAATCGGCAAAAGGCAAAAAATTGCAAATGTCAGGAGCCGGGAGTTAACGAAAGTAAACGGTTCGTTAACCATAATGATGCTCTAATGCACCCAAGCCGGACAAAGGCCACCGATCGGAGCGACAGCTCCGCGCAAGCTTCGGTCCGGCAGAGTGAAAGTTATTTTTGGGGGTGTTGATGAGTCGCGAGCACGTAGCTGTCCTGATGGGCGGATTTTCCTCGGAGAGGCCCGTCAGCCTTTCTTCGGGAAAGGCATGTGCCGATGCTCTCGAGGCCGAAGGTTTCAAGGTAACGCGTATCGATGTCGACCGCGACGTCTCCGAAAAGCTCTCCGCCCTGAAGCCCGATGTTGCATTCAATGCCTTGCATGGGCCTTTCGGCGAGGACGGCACGATCCAGGGCATCCTCGAATATCTGCAGATCCCCTATACGCATTCGGGCGTGCTTGCCTCCGCGCTTGCCATGGACAAGGGCAAGGCGAAGCGCGTGGCCGCTGCCGCCGGCGTCCCGGTGGCCGAATCGCAGGTGCTGAACCGCTTCTCGTTTCCGTCGGAGCATCCGATGAAAGCGCCTTATGTGGTCAAGCCCGTGCGGGAAGGCTCCAGCTTCGGTGTCGTCATCGTCGGCGAGGATCAGGCGCATCCGCCGCAGATCATCGGCTCGGCCGAGTGGCGCTATGGCGAAGAGGTCATCGTCGAGCGTTATATCCATGGTCGCGAGCTGACCTGCGGCGTCATGGGCGATCAACCCATGGATGTCATCGAGGTGGTGCCGCAGGGCCACAATTTCTATGATTACGACTCCAAGTATGCGGCGGGCGGTTCAAAACATGTCTTGCCGGCTAAAATTTCACCGAAAATTTACCAAAAAATACAAACATTGGCGTTAAGGGCGCATCAAGCAATCGGTTGCCGCGGCGTCAGTCGGTCCGACTTTCGTTACGACGATCGTTTCTCCGAAGACGGCGAGCTCATCTGGCTGGAGGTCAATACCCAGCCAGGCATGACGCCAACCTCCCTTGTGCCCGAAATGGCCGGCCATGCCGGATATTCCTTTGGTGCATTTCTCCGGTGGATGGTGGAGGACGCGTCTTGTTT
This sequence comes from Rhizobium sp. GCM10022189, assembly GCF_042656325.1. Taxonomy (NCBI): domain Bacteria; kingdom Pseudomonadati; phylum Pseudomonadota; class Alphaproteobacteria; order Hyphomicrobiales; family Rhizobiaceae; genus Rhizobium; species Rhizobium sp. GCM10022189. Next base: position 190,922 of record NZ_JBHSOR010000003.1, read on the forward strand.
GCGTTGACGGTCAAAAGGATAGGGCGCCCCAGCCGTCATGCCGAGCTTCCCTATGTGGAGGCCGAGGACCGGCGCGTGCTGCCGCGGCCGCTGCGCCGTGTCGTGCGCTTCCTCGTCAGTCTCGGGACCGGCCGTATTCATATCCCAGCCCATACCGGCACGGTTTCGGCGCTCGGCTTCCTGGCCGCGACCGGCCTTTACGGCATGTCGCTTGGCGGTCACACCGAGGTCGTGGCGCAGGCGACGACAAGTGCTGTCGGATTTGCCATCGAGGATGTGAAGGTCTCGGGCAACAGCCAGACTTCGGAAATCGAGATCCTGCAGCTTCTCGGCCTCGACGGCACGACATCGCTCGTCGCGCTCGATGTCGATACCGCCCGCCAGAAGATCGCGCGCCTTCCCTGGGTCGAGAATGTCGAAGTCCGCAAGGTCTATCCGAAGACGATCGAGGTGAAGCTTTCGGAGCGCAGCGCTTACGCCATCTGGCAGCACGGCCAGGAGCTTTCGCTGATCGAGAAGAACGGCAGCGTGATCGCGCCGCTTCGCGACAACAAGTTTTCGACCCTGCCGCTCGTCGTCGGCCGCGATGCCGAAACTGCCGCGGCCTCGCTCGAGGATGTCTTTGCCAAGTGGCCGGACGTCAAGTCGCGCGTGAAGGCCTATGTCTGGGTGTCCGGCCGCCGCTGGGACCTGCACATGGATAATGGCGTCGTCGTCAAGCTGCCGGAAGACGATGTCGACCAGGCGCTTGCGACGCTTTCGAAATTCGACAGGGAACAGCAGCTTCTGGAGCGCGATATCGCTGCGGTCGATCTGAGGCTGCCGGATCGCACGACGATCCAGCTGACGCCGGAAGCGGCAGCCCGCCGGCAGGCGGCGGTCGCGGCGCGCACCAAGGATTTGAAGAAGGCGGGGCAGAATATATGAGCATGTTCGGTTCATCCCATTTCGGATTGCCGCGCCTGAAGCCGCTTTCGTCGAAGCGGTCGCATATCGTTTCGGTGCTCGATATCGGCTCGACCAAGGTCGTCTGCATGATCGGCCGGCTGACGCCGCGCGAGGAAAGCCAGATCCTGCCGGGCCGCACGCACAATATCGAGATCATCGGCATCGGCCATCAGCGTTCGCGCGGCATCAAGACCGGCGTAATCGCCGATCTCGACGCGCTGGAAGGCGTCATCCGTCTCGCCGTCGATGCGGCCGAGCGTATGGCGGGCCTCACCGTCGAGAGCCTGATCGTCAACCTGACGGCCGGCCGTCTCGGCAGCGATATCTATACGGCGACGATCGATCTCGGCGGCCAGGAAGTCGAGCTGAACGACCTGAAGAAGGTGCTGTCGGCCGCCTGCCAGCAGTCGCTGCGCCAGGACCGCGCCGTGCTGCATTCGCTGGCGACGGGCTTCTCGCTCGACGGCGAGCGCGGCATTCGCGATCCGCTGGCAATGTACGGCGATGCGCTCGGCGTCGACATGCATGTCGTCACTGCCGAACGCTCGGCGCTTAAAAATCTCGAGCTCAGCGTCAACCGGGCGCATCTTTCGGTGGAAGGAATCGTTGCGACACCTTATGCATCCGGTCTTGCCGCACTGGTCGACGATGAAGTCGAACTTGGCTGTGCGGCCATCGACATGGGCGGCGGCACGACGACGATTTCGGTCTTTGCCGAAGGCAAGCTGGTCCATACCGATGCTGTCGGCCTCGGCGGTCATCATGTGACGACCGACCTCGCACGCGGCCTTTCCACACGGATCGAGGATGCTGAACGTTTGAAGGTGGTCCACGCTTCGGCGCTGACCAACTCTTCCGACGAGCGCGAGCTGATCTCCATTCCGCCGATCGGCGAGGATGATCGCGATCAGCCGACGCAGGTGCCGCGGGCTCTGGTTTCGCGCATCGTTTCGGCGCGCATCGAGGAGACGATGGAACTCATCCGCGACCGCATCCAGCGCTCGGGCTTCAGCCCGATCGTCGGCAAGCGTGTCGTGCTGACGGGCGGCGCAAGCCAGCTGACCGGCCTTGCCGAAGTGGCGCGCCGCATCCTGGCCCGCAACGTTCGCATCGGCCGTCCGATGGGTGTCTCGGGTCTGCCGACGGCAGCCAAGGGACCGGCCTTTTCGACGGCCGTGGGGCTGATGATCTATCCGCAGGTCGCGGACATGGAAACACATGCGTCACAGAGCAGCCTGCTCCTGTCGCTTGGGGGAAATAACAGCCGCATCGCCCGCATGGGCCAGTGGCTGAAGGAAAGCTTTTGAAATTGAGTGAATTGGCCGGCGTGGCGATGCGGCCATAAAGAGAAGGAACAGGTACCATGACTATCAAGCTGCAGAAGCCTGACATCACCGAATTGAAGCCGCGCATCACCGTATTCGGCGTCGGCGGCGGCGGCGGCAATGCTGTCAATAACATGATCTCCGCGGGCCTCCAGGGCGTCGACTTCGTCGTTGCCAATACGGATGCCCAGGCGCTGACCATGACGAAGGCCGAACGGGTCATCCAGCTCGGCGCCAACGTCACCGAAGGCCTCGGCGCAGGTTCGCAGCCGGAAGTCGGCCGCGCGGCCGCAGAAGAGTGCATCGACGAGATCATCGATCACCTGAACGGCACGCATATGTGCTTCGTCACCGCCGGCATGGGCGGCGGCACCGGTACGGGTGCTGCTCCCGTCGTCGCACAGGCCGCCCGCAACAAGGGCATCCTGACGGTCGGCGTCGTCACCAAGCCGTTCCACTTCGAAGGCGGGCGCCGCATGCGCCTGGCCGAAGCCGGCATCCAGGAGCTGCAGAAGTCTGTCGATACGCTCATCGTCATTCCGAACCAGAACCTCTTCCGTATCGCCAACGACAAGACGACCTTCGCCGACGCCTTCGCCATGGCCGACCAGGTTCTCTATTCGGGCGTTGCCTGCATCACCGACCTGATGGTGAAGGAAGGTCTCATCAACCTCGACTTCGCCGACGTCCGCTCGGTCATGCGCGAAATGGGCCGCGCGATGATGGGTACCGGCGAAGCTTCCGGTTCGGGCCGCGCCATGCAGGCCGCCGAAGCGGCAATCGCCAACCCGCTGCTCGACGAAACCTCGATGAAGGGCGCACAGGGCCTCTTGATCTCCATCACCGGCGGTCGCGACCTTACCCTCTTCGAAGTCGACGAAGCTGCGACCCGCATCCGCGAAGAAGTCGATCCGGACGCCAACATCATCCTCGGCGCGACCTTCGACGAATCGCTTGAAGGCATCATCCGCGTGTCGGTCGTCGCGACCGGCATCGATCGTGCCATGGGCGAGGGCACCGACCGCGTGTTCCAGCCGGCCGCAAAGCCCGCTATCCGTCCCTCCGCGGCCGTTGCTCCGGCACCGGCCGCAGTTCAGCCTGCTCCGGTCATGCAGGCACCGAAGGCCGACCAGATTGCGCAGACCATCCGCGAGGCCGAAGTCGCGATGGAACGCGAACTGGAAATCCCGGCCCCGCGTGCCGCTGCTCCGATCCAGCAGCAGCCGGTCATGCAGGAAACCTTCCGCCCGCAGAGCAGGATCTTCGCTTCCGCCCCGGAAGCAGCCCCTGTCATCCGCCCGGCTCCGGTCCAGCAGGCTCCCGTGATGCAGCAGCCGGCTCCGCAGCCGGTCATGCAGCAGCAGCCGGTCCGCCATGAACCGGTCATCCGCCAGGCGCCCGAGCCGGTTCGCATGCCGAAGGTCGAAGACTTCCCGCCGGTCGTCCAGGCCGAACTCGACCACCGCTCGCAGCCGGCCGCTTCCCACGTTCAGGAAGAGCGCGGCCCGATGGGACTGCTGAAGCGAATCACCAATTCGCTCGGCCGTCGCGAAGAGGAAGTCGCTCCGGAAATGACCTCTGCGCCGGCGGCTTCTTCGCAGCAGCGCCGCCCGCTGTCGCCGGAAGCAAGCCTCTACGCACCGCGTCGCGGCAACCTTGACGACCAGGGCCGCGCGGTGCCGCAGGCCCGCATGATGCAGGAAGACGACCAGCTGGAAATCCCGGCCTTCCTGCGCCGGCAGTCGAACTGAGAAGCGCACTTCTCCACAGAAAACGCCCGGGATCGAAATCCCGGGCGTTTGCATTTCTACATGCTTGAATTCTAAATGCTTTTGCCGCTGCGGATTTCGTAACAAATCGAAACGAACAGTGATTTGGATTGCAGCGCCGGTCCACGTAAGTATGAGGCAAGCGAACTGCCCTTAGAGTCCGCTTGGCGTGGTTCGGGCAGTGTAGAAGAAAGATCCGGCCTGATGGCAACAGCGGGTGCGGAAGAATAAAGGCAGAACTTATGGGACTTGGCTTGTTGGGCTTTCAGACGACGGTATCGCGTCCGGTGACTCTTTCGGGCATCGGCGTTCATTCGGGTGCCGACGTTTCGATCACCTTCAATCCGGCCGAAGCCGGCACCGGCGTCGTCTTCCAGCGCGTGCATGAAAACGGTGACGTCACCGAACTGAAGGCCGTTTCCTCGCAGGTCGGCAATACCGATCTCTGCACCGTTCTCGGCTTCTCGCCGGCCCATTCCGTCGCGACGATCGAACATGTCATGGCGGCCGTCTATGCGCTCGGCCTCGACAATGTCGTCATCGAAGTCACCGGCGCCGAAATGCCGATCATGGATGGCAGCTCGGTTCCCTTCGTCGAAGCCATCGAACAGGTCGGCCTCGTTTCCCTCGGCGTCAAGCGCCGCTACATCCGCATCACCAAGCCGGTTCGCATCGAGCATGGCGGTTCCTGGAGCGAGTTCCGCCCCTATGACGGCACGCGCTTCGAAGTCGAGATCGATTTCGAATGCCCGCTGATCGGCCGCCAGAAGTGGGAAGGCGATCTCACCGCCGCCGTCTTCAAGACCGAGCTGTCGCGTGCGCGCACCTTCGGCTTCATGCGCGATGTCGAGCGTCTCTGGGCCTCGGGCCACGCTCTCGGCTCCTCGCTCGAAAACTCGGTCGTCATTTCCGACGACAATACCGTCATCAATGTCGAAGGCCTGCGCTACGCCAAGGACGAGTTCGTGCGTCACAAGACGCTGGATGCCGTCGGCGACCTGGCGCTTGCCGGCGCACAGTTCATCGGCTGCTACCGTTCCTATCGCGGCGGCCACAAGATGAACGCCAACGCTCTCAAGGCGCTGCTGAGCGACCCGACCGCCTATGAAGTGGTCGAGACCTCGACGCCGCGCCAGCGCGTTGCCGTTCGCGAATTCATTGCAGTCAGCGCTCCGGAATTCGCCCCCTGGTCGGCATGACCTCCAGTATACCAATTAAGGTCAGGGCCGCCTCCCAACGGGGGCGGTTTTTTTATGGGGAAGGGGCGGACGGGCGCGCCGATAGATGTTTTGCGGCATATATTTAGCCGTCGCCGCTTCGAATGCTGGTGAAAAGCCCGACATTCTCGGCGGTGCTGCCACAAAAATGCGTTAATGCGTGATCATTGCGTTGCTCTCGATGGGTATTTGTGGCTAGAAACGCCAGCTAGGCGTGGCTGCCGTGGAGTGGACGGCGGCGGTGGGATTCTTTCGAATGGCTTATGCAAGGTCTGACATGATGATGAAGACAGCGCGCGCTTTGCTCGCATCCTTGATGGTGCTGAGCGCAGGCGCCTTGATTTCCGGCTGCCAGTCGGACCCTGATATCGACATCACCAAGCTCGGCCTCGAGACCGATCCGCCTGACGTGCTCTACACGCAGGGCCTTGCCAATATGAAGGCCGGCAACATGGCCGAGGCGGCGCGCAAGTTCGACGCGATCGACGCGCAGAACCCGTTCTCGGAATGGGCGCGCAAGGCGCTCGTCATGAGCACCTTCGTCAAATACCGCCAGGGCCGCTTCGACGACGCGCTCGCGTCGGGCAACAAATACATGGCGCAGTATCCGAAATCCAAGGATGCCGCCTATGTGCAGTATCTGGTGGGGCTGACCTATTCCAAGCAGATCGTCGACGTGACGCAGGACCAGCGCGCCTCGCAGAAGACGATCGAGGCGATGCAGGCCGTCGTCGACAACTATCCCGATTCCGAATATGTCGACGACGCGCAGGCCAAGATCCGCTTCGCGCGCGACCAGCTCGCCGGCAAGGAAATGCAGGTCGGCCGCTACTACATGGAGCGCAAGGAATATCTCGCCGCGATTTCGCGCTTCCGCATCGTCGTCGAGAAATATCCGAACACGAACCAGGTCGAGGAGGCGCTTGCCCGTCTCGTCGAAGCCTATTACGCGATGGGTGTGGTCGAAGAGGCGCAGACCGCCGCCGCCGTCCTCGGTCACAATTATCCCGACAGCCAGTGGTATGCTGATTCGTACAAGCTGCTGCAGTCGGGTGGCGCGGAGCCGCGTGAAAACAAGGGTTCGTGGATCGCCGCAGCAGGCAAGAAACTCCTTCTCGGTTCCTGAGGCCAATGCTGATCCAGCTTTCGATCCGCGATATCGTACTGATCGAGCGGCTGGATCTTGCCTTCGAGACCGGCCTCTCCGTGCTGACGGGTGAGACGGGTGCTGGCAAATCCATCCTGCTCGACAGTCTTTCGCTGGCCCTTGGCGGGCGCGGCGACGGCGGCCTCGTGCGCCATGGCGAGGACAAGGGGCAGGTGACGGCCGTCTTCGATGTCGGCATGGATCACGGCGCCCGCAAGCTCTTGCGCGAAAACGGAATCGACGACGAAGGCGACCTGATCTTCCGCCGCCAGCAATCCTCCGACGGACGCACCAAGGCCTATGTGAACGACCAGCCGGTCAGCGTGCAGCTGATGCGCCAGGCCGGCCAGATGCTGGTCGAGATCCACGGCCAGCACGACGACCGCGCGCTTGTCGATACAAATGCCCACAGGACGCTGCTGGATGCCTTTGCCGGCATCAGCGAGGATGTGCAGGGCGTGGCGGCGCTTTACCGCCAGTGGCGCGACAGCGAACGCACGCTGAAGAAACATCGCGAGAAGGTCGAGGCTGCGGCCCGCGAGGCGGACTATCTGCGGGCGTCGGTCGAGGAGCTGGAAAAACTCTCGCCGCGCGACGGCGAGGAGGACGAACTTGCCGACCGCCGCCAGAAGATGATGAAGGCGGAGCGCATCGCCGGCGATATTGCCGAGGCTTCCGAATTCCTGAACGGCAATGCCTCTCCGGTGCCGCATATCGCCTCGCTGGTGCGCCGCCTCGAGCGCAAGAGCCATGAGGCGCCCGGCCTGCTGGAAGACACGGTGGCGCTGCTGGACGCCGCGCTGGACCAGCTTTCCAACGCGCAGATGGAAGTGGAAGCGGCGCTGCGCAAGACCGAATACGACCCGAAGGAGCTGGAGCGCGTCGAGGAGCGGCTGTTTGCGCTGCGCGCGGCCTCGCGCAAATATTCCGTTCCCGTCACCGAGCTTCCGGCACTTGCCGTGCGCATGATCAACGATCTTGCCGATCTCGATGCCGGCGAGGAGCGCCTGTCCAAGCTCGAGGCCGAAGTCGGTGCCGCCAAGGCGACCTACGATGCGGCCGCGCGCACGCTGTCCGAGAAGCGGCACCATGCCGGCGATGCGCTGGCGCAGGCCGTCATGGCCGAACTGCCGGCCCTCAAGCTCGAGCGCGCCCGTTTCATGGTGGAGATCACGACCGATGCGGAGGAAGCGACGGCCGAGGGCATCGATGTCGTCGAATTCCATGTCCAGACCAATCCGGGCACGCGGCCGGGCTCGATCATGAAGGTTGCCTCGGGCGGCGAACTTTCGCGTTTCCTGCTGGCGCTCAAGGTGGCGCTCGCCGACCGCGGCTCGGCGCCCACCCTCGTCTTCGACGAAATCGATACCGGTGTCGGCGGGGCGGTGGCGGACGCGATCGGCCAGCGGCTGAAGCGGCTTTCGGAGAAGGTACAGGTTCTCTCCGTCACGCATGCACCGCAGGTGGCGGCCCGCGCGGCCACGCATCTCCTGATCTCCAAGGGGCCGTCCGGCGAAGGTTCCGACAAGATCGCCACGCGCGTTGCCACCATGGCGCAGAAGGACCGCACCGAAGAGATCGCCCGTATGCTTGCCGGCGCTTCCGTGACCGAAGAGGCGAGGGCGGCTGCGGCAAGGTTGCTTGCCGGCAACGGCTAGCCATCCGCAGAAGGCGACAGGCGTCAACCTTTGCGCTTTCGACATCACAAGGCGCTGCCCTGATTCAGGCCATTGGTGCTATTTCATTCGCAGCAATTTGCTCTAAAACCATTGCAGATTCTCTGGAGTGAAGCTGCATGTCGACCGAATCCGTCGCTGTTGAGGACCTGACCCTTGAAGACGCCGCCGCTGAACTGGAGCGGCTGGCCAAGGAGATCGCGCGTAACGATGCGCTCTATCACGGCAAGGACCAGCCGGAGATTTCGGACGCGGATTATGACGCGCTGAAGCGGCGCAACGACGCGATCGAGGCGCGTTTCCCGGAACTGATCCGCGAGGACAGCCCGTCGCGCCGCGTGGGCGCTCAGCCGTCCAATACTTTCGCGCCCGTGGTCCATTCCAGGCCGATGCTGTCGCTCGACAACACGTTTTCGCAGGAGGACGTGCGCGATTTCGTCGCCAGCGTCTATCGCTTCCTCGGCCGCCTGCCGGACAATTCGATCGCCTTTACCGCCGAACCGAAGATCGACGGTCTCTCGATGTCGATCCGTTACGAGAACGGCAAGCTGGTGACGGGTGCCACGCGCGGCGACGGCACGACCGGTGAAAACGTCACGGCCAATATCCGCACCATCAAGGAAATCCCGAACGAGCTGCCCAGAGGCGTTCCGTCCGTCGTGGAAGTGCGCGGCGAGGTCTATATGGCCAAGAGCGACTTCATGGCGCTCAATGCCCAGATGGAAGCCGAGGGCAAGCAGACCTATGTCAATCCGCGCAACACGGCCGCCGGCTCGCTGCGCCAACTCGACGCGAAGGTGACGGCGAGCCGCAAGCTGCGATTCTTCGCCTATGCCTGGGGCGAGATGTCGGAGATGCCCGCCGATACGCAGATGGGCATGGTCGAGACTTTCAAGAGCTGGGGTTTTCCGGTCAATCCGCTGATGAAGCGCTTGAGCTCGGTGGACGATATCCTTGCCCACTATGCCGAGATCGGCCTCGAACGGCCTGATCTCGATTACGATATCGACGGTGTCGTCTACAAGGTCGACAGCCTCGAACTGCAGCAGCGCCTCGGCTTCCGCTCGCGCAGCCCGCGCTGGGCGACGGCGCACAAGTTCCCGGCCGAGCAGGCCTTCACCATCGTCGAGAATATCGACATCCAGGTCGGCCGCACGGGCGCCTTGACTCCGGTCGCGCGGTTGACGCCGATCACCGTCGGCGGCGTGGTCGTCACCAATGCGACGCTGCACAACGAGGATTACATCAGGGGCATCGGCAATAGCGGCGAGCGCATCCGCGAGGAGGAGCACGATATCCGCATCGGCGATACCGTGATCGTACAGCGGGCCGGTGACGTCATCCCGCAGGTGCTCGACGTGGTGATGGAAAAGCGGCCGGCGGATGCCGCGCCCTACCAGTTTCCCAAAGTGTGCCCGGTCTGCGGTTCGCATGCGGTGCGTGAGCGGCATGAGAAGACCGGCAAGCTCGATTCGGTCACCCGCTGCACCGGCGGCTTCATCTGCCGGGCGCAGGCGACGGAGGAGCTGAAACATTTCGTCTCGCGCAATGCCTTCGATATCGAGGGGCTGGGCTCCAAGCAGATCGACTTTTTCTTCGAGAACGAGGATCCGGCGCTGCAGATCCGCACCGCGCCCGACATTTTCACGCTGGAAAAACGGCAGGCCTCGTCCCTGACCAAGCTCGAAAATATCGACGGCTTCGGCAAGGTGAGCGTCGGCAAGCTCTATGCGGCGATCAACGATCGGCGCAGCATCGCGCTCCACCGGTTCATCTATGCGCTCGGCATCCGCCATGTGGGCGAGACGACGGCAAAGCTTCTGGCGCGCTCCTACGGCACCTACGAGGCCTTTGCGGCGGCGATGAAGGAGGCGGCAACGCTTTCGGGCGATGCCTGGAACGACCTCAACGCGATCGAGGGCATCGGCGAAGTCGTGGCGCGCGCCATTGTCGAGTTCTACAAGGAACCGCGCAATATCGAGGTGATCGGCCGCCTGCTTGACGAGGTGAGGCCGCAAGAGGCCGAACAACCGGTCACGGCGGGCAGCCCGGTTGCCGGCAAGACCGTCGTTTTCACCGGCTCGCTGGAAAAGTTCACGCGCGAGGAGGCAAAGGCGAGGGCGGAAAGCCTCGGCGCCAAGGTGGCCGGTTCCGTGTCCAAGAAGACCGATATCGTCGTTGCCGGCCCCGGCGCCGGCTCCAAGCTCGACAAGGCCCGCGAACTCGGCGTCCAGACGATGGACGAGGACGAGTGGCTGGCATTGATTGGTGGGTAACGGAAGGCCGGCGATAAGGCCGGCCTCAGACCGCTGACAAACCCGTCGATTTTTTCGGCGGGTTTTGTTTTTGAAGGTTTGGTTGTTTCCGGTTTGGCCGTGAGGCAGACGAAGTTGGCGGCCTTTTGCCTTCATGTCATGGCTGGTTTG
>NZ_JBHSOR010000004.1:0-458493 GCF_042656325.1 Rhizobium sp. GCM10022189
GTCGGTCGCTGCCAGGTCTGCTAAACGCAACTCAACGCATGGGCCCGAAGCTGAACGAGCTTCGCAACCCTACATGCGGAAATAAAGATGAAATCTTCTCTTCACAAACTCTACGGCCCAAAGCCGATCAAAGGGCCGCTCGCAAAGCGGCCTTTTGCTTTATAATGCCTCATGAACGCGAGACAAATTGCGTCGCAATTTGCTCGGATGAGATCCGCAAAGCGCACACGCTTTGCGTAGCCGCGACAAATCCCCTTGGGATTTGCGCTGGACGCGGGGTGGAGCAGCCCGGTAGCTCGTCAGGCTCATAACCTGAAGGCCGCAGGTTCAAATCCTGCCCCCGCAACCACTGAGACTTGTAAATTCTCCCACTCGGGATATTTGCACCGAAGCTCCTCCTCATATGAGTCGAGGAGCTTTTTTTGTTTCTGCTCCGTGTCGATCTCGCCGGATGCAATCCGGGCCATCAGATCATTCTGGGCGGCGGTGATGAATTGCTGCTCCATCAGGTCCAGAACCTCCATCGAGGCCATGATGTTGGCGATCGAGCCGTGCACCTGCAAACTGGCAGGCTGATGGCCCGGAGTCTTGCCAATCACGACCGTCTGGATGAGATCACGCACGATCGGCATCAGCCGCTGCTTGGCATGTTCGTCGCCGTTGTTGCGTGCCAGGAAGATGAGCTTGCGGATGCTGATCTCGGTATTGGCGGGATTGAATTGCGCCTTCAGCTTCGCAATCTTCTCCTGGAAATCCTCGGTCGGCTCCTGCGACTGGGCGAGTTCCAGAACCAGCGCCTCGCGCGTGACTTCCAGTTCATCCAGTTGATCATCCAGGATGGCAAGCCGTGGCCGGCCGTCGGCATGGCGGTCCTGAATCTGCTGCATGAGACCTGATTGTTTCGACTTGATCGCCGCGAGCTCTGTGGTCAACTGGTCCTTGCGCGAAGGCAGGCTCTTCAGCTTGCTCACCTCATGGGCGACCATCTTCTCTGAAATCCGGTCGAAGATATCCATCGAGAAGAAGGCCACGGGCAAGCAGTTGAGGACGCGTTCCTCCAGTTCATGGCGTGTGATGGTCTTGCTGTTACCACAGCAGGCGCCGTCGAGGTCGTCGATCGGCAGGCGCTTCTTGCGGTTGGTGCAGCTATAGCGGTCCTTGCCTGAGATCGCGTAGGGACCTCCGCACTCTGCGCATTCGAGCATGCGGCTGAGGAGATACTCCGGGCGCTGCGTCGCATTCAGCCGGTTGTTCCCCCCGAAATCGAACAGCTCACCGATCTCCTTCTGGCGGTCCTTGACGCGCTGCCACAGGTCGTCGCTGACGATGCGCATCTCGGGCACGTCCGTCAGCACCCACTCGCTGGCATCATTGACGCGGGCGGTACGGCGCTCCGTCTCTGGGTTCTTGCGGTAGTTGCGCTTGTTCCAGACCATGCGGCCGATGTAGCTCTCATTGTTGAGGATGCCGGTACCGCGGCTGACGTGGCCGCGGATGGCGGTGTCGCGCCACTTCAGGCCGCGTGAGCCGGGCACGCCTTCCTTGTTGAGGATCTGCGCGATGTCGCGTGGCGACATGCCGTCGGCATAGAGCGTGAAGATGCGGCGAACAACCTCGGCCTTCGCAGCATCGATCTCGCGCAGGCCTTTGATGCGATCACCGTTCACATCGCGCTGCTGCGAGATCATGTAGCCATAGGCCAGGCAAGTGGATGCCTTGCCCTTGCGCACGGCGGTCTTCATGCCCTCCCGGGTCCGATAGCGGATCTGACCGACAAGCTCGTGACTGAGCATGGCGCGAAACGACATCTCCATGTCCGTTACCGGGGTGCCGGCGTGGACCGTCCAGAGGTCGACATCGCGATAGCGCAAATCCTTGAGAATCTTGTGGCTGTGCTCGATGTCGCGCGACAGGCGATCGACGGTGACGCAGAGCACGACATCAATGCGGTCGCGCTTCACATGCGCCATCAAGTTCTGGATGCCGGGGCGGAGCTGGTAGCTGGTCCCGCTGATGGCGGCGTCGGAATAGATCTCCACGAGCGTCCAGCCTTGTTTGACGATGAACGCCTTGCCGAGTTCGATCTGCGTTTCGATCGACACCTCGTCCTGGCGATCTGTGGAGTAGCGCGCGTAGAAGAGTACTGTCTTGGTCATTCTGGTCTCTCGGTTCGAGATGCAATCTTGGGGGACATGGTAGCCGGTGGCGTGGGACTTGGGAGCCCCGCATCGCTGCCAGGCCATCATGGCCCGGCGGCTGAAAAAAGCTCGCGGCAATTATTGCCGCAGGCGCTCTTGCTTTTATTGCGTGGCGGTCGGGAACTGCGCGACCGAGACGGAGTGAATATCGTCCACCGCCAGAAGGCGGGCACGATAGCGGCTCTGTTGTTCAATCTCACGGCCGAGAAGCGCGCGAATAGACAATCCCAGATCCGTCACCGGGGCGTCCCCGGCCATGGTCCAGACCTCGACGCCGCGATTGCGGAACTCGCTGTGGATCTCCAAGCTGTGCGCCATGTCGCATGACAGGTGATCCATCGAGATGCAGAGAACCACGTCGATGTCACCTTCAGCGGTGCGATCGCGCAGCGCCTGGATACCGGGGCGCGTCTTGTCGGTCGCGCCGCTGACCATATGGTCGGTAAAGACCTCCACGAGCTTCCAGCCCTGCTTGCGGATGAATTCCGTGCCGAGTTCGATCTGCGTTTCGGTCGGCAGTTCATGCGGACGGTCGGCCGCGCAATGTGCGTAAAACAGTACGGTCTTGGTCATCTGGGCGCCTCATCTTGAGATGAAATTTGGGGGACATGGTAGCCGGCGGGTAGCCCCGCATCGCTGCCAGGCCATCATGACCCGGCAGGTCGCAGTGCCGCTCAGCGCGTCAGGAAATCCGTCGCCAGCCAATGGGCGGTGGCTTCCATCTGGGCGATATACTCGGGCATGAGAGCTTCCAGTGTATCAGCGGTGTTCTTTCCGGTGCTGTAGATGATGTCGCAGACGCGCAGGGCCATACGGATACGCATCGCTGTAGCAGCGAATGCGGTCACGATGGCCGGCGTGCCGTGCACACCCGGATGACGAGTCGAGAGGACGAGGGTCACGCTATGATTTGTGCCCTCAGCCAGGTTCTGCTTGGGGACCTTGCGCGACAGTGCCACCGTCTTCGCATCGATGGTCATGTAGACCGGCTCTGCGAGGACGTGGCGCCCATCGATCACGAACGCCGGCGCCTTGTCGAAGACGCCGGAAAGGCGATCGAGGAGCATGCTGTGTTCGCGGATGAACTCCAGAATATCCTGGAGCCCCCCTTCAGACTGGAACAGCTTGGAGGTGTCGTTCTTGTGCTGAGCTGTACGCGACATGATGAGTCCTTTCTCTCGCGGTTCGCCTTCGTCTTCGAAGGCGAACCGCGCGAAGAACCTCCGCGCGCATGCGGCCGGTGCAGATCGCGAAACCGCGATCTTTCTTGCACTCACTGTCCCGGGACGGCTGGATCGTGGCGCCGTCGACATGGAATACGTGAACCATGGGCGCCTCCTTTCCGTTGCGGGCTGGCCTGTTGAACACTTGACGGCGCCAATAGCTCACAAAGGCGGGCACTTCTCAAGTGTCGGCATTTGCATGGTATCGATGCCAATTTGCCGACAATTGCCTCGAATCTCGAAATGAGACAGCGGGAACAACTGAGCGACCGGAGGACGCGACCCCGCTTGGGTATGACGGTAAGCCATTGTTAAATATGAAATTTTAAAAAACTGTGGCGTATACGCAACACATTGATTGGCTGGTGCGCTATCCGTCAATCAGGCCTGCTTGTCGGCCCCCGCCTCGCGAAAGTGCTCGAAACATTCGATTCAGGATAAACGGCGTTTAACCGAGTAATGGGGGGAGCTATCGTAGGGTTTGTAAACGCCGTTAGGCGTTCCCATTGTCAGCGTTGGATGGCCAAAGACCGGAACCGCAGGTGGCAGGTCGAACGAAACCGCTCAGCCGCTTTCGTCGGCACCGTCAGGATAGAGCAGGTGGGGCTTGCGGCGGAAGGGCCAGTCGCCATCCCCGTACTTCTCGACGAGCTCATCGAAGACGGTGCGGGACGCCTGTTCGTCGAAACCCTGTCGAACGAGCATCAAGATGACGACAGACCGGAAGGCTGCCAACGCTTCGTGGTTGCCCTTCGGGACCATGCTCGAAATCGACATGAATAGCGCCGTCCGGGCCACGTCATCGCGTCCGGGGCGTCTCGCCTTGCGGTCAGCGTCCCGCAGCATTTGCTGCCGCTCGCGCTGTTTGCGGTTGCGGATCACCTCGGACTTCGCTGGCATGCACTCTTCCCCATCAGGTCTCTAGCTACCGATGTCAGACCGCAGTCCGACCGGCAACGCCGTTTCCAAGGAATCGAAAATCCCGGTTTATGAATCGTTTGTCCGCAGTTCGGAATCAAATGAGCGCAATTTGAGATGCATTGCGGGCACGTTGAAACCGGTCGAGATGAGTTGCGGAGGCGTAAACGGTGGTCGTGAATCAAATGACCAGCGTTCGGAATCAAAGATCTCGGACCTTGAATCAAATGATCGCAATTTGTCTCGACGTGCGGACACGTTGAGATGACGTGCGGGCAAGCTGAGAGAAATCGCCAGAGTCGGCGGCCACCTCCTGCAGATGATGGCGACCGGCATCGCGCAGGATCCACCGGCGGACCATGCTCTTCCGCGTCCGGTTCGTCGATCAAGCCAAGTGTCAATCATTCCTCCCATTTATGCGGAATGGGGCTTCGCCGAGCGGCCATCTGGTATGCCGTCTGGACGGTGAGGCGGTGGCTGCGATTGTACTTGGTAGCCCGTTTCTCTGTGCTTGGAACGTCTTCGTGCGGGCCACAAACCCTCAGTGCCACGCCGTCCCGCCCGGGATCTGAATCTTTCTGCTAAATATAGACGCGTATTTGTTTAGTTTAAAATAATCATGTAATCCGTATAAATTTATATATTTAGGTTAAATTATGGTTGTACATAAAATACAAATGCAGAAATGTGATGAAGAAATAAGAATATAATCCGATTTATACGTACAACCGATTTTACTTCAATTTGTTGTTCCGGAGTATCGGTGCGATCATGTAAGCATTCGATGAGCGAACGCCATCGGATGTTACTGTAGATCATTACCGGAGTATTCCATGCGTACCAAGACCACCAAGACGACCGCGACTGCCTCCTACTCCTACGAAGACAACGGGATCGGCCAGACGCTGCGCGAGCAGCTTGAAGCCAGTGCCGCCTATATCTTCGACCTCGGCCGGCGCACGACCGAGCAGACCTTCGAACCCGGAGATCATCTGGCCCAGGCCGCCGACCTGCTGGCCGATGGCAGGTTCGACCGTTGGGTCAAGAACCGCTGCGGTCTCGCGGCCCGCAGCGCCCGCAATTATATGGCGGTGTTCCGCAATCTCACGCCCTACCGGGACGATCTTGTCGATCTCTCTGTCGGGGCGACGGTGCTGTTCCACCTGAGTTCGGCAACCGAAGATCAGGTAAAGGCGGCGATCAGCTTTGCCGAGGAGCACGGGCGTCTGCAGGTCGCCGATGTCAGGGCCATCCTGGCGGGCGACGATGAAGAGGGCGACAAGCCTGAGACCGACGATCAGCACCGTGTTGGCGGTGTGGCCGGACTGAAAGCGCTGATTGCGATCAAGATCCGCGAGGGGTTGAAGGCGTTCATCGCCCATGTCGTCGCAATCTGCCAGGCAATCGAGGCAGCGCTGGCCAAGGGCCGCGTCATCAAGGAAGCGCTCGCGAAGCAGATCCAGGACATTGCCCGCGTGGCGCGCCAGGAACTCGAGAGTCTCGCCCTGTTCGTCGAGCCGGAACTCGACGGGGGTCGGAACACGCGTCCCACCCGGTTTGCGAAGAAGACCGGCTGGGCCGAGGTCAACGACACGCTCTATCGCCTGGGCGGCCTCGACGGCTGGCCGAAATCGAAAGAGATGCCCGACTGGCTTGCACTGCATGTGCTTCCGGTACTCGGCTGGGCGGTGTCGAAGGAGAGGAAGCCGGAATGGCCGCTCGAGGCAGCGAAGTCTCCGGCTCCTGAAGTAGTGGCACCGGGCGTGTCGGACGATGTCTCGACCGGCGCCGAGGTCACGGACGACGCGATCGCGCGGTTGGGCACGGCATTGGAAGAGGCGACGGGCGGCTTCATGACCGTCAGCCGGGAAACGCCCCGGGCGCGCAAGCGGTTTGCGATCGTGCCGCCACTCGCGGACGACGCTGTCGCCGAGGTGGAACCGGCGCCTGTGGTCACTCCGTAAGGACGGCGTGCTCGAGGGGCCGGTGAACCGGCCTTCCCGCTAAACTCGAGAGGGCCGCATGTCGGCCCTTTTGTTTTTGCCTCGTCATCTCGGCGCGAACGCGCTTTCCGGCGGAGAGGGTGGCCAGACGGCTTCACCGGTCCTGGGCTTTGTGAGCCCGCCGTTAACCTTGTACCGGCTTTGTTCCAAATTTGTGGTCCGGGTCCTTGAGCCAGGCTCCCGGTCCTGCCAGGTTAGGGGCGTTCGGACGACCGGACACAAAACGGCCCAAGCCGATGCTGGTAACATCGACAAGGGCCTGACCCTCAGCCTTCTTGCGAAAGGAATCGGGCTATGACCACGCATACTCTCTCTGCCCCCGCCGGGGAAGTTCTCCGTTCGACCGCCGCCGCGGCCTCGATGTTCACCCACCGCCCGTTCGGCCTTGGTGCCAACAGCATCAGCGAACCGGCGGTACTCCGCCGCCATCCGCATATCGTTCGCTTCGCCGAAGTCGAAGCCGATCTTGACCTGCTGATCGATCGCGCCATTGCCGCCATCGCCGACGGCGAACCGATCGAGGACGAGATCCTCGGCCACTACGTTCACATCGCCTCCCTGGTCCGTGCGGTCTCGTTCCGGGAGGGCAAACTGCTCGAGCAGGCGGTTGAGCGTCTGGCGAAGGCCAACCCGAACATCACCGTGCTGACCCAGTCGCTGAAACTGCCGCTGGTCAAGGCGGCGCTCGAAGCCATCTCCGGCAACGACTGGGCTTGCCTCGACGGCATCAAACTCGACTGCGAAGCGCCCGCCAAGGGCAGCTACACCCCGGACCTGATCGTCGTGAACCGCGCCCGGCACACCGCCTACATTCTCGACGTGAAGCGTTCGCTCGCCTCGTACGGCGACACCAGCCGCCTCGAAGAATTGAAGATGAAGATGATGGCGTCGGCGATGGTGCTGCCGGACTGGCTCTACAAGAACCACAAACGCATGATGGTCGACACGGTCGAGGTCGCCATCGTCGATGGCGCCAGCCGCCCGAGCGACCACGCCACCGGCATCTGGGCCTTGTGCGAGATCGATGACCTGCTGGAGATCGATGGTGTCGCGGCCTGCATGGCCGAACTGCGTCTGCGCTTCGGTCGCCGCGTTCAGCAGCTTCTCGAAGTGGAAGCCCGCAAGGCTCTTGGTGTTCTCCACGCGCTCATGGCGGATCCGACGCATGCTTCGGCTATCTCGGGCAAGCCGCTGATCGCGTTGAACGGCCCGGCGCGCAGTTATGCGGAAGAGCAGGCGATGACCGGGCCGGACGAAGATGATGGTCAATGCGATCTCGGCTGCTTCGACGAGGATCAGGATGAAGAGCCGGAACCGGTCCGTATCCGGGTCGGGTTTGCCCGCCGTCCGCGCCAGCACTGATTGGCTGATAGCCCAACGGCGCTGAACGCAGCCGCGCCGTGAGCGCGCGGCCTGCTTCCCCAGTCTATCCATTCCGACAACGCCGGATGCCCAAGTGCTCCGGTGAGGAGACAGTCATGTCCATCGATACCCACACCCCGCCTGTGACCGGTTTCCGTTGCGAAGCGGTCACGGCCGATACCATCGCGTTGCCCTGCACCCACAGCAGGTTCGCGAACATCGCCCACGCCCGACCCGCTGGCATTGATCGAGCCGCGAGCCATCGCGATGATCCTGCCGTTCTAATCGGCCTGGCGGGCGCCTGCGTGCGGCAAGGTCCACTGGTGCCCGCCCCTCTGACGGCCAAGTTGAGTGTGCTTGCCGATCATGACGACGCCGCCTGTCGCCTCGTGCTCGACTGGCTTAGAAACCGCAATCGGCATCTCGGTCTGCTCTCGGACGAGTTGACCCGGTCGGCTCCGGCTGCCATGTCGGCGAAGACACAGGCGGTTTGTCGCTCTATCGGCGAGCGCGTGCAGGCAGCCTCCGCGAAAGCGGGTCACCTTGATGGACGACCGCGCATCCGGACACGGCCGCGCGATCAGGTGCTGAACCCCGAAACGGCAATTATTGCCGCGGAGAGCGGAGGGCGCGTCGATGGATAAACTCGCTCGTCTGCTCGTCCGCCGCCTCCGGCATTTTGCTCGCCGCGAGGCACGCCGGGTCGCCGTGTGCAACGGCCTGCTCGAGGCCAGGATCGTCGATGTCGATGGTCATCTGCTCTGCCGCTACAGTCCGGCTTTCGACACGACGAGGCTGAACGGTGATCCGGTTCGGGATGGCCTGTGGTTCCAACGGAACTTCGGTGCCTGGCTTGTCGTGCCGAAGGCGAACAGCAATCCGTCTTCAGACAACGGTGGCGAGGCTGGCGTGACAACGGAGGTCGGTGACAAGACGCTGTCCGCTCGGCTGCTTGCTTTCCCCCAGGCATGCCGCAGTGTGATGGCGCAAGACGTGATGCCGGACAACGACATCGACCGGCTCGCTTACGCGGTCCGCCTTGTGGATCGGGCAGCGGCGGCGCCGCCAATCAGCAATATCGTGGCGGCGCTGGTGTTGGCGCGCGCGGTGCAGAGCAGCGGGCGGTCCCTGCGCGAGATCGTTCACACGCTGGTCCATATGACGCCAATCATCACACTCCATGCGCCGCTCGATGGCTTCGAACGGGAGGTGCTTTGGCTGCTCGAAAAATCCCGGCTGGTGCCGGGCGGTCCCTACGTCATCATCAATTCGGACCACATGTTCGATGATGATCACTTCGACTTCGTCGAAGGGGAGCCGCGCAAGCGTCTCGTCGTGTTCCCGGGCGCAGGCGTGCATCGTGTCACCGGCAACGCCCTGCGTCGACGCATGATCAGTGCGTTGTCCCGCGAGGCCCCGATCCTCGCCCTTGTGGAAAAGCGGTCGGACATTCCCGCCCTGGTGCGGATGGCTGTCGATCTTTCGCTGGAAACAGGCAAGCTCGACCGAAGGTTCGTCGCTGATCTGGTCGAGGTCCTCTATCCGGACACTGATATTGGGATTCTTGGCCTGCCGCCGGATCCCGATGCACGCTGGTTGTCGCTTGAGGATCTGGTCCTTGCCTTCCGACCGGGGCGACATGTTCGGGACGTGATGCACGTCCTTGCTGGACTGATTGAACGCAATCGCGGCGACGCCGAGAAAGAGGACGGTGATGGCAAGGGGTCTGGATCGGAGCCCTCCACGACATCCACCGAGAAGGCGTCAGGATCGGACGAGAAACCGAAGGCTTCCGATAGTGACAGCAACAGTCGCTGGAAAAAGGACAAACCGTCTGGTGCCGAAGTCATCCAGCCCGAGGCTCCACTGAAGCCGGGTGAGATCGGCCACAGACCGCCACAGACCGTCGAAACCCTTTCGGGATACGGCAGGGCCAAGGACTGGGCGCTCGATCTCAAGGCCGACCTCGAGGATTACCGTGCCAGCATCCTCACTTGGTCGGAGATGAGCACCAAACTGTTGCTGTCCGGCCCGCCCGGGACCGGCAAGACCACCTTTGCCCGGGCGCTCTGCAACAGTCTGCAGGTCCCGCTGGTCGTCACTTCTGTCTCGACCTGGCTGCAGGGTGGGCATCTGAACGATGTCATCGACAAGATGTCGAAGACCTTCATTGAGGCGCGCGCCATGGCGCCGGCGATCCTGTTCATCGACGAGATCGACGGCATCGGCAAGCGGCAGCCGGCCGAGCGGGACTATTCCGACTATTGGAATGCCTTGGTGAACAAAGCGCTGGAACTGCTCGATGGCGCCGTGAAAAACGAAGGGCTGATCATCGTCGGCGCCACCAACCGGCCAGACCATATCGACGAGGCGATCAAGCGGTCCGGACGGCTGGAGACCCATATCGAAATCCCCAAGCCGGATGTGCCGACGCTTGCGGAGATCCTTGCCCACCATCTCGGTGACGATGTGAACGAGCTCATCCGGGAGCCGGTACCGGGCGTCGAGCCGGAAGCCAAGAACGGATTCTCGCTGAAGAAGATCGTCGCCGACCATCTGAGGGAGGAAGCAGAAAGCGAACGGAACGGAGCAACCCGATGACAGCGACGCAGAACATCAATACGACCGAAACGCCGACCGCCGCGCATCAGGCCAATCCCGCCGACTCGATCCTGCGGCGTCTCGCCACGCGCGCCATGGGACTGACAGGTGCCGATATCGAACGCATCGTCCGGGAGGCGCGACTGAAGGCGCGTCGTGGCAAGCGGGCGATCAGCTACGAGGACATCGAAGAGGGCATTCGCGGCAATCGTCCACCGGTGCCCTACGATCTACGCTGGCGCTTTGCCTTCCACGAGGCCGGGCATGCGGTTGTTCATCACGCCCTCGATCTCGGACCCGTCCGCGGGCTCAACATCGACACCGGGCAGGGTGGCTACAATCTCGTCGGCTTCCACTTGTGGGCGACCGATACCCGTGACTGGTACGAAAATATGCTGACGATGCTCATGGCCGGGCGGGCCGCAGAGGTTCTGGTGCTCAAGCGCGTCTCGAGCGGTTCCGGTGGCACCGACGATAGTGATCTGGCGCGGGCCACGCGGATCGCCTTCGATATGGAACGGGTCCTTGGCTTCGGGGCCGAGCATCCGCTGCTTTATCGACCACATCGCGATCCGGGCGAGGTGTTTGGCCATGATCCCGAGCTGGCGGTTCGTGTGCATGCCAGGCTGGAAGCGGCGCTCGACCGCGCGGCGGCGATCCTCAGGAAGCGCAGGCCAACCTTCCATGCCCTCGCCAAGGCGCTGTTCGATGCCCAGGCCATGGATGAGATGGCGGTCAAACATATCCTGACAGGCGGTCGCTCGGCCTAGCCGACGTTGTTATGGCGCCCGCCTTCTGGTGATCAATCTTCGTCTCGAGACCATCCTTTGGATCGGCGGCCTCGTCGTGATGGCGCGGCGTTGATGCTGACTGTCAATCACCTAAAGTGGTCTTCAAGCGCCCGGAGTATGCTGGAGAAACCCCGGCCCTGAGCATACAACAAGGTCCGGTTACCGCGATGCTCCCGGATAAACTCCGTCGCCGCATGTTTCGCGGAGAGCCAGGTGACAACGAAAATGTCTGCATTCTCAGCGAGAGCCCTTAGACGCGGGTCGCGGCGGGCAGTGCCTGGGCGAGCCTTTGCCTGTTAATTCGCCAGGCGGGAGTGGCGCGGTAATTCCGGTGAAGGACGTCATGGTCGGCCCTGCAAAGGCCTTCAGGACCGGTGCCAGCCGGCACCAGGCCATCATCGTTGGCGTGGCGACGAGGATTTGCAGCCGGCCGGCTGTGTTCGTGATCGGAACGAGAGCGCCCGGAAATGCCGGATCGATAAAGGCTGCTAACGACATCAGGCCTGCGGAAAGTATTTTGCCTGATGAGTCTTATCTTCGGCGAGATGCTTGCGTCATTGTGCAGTCCCTTCTTTGCAGGATTGATTTTCCCAACTGCTCTCTCGTTAGATCGCTAGGCCGATGAGTGCGTTGCGGTCGAGAACGCGAACGATACGCTGCAGCTTGCCGTTCAGGCAAAGGATGCGCTTCTCGCGAAGCTTCGTGAAGCAGCGGGCGACGGTTTCGACTGTCAGTCCGAGATAGTCGGCTATATCGCTACGCGACATCATCATATCGAATTCCGGGTTTCCCGGATGACGATCTGCCATTTCAAAGACAAATGCCGCGACCCGCTTCAGTGCGCTTTGTTCGGTGATGACAAGCTGTTTGTGCTGGGCTTTTGCGAGATTCGTGAGTGCGATATTGAGAAGGTCTATTGGGACGGCGGCGTTCTGTTGGGTTCTAAAGGGCCTGATGGAGGTCTCGCAGACGGCTTCGGCGAAATCAATTCGCACATTGCCCGTTTCGAGACCAAACCATTCGCCCTCGCCGCAAAAGGACAGAATGTAGCGCTGCCCGCTTGCAGTCAGGCGATAGATCCGGACGGTGCCTGCCTCGACCTGATAGAACGCAAGCGCATGTTCGCCTTCGCTATAGATCGGCTGGTCGGCCTTGAACCTGATCGACTGCTCCCTGGTTGTCCCGACAGCCGTACCATTGCGCTGCTCCGGCACTGCCGCATGATTTCCGATCGCGTGGTCTTGAAGCATGAGCGTCGCCTCCTCCGATCGCAGCTTAGGTAATCGCGGTTTTCCCCGATATTCGAGATATCCCTTACGTATTGCTACGGAAGCCCGGCACGATCGACAGGTATATAAAGTTGTCGCTCCTGTTGAGAGCGATATGCAGATATCGCGGGAGGTCTCGATGGCACCGGATGAGGGAGGAGACAGTCGCGCGCCGCAAGATACTGATGGCGTGCGTGCGCAGCTTGACCGTATACTTGCCAGTCCAGAGTTCCACGCCCCCGAGCGTGGCCGCCGCTTCCTGCAATATATCGTCGAGGAAGCGCTGGAAGGGCACGGCGAACAGCTCAAAGCCTATACGATCGCACAGGCGGTTTTCGGGCGCGATGCTTCCTTCGATGCGCAGAATGATCCGGTCGTGCGCATCGAGGCGGGACGCATCCGCCGCGCGCTCGAACGTTATTACCTTGTAAGTGGACGGGATGACCCGATACGAATTTCGGTGCCCAAGGGAGGCTATGCACCGCTTTTTTCAAGTGGTGTCGGTATCTCGGATGCCGGAGAGACAACCAATTCTCGGACAAGCGGGAACAAGCCGGGTAGCGCCGTGCGGATCATGACATGGCGCGATCTTCTCGTACCGATCGGCGTGCCAGCATTGTTTGGCGCAATGGCAATTCTGGCCCTCATCCGGCCGCTTGAAGCCTATCTTTCACCACCGGAAACGGAATATTCGCCCGCTGTATCATCGCTGAGCAGCAAGATCAGGATCGCCGTGGAGCCCTTCGCCGCTCTCGGCAACGATCCATCGGGTATGGATTTTGCCAGAGGACTGGCCGATCAGTTGATTGCGAAGCTCATGAAGGTGAAGAATTTCGTCGTGTTTGCCCCAGACCGGACCAGCGTGGAGACGAGCGGCGGCCCGTCGTTCAACCTGCAGGGAAGTGCGCTCGTCGAGGGCACGGTTCTGCATGTGCATGTCCGGCTGGTAAACGGCGCTAATGGGGCGGTCGTCTGGGCAAATCAATATGACCGTAACCCGCACGGTCAGGCCATGCTTGATATCGAGGACGAGATTGCCGCGCAAATCGCGATGGAAATTTCAAACAGCCCCAGGCTGGCTGATCCAAGCTCCGATCCGTAAATTCCTATCTTGCAGACGAGCGTTCGAAGGCCAGTCCCGCAGCATGCAATCCGCTCAGGAACCGTTCCTGATCTTCGGGCCGCTGCAGGCGCAGGGCCAGTTCCTCGCGAACATTGGCCATCAGCAACGGCGCGTGAATATTCAGCCAAGCCTCCTCCCGGCCGGCTTCATCCAGCTTTCCAGCTACGCCGAGAATGGATAGCAAGACGAGATGATGCATCGGGTTGGAGTCGAGGTCGGACCTTCGTGCCCATTGTTCGGCCGCTTCGATATCCCCATTCATGAACGCACAGAGCGCCATGCCGATTTCGTAATAACCTCTGGGGCCTACGCCCTTCTTGAGGGCAATCGACAAAAGCTCGCAGCCCGATTGCCATTTGCCCGACATTGCCAGCCGGAAGCCATATTCACCGGCGACTTCCACATCATCGGGATTTGCAGCATAGGCTGCGGTTCCTGCCTTCAGGGCCCCATCTATATCGCCCCGATAAAAGCTTACCATCATGAGGGCCTGCAGAACGTGAGGATTGCGGGGTGCAAGCGATGTCGCCCGCCTGATCGCGGCGGTTGCCTGGTCAAGCGACTGCGCGGGAGATGATGTGCCGAGCTTGTAGCGAAAGCGCAGTTCATCAAGGTAGACGAGGGACAACAATGCCCAGGATTCGGCGTTGTCGGGAATATGCTGGGTCGCCTGCTGGAGGCATTGACGTGTCGCACCTTGACTTTGAACAGTCATGTTCTGTCGATAGCTGTAATATGCGAGCGTGCAGATCTCGTCTTGCCGTGTCGGCCAGGCGGTGGTCTGCGTGTCGGGTTGAAAGATGGCACCGTGAGGCTGCGCGATTGAATTGGTGATTTGCCGCGCGATATTGCCTTGTATGGCAAGCTTGTTCTGCGCTTGAAGGTCTGCGTCGAAATTATCGGCCCAGATAACGGCGCTATCTGATTGGCGCACCAATCTGGCAGCTGTGCGCAGTCTGCTCCTGTCGAACTGGACACTACTCTGGAGCGAGTAGTCGGCATTGGCTGCGCGATGGCTTCGCATTGGGTCAGCCACCACGATGATGTTGTCGAATAGGGTAAGCTGACCGATAACGTCATCCCTCAGGCCACGGGCAATGTCCGAACTAGCGCCGGCCGGGCCGTTTTCGGCAAAGAATTCAACGATCACCTTCGGTTTGGAGATTGCCGGCGACGGTGAATCCACTGTCAAGATCCGTGGTGCAGATAGTGCAAACGCCATAACAAAGAGGAGGACAGCGAGAACGGCGGCCATGGCAATCCGAAGGCCTGGAATAGGTTGCCGATTTTTATCGCGCGTTTTACGACGTAAATGCTCGCCGGGGTTTATGGGTTGCGATTTTTGCGAGCCTGTCACGGGTGCGGCCGGAGCTGGCGAACACTGGGCATATTCAAAATGCGGGACGTATCCGCCTTTTGGCACGGTAATGATAACCTCGTCCGCCTGGCCTGCAACGAGATAATAGCGCTCGAGCGCCTTTCTTATTCGGCCGGCTTCGATCCGTACCACCGGATCGTTCTGCGGATCGAACGATGCTTCCCGGCCAAAAACCACATTTGCTATTGTAAATGCCTTCAGGAAATCCGATCGGCCGGCGAGTGTCTCCTTGACGACGAATTCCAGGAAATTCCGTCCGCGTTTTGGCGCCTGAAATTCCACGCTTGTGAGAATACGATCCACCTGCCGGCTGATTTCATCAGCCGTCGGCCCAAGATTATCGAAGGCTTGGATTTTTGCGCTCCGCATGATCGCCCCTACGACAGGTCACGCAATTGCTTAAGCTTTTCCCAATGTATCATATCCCACAATCCTTTGGTTGCAAGACTTGGTTCGGAATCATCGAATATAGGTCGACGGGCTTCCGATCGGCGCCAACTTTGCGGTTTCCCGCGATTGCGTTGCAGCATCGATGGTAATGGCCATCCGCATGAGTTCCGCAAGATTACGCGCACCCATCTTTGCCATCACATTGGCGCGATGAACCTCCACCGTGCGGGCGCTGATGCCGAGATCGAAGGCGATCATCTTGTTCTGTAAGCCATCGAGCACACTGGAAAGCACCTGGTGTTCGCGATCGGTGAGCTGGCGCAGCCGCGCCGCGACGGTTTCGTAGTCGGCGATAACCCTGCCGGGCCGCCCTTGTCGTGTCGCTGCATTGATGGCTGCAACGAGCGCCTCTTCCTTCAGCGGTTTTTCCAGAAAATCGAAGGCTCCCGCTTTCATCGCCCGAACCGCGGTGGCGACATCGCCCTGGCCGGTAATGACAATCGCGGGTACATCCACGCTGAAACGACGCAGACACTGAAGCAATTCGATGCCGTCAATATCGGCCATGCGCAGGTCGGTTACAAGGCAACTTCGCCCTGAAAGTGGCAGCAGTTGGAGAAAGGCTTTCGCCGAGCTATGCGCGCGAACAGCAAAGCCTGCAGATACCAGCAGGAATGTCAGGGATCGCCTGAGCGCCTCCTCGTCATCCACGAGATGGATCGTAAGATCGTTCGCCATTGATTGTGCTCTCCACCAGCGGAAGCGAAAACGAGAGGATCGAACCGTCCCGCATTCCCTTGCGCGCGCTAATGCGGCCCCCATGGGCTTCAATGATACGCTTGGATAAGGCCAGGCCCATGCCGAGGCCGCGTGGTTTGCTGGTCACGAAGGGACGAAACAGCGCCTCCTCGATGTCGATCGCAATACCGCAGCCATTGTCGGACACGTCGATGACGAGATGGGCGAAATCGTCGCTTCCCGTGTGGATCGCGATAGCCGGCTGTTCGATAGCGTCAGTCGCCTCGATGGCATTGCGAAGAAGGTTCGTCAGCACCTGGATGATCTGGACGCGATCAGCGACCACAATGTCCCGCTTCGCTTCAAGCTGGAGATCCACATGATGATCCTTCCTCTGCGATCCGGCGAATGCGAGCGTCGCGGCCTCCTGAATCAAGGCGTGAATCGATTCCGGTCTTTTCTCGGCGGTGCCGCGCTTTGCAAACTCCCGAATGTTCTGGACGATCATGCCCGCCCACGAGGCGTGCTGGGTAATTTCCGACAGAGCTCCGCGAAGCGCCTCGGGGGGCCATTGACGACCATTCGTTATAAGGCGCGCGCACCCCTCCGAGTAAGCGGTGATCGAAGCCAGCGGTTGGGAAAGTTCATGAGCCAGCGTTGCGGTCATTTCGCCGAGTGTCACTATTCTTGCGAGGCGAGCGAGCTCATATTGAAGCTCCTGAACCTGCAGCAACGTCTCACGCTCGCTCCGGAAATCCTCGAAGATCGCTGCAGCGAAGGTCTCGCTCTCGCACTCTTCCCGGACGATGGTCAGCGCAGTTGGAAACTGGGCGCCGCTCTTGGTCATTGCCAGTCCGGCACGAATGGCACCCTGATCTGCCCAGCGTCCATTGAGCTGCGCATCCGGCGTTGCAGACCAGACAAAATCGATCTTGCGACCGAGCAGCTCATCTTCGTGATAACCGAATAAAGCGACCGCAGCCCTGTTGCAGGCAGAAATCCTGTTGTCGTCGGCCATGAAAAACACGGCGTCCGGCATGTGTTCATAGAGTTGCCGGAGCCAATCCGTCCGAGGTCCATGCTTCTCATCGTACGAAGCGGGGGCGGGTTGACGACGCGCTGTCCGTGACGCGGCGAAAGCGTTCCGCCCTGTCAAGCTCAAGACAACCGAACCGTATCCGGTCGCATGCGGAGTCCCTGTATTGATAGACATGATTGTCTCCTCCGCCCCTTGAGAAGCTGTTCAGTGCCTGGACTGCCTTGTCTCTCTCAACAATAACGCGAGTTTAGCATTTTTGCAGGTGTGGTCCGTGTAGTATCGCGTAGACTCTATTGGTCTTTCTGCACAACCAGGTGTGAAGTCCGTTGAATCAGCGCGTTGGCTGTCCCTCGTCTCCATTGATCCGGCTCAATGCCTTTGGCTCTTCGTTCTGCTACTCTCAACCGAAATGGGTGTCGTTGTTGAGGGAGCTGGAAGATGAGAAGGTTTACCCTTGCTATCGTTATTGCGACCGCTGCGTCTATCGTGGCGCCCGCTGTTGTTGGTGCCCAGGAGACCCGCAAGGAATTCCGACGGATGAACTGGGCCGAAAGCCTGCCGGGACACATCAGAACCTATCATGACAAGCGGTTTTCGATCGTCAGTTTTCGGACGGCGGTCGAAGTCGGCTCGATGCCAACGCCAGGCAGCGACGAACATGTGCAGGAAATCCGTAAGGCCATCCGTTCCAACGCGTGGCTTGTTCAGCAATTGAAGGCCAAGAAATTGTCACCCAATCAGATCGAATGGGTGACGCGTGCCCGCAACGGCAACCTAACCTTCTACATTGAATGACTGATCGCTGGATCCGCCGGGTTTACCACAGAGGGGACCCGCCATTGCCGGTTTGGCGTCAAGGCAGGCATGGCGGAATGCAACATCCGCAGAACGCCGGCAGGAAAAACGAGCCGGCCGAGCGACCGGCGTGCCGAAAAAGGGCCTCTTGTCCGGTCGATGTTCGTGCATCGTCGGGGAGGGTTCGGTGGTGTGGCGGTTGGTCGTCGAAGCTCCGTTCGAAGAGGATATCGAACTCGCCGTCATTGATGACGAAGGTATCCATGCCCTGATTTTCCCTTGCCAACGCTTGTCGGGCGGTTGGGCCAATGCGTTGACCGGCGAGATGCTGGACGTTCATCCGACCCATTGGCGCGCATGGCAAGTGCAGCGATGCAATGTGTGCGACCTGCAATGAGCAAACCGTATGTCTGATTTCTGAAAAGACGGAAAACCGCGAATGCTGCGGTGCACCTTGTTTGCAATCAATGACATCAGTGGGCCGGCCCCAATAGTCTGCCAAACAGCTGAACGTGTTCAGAGACCGGCGGCGCGACCGCTGTCCTGAAGTTTGGGAAGGAGGACGGCATGCGTGGTTTCGGCGTTCATTCCGAGGTCGGGAAACTGAGAACTGTCATGGTTTGCCGACCATCCCTGGCTCATCAGCGCCTGACCCCTGCCAACTGCCATGACCTGCTTTTCGACGATGTGCTCTGGGTGCATGAGGCCCAGAAGGATCATTATGATTTCGTGCTGAAAATGCAGGAACGGGGGGTCGAGGTTCTCGAACTCCACGATCTGCTTAGCCAGACGCTTGCCAACAAGCAGGCGCGCGATTTCGTTCTGGACCGGCGCATCACGCCCAATGTGCTCGGCTCGCAGATCGCCGAGGCGATGCGGCCATGGCTTGACGACATGCCCGCGACACAGCTTGCCGCTTTCATGATCGGCGGCATCTCCATCTCCGACCTGCCGGATGTCAGTGCGAAGTTGCTGATGCTGAGCGCCTTGCCGGAAACCGATTTCGTCATCCCGCCGATCCCCAACACGCTGTTCCAGCGCGACCCCTCCTGCTGGATCTATGGCGGCGTGACCTGCAATCCGATGTTCTGGCCGGCCAGACGCGCGGAGACGCTGATCCAGCGGGCGGTCTACAAGTTTCATCCGATCTTTAACGGCGGCGATTTCCGCATCTGGTGGGGCGATTCCGACAGCCAGTTCGCCAATGCCTCGATGGAGGGCGGCGATGTCATGCCGATCGGCAATGGCACGGTCCTGATCGGCATGGGCGAGCGCACCACCTATCAGGCCGTCGGCCAGGTCGCGCAGGCCCTGTTCAAGAACAAGGCCGCCAAGCGGGTGATCGGCTGCCTCATGCCGAAGAGCCGTGCGGCAATGCATCTCGACACCGTGTTCAGCTTCTGCGATCGCGATGTCGTCACGCTGTTTGCCGAAGTCGTCGACCAGATCCGCTGCTACAGCATGTATCCGACGAATGATGACGGCGCATTCGAGATCCATCCGGAAAACCGGTCGATGCTGGATGTCGTCAGCGAGGCGCTCGATCTGCCGGAGCTGCGCGTCGTCGAGACCGGCGGCAATTCCTATCAGGCAGAGCGCGAACAATGGGACGACGGCAACAATGTCGTGGCGCTGGAGCCCGGCGTCGTCGTCGCCTACGACCGCAACACCTACACGAACACGTTGCTGCGCAAGACGGGCGTCGAGGTCATCACCATCCGCGGCTCCGAACTCGGCCGGGGGCGTGGCGGCGGGCACTGCATGACATGCCCCATCTGGCGCGATCCGGCTTACTGACGTTCTCACCCACGAAACAGACCGACGGAGCAAGACAATGAGCTTCAATCTGCGCAATCGCTCGCTTCTGACCGTGCAGGACTACACCCCGCGGGAATTTCGCTATCTCCTCGATCTCGCCCGCGATCTGAAGCGGGCAAAATATGCCCGCACAGAGCAGGAACACCTGAAGGGCAAGGAGATCTGCCTGATCTTCGAGAAAACCTCCACGAGGACCAGATGCGCCTTCGAAGTCGCCTGCTCGGACCAGGGCGCCAACGTGACCTATCTCGATCCGTCCGGTTCGCAGATCGGCCACAAGGAATCCTTCAAGGACACGGCCCGCGTGCTCGGCCGCATGTATGACGCGATCGAATATCGCGGCTCCGCGCAGCATGGCGTCGAAACGCTGGCGCGCTATGCCGGGGTGCCGGTCTATAACGGCCTGACGGATGAATATCACCCGACGCAGATGATTGCCGACGTCATGACCATGCGTGAGCATAGCGACAAGCCGATCGCCCAGATCAAATATGCCTATGTCGGCGACACACGCTCGAACATGGGGCATTCGCTGCTCATCGTCGGCTGCCTGCTCGGCATGGATGTGCGCATCTGCGGTCCGAGGTCGCTGTGGCCATCGGAGGAATACATGAAGATCGCCAGGGATCTTCAGCAGGCCTCCGGCGCCCGCCTTCTGGTGACGGAAGATCCCAAAGAAGCGGTCAAGGACGTCGATTTCATCCATACGGATGTCTGGGTTTCGATGGGCGAGCCGAAGGATGTCTGGCGCGAACGCATCAAGCTGCTCACGCCCTATCAGGTCAATCGGGACCTGATGAAGGCGACCGGCAATCCGCAGACCAGGTTCATGCATTGCCTGCCCGCGTTCCACGATACCGAAACCACGCTCGGCAAGCAGATCGCCGAAGATTACGGCATGGATAATGGTCTCGAAGTTACCGATGAGGTCTTCGAGTCCGAGGCCAATGTCGCCTTCGAGCAGGCGGAAAATCGCCTGCACACGATCAAGGCCCTGCTCGTCGCGACCTTGGGAGACTGACATGCGTATAGTCATTGCGCTGGGCGGGAACGCGCTTCTGCGGCGCGGAGAACCCATGACGGCCGATACGCAGAGGCGCAACGCGCGCGTCGCGGCCCAGGCGATTGCACCGCTCGCGGCCGACCATGAGATCGTCGTGACGCATGGCAACGGGCCGCAGGTGGGGTTGCTTGCCCTTCAGGGGGCGGCCTACAAACCCGAGGAAGCCTATCCGCTGGATGTGCTGGGCGCCGAGACCGAGGGCATGATCGGTTATATGCTGGAGCAGGAACTCGGCAATCTCCTGCCGTTCCAGCAGCCCCTGGCAACGCTCCTGACGATGGTGGAGGTCGATGCGGACGACCCGGGTTTCCAGCACCCGACCAAATTTGTCGGCCCGGTCTACGACAAGGCCGAGGCAGACCGCATACGGACGGAAAAGGGCTGGGTTTTCAAGGCGGATGGCGAAAAGTGGCGCCGCGTCGTCGCTTCGCCGGTACCGAAGCGCATCTTCGAGATCCGTCCGGTCCGCTGGCTTCTGGAACAGCGCACGATCGTCATCTGTGCCGGCGGCGGGGGCATCCCGACCATGTATGAAAAAGGCGCCGATCGGAAGCTGATCGGCGTCGAAGCCGTGATCGACAAGGATCTTTGTTCGGAGCTTCTGGCACGCGAGCTTAACGCCGACCTGCTGATCATGGCGACGGATGCCGAGGCTGTCTACACCGATTGGAGCAAGCCGTCCCAGAAGGCGATCCATCGCGCCCGTCCAGATGATCTCAAGCAGTTTTCCTTCCCGGCCGGCTCGATGGGGCCGAAAGTGGATGCGGCTTGCCATTTCGCCCGCGCCAACGGCAAGGCGGCGGCGATCGGTTCGCTTGCCGATATTGCCGGAATGGTGCGCGGCGAGCGCGGGACCATCATCGATGGCGGCTTTGACGGCCTGAGCTGGCATTGATCGTTCAAACATAGCCTATCCGGAGACGGCCGGACGCGTTGTTGCGTCCGATGCCGTCTCTTCGTCCATCGTTTGAGGCGCGTTTCGCCTTTGCCAGACATAGACGGGTATACCGAGCATCAAGAGTACCAGACCATAGAGAACCGGCTCGGCGCCGGAGCCGTAGAGCGTGAAGATCGCAAAGACAAAGGCGATGAGTTCGATCGCGCTGATCCTCTGCATGCGGCCCTGCATCACGCCTGCAACAAGGGGTCTGGCAAGTGCACAGAAGGCATAGGGAACGACGGCAGCCATCGTGCTCAACCCGACCATCAAACGATAGACCGCAGCAAAACCCTCTGAGCCGAGCGCTTGAACAAGTACCAGGATCGTTGCGAACGAGGCTGAGATGACCATCCCCCATGCCGGAACGCCGCGTGGGGAGAGCCGGGCAAACAGCGGTGGAAACAGTCCGTCGCGGGCCGCCGCCATGGGAATCTGCCCCATCAGCAGCGTCCAGCCGTTCAGCGCGCCGATCGACGAGACCAGGACGGCAATAGAGATCGCCAACTCGCCGGGCCGCCCCCACATGACCCCGGCGGCCTGAGAGAAAGGCGCAAGCGAGTGAATGAGCTGTTCGCGGGGCAGGACACCCATCACCACGACGGTGCCGAGGACGTAGAGAGTGGCGGCGATCGAGATCCCAAGCACAGTCGATCGCGGAATGGTTCGTTTCGCATTCTCGACATCGCCGGCAGGAACGGTCGCCGATTCCAGTCCCAGGTAGGCAAACATCGTTAATGGCGCCAGCGTTGCAAATGACTGCAACAATGGCTGGCCGCTCGGATTGAATTCGGAGAAATGCGACGTGTCGATGTAGAGAAGGCCGATGATCGCAACAGCGCCGAAGGGAAGAAGCTTGGCATATGTCGTCACCTGCGCGAACAGGCCCGCGGCGTGAACACCACGTAGATTGACGAGCACGATCGACCAGATCACGCCAAGCGTCAGCACGGTCGCGGCGAAGCGATTGCCCAGGGCAGGAAAGAGATCAATCATCACGCCGGTGAAGGCAATCGCGATGACCGGCAGCGATGTCCAGATGGAAATCCAGTAGCCCCAGGCGATCAGGAAACCGGCAAAATCGCCATAGGCGAGCCTCGTATAGGCATAGGGCCCACCGACCGCGGGCACAAGGCTTGCCAGCCGCGCGAAGGTGAGGCCGAGGCAGATCGCGCCGGCGCCCATGAGGATCCAGACGATGATCGCCAGTTTTCCGTAGGGCGCGACCGCTGCCGGCGAAAGATAGAAGCCGGATCCCACCATGTTTCCAACCACGATGGCGGTACAGGCGGCAAGTCCGAGGCTTTTGCCCTTTGACGATGATGTCATAGTCCCTCCCGGGAGCCGTCCGTCATGAGCGATGGCTCTTCGGAGTGTGATTGTCGTTGCAAAAACGGACAGCCGCAATCCGGATCAATGCGTAGTCTGCCGGCCTGTTCTAACCTTCACCATTCCGATAAAGCAGCTAGAATGACGGTGCCGGAGGGGAGATGATGCTGAGCGAGCAGGGATTTCTAAGGATCTCGATTGCGGCGACCGTTGTTGTCGCCACCCTCGGGATCGTCTTCGGCATACTCTCAGGTTCGTTCTCCATCGCCTTCGACGGCGTTTATTCTCTTGCCGATGCGGCGATGACCGGGCTGGCGCTCTGGGTATCGAGCCTCATCATCAAATCGACGCGGAGCGATGCCCAATCTGGCAGAATTCGAAACCGCTTTACCATGGGTTTCTGGCATCTGGAGCCGATCGTCCTCATGCTCAATGGCTGCCTTCTGATGATGGTCGGCGCCTACGCTTTGATCGGCGCGATCATCAGCATCCTGAACGGCGGCCATGAACTGCAATTCGGCATGGCGGTGGCCTATTCCGCAGCGACCATGCTCGTCTGTGTCGTCATGGCCGTCACCGGTATCAGGCTGAACCGCCGCATCGGCTCCGATTTCATCTCGCTCGATATCAAGGCCTGGATCATGTCGGGCGGGATTGCGCTCGCTCTGCTTATCGCCTTTCTGATCGGAATGACCGTGCAGGCGACATCGGTCGCCTGGATTGCCAGTTACATGGATCCGGCGGTGCTCGCGCTCGTTTGCGTTGTGATGATCCCGCTTCCGATCGGCACTGTCTGGAAGGCGCTCAGCGAAATTCTGCTGATTGCTCCCGTCGATCTCCAGGACCAGGTCGATCGCATTGCCTCGGACACGGTTCGTCGCCTCGGCTTCCTCTCGCATCGCGCCTATGTCGCCCAGGTCGGCCGCGCAAAACAGATCGAGCTCTATTTCATTGTGCCGGAAGGACTGCCCCCAAAAACCATAGAGGAGTGGGACGCGTTGCGCGATGAGATTGGCAATGCGATCGGTGACGAGAGCGCCAATCGCTGGCTGACGATTGCCTTTACCGCCGATCAGGAATGGGCGGAATAGCAGGGACAAGTATCAGCGCCCACAACCGGTATCGAAATGCTTTGTGCCACGTTGATTGCAATCAACGACGCCGCACGACCCGTCATGTACGATCCTCCGACCTGAGATGCATGCGCCTGCAAAGCGGCCGCAGCCTTCGCCCCTCGGTTTCTGGAGGAACGCATGGAATTCCAGACTGCATTTCCGATCGCTGTCATTGACGAGGATTTCGACGGCAAGAGCGCCGCCGGTCGTGGCATGCGCGATCTGGCCTTGGCCATCGAAAAGGAAGGGTTCCGGATCGTCTCCGGCGTCTCATACGAGGACGCGCGTCGTCTGGTCCATGTCTTCAATACGGAATCCTGCTGGCTGGTCTCTGTTGACGGAACCGAGGATAAGGCGACCCGCTGGCAGGTCCTGGGAGATGTTCTGGCTGCAAAACGGAAAAGAAACGACCGTTTGCCGATCTTCCTCTTCGGCGACGATACGACCGCCGAAGACGTCCCGGCTGAAGTGCTGCGCCACGCCAATGCCTTCTTCCGGCTGTTCGAGGATTCGGCGGAATTCATGGCGCGCGCCATCGCGCAGGCGGCCCGCAACTATCTCGACAGGCTGCCGCCGCCGATGTTCAAGGCGCTGATGGATTATACGCTGGAGGGCGCCTATTCCTGGCATACGCCCGGTCACGGGGGCGGTGTCGCCTTCCGCAAGAGCCCCGTCGGCCAGCTCTTCTATACGTTCTTCGGCGAAAATACGCTGCGTTCCGATATTTCGGTATCGGTCGGCAGCGTAGGCTCGCTTCTTGACCATGTCGGTCCGATCGCTGAGGGCGAGCGCAATGCGGCGCGCATCTTCGGCACGGACGAGACCCTGTTCGTCGTCGGCGGCACATCGACCGCCAACAAGATCGTCTGGCACGGCATGGTCGGCCGCGGCGATCTCGTGCTCTGCGATCGCAATTGCCACAAGTCGATCCTGCATTCCCTCATCATGACGGGTGCGACGCCGATCTATCTGACGCCGTCGCGCAATGGGCTCGGCATTATCGGCCCGATCTCCAAGGATCAGTTCACGCCGGAGGCTATCGCCAGCAAGATTGCTGCCAGTCCCTTTGCCGGGCAGACGAGCGGCAAGGTCCGGTTGATGGTCATCACCAACTCGACCTATGACGGGCTTTGCTACAATGTCGATGCCATCAAGGCGTCGCTGGGTGATGCGGTCGAGGTTCTGCACTTCGACGAGGCCTGGTACGCCTATGCCAATTTCCATGAATTCTACGACGGCTTCCACGGGATCTCGTCGAACCAGCCCGCACGCTCGCAAAACGCCATCACTTTTGCCACGCATTCGACGCACAAGTTGCTCGCCGCCCTGTCTCAGGCATCGATGATCCACATCCAGCATGCCGAGAACAAGCGTCTCGACGTCACGCGCTTCAACGAAGCTTTCATGATGCACACCTCGACCTCGCCGCAATATGGCATCATCGCCTCCTGCGATGTCGCGGCCGCGATGATGGAGCAGCCGGCGGGGCGTGCATTGGTGCAGGAAACGATCGACGAGGCGATCAGCTTTCGCCGGGCGATGAATGCGGTCAGGACACAGACGGAAGGCAGCTGGTGGTTCGATGTCTGGGAGCCGACGGTTGCCGAGCAGACGCCGAGCGACACGCATGCCGACTGGGTGCTGAAGCCCGGCGACGCCTGGCACGGATTTGCCGGACTTGCCGAAAACCACGTCATGGTCGACCCGATCAAGGTCACGATCCTGTCGCCCGGCCTGTCGGCGAGCGGGATGATGGACGAACACGGGATACCGGCGGCCGTCATCACCAAGTTTCTGTCGTCGCGCCGCATCGAGATCGAAAAGACCGGCCTCTATTCCTTCCTCGTTCTCTTCTCGATGGGCATCACCCGCGGCAAATGGAGTACGCTCGTCACCGAACTCCTGAATTTTAAGGATCTCTACGACGCCAATGCGCCGTTGACCCGGTCGTTGCCGGCGCTGGCGGCAGCCCATCCGGAAGCCTATGGCGGAATGGGGCTGAAAGACCTCTGCGAGCAGATCCACGCGACCTACCGCAAGGACGACGTGCCGAAGGCACAGCGCGAAATGTACACCGTGCTGCCCGACATGGCGCTGCGTCCCGCCGATGCCTATGACCGGCTGGTCAAGGGGCGGATCGAAAGCGTCGAGATCGACGATCTCATGAACCGCATCCTTGCCGTGATGATCGTTCCCTATCCGCCGGGAATTCCCTTGATCATGCCCGGCGAGCGGATCACCCAGACGACGAAGTCCATCCAGGACTACCTGCTCTACGCCCGCGACTTCGACCGCAAATTCCCCGGTTTCGAAACCGATATTCACGGTCTTCGCTTTGCACCGGCTGACGGTGGACGGCGTTATCTTGTCGATTGCATTGCAGGGGAGGGGCAGGAATGATCCCGCGCGATGTCAAATCTCCGACGGTCGCCATTCCGTTCCACAGGATGCTGAAGATCGTCGCCGTCATCGACCGCGACAATTCGCAGGCGCAGGCGCTGGTGGCACAGATCGCCGCCCAGGGCTTCCAGGTGGAATTGCGCGACGATTATTCGGCCGATGTCTCCGAGGATGCCGATGTCGGGGCCTATATCGGCTCGGTCGAAGGCGGGCAGCTGCCGGCGGCGCGCAGCTTCCTTCGCTCGGTGCGGGATATCGGCTTTCGCACGCCGATCTGGGCGATGGCCGATACGCTGACGATTGCGGACATGGATGTCGTGGAGATGGCCGGCGAGGTGGACGGTTTCGTCTATCTCGGCCAGCAGACGCCGACCTTCTATGCCAAGCAGATCGTTTCCAGTGCGGTCAGCTACGGCAGATCGCTGCTGCCGCCGTTCTTCGGTGGCATGATGGCCTATGACGGCGAGGCCAATATCGCCTTTGATTGCCCAGGGCATCAGGGCGGCCAGTTCTATCGGAAGTCGCCGGCCGGCCAGCTCTTCTTCAAGTATTTCGGCGAGAGCATTTTCCGCAACGATCTCTGCAATGCCGATGTCGATCTCGGCGATCTGCTGATCCATGAGGGGCCGGCCGTCGAGGCCCAGAAACAGGCGGCGCTCATTTTCGGCGCCGACAGAACCTATTTCATCCTCAATGGTACGAGCACCTCCAACAAGGTGGTCGCCAATGCCGTGCTGCACAGCGGCGATCTCGTGCTCTTCGACCGCAACAACCACAAGTCGCTGCATCAGGGTGCACTGGTCCAGGCCGGCGCGATCCCGATCTTCCTGCCGACCGCGCGCAATTCCTTCGGCATGATCGGCGCTGTCGACTGGGCCGCCTGGGACGAAAGCTGGCTGCGGCGAAAGATCGAGGAACATCCGCTCGTAATGGACAAGAGCCGCGCGCAGGCGCAGCGGCCATTTCGTCTCGCATGCATCCAGCTCGCGACCTATGACGGCACGATCTACAATGTCGCCCAGGTCATGGAGAAGATCGGTCATCTCTGCGATTACGTGCTCTGGGACGAGGCGTGGATCGGCTACAATGCCTTCCACCCGCTCTTCGACGGCCACAGCCCGATGCGCCTCAAGAATCTGGGGGCCGACATGCCGGGCCTGTTTTCCACGCAGTCGGTACACAAGCAGGGCGCCGGCTTCTCACAGGCCTCGCAGATCCACAAGCGGGATGAGCATATCAGCGGCCAGCGCCGGTTCGTCGAGCACAAGCGATTCAATGAATCACTGCTGATGCATGTTTCCACCTCGCCCTTCTATCCGCTCTTCGCCTCGCTCGACGTCAATGCCAAGGTGCATGAGGGCAAGGCCGGTGAAATGCTCTGGGACCGCTGCATCGAACTCGGGATCGAGGTGCGCAAGAAGCTGCGCGGTTTTGTGGAGCACTACGAGACCAAGGCCGCAAGCGCGCAAGAGCAATGGTTCTTCGATCCTTTCGTACCGGACAGGGTTTCGGTCTCGGGCTCGAAACATACCAGCGATCTCGCCGACACCA
The DNA here is from genome assembly GCF_042656325.1 of Rhizobium sp. GCM10022189. NCBI lineage: Bacteria > Pseudomonadati > Pseudomonadota > Alphaproteobacteria > Hyphomicrobiales > Rhizobiaceae > Rhizobium > Rhizobium sp. GCM10022189. Next base: position 28,041 of record NZ_JBHSOR010000004.1, read on the forward strand.
GATGGGAAGATATCCCGACCGATGTGCTGAAGCGCGAGCAGCAATGCTGGCGGTTCGATCCGCAGGCGAAATGGCACGGCTATTCGGGTTATGCGCCCGGTTATACGATGGTCGATCCCAACAAGCTTGCGATCCTGACACCCGGCATAGACCGGAAGACCGGCGAGTATCGCGAATTCGGCATCCCGGCGACGGTCGTCGCCAACTATCTGCGCGAGCAGCGGGTCGTCGCCGAAAAGTGCGATCTCAACAGCCTGCTTTTCCTGCTGACGCCGGCCGAGGACGAGAGCAAGCTGAACACGCTCGTTGCCAAGCTCGTCAAGTTCAAGAACCTCTGGGATCGCGACGCGCCGCTGCAGGAAGTCCTGCCGACCGTCTTTGCGGCCAATCGCGAACGTTATGCCGGCTATACGGTCCGCCAGGTCTGCCATGAAATGCATGGCTTCTATCGCGACGCAGGCGTCAAGGAATTGCAGCGTCTCTGCTTCCGCTCGGAGAGCTTTCCGGAGCCGGCAATGGCACCCAAGCAGGCCTATGAGGCGCTGGTTGCCAACGAGGTCGACTATGTATCCTTGACGCAAGCCGCCGGCCGCATCTCGGCGACGCTGGCGCTGATCTATCCGCCCGGCATCGGCGTGATCGTGCCGGGAGAGCGCTGGGACGACCGGGCGCGACCCATGCGCGACTATTTCCTCGCCTTCGAGGAATCCTTCAACCGCTTCCCGGGCTTCAATTACGAAGTCCAGGGCGTGTTCCAGGAGCGGATCGATGGGCGCATCAAATTCCACACATATGTCGTGCGCGAGTAGGGCAGGGAGGATTTCATCATGACCGACAACACGATGCATCTCGCGACCGAGACCACGGCCAAGAAGAAGATGAACCTCGTGCAGCTCACCTTCATCGTCGCCGTCAACATGATGGGATCGGGCATCATCATGCTGCCCGCCAACATGGCGCAGGTGGGCGCAATCTCGCTCCTGTCCTGGCTGGTGACGGCCGTCGGCTCGATGGCCATCGCCTATGGCTTTGCCCAGGCGGGGCTCTTCAACCAGCGCCCCGGCGGCATGTCGGCCTATGCGGAGGATGCCTATGGGAAGGACGGCTATTTCCTTGTGTTCTTCCTGTATTTCCTGTCGCTGGCCGTCGGCAATGTGGCAATCGGCATTTCGGCCGTCGGTTATCTTGCCGGCTTCTTTCCGATGCTGACCGCCACACCCATCATGACCTGCCTGGCGCTGATCGTGCTTCTATGGCTGACGACCGCGGCCAATTTCGGCGGTCCGCGCATCACCGGCCGGATCGGCTCGATCACGGTCTGGGGCGTCATCCTTCCCGTCGGGCTGCTGTCGATCATCGGCTGGTTCTGGTTCAGTTCCAGCACCTTTGTCGCGGCCTGGAATCCGAAGGGGCTGACGCTCGTGCAGGGCATGGGATCGAGCGTGTCGCTGACGCTCTGGGCCTTCCTCGGCATGGAGTCCGCGGCACAGAATTCCGATGCCGTCGAAAATCCCAAGCGCGATGTGCCGCTTGCTTGCATGTTCGGCACGCTCGGGGCGGCGGTGATCTACATCCTGTCGACGACGGTCATTCAGGGCATCGTGCCGAATGCCGACCTCGCCACCTCGACCGGACCGTTCGCGCTGGCCTATGCCACCATGTTCAATCCGACGATCGGTTCGATCATCATGGCGCTGGCGGTTCTGGCCTGCCTCGGTTCGCTGCTCGGCTGGCAGTTCACGATCGCCCAGACGGCGAAGACCGCTGCCGACGAGCGGATGTTCCCGTTGATCTTTTCGCGGGTTAACGAAATGGGCGCGCCCGTGCGCGGCATGATCATTCTCGGCATCGTGCAGACAGGTCTTGCCCTGATGACCATATCGCCGACGCTGAGCGAGCAGTTCTCCGCGCTCGTCAATCTTGCTGTCGTTACCAATGTGCTGCCCTACATCATCGCACTGTCTGCCCTGTTCGTCATGATGAAGGCCGCGCGCGTGCCGCCGGCGAAATACCGGCTGAATGCCACGATCGCCCTTGTCGGCATGGCCTACAGCGTCTTCGCCATCTACGCTTCCGGCAAGGATGCAGTGCTTGGCGGCATGATCGTCACAGGGATCGGTTTCATCATCTACGGCCTGATCGCCCCGCGTTTCGCCAACAATGCAAACCGGGTGCCGGCCACCTAGGGCGCCGTGCGTCCGTTCGGGCGCACAAGGGACGCTCGAACATTTGAACCTACGCATCAGGCTTTCTGAAAATCGGAATCGATTTTCAAGCGATGCGGTTGCAGAGGGAGGACCAAGACATGTCCGGAAGAAATGGTCGCTGGACGGTGATTGCCGTCTCTACCCTTGCCGCTGTGGTCGCCGCGGCTGTCGGTGTGCCAGCGCAGGCGCAAACGCTCGATCGTGTCCGCTCGAGCAGCGCGCTGAAGCTCGGTTACGATCCGGATGCCAGGCCGTTCTCCTTCAATGCCGAACAGGGCAGGCCTGACGGTTATGCCGTCGCCCTCTGCAACAGGATCGCCGACAGTCTGAGAGCGCAACTGGATCTATCCAAGCTCGATGTCGAATGGGTTTCCCTGACGGGCGAGGCCAAGGCGCAGGCCGTGCAGAACGGCACGGCGGATCTTGTCTGCGGCGCAGAGCCGGTGACGTTGACACGCCGACAGCAGGTCTCCTTCTCCCTCCCGATCTTTCCGAGCGGAACCGGCGCGCTGGTCAGCGCCAGTTCGTCTCTGGCGCTGCGGGAAGTCCTGCAATATGGCGAGCCGTCGAGCCGTCCTGTCTGGCGCGGTTCGCCGGCCCGCACGATCCTGGAGCACAAGACCTTTTCCTCGATCGCCGGCACGACGAGCGAAGGCTGGCTGTCCGACAGGATCAAGACATTCCAACTCGCCGCGACAGCAACGCCCGTCAGTGGCTATCAGCAGGGGATAGAGCGTATATTGGACGGCAGTTCGGCAGTGCTTTTCGGCGACATGCCACTGCTGATGGATGCGGCCGCACGCAGCGACAATTCCGGAAACCTCATCGTCCTGCCCCGCTATTTCACCTATGAACCACTGGGGCTCGAGCTGGCCCGCGGAGACGAGGACTTTCGTCTCGCCGTCGATCGCGCGCTGAGCCAGGCCTATGCTTCGCCTGATTTTCGCGCCTTCTTCACGACCTGGTTCGGACAGCCGGACGAGGCGACGGTGACGTTCTTCCAGCAGACTGCGCTGCCCGAATAGACTGACAGCACACCGGCGCCTCCGGCAGATGTCGTTCCCAAATCGGCACACAATAATCGTCGGTGCGGGAACAATCCGATCCTCATCTCAATTCGTATCAATTGCAGACGTGCTTTTGAATGCGGAGCTGATCCATGAGCCGTGAACGCGGCCGCAGAAAGTTGATGTTGCGGCTTCCCGATATCCGTCATCTTCTCGCCAATGTCACCAATGAAACACTGGGCGAGATGTTCGAAGCCTATGATCTGGCCGGCGATGCGCTGGACAGGTTCAGGGCCCAAAGCCCCTGGGAAGACAAGCTGATTGCCGAATATGAACAGCTCTGTCGGGAAATAGAGCAGGAAGTCACCTTCTATTGCACCGACCGGTAAACCGGTTGATGCCTATACCGCCTCTTCCGGCGCGGGTCCGCCTGGGGTTGCCGGCGGCCATGCCCAGGCTGTCAGCAGTTCGTAGAAGACGCTGAGCACCACCGGCCCGAGGAAGAGGCCGATGAGCCCGTGAGACAGCGTGCCGCCGATGACGCCGATCAGGATGACGAGCATCGGGGTGGAGAGGCCGCGCGCCATCAGGATCGGCTTCAGGATATTGTCGACGACCATGATCGGCACGACGCAGATGGTGAAGACAAGGGCCGTGCCGGACGGCCAGGAGAACCAGGCCCAGACGATGACCGGCAGGAGCACCAGGCCCGGCCCCAGCTGTATGACGCAAAGCATGAAGACCGCGAAGGTCAACGCACCGCGTGCCGGAATGTCGAAGACGACGAAGCACAATCCGCAGAGCAGGGTCTGCAGGAAGGCGACGCCGATGACGCCCCGCGAGACGTTCCGCACCGTGGTTCCTGCCAGCCGGGCAAAGCCGACGCCTTTTTCGCCGGCGACCCGGCTTGCCAGAACCTGTACGGTTGCGGCCAGGCGTGTCCCCTGGGTGAGAAACAGGCCGCAGAGCATGATCGAGACGACAAAGCTCAACACGCCGCCACCGATCGAGGCGAGCTTGGCGACAACGGCGCCCATGACCTCACGCAACGGCGCCTGAAACTGGATGATCGCAGAGGCAAGGTCGCCTGCAATCCGGTTCCAGGCGTCATGGATGCGTTCGCCGACAACAGGCCATTCCTTGATGGCCTCCGGTGCGCGCGGCAACGTAAAGCTCCCCGACCACAACTTGCCGATCAGCCCCTGCACGGCATCGGCAAAATTGACGGCAACAAGGGCAAGCGGCGCGATGATCAGGGCGAGGCAACCGATGACGATAATGGTCGCAGCGATCACCGGCCTGTTTCCGATCAGCCGCGATAGCGTGTCGAATATCGGAAACAGGGCCACGGCGAGGATGGCTGACCAGATGACGATCAACGCGAAGGGTGCGATGAGAACCACGGTCCAGTAGGTGAACAGCCCGATGATCCCCAGGCGGACCAGATCGCTGACTTTTGCCTCAATCGAGATCTGGGACGCGTCGGGTTTGCGTGCTGCCATGTCGGCTGTCTGTTCCATCGCACTGTCCACGATGTTGCGGGCCCGTCCGCTCAGGGCGTCGTCTCGGGCACGACGTGACGGACGCTGCGATCTTCCATGAAGTCGGCCGGCCGTTTCTGGCGTTTCCCGAGATTGGGCTCGTCGAATTTCAGCCGTTCGTAGGGAATGGATTGCAGGATATGCGAGATGCAGTTGATCCGTGCTCGTTTCTTGTCGTCCGAAGGCACGATCCACCATGGCGCATGATTGGTGTCGGTCATCCGCAGCATCTCGTCATAGGCGCGCGTATAGTCCCACCAGCGCTGATAGGATTCCACATCCATCGGGCTCAGTTTCCACTGCCGCAGCGGGTCGTCGATCCGCCGCCTGAACCGGCGCTCCTGTTCCTGCTCGCTGACCGTCAGGAAATATTTGAGCAGGATGACGCCGCTTTCGACGATGGCTGCCTCGAAGCGGGGCGCAAGTTCCAGAAAACGCTGCGCTTTCTTGTCACTGCAGAACCCCATCACGCGATCGACGCCGGCACGGTTGTACCAGCTTCGATCAAAGATGACGACTTCGCCGGCAGCCGGCAGATGGGCGATATAGCGCTGCATGTAGATCTGCGATTTTTCACGCTCGGTTGGCGCAGGCAGTGCCACGACGCGGAAGACGCGCGGGCTGACCCGTTCCGTTATCCGCTTGATCATACCTCCCTTGCCGGCGGCATCGCGGCCTTCGAAAACGATGACGACCCTTGCGCCGGCTTTCTTCACCCAGGCTTGCAGATGAGCGAGTTCGATCTGCAGGCGTCCGATCTCCTTCTCGTAATCCCATGACTTCTTCTTCTTTTTATCCTTGCCGTTTCGGGTTGCTTCCGCCTCGGCCTGCTTGTGTTCATAATTCTCGTCCATGACTCTCCCTCCTCCTGTCATCAAGGTGCGTTGCCAGCCGGTGCGGCATTGCCGACCCGATCGATATCGCCGACCAGCGCCCGCAGGGCTTCCTCCCTGCCGTTGAAAATATTGTCGGCGCCGACCGTCTTGATGACGCCGGCGCGTTCGAGAATTGCGCGGCTTTCATCACTGAGATCGGCAAAGGCGAAGACGATGTTGCGCTGTGCGAAAATGTCGGCGACGGCTTCGAGCGCAGTCGCGCCGGTGCTGTCGATCTGCGTGATGGCACTCGCATCGAGCCCCAGATATCTGGTGTCGGCCGGCAGTGCTTTCGCGACCGAACTCAGCCGGATGCGCACGTAATCGGCATTGTAGAACAGGATGCTGCCCTGGACCGCGAAGACGGCCGCGCCGGGGACGGGACGCGCTTCCGGGTAGCGCTGAAGATCGAAGAAGCCGTGGCGTCCTTCGATTCGGCCGAGCAGGCCGTCGCGCGGAAACATGGTCTGGCGCAGGAGATAGACGAAGGTGGCGACGACGGCGACGATCACGCCGTTCAGGACGCCGAAGCTGATCGCTCCCCACATGGCGATCAGCGCGAAGACGAATTCCATGCGGCTGATGCGCCAGATCTTCCTGAGTTCGTTGACGTCGATAAGGCTTATCGCCGCCGTCACGAGGATTGCCGCGAGTGCCGGGATCGGAAGGATCCGCAACGCGCCGTGCAGGAAAACCAGCGCCGCGATCAGGGTCGCGGCCGAAATCAGCCCGGCGAGCTGGGAAACGCCGCCGGCGGACAAATTTATGGCGGTACGGGAATCCGATACGCTGATCGGGAAAGAGCCGAAAAGCCCGGGCGCGATATTGGCCGCCCCGAGCCCGATCAGTTCCTGGTTGGCATCGACCTCTTCGCCGGTTCGCGATCCGAAGCTTCGCGCCGCCACGATGCCGGCCCCGAAGCTGACGAGAAAGATCGTGGCCGAGCCGAGCATGATCTTGTCGAGAGGCATCTGATAGAACGCCGGCAGCGAGAAATGCGGCATTCCGCTCGGCAGGTCGCCGACGACAGCGATGCCCCGGCCGCGAAAGTCGAAGACCGCCGACAGAATGACCGAGAGAACGACCACCAGAACCGGCCCTGGAACCTTCAGATGGAGGGCCCTGACCATCCAGAGCAGCGCAAACATGGCGAAGCCGAGGAGGAGGGAAGGCCAGTGGATCAGGCTGCTCTTGGCAAGCAATTCGACCAGTGGGGCAACCAATCCGTCGGCTTCGATCTTCACACCCGTGAAGCGCCCGATCTGTCCCACAAGGATCGAAAGCGACACCCCGGCGAAGAACCCAACCAGGATGGGACGCGAGAGAAAGCTCGCGAGTACGCCGAGCCGCAGCAATTTGGCAGCGATGCAGCAGATGCCGACCCCAAGCGCCAGCGCCGAGGCGATCGCGACCCGGTCGATATCGGTTCCCGCAGGCTCCGAGGCAATGATGGTTCCCATCGCGGCGGCAAGCACGGTCATCGTCGCGGCATCAGGCCCGACGATCAGCAGCCGCGAAGGACCGAAAATCGCATAGGCGATCGGCGCAACGATACTGGCATAGATGCCGGTCTCCGGCGGAAGGCCGGCAATGGCGGGATAGGCTATGGCGCTTGGCAGGCCGACGGCGGCAATCGACAGCCCGGCCGGGATATCGCTGCGGAACCAGGCCTTGCTGAAGCCGGTCAAGCCCCGAAACATCGGAAGAATGCCTATCACTTTCGGCTCCTTGTGACGGTTCCTCTTGCCTCTCCAAGTGCGTCGTCGCTTCGACGCCGACCATTGCTTCAATGTTCGAGGAATACGTAGTTCATCCAGGCGCTCATCCGCAGCAGCACCTTGCGGAGAATGGCGACGTGGTGCCAGTGATGCGTATAAACAGCCACTTCCGCGACAACGCCGCCGGGCAACTGATATTGGTCGGTATTTTCCAGGATCTCGATCCGTGCGAGCGTTTGCCCTGATGCCAGGCGTTCGGGCGCCTGCGGATCGATCAGCGCTCCACCCGGCTGCAACTGGCCCTGAGCCATCACGTCGATGACCTCCTGGACCCGCGCCTTGAATATCTTTCCGGGAACCGCCTTGAAGGAAACCTCGGCATCATCGCCGACATGAACACGCTGCAGCGAATTCTGGATGAAGGCTGCGGCCAGCATGCGATCCTGGCTGTCGATGAAGACCATGACCGGCCGAAGCGGGAGAGGATTGGCCATCATGCCGGGACGCAGGAAGACCTGTGTGACATAGCCGTCCGTCGGCGCGCGCACGACCGTCTGGTCGAGTTCGTATTCGGCATTGTTGAGTTCCGCCTGCAGTCTGGCGACAGTCGGGTTCGTGCCGTTGATCTCGGATTCATAGGCAAGCCTTGCCTGTGCCGCCTGCGCGCGTGCCGTCTCCACGGTGGCTTCCGAGGTCAGGTAGATGCCGCGGCGGTTTTCCACTTCGAGTTCCGAAAAGACGGCACCCTTGCCGCTCGATTTCGCATTCTCGTTCGTCTGCTGGAATTTCTGGAATGCCTGCAGCGATCTGTCGCGCGAGGCTTCCGCACCCGTTACTGCCGAATTGGCGGCGTCGAGCGCGGCTTTCATTTGCAGGACAGATTGCTCTGCTTCGGCAAGTGCCGCCTTCTTCTGGTCAACTGCAAACTGGTAGGGGCGAGGATCGATGCGAAAGAGGATGTCGCCCTTCTTCAACGGTGCGTTTGCCGTGACCGGAACCTCGACGACCTGGCCGCCGACGACGGGGATGACGGGAGCCGAGGTGAAGTAGATCCGCCCGTCGCTCGAATAGGGATGATTGTAGCTCATCAGAAGCAGGAGGGCGGAGATGAGGAATATCCCGCCAAGCACGGCGGTTGCGAGCGTCCATTGATTGACCGGGATCCGGAATATCTTGAAGATCGTCCAGCAGATTGCCGCATAGGTCAGGATGAGGAGCAGATCCATCAGGCGTTCTCCTTCTCCTGCACTTCGGTTTCGAGTTCGCTGATGCGCGCATGAAGACGCGCTATTTCCGCATTGGCTTCCGCCTCCGGCGCCAGTTTTCCATCCTGGCGCACGCCCCAGCCGCGATCCTCGCGGTAGAGCGTCGCCCAGATGAAGAGGAACGGCCAGATTGCATGGAGGGTGAAGAGGCTGACCCATCCGGCAACATGTATCGCGTCCTGGTGCGGATGATTTCGCGCCTTTGCCATGAGATGAGGAATGTCGTGGATCGCGATCACCGCGTAAAACAGGATAATGACCACGAATACGAGCACGCCCAACGCAAAATAATCAAGAAACACGGCCGCTCCCTTCCGGCCGGTGTCGCCGAGCCGTTTGATCGCAATCGACGTGGATATTAGGCACGTTTCGGCACCGAAGCCCGTAGCATCGCGTAACCTCTATCGAGCGCTGGAAGAAGGCGCGTTCGAACGGGCCGTCTTTGCGGGAACGGCAGAAAGCGGGGATCGATGGGGTGCGCCCCGTTGCCGCCGCGGCGAGCGCGATCTGCCCGGAATTTCAAAAGCCGGCTAACGTAAGATCGCGTATTTTACGTCTGCCGACGATCCGCCTGTTATATAGTTTTCTTATCTGCTGGACGCAGTTTCAAGGCGGAGGCGGCCATGTCGGGAGAACACGGTTCGACATATTTGTCCGCCCTCGAGACGGCAGAGAGTTACTTTCCCGACCAGAAGCGTCTGGTACAGCGGCTTTTCTACATGGACGAGCCGTTTCACAGCATGTGCGAGGATCTCACCGCCGCCGCGCAGGCTCTGGCCCATGTCGAACGGTTGCCGGAGGGCGTTCGGGACGCGCGACAGCTGGAATATGCAGGTCTCGTCGATGCCCTGTTGAAAGAGATGGGGGAGGCGATCACCCAATCGAAAATCGTGGTGCTCAGGCGGTCACCGCAGACCGGTCCGAAATTCCCGTGAGTGCAGCCGTCTTTCATCGATAAAGGGGAGGTTCAGGCGTCATGAAGGCAATGTCTCGCAAACTGCTCGCTGGATTGTCGGCGCTGGCGATGGTCGCGTTACAGCCGGATCTCCCGGCGCGGGCGCAGACTTCCGTTCCGGTCGCCGCACCGGCATCCTCTCAGACGAGTGGCGAGCAGCCGGTGGCGGCGCTGCTTTCCGACGATGAGCTTGAAGTTCTGGTGGCGCGCATTGCGCTCTATCCGGACGAACTGGTTGCTGCGATTTCGGCCGCCTCGCTCTTCCCGCTGCAGGTCGTCGAGGCGCAGCGTTTTCTCGAGGCGAAAAAGAAAAAATCCGATTTGAAACCCAAGAGCGATTGGGACGGCAGCGTCGTTTCCCTGCTCAACTATCCTGATATCGTCAAGATGATGAGCGAGGATCTCGATTGGACCCAGTCGCTTGCCGATGCGCTCACCAATCAGCAGAAGGATGTGCTGATTGCCATTCAGCAACTTCGCGACGAAGCCGTGGAAAAGGAGATCATCAAGACGGACGACAAGGTGACGGTGGTCACGGAGAACGACAATATCATCATCCGTCCGACCGATCCGGAGAAGATATACATCCCGCAATATCCGCCTGAAATGCTCTATGAGCCAGGCTACGCGTCAGCGCCGATTTCCTATTATCCCGATTATTACGACAGCTACTATTATCCGGGCGCGGCGTTCTTTGCCGGCGCAGTGACGGGACTGGCCTGGGCCGCCATCGTCAATTGGGACGATTGGGGCGTATGGGACGGTCGTTGGGATGGCGACATCGATATCGACTGCAACAATTGCCTCAATGACCGGAATTTCAACGGAAAACTGAAATGGAACGATGTCGACTGGAGCAAGGTCGATCGCAGCAAGCTGAGCATCGACAAGAATCAACTTGCGAAAATGGACCGGTCGGCGATCAAGTCCGGTCTGCAGGGCGATAATCGCAACCAGCTCCGCAATCGAGCCAACGATATCCAGGCGAGCCAGCGGCCTGCCAATCGCGCCAATTCGGCACGCGCGGACGATATCCGCAAAAGCACGGCGCAGGGCCTGAAGGATCGGCCGCAGGCGAAGCGGCCAGAAGCAGGAAACCGACCGGCTGCAAAGAATCGGCCCGCAGCATCCCGCCCCGAACAACGTCCTCAGAAGGCGGCCAATCGCTCGTCCAAACCTGCGCAGCGATCTGTCAAGAAGCCGAGCAAACCGCAGATGGCCGCCAGACCCGACAATCGCGGGCGCCAGCCGAGCGCGCTCGGCAATGTCCAGTCCGGCCGCCGCGAGGCCGTCGCTTCGAAACGGGGAGCCCAAAGCATGGGCGCCCATCGCCAGTCAGCCCGCCCGCCTCAACAGAGGTCGCGTCCTCCGCAGCGTCGTGGCGGCGGCGGTGGCAGACGCCGGTAGGATTTCTTTTCAGCTCAGGGAGCGCCATCATGAAACACCAATCGACCGTCATTCCGCTCATGCTTGCGGCAGTCGTCTGCACGATGCCGGCAACACCGGCGCGGTCGCAGTCTGCGACGGATCTCGCCGAATACAGGGCGGCAACACCCTCGCCGAAATTCGACAGCCCGCAGCTTGCGCTCAACAGGCTGAAATCGGTGCTGGCCTCCAACCGAATGGAGGATCTCGCCGCACTGCTCGGCCTGAAGCCGGACAAGCTGAGCGCGAGCAACGAGGCGACGATCGCCTACGGACTGATCCGCGAAGGCGCAGAACGGCAGGCGGTCCTGCGGGATTTCGACGGCATGAAGATGGTTGCGCTCGGCGATCGGCTCTGGCCGCTGCCGTTTCCTCTGACCGAGGGCAAGGACGGCAAATGGTCCTTCGACACGCGACGGGGCCTTGACGAGATCGTCAATCGCCGCATTGGCGAAAACGAACTGGCCACGATCGATACGATGCACGAATATGTTGCGGCCCAGTATCAGTATGCGTCCGAAGACCGTGACGGCGATGGCATCTATGAGTTTGCAAAGAAACTGATCAGCAGTCCGGGCAAACTCGACGGACTATACTGGGAGCCGAACGTCTACCCTGAGGAAAGCCCGGCAAGTGCTCTGGTCGAGACAGCTGCCTTCGGGGCAGCCAAACGCGGAGAGGGCTATTTCGGCTATCGATACCGCATTCTGACATCCCAGGGAGACAATGTGCTTGGCGGCAAGCAGAGCTATATCGTCAATGGCTACATGACCGGCGGTTTTGCGTTGATTGCCTGGCCGGTCCAATACCGGGTCACCGGCGTTCAGACATTCTTGGTCAACGGCACCAGCGTCATCTACCAGCGCGACCTGGGGCCGCAAACGGAAGAGCGCGCAGCGGCGATCAGGGAGTTCAACCCAAGCGCCAATTGGACCGTCGTCAGCGAATAGCGGTTGCCCCAATCCTTCAGCCGGCGGCATCCCGGGCCGCCGGCGTTTTGCACGCGGTGGCCGGTCATTCGACCGGCGGCTCCCAGGTGAGGAAGAAACCCACATCTCCGGGCATGCCGTCCGGGAAGTTGATGATCATCGCCTTGAGTCCATAGCCCTGCGGCTTGGCGATCTCATCGAACAGTTCGAGAAGTTCCTTTGCCTTTCCCTGCAGGGTCTTTTGCCAGCCGGGCAGGTTGTTGTTGATGGCCCTGCCGCTGTCCGAGCAGAATGTCGATGGAAAACTGTAGATCAGCGCCTCGTATTTGCCGTCTGCCGCTGCCTTCATCACCAGCCGCTTGATGACGGCGCGTTCGTTCTCGCCGATGTGTTTGCGGAAAAAATCCTCGACGAATTCGGCATGTTTCTTTGCTTCGCGCGCCTTGATCTTCTCGTTGCGCTCCATCTCCAGAAGTTGGAGCTCCAGAGCACGTTTTCGCAGATCCTCTGCGCTTCTCATGGATTGGGATGTGGACGTCTCGGGTGATGTCATCGCCGCCTCCTCCGGATGCGAGAGCGATGATAGAGCGTGAAAGGAAACGAAGGCAGTAAAATACGCGTCCGCCAAGGTAGGATACGGTATCCTACATCGAGTTGGGGAATTGACGCAGCGACAAGGCGATCATTGTATGGAGGTTATCTAAATTAGACCATTCAGGTTGAACGGCGTTGCCGTGGTAACCCCCGGGGTCTATAATTTATTGGGGTGCTGCAGACTGTTTGCAATCGGGATCTTTGGGGGAGCCGATGACACATGCAGGCGTTGAGAGAGCAGCAGGCGGCATACCTTCGCAGGAAGAGGTGCAGCGGCAGCTTGAGGCCATCCTGTCCAGCCCGGAATTTCGGCTTCCCGAGCGCGCGCGACGATTTCTCGAATTTGTCGTGACCGAAACGCTGTCAGGCCGTCGCGATTATCTGAAGGCCTTCACGATTGCGCGGGCGGTCTTCGGAAGAAATGAGAATTTCGATGCCCAGCAGGACCCCTGCGTCCGTATCGAGGCGGGGCGGCTCAGAAGAGAACTGGAGCATTATTACCTCACCGCTGGCACTGCGGATCGGATCGTCATTACAGTGCCCAGAGGCGGCTACGTTCCAGTCTTCGATGTGCGGCAAGACATTGAGCCTGCCGAGGTGCTGCAGGCGGGGCAGTCATCGCCAGTCTCCGCGTATGGTGAGCACCAAGCCAATCCGCCGGAAGCGCCCGTTCACCGGAAATCCCGATACTGGTTCTATACAGGAAGTGCGATTGTCATCGCCTTCTCCGCGGCGGCAGTGTTCCAATATGCGCGGTCGTTCAATGCCGGACATGACATGTCGTCGGCAGCCGGCAATCGTCCGACCATCGTCGTCGAGCGCTTCGAAAGCGCCTCGGACGGTACAATCGCATCCGACATCTCCCAAGGCATTACCGACGAGATCATCGAAAAACTCGTCCCCTTCAACGATATCGTCGTTGTTGCGGCCCTGCCGCGCAACACAGATGGTCAGGCTTCGTCCGATTCGGTCTATGCCCTCCAGGGAAGTGTACGTCTGGAAAACAGCACGCTCCGCTCGACCGCAAGGCTCGTGCGGCGGGCGGATGGCGCCGTCATCTGGGCGAACAACTACGATGCCGACATGAAAGTGCAGGGCATCCTGAAAACGCAGACAAGCCTCGCCGACGAGATCGCGACCGCAGTCGCGCGTCCGTTCGGCGTCATGTTCCAGACCGATACCGTCACTATTGCCGGAAGTAACGATGCCTTCGCCTGCATCCTGTCCTACTACAGCTACCGCAGCGAAATGACCGTCGAGGCGCATGAAGTGGCAAAATCCTGCCTGCAGGGGGCATTGGACAACCGACCCGCCGATTCCAGCGTCGCGGCCTTCCTGTCGCTGACCTATCTGGACGAATTCCGCTTTCCCTATCAGCTCAACACGAAACCGACGGCCGGGACGCTGGGCATCGCCAAGGATCTTGCAGAACGCGCCGTACGGCTTGATCCTAAGAATGCCCGGGCGCAGCAGGCACTCATGCTCGCCGATTTCTTCGGCGATGATCCGATCGGTGCGCTGAGGGCTGGCGAGGCCGCCTATGAGAGCAATCCGAATGACACTGAAGTCGCCGGCGAATATGGCCTGCGTTTGTCGATGTCCGGACATTGGGACAGGGGCTGCGAGCTGATTTCGGAAGCGGTCGGCAAGAATGCCGGGCCGCGCGGATATTACGAGGTGGGAATGGCGCTCTGCGCCTTCATGCGCGGCGATAACCAGGCAGCGGAACTATGGTCTCGCATGTCGGACTTGAACTACAATCCGATGCATCGCCTGGTCCTGGTTTCCATCCTCGGCAGCCTTGGGAAAACGGCTGACGCAAAGGAGCAACTCGACTGGATCGAGGCCCGGTCTCCGGCGCTCATCCCAAATGTCAGGCGAGAGGTTGTCAGGCGGCTGGCGCGAACCGAGGACCAGGAGCGTTTTTTTGCCGGACTGGAAGCTGCCGGCCTGCCGGTGCAGAACAGCGAAGCGTCGAAGAACTGACTGCGCAATCCGGCGATGATCGACCCTCGAAGGCGATATACTCAGTGGCCTGGAGCTGTTTTCGGATTGGTGCCGGCAGATGGTATCTAGCGCTAGGTCCGGACGGAAGTATAGCCGCTGGATCATGGCCATTATCAGTGCCGTGGCCCATCCAAATATGATCCAGCCGTTGATCGCTTCAGACGCCGCCACGTGACGCCAGTCCTTTCCCAGTACGATGTCTCCATAGCCGACCGTTGTAAACGTGACGATCGAGAAATAGGTCGCATCATCGAAGGTCGGCAGCGCGCCGGACAGGTAGTAGAACGCGGCCCAGAGGCAGACGTCGATCACTATGGGGACAAGAAGATAGCAGACCCAGACGACGGTGACTGCCGTGGGATGGCGATTGAGGAATTGCGGGTCCAATCGACCGAAGATCCGAAGCCCACCCGCCATGGCGGCGGCCTGCGTTGCGACCGTGGCTGCTATCAGGGCGGTCACGAGAAGAAGTCTGACGAACACGGGCCCCACAATTCAGCGCCATCCCTGACAAAATGAATAGATGATCGTCGCAAGACATTGCGGATGCGCATGGGGCGGGTTCAGCCAATCGAACATACCAGCTTGTTCGCCTTCCGCATTGAGCGCAATCAATGCACCTGCACTTGATGGGGACATGCTTGGCGATGATCCAACCGACTGGAGGGTGCCTTGAACAACCTTCGGCGAACAAGTTTTGCGGGAACCACGCGCCTGATGGCGGCGAAGAATGCTGTAATCGATGAGGTGCGGGCCGCGCCGCTCCTTGTAACTGCTCGGTCGCCTCTCTTTGGTCAGGGGACTTCAACAACCCGGACCACATATTGAGAAATCGCTAAACACATCACCGAAAGAATAACTTTGCTGTCTCGAAGGTTCATACCTTTCAATAGCGGCGAATTTACAACTCTCTGTGCACTCAGGCCCCCGCAACCAATCTCCCCCTAACCCACTCAAAACCCCGCCACAGCGCCTTTGGGCGTGCCAGGAACCCACATCCCGCGCCACAAACCAGTTCTGCCAGAAATCAACCCGCCTTCAGTTCCCGGGTTCCTCTTGGCCGCGAACCACACACCCGTTCCCACGCAATCACCAAGCCGTCAGCGACCGCCGGCCGTCACAATCGCAAAGCTCGCAAAGTGAAGCAGTGCCATGCTCCCCAGTACAAGGATCGCAAGGCCATAGCCTCCCGTCACGTCGTGCAGGTAGCCAGCCAGGACAGGGCCTGCCGCCATGCCGGCGCCGGAGGCAAATCGGCAGAGGCCGAGCAGGCCGGCGAGCGAGGACAGGCTCACGATCAATCGCGCGCCATTGGCAAGAAGCACCTGTTGCCCGCCGAAGCCGATCCCGAGCATCAGCGGGTAGATCAGGAGCATGGTGTTGCTGTCGGCCGCGACGACGAGGATGAGAGTGGCGAAAGTGACGGCGGCGGCTATGGCTGCCAACAGCATCACCCGGTTCGGACCCCAGAGGTCGCAGAACCAGCCGGAGAGCAGGCGCCAGAGGAAGACGACGAGGCCGGCGACGGCGGCCAGCCACACGGCGGATTCCTCGCCGATATCGCGTTCGTCGAAAAGGGCAATCTGCTGTGTCAGCAGGCCATGGTAGACGGCCGAGCCGCAGAAATAGCTGATGATCAGAGCAGCGAGAACATAGAAGGGCAGGGCCGGCAAACCCGAACGGCCGGCCTGCGGCTTCGGGGCGGCCTTTACGCGGTCGAGGACGAACAGGTGCAGCGGCACGCTGACAAGGACGATGACGACACCGAGAGCAAGATAGGCGCCGCGCCAGCCGAAGGCCTGGATGATCCAGTGGATGACGGGTATGCCGAGGAAGGCGGCGAGGCCCGAGCCGGCATCGGCGAAAGACATTGCGGTTGCGGGGCGTTGCCTGAAACGGCCGGCCAACACGGCGAAGATGGCGTAGGAGCTGGTGCAATGCGTGCCGAGCCCGGCAAGCACGCCGAAGATCAGCCAGAACTGCGCAAGGCTGCCGACGGTCGCAGTCAGCGCGTAGGCGATACCGAGAAGAAGGGCCGCACCCGCCAGGAGGATGCGGCTGTCGTGCCGGCCGAGCAGGCGGCCGAAGAAGGGAGCGGTAACGGCGTTAACCAGGGCGAAGACGCCGTAAGCTCCCGAGATTGCGCCTCGCGACCAGTGGAATTCGGCCTCCAGTGCCACGAGAAAAAGGCCGAAGGAATTCCAGACCAATCCCGAAACGATCATGAGTAGGAATGCGGCGGCGAGGCGTATTCGCTTCGCCAGCCGCACCTGCGTCCTGCGCGCGGAGACCTCCATCCGGCGCGTTGTCCAGGTCGCATCCATCCGTTCAGTTGACCCGGTAGCGGGAGACCATGTCCCAGTTCAGTTCAACGCCGAAACCGGGGCCTTGAGGAACCTGGATGATGCCGTTCTTCGGGTTTGGCCGGTTGGCAATGAGGCCGGCCCAGATCGGATCGCGCGCCGGTTCGAAGCATTCGACGCAGACGCCGTTCGGGATCGCGGCGATCATGTGCATGGCGATCTGCGATTCCTCGTGGTGGCCGACCCGAAGGTCGTAAAGCGCACACATGGCTGCGGCGCGGCGCCATTCGGTGATGCCGCCGGCCTCGGAGGCGTCGAAATTGACGATATCGACAGCATCGGCGGCGATCAGCCGGCGGACGCCGGCCGCGCTCACTTCGCTCTGGCCGGCATCGACCGGAATGGAGGTGGCGCGGCGAACCTGCGCCATCATGCGGGCATCGTCATACCAGTGGCAGGGCTCCTCGAACCAGGCGATATTGTATTTCTCGATGAGGCGGGCGAACTTGACGGCCTCGTCGACCGGCCAGCCTCTGTTGGCGTCGACGGCAATCCAGAAATCGTCGCCTGCACCTTTTCGCGCGGCTTCAACACGCTTTGCGTCCTCCTCGGCGGAGAGGCCGCCGACCTTGACCTTGCAGCCGGCAAGACCGGCCTCGCGCAGGCGCTCCATCTCCTTGCCGAGATCGGAAAGCGTCTTGCCTTCCTCGTAATAGCCGCCGATGCAGATGATCGGGATTTCCTGGCGATAGCCGCCAAGCAGCCGGCAGACATTGACGCCGGTCGCCTTGCCGATCAGATCCCAGATGGCGCTGTCCATACAGGCGATCGCTTCCATAACCAGTTTGCGGTCGCGGTTCCATTCGGCAGCCTTGAACATCTTCTTCCACAGACGTTCGACGGCGAAGATCTCCTCGCCGATCAGCATGGGCACGAGTTCCTTCTCGATGATTTCGACGACGTCGCGCATATGGTCGCGATTGTCGCCGTTGTAGATCTCGCTGATGAGGCCGCTATCGGTCTCCATGCGGGTGATGATGGTGCAACGTTTGGTGACGTTGTATTTGCTGCCGCCGAAATTGCGGGCGAGCGGGATCTCGACGGCGATGACCGTCACGTTCTTGATCTTCATAATGTCCTCCGGGTGTCTGAAGAGGTTATTCGCCCTTGGTGCCGCCTTCCGAGAGGCCGACCACCAGTTTGCGCTGGACGAGAAGGTAGAAAAGGATGACCGGTATGGTGACCAGCACCGCGCCCGCGAGCAGCATGCCCCAGGAATAGATGTTGTCCTGACCGATCCAGGTGGCGAGCCCCAACGGCAGGGTCTTGTTCGTTTCCGAGGAAACGAAGACCAGCGCGAAGAGAAACTCGTTCCAGGCGTGGTTGAAGCTGAAGACGCCGACCGAGACGATGCCCGGCAGGGCAAGCGGCACTGTCACGCGCATCATGGCGCCAAGCCGCGTGCAGCCGTCGATCATGGCGCTTTCTTCCAGGCTCACGGGAATAGCGTTGAAGTAGGAGCGCATGAACCACAGAGCGAGCGGCAGGGTGAAGGCCGTGTTGGCGATGATCAGCGAGATCAGCGTATCGGCCATGCCAAGCTTGACCACGTAGATGTAAAGCGGCAGCACGATCAGCACTTCGGGCAGCATGTAGCAGACGAGCGTCGCGTTCGAAAAAGCCGCAATGCCGAAGAAGCGGAAACGGCTGAGGCTATAGGCGCCCAATCCGCCGACGATGAGCGACAGGAAGGTTGAGCCGAAGGCGACGATGAGGCTGTTGGCGAAATAGGTCAGGAAATTCGTCTGGATGAAGAGGTCCCGATAATTCTGCAGCGTCCATTGGTTCGGCAGGAAGGTCGGCGGGGTCGCGTAGAGTTCGCTGCCCGGCTTGAAGGAGCAGATCAGCATCCAGAAAAGCGGGAAGCCGACCACGCTGACGGCGGCAAAGACCAGCAGGTAGAGCATGATCTTCGACGCCAGATAGTGAACGTCGGCGATCTCGCGGTTGCGCGGCAGGGACGAAGGGACAGTCGGCGCGATGGCGGTCATTGGCGTGCCTCCGCTCTCTTGATGAAGACGAAATAGACGGCAAGCAGGACGCAGAGGATGGCGAGCGTGACGATCGCGATTGCTGCTGCGCGGCCGAATTCGAAATCCGAAAAAGCCTTGAGATAGACGAGGATGGGCAGGGTCGTAGTGGCATCCAGCGGACCGCCGCCGGTCATCAGGTAGATGATCTCGAACTTGTTGAAGGACCAGATGGTGCGCAACAACGCGGTCAGCAGGAAGACCGGCATGACATAGGGCAGGGTGATGCGCCAGAACTGCTGGAAATCCGAGGCGCCATCGATCTTGGCTGCCTCGTATTGTTCCTGCGGGATGGATTGCAGGATGCCGAGAAGGGCAATGACGGCAAAGGGGAAGAACTTCCAGACGCCGACCATGATGACGGAGACCATTGCCAGCCCCTGGCTGTTCAGCCAGAGCAGCGGCTGGCTGATGAGGCCGATATCGATCAGGCCGGCATTGATGATGCCGACGATGTCATGCAGCATGTAGCGCCAGGTCAGAACCGCCACGACCGTCGGCACCAGATAGGGCGCGAGAATGACGGCGCGGGCGGCACCGCGGAACCTGAAGCTCTTGTTGAGCAGCAGCGCCAGGCCAAGGCCGAGCAGCATTTCCAGCGCCACGCTGCCGAACACCCAGACAAACGTGTTCCAGAGCGCCGTGTAGAAGGCGGGTTCGGCAAAGACCCAGACGAAGTTTTCCAGGCCGATGAAAGGGCCGCTGGTATCGCCCATGCCGACATCCTGCGTCGCCGTCACGAACACGGTGATGGTCGGCACCCCGGCGAGCAGCAGGAGAAGGAAGGCGCTCGGAGCGAGCGTTGCATAGGCCAGCAGCCGGTCGCCGGCGAGAGCTGTGTTGCGCTCAGCCATTGGCCGTCCTCCTCGTTCCCATCGGCTCGGCCACGATCGCCTTGCCGCTTGCCGTATCGAAGCGGCGCAGCTCGCTGTTGGCGACGGCGAAAGGCACTTCGGTGTTGAGGATCGGGCTGTAGTGAACGCTGGACGGGATGCGGGCGATGACGGCGGTCTCGGGAAGATTGCCCGAGACCGTGCCGTAAAGCAGCCGGTCGCCGCCGAGATATTCCACCCGGTGGATGTTGAAGGCAATGTTCGTGACCGGGATGTTTTCGGCAAAGCTTGCCTTCGGCAGGAAGTTTTCCGGGCGGAAGCCGAGCGTCACCTCGCCGGTGGCGACGAGGTTCATCGGCGGAGAGCCCATGAAGGTGGCGACGAACGTGTCGGCAGGATTGAGGTAGATTTCCTCCGGCGTGCCGATCTGGCGCACGGAGCCCGCCTGCATGACGACGATACGGTCGCCGAGGCCCATGGCCTCCACCTGGTCATGCGTCACGTAGATGGACGTGACGCCGACGCGATCCTGGAACTGGCGCAATTCCTCACGCGCCGAGTGGCGCAGCTTGGCGTCGAGGTTCGAGAGCGGCTCGTCGAGCAGGAAGACGTCGGGATCGCGTACCAGCGAGCGGGCCAAGGCGGTGCGCTGGCGCTCGCCTCCGGACATTTGCCGCGGCTTGCGCTTCAGCATGCGGGTGAGGCCGACGAGCTCGGCTGCCCATCTGACCTTCTCGTCGGTCGCCTTCTTGTCGGCACCGCGCACGCGCAGCGGGAAGGCGATGTTTTCATAGACCGTCAGATGCGGGTAGAGGGCGTAGTTCTGGAAGACCATGGCAATGTTGCGGTCCTTCGGCTGCAGCCGGGTCGCCTTGCGGTCGCCGATGAAGATGTCTCCATAGGTCGGCAGCTCCAGGCCGGCGATCATCCGCAGCAGCGTGCTTTTGCCACAGCCGGAGGGGCCGAGAAGTACCAGGAATTCGCCGTCGTTCACGGTCAGGCTGACATCGGAAACAGCCGTGTGATCTGTGAAGATCTTGCTGACTTGATTGATTTCAACTCGTGCCATGACTTTCTCTCGCGGTGGGGGAAGGGCTCTGCAAACCGGTGTCGCCGATGATCCGGCGAGCCTGTTCCATAAGGGTTTTATCTGCCGCGGCGATGCGGGATCTGATCGCCGCAATGCCTGCCAGGTCGGCTTCGAGGGTCGTATTCCTTCCGGCGATCATCTCGGCCATGCGCACCGGAGCGGGACCGCCCGTGACTATGCGGCTCTTCAGGTTCTCGGAAGGATTGAGCGCCCGTCTCACGACGTCCTCGGCAATGCCGAGCGGGTGGCCGAAAAGGGCCTGCGACGCTTCGTCGAGATCGGCCGAGGTGATGTCCATCGCGGTATGATGCGCCTCGATGGTCTGGCGGACAACACGGCCGACGATATTGTGAGCCATGCGGAAGGACATTCCGGCTTCGCGAACGATGATATCGGCAAGCTCGGTCGCCGTGCCGAAACCGATTTCGGCAAGATGCAGCATCATCTCCGGCTTGACGGTGAGCGTGCGGATTGCGCCTTCGAAGACGACCACTGCGCGCGTGGCGCGTTCGAGCATGTCCATGGCCGGCGCATTGCCGGCGGAAACGCCGTCGTTGACGTCGGCCAGGGCCGTGTTCTTCGAGGCGGCGAGAACCATGTTCAGGTTGCCGACCGCCATGGCGGCGACGGCCTTGACGTGCTCCATCGCCTGCGGGTTCTTCTTCTGCGGCATGATGCTGGAGACGCTGGAATAGGCATCATCGAGTTCCAGCATGCCGAATTCCATCGTGTTCCAGCTCTGGATATCGGTGGCGAGACGGGAGACGCCGGTCATCAGCACCGCAAGGGCGGCCGAGGCTTCCTGCAGGTCGTCACGGATGGAGACGCCGTCATAGCCGACTTCCACCAGCCGGGCGAAACCAAGCAGACGGGCCGTCATCTCGCGGTCGATCGGGAAGCCGGTGGTGGACAGGGCGCCGGAGCCGAGCGGACTACGGTCGCAGCAGCCAAGAGCATGGATCAGCCGGCCATAGTCGCGTTCCACCAGATCGGCGGCGGCGAGCAGGTAATAACCGAAGGAGATCGGCTGAGCATGCTGGGTATGGGTATAGCCGGGCATGACCGTCTCGACATGTTTTTCCGCGAGATCAAGCAGGGTGCGGCGTAGCCTGCCGACGACATCGAGCAGATTGAGCAATTGAGAGCGCAGGACCAGTCGCCAGGATGTGGTGTGCAGGTCGTTGCGGCTGCGGCCGGTGTGAAGGCGGCCGCCCGTCTCGGGGCCGAGCTTTTCGACGATATAGCGCTCGATATAGGAATAGAGGTCTTCCTGCTGGTAGTCGATGGTAAGCGCCTTGACGCCGCTTTGCTGGAGTTCGGCCAGCACGACCAGGATGCGGGCAATATCCTCCCGGCTGACGATGCCGCATTCGGCAAGCATGACGGCATGGGCGAGATGGATGCGCATTTCCGGCTCGAACTGGAACCGGATCCCGGCTGCAACGGCGGGGCCGAAGTAGGAATCCACCATTGCCTGCGCTGGAGGCGACTTGACGCGTTCGCGTAGCGATACGACCGGTGCCGCCGGTTGTTCCTCTGACATATGACTCTCCTGAAAAAAGGAGTCCGCGTGTCCGGCACGCGGACTTTCTACGCTGGGCTATTTCTTCTTCTTCAGATCGTCGACGATGGCCTGCATACGCTCCTGGCCCCAGGCGGCAGCCTTTGCCGGGTCCTCACCCTGAAGGACGACACGCTGGACGACCTGGGCCGGGATGTCGCGGGCGACGATCGAGCCGATGTAGGGATTGACCACGCCGGAGCGGATGACCTTGCCGTCCTTGAACTGGGCGCCGGCCTCGGATTCGAAATCGAGCGAGTTCGACGTGTCGAAGGCGATGCGGGAAATATCCTCACGGCCGCTCAGGCTTGCGGCCGCGCCCGCCTTGATGACCTCTTCCTGCACGTCCTTGAGCGGCGGGATGAGGTGCGGGTGAACGGTGAGCGAGAAATCCCTGAGCCGGTCGCCGGTGACGATGAACTTCAGGAACTTGCGGGCCGCATCGACATTCTTGGCGCCAACCGCTTCGGAAGACAGAGCGAAGCTGTTGGAGTTGACGAATTTCACCGGAACGCCGCTCGGGCCTAACGGAATATCACCGGCGCTGGTGTTCTTGAAGAGATCGGGCGTGTTCAGGGCCGCATTGACGATGAGGCGCGGCGCATAGATATCGATGCCGATCTTGCCCGTAAGATAGACGTTGATCATGTCACCATAGGAATAGGAACCGACGCCCTGCGGCGAGAATTTGGCGATCTGCTGCAGGAAGGTCAGCGCCTTGACGGTGCCAGGATTGTTGAAGGTGACGTTCAGATCCTTGTCGAAATAGGTGCCGCCGGCACCCCAGATCATCTGCGACAGAAAGATGCCGGTCATGCGGTTCTTGCCGGCGGGGAACATGAAGCCGAAATTGCCGTCGCCGGTCAGCGCCTTGGCGTCGGCAAGCAGGTCGTCCCAGGTCTTGGGGGTGGAAATGCCCTTCGCCTTCAGAAGGTCGTCGCGCTGCCAGAGCACGCCGTAATTGCCGAGCGTGTAGGGAATGTCGAAGATCTTGCCTTCGACCGGTACGAGGGAGCCGGGCACGTAGTCGTCACGGCCGATTTCGCTGACCATGTCGTCAAGCGGTACGAGATACCCCTTGCGCGCAAATTCGAAGCGCTCTTCCGGAAGGATCTTGAAGATTTCCGGCATGGTCTTGGTGTTGATGGAGGCCAGGACTTTCTGCAGCCGCCCGTCGGTGCTGACGGCTTCCATCTCGATCTTGATATCGGGGTTCTGAGCCTCGAATTCCTTGATCGCCTTGTTGAAGAATTCGATGCTCGGCGGATCGGTTTCGTTATGAAGAAAGCGGACGACCTGCGTTTCCGCCCATGCAGCGCTTGATATCAACAGCGCTGCCAACCCGCTTCCGACAGACAAATACATGCGTGTTCTGGCAAGCATTGCCACTCTCCTCCCGTGAAATACTTCCGAATGCACAACCTGCTCTTTGCGCAGGCCTCCTCCGTGCATGAACAGAAGGTTAAACTGCTGCTTTGCCATTCGTCCACTACATGTTACCTATATCGGATATTCATTTTCCGTATGGGAGGACGGGCGATGGAGCTTGCCGATCTCAGGATATTCGTGCGCGCGGCGGAACTCGGCAGCTTCAGCAAGGCGGCCGTCACGACAGGGGTGGCGCAGCCGACCGTCAGCCGGGTGATCAGCGATCTGGAGGCGGAATGGGACGGGCCGCTATTTTATCGGACAGGCCGCGGCGTTACGCTATCCGAGCTTGGCGAGGAGGCGCTGACAAAGGCACGCTTCCTGCTGCGCGAGGCGGATCAGGCTGCCGAAGATCTCAAGGCTTTCAGCCGCTTGCCGAGCGGAATCGTCTCCATCGGGCTGCCGACATCGATCGTGGAGCCGGCCATTCCCCGCCTCGTCAACGAGTTGCGCGCCGAGCTTCCGGGCATCCGCCTGCAGGTCTACGAGGGCTTCAGCGACCAGATCGAGCGCTGGCTGGCGGAAGGCACGATCGACATCGGCGCCTACAGCAAATATCGCGAGGGGCCGTGGAGCCGGAACGCACTGCTACTGGAATCCCAGCTTGTGCTTGCCGGCCCGCGGGAGGGATGGAACCTGCCGCCGGAAATCGATTTCGCGCGGCTTTCAGAATTCGATCTCGTTCTGCCGGCCCGCACCAACGGCTTGCGCATCATGGTGGATTCCGTCGCACGGCGGATGAAAGTGCCGCTGAACATCATCGCCGACGTCGATTCCACCATTGGCCAGAAGGCGATGGCTGCCCATTGCGGCTGCTACATGGTGAAGGCGCCGCATACGATTGCCGACGAGACGCGGCACGGGATGTTTGCAAGCAGCGTCATCCGCAATCCCTTCATCACCCGGCACGTCACGCTCGTCACCGGCCATCAGCGGCCGCTCAGCCGCGCCAGCCGTGAAGTGGTTTTCCGGCTGACCGAAATTCTGCGCAGGCTTTCGGTCCCGACATAGCGCGGGCGTGGCGGCGAGAGCGCCGCGTGGCCATTGTTTCCCGAATGGCACCGGTTGCGGCAGGCAGAACGAGCCGGCGCGAAGCGCAGACGGTTCCGGCTGTGTTGCTAATGCGCAGAAGAACATAGTACTTATGGGTTATTGCTACAGTAACGGCAACTAACACTTCTTCGAATATTCGGGTCTACTATCGAATATTCGAACGTGGTAAAGTAATCTTGCGTGGAATTTTAACGTCTGCACGTTCTGGTTTTTCGACCTCTTGAGACCTGCCGTCTCATTCAGCCGGAACAATTGTTTTCATGCCGTAGATCGATGAACTTTCGAGGGAGGGGACAATGCGAAAATATGCATCTTCTCGATCGGCAACACGCAAGGGGCGCTGGTTTCCGTTCGGCCTGTCACAGCTGGGCGTCTTCTGCGCGGCTGGTCTTTTCTGCGGATTGGCTTTCGCACAGGCGCCGACCGAAGAGCAGAAGAGCGCGGTCAGATCGGCCTGCCGGTCCGATTTCATGGCGCAATGCTCCGGCGTGCAGCCGGGAGGCATGGAGGCGCTGAATTGCCTGCAGCAACACGACGCCACCCTCTCCCCGGCCTGCCGCAAGGCCGTATCGGCGATTACCGCCAAGCCGAAATCGACATCCGCGGAGCCGTCTCAGACAGCGCCCGCTACAACGGAGACGGCGACGCCGGCCCCGTCGGCCGGCGCTCAGGCGGCGGCCCAGCCGACTGAGGCGCAGCGCGATGCCGTCAAGTCGGCCTGCCGCTCCGACTTCATGGCGCAATGTTCCGGCGTGACCCCGGGAGGTGCTGCAGCGCTTTCTTGCCTGCAACAGCATAGCGCCCGCCTGTCGGCGCCTTGCCAGCAGGCCGTCGCAGCCATCGGCACGGCGGGCGCGCCCGCGGCCGGCGCGGGTGCTGCGGCGGCCGCCGCGCCGCCGGCAACCCGGCCGGCTGCCATGCCCGACTTTTCTCCGCGCGAGGAGGTGATGATCGTGCGGGAAAGCTGCGGGCCTGACTTCCGCGCTTTCTGCCGGATGGTGCCGATCGGCGGCGGACGGGTGATCGCATGCCTGCGGGACAATCTGCAGCGCGTTTCGCCGGCCTGCCATAAAGTTCTGACCTCGGGCCTGTAGCGCGCTTCCAATTCTTATCCGGTTTTGCCGGGAATGCCTGAGCCGTCAGGCATTCTCCTGATGGTTCTGCAGAGCCGCGCCGTAGACGACCCCGACTGTCCGCATGCGCTGAATTCAATGACGACACAAATGAAAGGCAGTTGCCATGTCATCGACTTCTCATCTATCGCGATTGAAACGAATACTGCGCTCTTGCGCCGTTGCCGCCGGCCTTGTGCTGCCGACGCATGCATGGGCGGATGACGCAAAAGAGCTTCTCAAGGCGATGTCCGATTTTCTGGTGGAGCAGAAGACGATATCCTTCAGCTACCAATCCTCGCTCGAGGCGGTGACGCCGGACTTCGAGAAGCTGCAATTCGTCAGTTCGGGCACGGCCAATATCACCCGGCCCGACAAGCTGCGCGTCACCAGAACCGGAGGCTTTGCGGATATCGACGTCAGCTTCGACGGTTCGACGCTGACCGTACATGGCAAGAACCTCGATGCCTATGCGAAGATCGCCGGCAAGGGCTCGCTCGACGAGCTGATCGACAGGCTCGCCGACGCCGGCGTGGAAGCGCCGGGCGCCGATCTTCTGTCCGATCATGTCTACGATATCCTGATGACCGACGTGACCGAGGCAAAGCACATTTCCAGCGCCTTTGTGGATGGCGTGGAATGCGCCTACCTGGCTTTCCGCACACCGGAACTCGACTGGCAGATCTGGATTCAGACGGGTCCGCAGCCGATACCGCGACGCTATGTGATCACCAGCAAACACGTCGTCCAGGCACCGCAATACACACTCGAGATCCGCGACTTCAAAAGTGGCGCGGAGGTTGCCGCCACATCCTACGACATCGAGATCCCGGCCAATGCCAAGACCGTGGACCTGAGCGAACTGCAATCGATCGATGAGCTTCCGGCACCGACCGTTACAGGAGGTATGCAATGACCCGCAGCAAGCTCTTTTTCGCCCTCTGCCTTGCCGGTGCGATGGCCTTTGCCGATTTTCGCTTGGAGGCGAACGGCCCGCTGCCGGTGTCGATCGGCTTTGCCACACCGGCGGGCGCCGTGATCGGCCGGCCGTTGACGCCACTCTCCTATGCCGGTGTCGCCCGGCGCACGACGCGCCGGGTCGTCCGGCGAACGGCGACGACGATTGCCGTTCTGCCTCCCGGCTGCATCTACGGCCCCTATTACGGCGGCTATTATTACCGCTGCGGCGGCCTCTACTACGCCAAGAGCGGCGGCGTCTACGTGCAGGTGATCGTAGAGTAGGCCCTGTCGGAGGCTCGGGCATTTCCGCTTCACCCGGATTGCGGAAATGCCGCCGGGACGGCCCTATTGCACGTTCATCTCCGCCACTGCGACAGCCGGGGCCTTGCTGCGGCGCTTTCTGAATTCTTCAAGGCGCTGCAGCACCACGTAGAAGGACGGGACGAACAGCACGGCAAGGCAGGTCGAAGCGATCATGCCGCTGAAGACCGATATGCCGATCGATTTGCGGGCGGAGGCGCCGGCGCCGGTTGCCAGAACGAGCGGCAGGACACCCAGAATGAAGGCGAAGGATGTCATGAGGATCGGACGGAAACGCAGGCGGGCAGCCTCGACCGCTGCAGCCAGGATCTCCATGCCTTCCTCGCGTTTTTCACGCGCATATTCGACGATCAGGATGGCGTTTTTCGATGCCAGCGCGATCAGCAGGATCAAACCGATCTGGGTATAGAGATTGTTGGCGACACCCGCCGCCATCAGCGCGCCGACCGTGCCGAGCAGGGCAAGCGGAACGGCCAGCAGCACGGCAAGCGGCAGGATCCAGCTTTCATATTGACCCGCAAGCACGAAGTAGACGAGCAGCATGCCGAGCGCGAATATATAGTAGATCTGTCCGCCGACCGCCTTTTCCTGATAGGAGAGCGCCGTCCATTCATAGCCGGTCCCGATCGGCAAGGTCTGGTCGGCGATCTGTTCCATGACGTCGAGCGCCTGGCCGGAGCTGAAGCCGGCGGCAGGTCCGCCAACGATGGTTGCGGACGGGTAGAGATTATAGAGGCTGATCAGCGAGGGGCCCTGCATCGGCCTGATATCGACGACGGTTCCGAGCGGCACCATCGTGCCGTCGCCCGCCTTGACCTCCAGATTGCGGATGTCGTCGGGGCTGACGCGGAATTGCGGGGATGCCTGGGCATAGACCTGGAACGTACGGCCAAACTTGTTGAACTGTGTCACGTAGCTCGATCCGACATAGCCCGACAGCGCGGAGAAAACCTGGCCGACGGTAACACCCAGCGTCTCGGCCTTGATGCGGTCGACCACGACCTCTAGCTGCGGCACGTTCGAACGGAACGACGTGCTCAGCCTTTGCAGCGAGGATTGGGCTTCGCCGTTCTTGACGATCGTGTCGGTCAGGGACTGCAACAGCGCATAGTCGGAAACGCCGTTCTTGAGTTCCACCTGCATCGTAAAGCCGCTGGCATTGCCGACGCCCTGGATGGGGGGCGGCACGATGACCAGGGTTTTTGCGACCAGTATGCTTTCCAGCGCGCCGTTCAGATGCTGGTAGATCGACAGCAGATCCTGACCCTTTTCCTTCAGCCTTTCGTCCCAGTCCTTCAGCACGACATAGGCAACACCGGCATTCTGCAGGCTGGCATTGTTATCAAGAACGGATATGCCGCTGATCGTCAGGACCTGATCGACGCCGGGTGTGGCCTGGGCGATCTTGCCGACGTCCGCCATCACGGCATCGGTGCGCTCCTTGGATGCGCCGTCGGGCAATTGTGCGCCGATCAGCACGTAGCCCTGATCCTCGATCGGCAGGAAGGCGGTCGGTACGCGCGTGAGGCCCCAGACGGCAACACCCATCAATGCCAGCGCCAATGCGACCATGATGGTGGCGTGGCGCGTCATCGCGCCGATCAGCCGGACATATCCGCGTTCGCCCCAGTCGTAGATCCTGTTGAAACCGCGGTAGACGAAATTGCGTTTTTCGGGCGGCACCGGCGTGCGCAGCCAGAGCGCGCATTGCGTCGGTTTCAGCGTCACGGCGTTGATGGCGCTGATCAGCGCCGTGGCGGCGATGACGAGCGCGAATTGCCGGTAGAGCTGACCCGTCAGCCCCGGCAGGAAGGCCGCCGGAATGAAGACGGCCATCAGCACCAGCGTAATGCCGATGACCGGGCCGAGCAGTTCGTCCATCGCCTTTTCGGCGGCCTGGCGGCCGGACATGCCCGCCTCGATGTGCCTTGCGACACCTTCGACAATGACGATGGCGTCATCGACGACGATGCCGATGGCAAGCACGATCGCAAACAGGGTGGACAGGTTGACCGTAAAGCCCATGGCGGCCATTGCCGCAAAGGCGCCGATGATGGTGACGGGCACCGTCGTCGCCGGCACGAGCATGGCCCGCCAGTCCTGCAGGAACAGCAGGATGACGATGAGAACGAGAACGCCGGCCTCTATCAGCGTAACATAGACCTCGTTGATGGAAGCCTTGACGAATTTCGTCGTGTCGAAGGGCAGATGATATTCGAGGCCGGGCGGGAAGGCCTTGGCGAGTTCCGCCATCTTCGCATCGACCGCCTGGGCCACCGCAATGGCATTTGCCTCCGGCAGCTGCGAAATACCGATGCCGGCAGCCGGGCGGCCATTCTGCATGAAGGTCTGGCTATAGGTCTGCGCACCCAGTTCGACCCGGCCGATATCGCGTATCCGCGTCACCCGGCCGCCATCGGCGCCATCGACCTTGACGATGATGTTCTCGTAGTCGACGGCGTCGTTCAGCCGGCCGTTGATATTGAGCGTATATTGGAAGGTCTGGCCCGCTGGAACCGGCGGAATGCCGATCTGGCCGGCCGTCACTTCCTGGCTCTGCTGCTGCACGACATTGACGACATCCTGCGGCGTCAGCCCGCGGGCCTGAAGCAGGTTCGGATCCATCCAGATGCGCATCGCATACTGGCCGGCGCCGAAGACGGTGACGTTGCCGACGCCCGGCAGACGGGCCAGTTCGTTCTGCAGGTTGATGACCGCATAGTTGGAGAGGAACAGGCTGTCATAGCGGCTGTCGGGAGACGTCAGGCTGACGAAGCCGAGGATCGCGGTCGATTTCTTCTGGGTGGAAACGCCCTGGACCTGCACCGATTGCGGAAGCGACGACATGGCGATGGCGACACGGTTCTGTACCAGCACCTGCGCCTGATCGGGATCGGTTCCGATGGCAAAGGTCACGGTCAGCGAATAGGTGCCGTCGCTTGCGCTCGTCGACTGCATGTAAAGCATGTCCTGCACGCCGTTGACCTGCTGCTCGATCGGCAAGGCCACCGTATCGACAAGCGTTTTGGCGCTGGCACCGGGGAAGCGGGTCGTCACCTGCACGGTCGGCGGAACGACATTGGGATATTGGGCGACCGGCAGTTGGAAGAGAGCCACCGCGCCGATGAGGACGAAGACCAACGCCAGAACGTTGGCGAGTACCGGCCGTTCGATGAAGAAGCGCGAGATCATGCTGTTGTCCCTGGACCTTCAGATGAAGCGTGGTGGCGGATCTTATTGCGTCGTCGTTGCGGCCTTTGCATCGGCGCCGGCTTCTGCCGGCTGCGTCTTCATATCGATTTTCTCCGGCGCGACCTTGCCGCCGGGTATGGCTTGCTGGATACCCTGAACGATAACCCAGTCGGCCGGGTCGAGGCCGGATTCGATGACGCGCAGAGCGCCTTCGCGCTGACCCGTCTTGACCTGCTTCTGCTCGACCGTGTCGTCCTTTCCGAGAACGAGCACATAGCTCCCGAGCTGGTTCGTGGCGATCGCATCGTCGCGGACGAGCAGTGCCTTCTCGTTCTGGCCGATCGGTACGCGAACGCGCACGAAGAGGCCGGGCAGTAGGGCCTTGTCCTTGTTGTCGAAGAGAGCCCGGACCTGAAGCGTGCCGGTGGAGGCGTCGAGTTGCGGCGAGACGTAATCCAGATGCCCCTTGTGCGGATAGCCTTCCTCGGATTGCAGGCCAAGCTCGGCGGGGATGCTCGGCAGGTCGGTCTGCCTGAACGTGCGTCCCTGTTTTCTGAGCATGTCCTTGATCATCAGCACCTGGGTTTCGCTGACGTTGAAATAGGCATAGATCGGGTCCGTCTGGACGATGCTCGCAAGTTTGGTCGGGCCTGAGACGCCGACGAGCGTGCCGATATCGACGAGATGGTTGGTCACAATGCCGTCGAAGGGGGCGAGCACTTCCGTATAGCCGAGGTTGATCGTCGCGAGTTCCAGATTGGCCTGAGCGTTGAGGATGGAGGCGTTGGCCTCGTCGAGCGTCGCCTTGGCGCTGTCGACGGCCGTCTGCGTCGTAACCTGCTGTTTCATAAGGTTGAGCTGGCGGTCGTATTCCTGTTTGGCGCCGACCTGGGATGCCTGTTGCGAAGCGAGCGTCGCCTTCGCCTGATCCAGCTGCGCCTGATAGGTGTCCCGCTCGATGCCGAAGAGCTTGGTTCCCTTCGTCACCGCCATGCCGTCCTGGTAATCGATCGACTGGAGATAACCCTGAACGCGCGCTTCTATATCGACTGCGTTCAGCGCTGCCGTATTGCCGGTCAGATCGAAATAGAGGGTGACCGGCTCCTGGACCGGCTGCGCGACACGGACGGCGGGCGGCGGCGGCGGGACGTAGGTGTTGCTGCTTCCATCGCAGGCGGCGAGCGCTGCCATGCCGACGATCATTACGGAAATCTGCAGGCCCCGATGCAATCCCTCACGCATTCTTGCTGCCCCGACGATCTATGTGCCCCGGTCTTCATGCGTGCCTTGACGGCAGCCCCCAGAAGCCGCCGGATATTTCAGGCATGCGGTACTATGTCGCGGGATTACCCGAAATTGCAATAGGTTACGATATGTAATTTAGGTGCGCCTAAATGATTGGCGGTTGCCTGGCCCGGGCGGGGGCTCAATCGGGGCATCTTCCTGCTTACTGCTGGGTAATGAGCAGCACGTAAGCCAGGAACAGGACCAGGTGAACCGCGCCCTGCATGAGGTTGGTGCGGCCGCTGGAAAAGGTGATGATGCTGACGGCGAGCGTCAGCACGAACATGACAAGATCCGGACCCTGAAGCCCCAGGGTGACGGGGTGCCCGTAGAGGTGGCTGATCGCCAGCATGGCCGGCACGGTCAGGCCGATCGTCGACAGGACCGAGCCGAGGAAGATGTTGATGGCGCGCTGCAGGTGGTTGGCGACGGAGGCGCGCACGGCGCTGATCGCTTCGGGTGTCGCAACCAGCACCGCCATGATCACGCCCCCGAATGCTGCCGGAGCGTGCAGGGTTTCGATCACGTAGTCGATTGGCCGGGCAAGTTCTTCGACCAGGAAGACGACGGGTCCCATATAGGCAAGCAGCAGCATCGCGTGATGCCATACCGGCCGGTGGTGCCGCATGGTGCCGGCATGCTGTTCGTGATGATTGCCGTCATCGGCGAAGTAACGTTGGTGGCGGCCGGACTGCAGCAGGAGAAATATGCCGTAGAGGCCGATCGAGACGATGCCGAGAAACATCTGCCTCGGGGCCGAGGGGTGCGGGCCATCCGGACCGGCGAGAAATGTCGGCATGACGAGGCTGAGCGTTGCCAGGGGCACGATGACACCGAGATAGGCATTGGCGCCGTGCAGATTATGCTGCTGGTCTTGCCGTCGCCATGCGCCCGAGAGCAGCGAAAGTCCCACCATGCCGTTCAAGATGATCATGACGACGGCAAAGAGCGTGTCGCGGGCGAGCGTCGGATTGTTTGCCCCATGCAGCATGACAGCCGAGATCGCCATCACTTCGATCGAGGTGATGGCAAGGGTCAGGATGAGGGTTCCGTAGGGCTCGTGCAGCTGCTCGGCCAGATGATCGGCATGGCGAACGACCGACAGGGCGGAGCCCAGCACAACGGAAAAAAGCCAGAGAAAAATGACGGCAAACCAGAAAGGGCCGGAAATTTTCGCGAAAATCTGCTCGGAGAAGGCAAGGAAAGCCAGGCTGGTCGCGACGCTGACGCCAAGGAACCATTCCTCGCGGATGGCACCTGCCATGTTCGTCGTGCGCAATGCCGAACCGTCAGTCATTGGGAACACCGCCGGCCGCACAATACCGCCGCATCACGACCACGATCGCTTGCATTTTGCCCTCCGCTGTCCCCATCGCCCCGGCAAACCGGGCGGTGCGGTCTGGCGGCGGCAGGCGTGATTGTCGCATGCAGAGGGGCAATCCGCCTACCCAAAAATCATCGCCGCGGGTTCAGGGCGAGTTCAATGGTACTTCCGCTTCTCCCGCCCCAGAATTTCCGGGGCGTTAAGGCCGGCAATGGGCCTTGAGAGATCGGCGGGAATATCGCCCGCAAGCTGGAGATCCAGATAGCGGGCGCAGCAGACGCGCAGGAACGAGGTGAAGTTGCCGAGATCGTGGCCGGCATCGATCGATTCGTGGTGCAGCCTGGTGATTAGCTGGACCACGTTCATGCCGTCGCGGGCGGCGATTTCCTCCAGTTTCGACCAGAAGAAATTCTCCAGCCGCACGCTGGTGACCATGCCGTCGATGCGCAGCGACCGGGTTGTGCTTTCCCAGAGCCTGGCATCGGCCTTGATGAACAGCTCACACATCACGTTCCTCCCGCCAGTCCGCTCAGGCGGCGTTGGTCTCCAGGGTCGTTGCCGCGTCGAGTACCGTCATGAACTGGCGCAGCCACGAGGGATGGGCCGGCCAGGCCGGCGCGGTGACGAGATTGCCATCGGAGACCGCGTCGCTGATCGCGATATCGGCATAGGTGCCGCCGGCAAGCTCGACTTCCGGGCGGCAGGCAGGATAGGCCGAGCAGGTACGGCCCTTGAGAACGCCGGCGGCTGCCAGAAGCTGTGCGCCATGGCAGATCGCGGCGACCGGCTTGTTGGCATCGAAGAAATGCCTGACGGCCTTGATGACATCGGGGTTGAGGCGAAGATATTCCGGGGCACGTCCGCCGGGAATGACGAGCGCATCGTAATCTTCCGCGCGCACGCTTTCGAAGGTGGCGTTCAGCGCGAAATTATGGCCGCGCTTTTCCGAATAGGTCTGGTCGCCCTCGAAATCGTGGATGGCGGTGGCGACCGTCTGGCCGGCAGTCTTGCCGGGGCAGACGGCGTGGACCGTGTAGCCGCAGGCAAGCAGCGTCTGGAACGGCACCATGGTTTCGTAGTCTTCCGTGAAATCGCCTGTGATCATGAGAATCTTGGATGCTGGCATTTCTTCCTCCCGTAAAAACCAACAGATGGACTTTAACAAAGGATCGCGGGCCGCGGGTACTAAGGGAATACTACAGGCGCTTCTCGATCAGGTCGTTTCCCGCGTCCTGACATCGGGAATGGCGCAGGCCTCGCCGCCGCCGAACATGCGAGAGCGGGTGAGGAACCGTTTTTCACGGCCGTTATCGAGTGAAAACATGCCGCCGCGGCCGGGTACGACATCGATGATGAGCTGGGTATGCTTCCAGGCTTCGAACTGGCTGGCGCTGATATAGACGGGCACGCCGCCGATCTCGCCGAGCTTCACGTCCTGATCGCCGACGATGAAATCGTCGGTCGGATAACACATGGGTGAGGAACCGTCGCAGCAGCCGCCGGACTGATGGAAGAGGATTTTGGGATAATCGCGCTGGATTTCCCTGATGAGGTCGAGCGCTGCATCGGTTGCGAGCACGCGCGGCTCGCCATTGACCATCTGTTCCATGATTGCCTCCTCCAAGACAATGCCTCCTCCCCGCGAAGGGAGGAGGCTCGATAGTAGCACGATCGCCGGCTTCTCAGAAGAAGCCGAGCTTCTTCGGGCTGTAGCTCACCAGCATGTTCTTGGTCTGCTGGTAGTGGTCGAGCATCATTTTGTGCGTTTCGCGGCCGATGCCGGATTGCTTGTAGCCGCCGAAGGCCGCATGGGCCGGATAGGCATGGTAGCAATTGGTCCAGACGCGGCCGGCCTGGATTTCCCGGCCGAAGCGATAGGCGCGGTTGCCGTCGCGGGTCCAGACACCGGCGCCGAGGCCGTAGAGCGTGTCGTTGGCGATTTCGAGCGCTTCCTTCTCATCCTTGAAGGTGGTGACGGAGACGACCGGGCCGAAGATTTCCTCCTGGAACACACGCATCTTGTTGTGGCCCTTGAAGATGGTCGGCTTGATGTAATAACCGTCAGACAGTTCGCCGCCGAGATCGTTGCGCGAGCCGCCGGTCAGCACCTGTGCGCCCTCCTGCTTGCCGATATCGAGATAGGCGAGGATCTTTTCCATCTGCTCGGTGGAGGCCTGTGCGCCGATCATCGTTGCCGGATCGAGAGGGTTGCCCTGCTTGATGGCTTCGACGCGTTTGACGGCCCGCTCCATGAAACGGTCGTAGATCGATTCCTGGACGAGAGCGCGGCTCGGGCAGGTGCAGACTTCGCCCTGGTTCAGTGCGAACATGGCGAACCCTTCGAGCGCCTTGTCGAAGAAATCGTCGTCTTCGGCCGCCACATCGGCAAAGAAGATGTTGGGCGACTTGCCGCCGAGTTCCAGCGTGACCGGAATGAGGTTCTGGCTGGCATATTGCATGATGAGGCGACCCGTCGTCGTCTCGCCGGTAAACGCAATCTTGGCGATGCGCGGGCTGGAGGCGAGCGGCTTGCCGGCTTCGAGACCGAA
Organism: Rhizobium sp. GCM10022189; assembly: GCF_042656325.1. Classification (NCBI taxonomy): domain Bacteria; kingdom Pseudomonadati; phylum Pseudomonadota; class Alphaproteobacteria; order Hyphomicrobiales; family Rhizobiaceae; genus Rhizobium; species Rhizobium sp. GCM10022189. The sequence continues at coordinate 63,664 of NZ_JBHSOR010000004.1, forward strand.
ACCGTTGACGATGTTGAGCACGCCGGGCGGCAGGAGATCTCCGACGAGTTCTGCCCAGAGAAGCAGCGAGGCGGGGGTCTGTTCGGCCGGCTTGATGACGACGCAGTTGCCGGCGGCAAGGGCCGGTGCCAGTTTCCAGGCAGCCATCAGGATCGGGAAGTTCCAGGGTATGATCTGGCCGACGACGCCGAGCGGTTCATGGAAGTGGTAGGCGACGGTGTCGTGATCGATTTCGCCGATCGTGCCTTCCTGGGCACGGATGCAGGAGGCGAAATAGCGGAAGTGGTCGATGGCGAGCGGAATGTCGGCCGCCATGGTTTCACGGATCGGCTTGCCGTTGTCCCAGGTTTCGGCCTGGGCCAGAAGCTCCAGCTTGTCTTCCATGCGCTGGGCGATCTTCATGAGGATGTTGGAGCGCTCGGTGGTGGAGGTGCGGCCCCATTTATCCTTGGCGGCATGGGCGGCATCGAGCGCGGCGTTGATATCCTTTTCATCGGAGCGCGGGATCTCGCAGAGCTTGCCGCCGGTGACGGGCGTGACGTTGTCGAAATATTTGCCGCCGATCGGCTCACGCCACTCGCCGCCGATATAGTTGCCGTATTTCAGCTTGAACGGCGACTCGACGATTTTTTGATGAAGCATGTCATCCTCCCTTGATGAACAGGTTCCGGAACGAACCAGTGGGGGGAATCTGTGTCGCTTTTATCAGAGGGAACAGGGCGTCCGGCCAATACCGCAGTGCACAGTGTCGCAGAGTTGCGACAGGTTCGGGCAGCGCCACGAAATTGTGATCGTACCGCTTGCCCGACCCTCAATGCAGGTCGAGCTTTTTCATCTTCCTGTGCAGCGTGGCGCGGCTGATGCCGAGGGATGCGGCCGCCTGCGAGACATTGCCGTGTGTGCGCGACAGCGCCCTTAAAAGGGCGGCTTTCTCCGCTTCGGCCATCTCCTCTTCTCCCGAGACGCGGCCTTCGTGCAGCGCATCGGAGGCCGGAAGGCCGGCGGCGATATGCCTGTCGTCCAGCTTGAGGGCAAGGCGGGCGGCGCGGGTGGCGCCGAGGACGAGATCATGGCGATCGACGGCCAGCAATGCGTTGGCGGAATTGGCGCCCGCCGGCACCATGACGAAACGGGCACCGGGAAAAGCGGAGCGGAACAGGTTGAGCTCGATGCGCATCGCCGCGTCGCGTACAGCCTGCGAGAGAATGGTGAGCGTCATCTCGTTGACGTCGTCGCGGCAGGTGGAGATGTCGAGGGCGGCGGCGAGCTGGCCGCGGTGATCGCGGATCGGCGCCGTGGTGCAGCTCAGCTTGATGTTGGAGCAATAAAAATGCTGGTCGCGGAAGACGGCGACGGCGCGCTCATCGGCAAGCGCCGTGCCGATGCCGTTGGTGCCGATGCTGGCCTCGGTCCAGACAGAGCCTGTCCAGAGGCCGAGGTCGTGGAATTCCTTGTCGTTGCCGGCCGCACCCCGACGCTCCAGCGCAATGCCGTTGCGATCGGTCAAAAGCAGGCAGCAGCCAGCCTTGCCGACAGTCGCAAAGAGACGGTCGAGTTCGTCGCGGGCCTCGGCGATCAATTGTTCGGATTGCTCTCGCGCAAGGCGGAACTCCTGTTCCGTGAGGCGCAGCGGCGCGCGTTTGTCCTCCGGCGCAAGCCGATACATGGTCATGCATCGGCGCCAGGAAGCCACAATCGGCGAGCTGGCCGCAGCCGAATTTTGCTGCGCGCACGTGTAGACATGCTCCGCATGCGCGGATTGTTCGTGCATGAAGGCTCCTCCCACGGAACTTGCGCATATTCTGATGTAAATGCGGCGGCTTTGCAATCGAGCCGGCCTGACGGCAGATTGTATGGATGGAATTTGCCTGACGGCGGATGTCGCAATTCTGAGACAGTTATACCCGGCGGCTCGTCCCTCGTGATCGCGACAATATGAACGGCTGTCCGCTTGTCCGGTGCGGTTTTGCGCAATAGCGTCGTATCTAAGGAGATATAACGACCAGCAGGCGCCGGGTGCCGGCGTTTCTGACTTCACATTTCGGTGTTTGGGCTGATGGCGGTGAAACAGATCGGATCGCGGCTGCGTAATTCCCTCAGTAGGCAACAGCGAAAGAAAATCGCCGTGCTGGGAATAAATGCCAGCCGGCGTTGTCTACCAGGGAAGGTGAACCTGTCGCAGCTGCTGACCAGGAGAGCAAAGCGATGATGAACAGACGATTGCTGCTGACCACTGCCGGACTTGGCGCCTTTGCCCTGCGCCTCGGTTTCGGCAGTTCCGCGATGGCGGAGGAGACCTTTGCCGTCACTCATACCGACGAAGAGTGGCGCAAGCTGCTGACTGCGGATCAATATTCGGTGCTGCGGCAGGAGGGGACGGAATATCCCTTCACCAGCCCGCTGCTGCACGAAGAGCGCAAGGGCAATTTCGCCTGTGCGGGCTGCGACCAGGACGTCTTTTCTTCGGCCACGAAGTTCGACAGCGGCACGGGCTGGCCGAGCTTCTGGGCGCCGCTTAACGACAAGGTCGTCGGCACGACGCGCGACACGTCCTTCGGCATGGTGCGCGATGCCGTCCATTGCGGGCGCTGCGGCGGGCATCTCGGCCACGTCTTCAACGACGGGCCGAAGCCGACCGGGCTGCGCTACTGCATGAACGGCGTTGCCATGACATTCCACCCGGCTTCTGCCTGATCGACGGACGATTACGATGCTTCTCTTTGTCCTAGCCTATCTCGGCGGGGTGCTGACGATCGTCAGCCCCTGCATCCTGCCGGTGCTGCCCTTCGTCTTTGCGCGCGCCGGCCAGCCCTTCCTGCGCAGCACGTTGCCGATGCTGCTCGGCATGGCGGCGACATTTGCCGCGGTCGCCACGCTGGCAGCCGTCGGCGGCGGCTGGGCCGTGCAGGCCAACGAATATGGCCGTTACGCCGCCATCGTGCTGCTCGCCGTCTTCGGCATCGTCCTGCTGTTTCCGGCGCTGTCGGATTATCTGACGCGGCCGCTCGTTTCGCTTGGCGCGCGCCTGTCGCAATCGGCCGATCAAAGCACGCGCGGCGGCGGTTCGGCCATAGCCGCCTCGCTGCTGCTCGGGGTTGCGACCGGCCTGCTCTGGGCGCCCTGTGCCGGGCCGGTGCTCGGCCTGATCCTGACGGGGGCGGCGCTGCAGGGGGCCAATGTCGGCACGACGCTGCTGCTGCTTGCCTATGCGCTCGGTGCTGCGACCTCGCTGGCCTTGGCGCTTCTCATCGGTGGCAAGGTCTATCAGGCGATGAAACGGTCGCTCGGTCTCGGCGAATGGCTGCGGCGCGGTGTCGGCGTTGCCGTGCTCGTCGCCGTGGTGGCGATCGCGCTTGGCCTGGATACCGGCTTCCTGACGCAGGCTTCGCTCGCCAGCACCAATGTTCTGGAACAAGGGCTGGTCGATCAGTTCCGTCAGCAGAAGACGGCCGACAATGCCGGCGCCATGAAGTCGGTCGTGATGCCCGCGGGCGGCGGCGGCTCGATGGCGATGACGGCCAACAACCAGACGATGATGTCCGGCAATCCGGCCGCAATGAGCGGCAACAGCATGATGATGGCGATGAAGCCGAAGGGCGTGGCCGAGCAGCTGCCGGTCGAAGGCCAGATGCCGCCGCTCGACGGGGCCGTGCAATGGCTGAATTCCGCGCCGCTGACGGCCGAGCAGCTGAAGGGCAAGGTCGTGCTCGTCGATTTCTGGACCTATTCCTGCATCAACTGCCTGCGCGCCATTCCCTATGTCAAAGCCTGGGCGGAGAAATACGAGGATCAGGGCCTCGTCGTCATCGGCGTGCATTCGCCGGAATTCGCCTTCGAGAAGAACGTCGCCAACGTGAAGAAGGCGATTTCCGATCTCGGCATCACCTATCCCGTCGCGGTCGACAACGACTATGCGATCTGGCGGGCCTTCGACAACGAATACTGGCCGGCGCATTATTTCATCGATGCGAAGGGGCAGATCCGCCACCACCATTTCGGCGAGGGCGATTACGACCAGTCCGAACGGGTGATCCAGCAATTGCTTGCCGAAGCCGGCAAGACCAACGTCTCCAGCGATATCGTCGATGTGAAGGCGACGGGTGCAGAAGCCGCTTCGGATGCGGCCAACGTGCAATCGCCGGAAACCTATATCGGTTATCAGCGTTCGGAAAACTTTATCGACGACAAGGGCACGATCAACGATGCGGCGCATGACTACGTCGCGGCAACGCCCAAGCTGAACGAATGGGGCCTGACCGGCAACTGGACCGTCGGCCCGGAACAGGCATCGCTGAATGCCGCCGATGGCAGCATCTATTATCGCTTCCATGCCCGCGACCTGCATCTGGTCCTCGGACCCGGCGCGGACGGCAAGCCGGTGCGCTTCACGGTGACGGTTGACGGCAAGGCGCCGGGCGACGGTCACGGCGTGGATACCGACACCGACGGCAACGGCACGGTGACGGGGCAGCGGCTCTACCAGCTGGTGCGCGAAGCGGGGCCGGTCGGCGACCACACGTTCGAGATCCGCTTCCTCGATCCCGGCGTGCAGGCTTTCGCCTTCACCTTCGGCTGAGCCAGTTCTCGATGCCTCTGGCCGCAGCGCGGCCTGTGGCGAAACAGGCGCTCAGCAGATAGCCGCCTGTCGGCGCCTCCCAGTCCAGCATCTCTCCGGCGGCAAAAATGCCGGGGAGATGTTTCAGCATATAGGTCTCGTCGATTGCGCTGAAGGCGATGCCGCCGGCAGAGGATATGGCCTCGGCGATGGGGCGTGGGCGCAGCAGCGGGATCGGCAGGGACTTGATGGCGGCGGCGAGTCTGTGCGGATCGTGGCGGTCCGACTCCAGCGTCAGCTCCCTGAGAAGCGCGGCCTTGACGCCATCGATCCCGGCGCTCTTGCGCAGGCGGTTGGAAAAGCTCGTCTTGGCATCGTGCCGGGCGAGATCGCGGGACAGACGTTCGAGGCTGCGACCGGGAGCAAGATCGACCGTCAGCATTGCCTCGCCATGCCGCAGCAGGTCATTGCGCAAAGCGGCCGAGTGCGCATAGATCAGGCTGCCTTCGATGCCGTGTCTGCTGATGACGAACTCGCCGGGCAAGGTCCCGGCGCGCGAGGTTACCGTCACCGATTTCAGCGGCTCCCCGGCGAAACGATCGCGGAAGAGCTCGCTCCAGGCGACATCGAAGCCGCAATTGGCCGGCTGAAACGGTGCGACTTCTATCCCGCGTTCAGAGAGCAGCGGCACCCAGCCGGCGTCCGAGCCAAGCCGCGGGTAGCTCGCGCCGCCGAGTGCGAGCAGTGTCGCATCGCAGGCTATGGTCATGCGGCCTTCGGGCGTTTCGAAAAGGTGGCCGCCCTGCGCAAGGCCAACCCAGCGATGGCGGGTGCAGAATTTGACGCCGCGGAATTCCAGCTGGGCGAGCCAGGCGCGCAGTAGCGGCGAGGCCTTCATCACCTTGGGAAAGACGCGGCCGGAGGAGCCGACGAAGGTTTCGGTGCCGAGATCGGCCGCCCAGGCGCGGATATCGGCCGGCGTGAAGGCGTCGAGGGCGGCGCGCAGTTGGGGATTGGCCTTTCCGAAGCGGGTGGCGAAGCGCTCGTAATCTTCGGAATGGGTGATGTTAAGGCCGGATTTGCCGGCAAGCAGGAATTTGCGGGCAAAGGTCGGCATCGCGTCGTAGACGGAAACGGCGTGGCCGCTTGCCGACAGCACTTCGGCCGCCGAAAGGCCGGCGGGGCCGCCGCCGATGATCGCGATCGTCTTCTGTTTCATCGCGCCTTCTTGGCGCGGGCGGTCAGCGAGCGCAAGTCATCAATGGTGCGGATGGGCGCATTTACCGTGGTCGGCAAGCACCTCGATGACCCGGCACTGATCGACGCGGCCATGGCCGCAGCCTTCGACCATCAGCTCCAGTTCCGCTTTCAGGGCGTTCAGGCTGCGGATACGCTGCTCGACTTCGATGAGACGCGCCTTGGCGATGGCGTCGGCGGAGGCGCAGGACTGGTGCGGATCGTCCTGGAGCTGCAGCAGCGTGCGGATCGCCTCGATCTCGAAGCCCAGTTCGCGGGCATGGCGGATGAAGGCGAGGCGGTTGAGGTCCGACGGTTCGTAGGAGCGCTGGTTGCCTTCGCTGCGGCTCGGCGCAGATAATAGGCCGATGCCTTCATAATAGCGGATCGTCGGCACTTTGACGCCGCTTTGGCGGGCGGCTTCACCGATGGTGATCTTTTTCATGATTTTCCTCTTGCACCTCTAGTCGCTAGAGGATGTAGGAAGGATGCTGCCTACAAGCAAGGATTTACATCATGAGCGAAGCAGCACAGGCACGGTACCGGGTTGGCGGCATGGATTGCGCCGCCTGCGCAACGAAAATCGATACGGCCGTCCGGCGTGTGCCCGGCGTCGAAGACGTCTCCGTATCGGTGACGGCGGGCACGATGACGGTGCGCCACGACGGCAGCAGCGATCTCAAGGCGATCGAGAAGAAAGTGACCGGCCTTGGCTATTCGGTTGCGCCGCTTGCGGGCAAGGCTCCTGCGCGCGCGAGCAGGACTGATGATGACCATGCGCATCACGATCATGACCATGGTCACGAGCATAGCCATGATCACCATGGGCATGAGCATGATGATCACTGGCATCACGACCATAATCACGAAGGCCACGGTCACGATCATGCCGGTCACCGTCATTCGGGCCACGGGCATTCGCATGGCGCCGGGGAAGTCGAAGGCCTGCATGGCCGTGACGGGCCGACGACCGGCCCCTGGTGGCAGAGCAGGAAAGGCCGGCTGACGATCCTGTCCGGCCTTGCCCTGGTTGTCGCCTATATCGTGGGCCATCTGGTGCCCCCGATCGCCTCCTATGCGTTCGTCGTCGCCATGCTGGTCGGGCTGGTGCCGATCGCGCGCCGTGCGGTGATGGCGGCGCTTTCCGGTACGCCCTTTTCCATCGAAATGCTGATGACGATTGCCGCCGTCGGCGCGGTCATCATCAATGCCGGCGAGGAGGCGGCCACGGTCGTGTTCCTGTTCCTTGTCGGCGAACTGCTCGAAGGCGTCGCCGCCGGCAAGGCGCGTGCCAGCATCCAGTCGCTGACGACGCTGGTGCCGAAGAATGCGATGCTGGAGACGGGCGGCGAGGTGAAGGAAGTGCCGGCCGAGACGCTGGCGGTCGGTTCCGTCATTCTCGTTCGGCCGGGAGATCGGATTTCCGCTGATGGCACTATTCTCTCCGGCGAAAGCGCGATCGACGAGGCGCCGGTGACGGGCGAAAGCACGCCGGTGCGCAAAGGCGCGGGTGAGACGGTGTTTGCCGGGACGGTGAATGGTGATGCCGCATTGCGCGTGCGCGTCACGGCCGCTGCCGAGGACAATACGATTGCCCGCGTCGTCAAACTAGTGGAGGAAGCCCAGGAATCCAAGGCGCCGACGGAGCGTTTCATCGACCGGTTCTCCCGCTATTACACACCTGGAGTCGTGGTCGTGGCGGCGCTGGTCGCCGTCCTGCCGCCGCTGCTGACGGGCGGGGCCTGGGGCGAGTGGGTTTACAAGGGTCTGGCGATCCTCTTGATCGGCTGCCCCTGCGCGCTGGTTATTTCCACGCCGGCGGCAATTGCCGCCTCGCTCTCGGCGGGAGCGCGCCGCGGTCTGCTGATGAAGGGCGGGGCGGTCCTGGAATCGCTCGGCAAGGTGACAGCGGTCGCCTTCGACAAGACGGGCACGCTGACCGAAGGCAAGCCGCAGGTCACCGATATCATTGCCTATGGACGTTCGGAGGCGGAGGTGCTTTCGCGCGCTGCCGTTCTGGAGCAGGGCTCCAGCCATCCGTTGGCGCTGGCGATCCTCAACCGTGCCAAGGCCGATCGCGTGCCCGTGCCGCCCGCTTTCGAGGTGGAAGCATTGCCCGGCAAAGGCATGACCGGCAAGGTGGGCGGCGAGACGCTCGATCTCCTGTCGCCGCCGGCTGCGCGTGAGCGCGGGGCGTTGAACGCAGAGCAGGATGAGCAGGTCGAGGCGCTGAACGGCGCGGGCAAGAGCGTTTCGGTGCTGCTCGTCAACGGCGCTGCGGCCGGCCTGATTGCCATGCGCGACGAGCCGCGCGAGGATGCAAAGAGCGGGCTTGCGACGCTGAAGGCGGCGGGCGTGCGCGCCATCATGCTGACGGGCGACAACAAGCGCACGGCAGCGGCCGTTGCCGGCGATCTCGGCATCGACTGGCAGGGTGAGCTGCTGCCGCAGGACAAGCAGCGCATCGTCGGAGAACTGAAGCGCGAAGGGCTGTTCGTCGCCAAGGTCGGCGACGGCATCAACGATGCGCCGGCACTTGCATCCGCCGATGTCGGCATCGCCATGGGCGGCGGCACCGACGTGGCGCTGGAAACGGCAGATGCTGCCGTGCTGCACGGGCGTGTCGGCGACGTGGCGCGCATGATCGACCTTTCGAAGCGGACGATGCGCAATATTTTCCAGAACATCAGCATCGCGCTCGGGCTGAAAGTCGTGTTCCTCGTTACCACCATCATCGGTCTGACCGGCCTGTGGCCGGCGATCCTCGCCGATACGGGCGCGACCGTGCTGGTGACAATGAATGCGCTTCGCCTTCTTCAGATAAAGACATAAAGATTTCTTTATGTCATCTTGACGTTCGGATGCGGCGGGTGCATGCTTGCCGCATCGTGGTTCTCGGGATCAGGCGATCCCGAGCTAAGAGGGAATTCGGTGCGGCTATCGCCAAGACCGGAGCTGCCCCCGCAACTGTAAGCGGATAGACACCGTCCTACGACGTCACTGGGAAGACGCCTGGGAAGACTGGACGATGTCGACGACCCGCAAGCCAGGAGACCTGCCGCGATAGATAACGTCCACGGGCGGGGTGTCCCGGTGTGCCGCTTTGCGCGAGACGGCACGCCTGTGGCCGCACCTCGTCGATGCGTTGCGCCTGAGCCTTGCCCATAACCTTCGGGGTAAGGAAATGACCATCAAGACTGCTAATCTCGGCTTTCCGAGGATCGGAAAACATCGCGAACTGAAATTCGCGCTGGAAAGCTATTGGGCCGGCAAATCCGATGCCAGCGCGCTTCTCGACGTGGCGAAGCGGCGGCGGGCCGAAAACTGGGGCCTGCAGAAAGAGAAGGGGATCGATATCATCCCTTCCAACGATTTCTCGCTTTACGATCATGTGCTCGATACGGCCGTGATGGTCGGTGCCGTTCCTGCTGCCTATGGCTGGAAGGGCGGTCCGGTTTCGCTCGACATCTATTTCGCCCTGGCGCGCGGCGCGACCGGCGACGAGGCGCATGCCGATTGCGGCCATCAGCACCATCGGGGGCATGGCGTGCCGGCGCTGGAAATGACGAAATGGTTCGATACGAACTATCATTATATGGTGCCGGAACTCGGTCCCGATCAGTCCTTCTCACTGACAGCCAACAGGCCGCTCGATGCCTTCATCGAGGCGAAGACGCTCGGCATCCATACACGTCCTGTCATTCTCGGTCCGGTCACGTTCCTGAAACTCGCCAAGGGAAGCGCGGAAGATTTTGCGCCGATCAGCCTGCTGGAACGCCTGCTGCCGGTCTATGCAAGGGTGCTTGCGGAACTCAGCGCCGCCGGGGCCGACTGGGTACAGATCGACGAACCGTGCCTCGTGCTGGATCTCTCGGGAGAAGAGCAGGCGGCCCTGAACCATGCCTACCGGGCACTGCACGAACTGGTGCCGAACCTGAAGATCATGCTCACCACCTATTTCGGCGCAATCGGCGACAATCTGCCGACGGCGCTTGCGTTGCCGGTCGCGGGGCTGCATGTCGATCTCGTTCGCGCTCCGCAGCAGATCGACGCGCTTCTCAAGGCGCCCGACGGCCTGGTGTTGTCGCTTGGCGTCATCGACGGGCGCAACATCTGGAGGGCGGACCTCGCTGCGATCCTGCAGAAGATTGAACCGCTGGTCCGGCATTTCGGTGCCGACCGGCTGCAGATCGCGCCCTCCTGCTCGCTGCTGCATGTGCCGATCGATCTGGAACTGGAGACCGGGCTTGATGGTGAGCTGAGATCGTGGCTCGCCTTCGCGACCCAGAAACTGGACGAAATTGCAGCGCTCGGCAATGCCGGCAAGGCTTCCGGAGCGATTGCGGCCGCCTCGCAGGCCGTCGCCTCGCGGGCTCGATCCGCGCGCGTGCATGACCAGAAAGTCAGGCAGCGCGTCGGCGCGATCGATGCGGCGATGAAGACACGCGGCAGTGCCTTTGCCGAGCGGACAGGCCTGCAGGAGCGTAAACTTCGGCTGCCGCTCTTTCCGACGACGACGATCGGCTCCTTCCCGCAGACGTCGGACGTGCGAAAATCCCGCTCGGCCTTCACCAGGGGCACGATCAGCGAGACAGAGTACAATGCCTTCCTGAAAAAGGAGACCGAAGCGGCGATCCGCTGGCAGGAAGAGATCGGCCTCGACGTGCTCGTCCACGGCGAATTCGAGCGTAACGACATGGTGCAGTATTTCGGCGAGCAGCTTTCCGGTTTCGCCTTCACACAGCATGCCTGGGTGCAGAGCTACGGCTCGCGCTATGTCCGCCCGCCCATCATCTTCGGCGACGTCTTCCGCCCCGCACCGATGACGGTGGAATGGTGGCGTTATGCGCAATCGCTGACGCAAAAGCCGGTCAAGGGCATGCTGACCGGGCCGGTGACGATCCTCAACTGGTCCTTCGTGCGCGACGATCTCTCGCGTGCCGATGTCAGTCGGCAGATCGCGCTCGCGATCCGTGACGAGGTGCTCGATCTCGAACGGGCCGGCGCGGCGATGATCCAGATCGACGAGGCCGCCCTTCGCGAAGGCCTGCCGCTGCGCAAGGCCGATTGGAAGACCTATCTCGACTGGGCTGTCGAAAGTTTTCGCCTGTGCTCATCCGGCGTATCGGACGAAACGCAGATCCACACGCATATGTGCTATTCGGAGTTCAACCAGATCATCGATGCGATTGCGGCGATGGATGCCGACGTGATCTCGATCGAGACCTCACGGTCGAAGATGGAACTGCTGGAGGCCTTCCGCAGCTACAAATATCCGAACGAGATCGGCCCTGGCGTCTACGACATCCATTCGCCCCGCGTTCCCGAAGTCGAGGAGATGACCGAACTCCTGACGCTGGCGCGCCGGCGTCTGACGGACGGGCAGCTCTGGATCAATCCGGATTGCGGATTGAAGACGCGCAAGTGGGAAGAGGTTCGCCCGGCGCTCGTCAACATGGTCGCTGCCGCAAGGCTGCTGCGTGGGGCGGCAGCATCGACCCACTCCTGAGCGTCCAACTGATTCCCGGAAGCCGGCGATCTGCCGGCTTCCACCCGCAAGCCCTCCTCCGCAGCCTGCTTTATTTAAGCATCCATTAACCACGTTTTTCACAGGAATGCAGCGATTTCAAACATGCCGTAACGCGATGCGCAAACCATCCGTTGACGCAAACCGGGATTCGCGTACTATATCTAGTGTTCAAGGTTCCTTCGATTCGTGAGGGTCGAGGGCTAAGACGGGAATACGGTGCGTTTCGCCATGACGGCGCGACAAGGCCGGAGCTGCCCCCGCAACTGTAAGCGGCGAGCAACTGTCCGATTTCAGGTCACTGAGGCATGAAGCTTTGGGAAGGCTGGGGGCAGGGTGCTTCGACCCGCGAGCCAGGAGACCTGCCTTGAACGAGATGTCCACGGGCGGGGTGTCCGGAAGGTCGCGTAGATGTCAGGCGGAGAAATCCGCATCCGTTGCGCTGCCCCCGAACGTCCGCATGAACACTTCGGGGTTGAAGTCATGTCGAGAGCATCAAAACCGCCGCCTGCGCAGATCCTGCGGGGAAGAGTGTTCGGCGTGTAATACGCCCATTTGCCAGATCCATATCAAGCGTTGCCTCGGACGCCGCAAGGCGCCCGATCCCAGTATTGCGTCCGGAATCCATTGACATCACGAGGAACATGATGAGCGTTACCGTTTACAGCAAGCCTGCCTGCGTACAGTGCACCGCTACCTACCGCGCCCTCGACCGTCTGGGCGTCGACTATCAGATCATCGATATTTCCGAGGATGCCGACGCGCTCGATCGCGTGCGCGGCATGGGCTACATGCAGGTCCCGGTCGTCGTTGCCGGCGACAGCCACTGGGCGGGTTTCCGTCCCGACATGATCAGCGCGCTCTCCTGAGCGGAGAGGAGCGATGGGCCTGATCGTCTATTTTTCCAGCCGGTCCGAGAATACCCATCGTTTCGTCGAGAAGCTGGGACTGCGCGCGGCGCGCATTCCCCTCGGCGCTGAAGACATCCACGTTCACGAACCCTATGTGCTGATCTCGCCCACCTATTGCGGCGACGGGGCCCCGGGAATCGTGAAGGGAGCCGTGCCCAAGCAGGTGATCCGCTTCCTCAACGACGCGGAAAACCGCTCCAACATCCGCGGCGTGATTGCTGCGGGCAACAGCAATTTCGGCGAGACCTACGGGCTTGCCGGCGACGTGATCTCGCAGAAGTGCCGGGTGCCGTATCTCTACCGGTTCGAGCTTCTGGGAACTGCCGAGGATGTCGCCAATGTCAAAAACGGGATGGGACGATTTTGGACACGGGAACAAGCCTGACGCGGGATGCGGGCGCAAAGCCGCTGAAGGCGGCCGAAGCGCTGGACTACCACGCGCTGAACGCGATGCTGAACCTCTATGACGATGAGGGAAAGATCCAGCTCGACAAGGACCGCATGGCGGCCAAGCAGTATTTCCTGCAGCATGTGAACCAGAACACGGTGTTCTTCCACAATCTTCGGGAGAAGCTCGATTATCTCGTAACCGAAGGCTATTACGAGCAGGACGTGCTCGACCAGTATTCCTTCAATTTCGTGCGTGACCTGTTCGACCAGGCCTATGCCAAGAAGTTCCGTTTTCCGACCTTCCTTGGCGCCTTCAAATATTACACCAGCTATACGCTGAAGACTTTCGACGGCAAGCGCTACCTGGAGCGTTATGAAGACCGTATCTGCATGGTGGCGCTGACGCTGGCCGGGGGCAACGAGCAGCTCGCCCGCGATCTGGTCGAAGAGATCATCAGCGGCCGTTTCCAGCCGGCAACGCCGACCTTCCTCAATGCCGGCAAGAAACAGCGCGGCGAGCTCGTCTCGTGCTTCCTGCTGCGCGTCGAAGACAATATGGAATCGATCGGCCGCTCCATCAATTCCGCACTGCAGCTTTCCAAGCGCGGCGGCGGCGTGGCGCTGTCCTTGACGAACATCCGCGAGGCTGGTGCGCCGATCAAGCAGATCGAGAACCAGTCCTCCGGCATTATTCCCGTCATGAAGCTGCTGGAAGACAGTTTCTCCTATGCCAACCAGCTCGGTGCGCGGCAGGGGGCGGGCGCCGTCTATCTCAACGCGCATCACCCCGATATCATGCGCTTCCTCGATACCAAGCGTGAGAATGCCGACGAGAAGATCCGCATCAAGACGCTGTCGCTCGGCGTCGTTGTGCCCGACATCACCTTCGAGCTCGCCAGGAACAACGAGGATATGTACCTCTTCTCGCCCTATGACGTGGAGCGGGTCTATGGCGTGCCCTTCACCGAAATCTCGGTGACGGAGAAGTATCGCGAGATGGTGGCGGATGCCCGTATCACCAAGAAGAAGATCAAGGCGCGCGAATTCTTCCAGGTGATCGCCGAGATCCAGTTCGAGAGCGGCTATCCCTACATCATGTTCGAAGACACGGTGAACCGGGCAAACCCGATCGACGGCCGCATCACCATGAGCAATCTCTGCTCGGAAATCCTGCAGGTGAGCGAGGCGAGCACGTTTAACGACGACCTGTCCTACAAGCATCTCGGCAAGGATATTTCCTGCAATCTCGGCTCGCTCAACATTGCCATGGCGATGGATTCATCCGATTTCGGCAAGACGATCGAGACCTCGATCCGGGCGCTGACGGCCGTTTCCGACATGAGCCATATTTCCTCGGTTCCGTCGATCGAAAAGGGCAATGACGACAGCCACGCCATCGGCCTGGGACAGATGAACCTGCACGGATATCTCGCCCGCGAGCGCATCCACTACGGTTCGGAAGAGGGCGTCGATTTCACCAATATCTATTTCTACACGGTGACCTATCACGCGCTGCGCGCCTCCAACCGCCTGGCGGTCGAGCGTGGTTCAAGCTTCAAGGGCTTCGAGAAGTCGAAATATGCCTCGGGCGACTATTTCGACAAATATACCGAGCAGGAATGGAAGCCGGCGACCGAGAAGGTGCAGGCGCTGTTTGACGGCGCCGGCATTCATATTCCGACGCGGGAAGACTGGCTGGAGCTGAAGAAGGCCGTCATGGCCTCCGGGCTCTATAACCAGAACCTGCAGGCCGTGCCGCCGACGGGCTCGATCTCCTACATCAACCACTCGACCTCCTCGATCCACCCGATCGTGTCGAAGATCGAGATCCGCAAGGAAGGCAAGATCGGCCGCGTCTATTATCCCGCGCCGTTCATGACCAACGACAATCTCGACTATTACGAGGACGCCTACGAGATCGGACCGGAGAAGATCATCGATACCTACGCGGCGGCCACCCAGCATGTCGACCAGGGCCTGTCGCTGACGTTGTTCTTCCGCGATACGGCAACGACGCGCGACATCAACCGCGCCCAGATCTATGCCTGGAAGAAGGGCATCAAGACGATCTACTACGTCCGCCTTCGCCAGATGGCGCTGTCCGGCACCGAGGTGCAGGGCTGCGTGTCTTGTACGCTTTGATTTGATTTCCGGCTCTGGGCCGAGAGTTTCGAGCCCGTGGCCCCCTCATTCGCCTGCCGGCACCTTCTCCCGATGGGCAGAAGAAACAAGCGGCTTGCACGGCGTCCCCCTCCCCCAGCGGGGAGAGGGCAGGGTGAGGGGGCCACGAACTCCAACAGATTTTGTCGAGGAAAGACAGACTAATGAACATGGCCTTCAAACCCGCCTCCCGCGTGCGCGCCATCAACTGGAACCGTATCGAGGACGACAAGGATCTCGAAGTCTGGAACCGCCTCACCGGCAATTTCTGGCTGCCGGAAAAAGTGCCGCTGTCGAACGACATTCCCTCCTGGGCGACGCTGACGGCGGCTGAGCAGCAGCTGACGATCCGCGTCTTCACCGGGTTGACGCTGCTCGACACGATCCAGAACGGCGTCGGCGCGGTCAAGCTGATGGCCGATGCGGCAACCCCGCATGAGGAGGCGGTGCTCTCCAACATCTCCTTCATGGAGGCGGTGCATGCGCGCTCCTATTCCTCGATCTTCTCGACGCTCTGCCTGACGCCCGATGTCGACGATGCCTATCGCTGGTCGGAGGAGAACGAGTTCCTGCAGCGCAAGGCGGCGCTGATCATGGAGCATTATGCGTCCGGCGATGCGCTCAGGAAGAAGGTTGCGAGCGTCTTCCTCGAAAGCTTCCTTTTCTATTCCGGCTTCTATCTGCCGATGTACTGGTCGAGCCGCGCCAAGCTCACCAATACGGCGGACATGATCCGGCTCATTATCCGCGACGAGGCCGTGCACGGCTATTATATCGGCTACAAGTTCCAGCGCGGCCTGGAAAAACTCTCCGAAGAGCGCCGGCAGGAGATCAAGGATTTTGCCTTCGACCTGCTGCTCGAACTCTACGACAACGAGGCGAAATATACGGAAGCGCTCTATGACGGCGTCGGGCTGAGCGAGGACGTCAAGAAGTTCCTGCACTACAATGCCAACAAGGCGCTGATGAACCTTGGTTACGAGGCGCTGTTTCCGGCCGAGGCCTGCAAGGTCAATCCGGCGATCCTGTCGGCGCTGTCGCCCAATGCGGACGAGAACCACGACTTCTTCTCGGGCTCAGGCTCGTCCTATGTCATCGGCAAGGCTGTCGCCACCGAAGACGAAGACTGGGATTTCTAGGGATTAACCGTACGTAGCCCCTTATCATCCGGCCCGCTATCGCCCACATTCAGCGCGAGCAGAGATTCTGTTTTCGGTTTGATGTGGCGTAGCGGGAGTTTTCGATGAAGTCTTCTTTCAAAAGGGCGGATGCGTCCGGCGAAGCTGCCGAGGGCGTCTGGCCGATCCGCCGGCGCCGGATCCTCGACTGGCTGGTCAACGAGACACGCGGCGAGCGCTTCATCGACAATATCCTGGTGGAAATGTGCGAGAGGCTCCTGGCGGCCGGTGTGCCGGTGACGCGCTCGAGCCTGCATTTTCGTACCAATCACCCGCAATGGATCGGTGCCCGCATCCTGTGGACGAAAGGGATGAAGGAGGCAAAGATCAACACTTTTGCCTATGGCGTGGAAAAGACGCCGCAGTTCCTGAACAGCCCGGTTAACGAGATCCACAACGGCGCGGGCGAGGTGCGGATGAACCTCGAACGCGACGGGGAGCAATATACCTATCCGCTCTATCAGGAGCTGCGGGACGGCGGGTTTACCGAATATATCGCCTGGCCTGTCGAGCATACGTTCGACAAGCGCCACATCGTCACCTTCTCCACCAACAAGCCCGGCGGCTTTGACGACGATCACATCGATTTCCTGCGCGACCTGCTGCCGGCCCTGACGCTCGTCAGCGAAATCAGGCTGAAGAACATCATGGCACGCACGATGTTGCAGACCTATGTGGGGCCGCACGCGAGCGAACAGATTCTTTCCGGCGTTACGACGCGCGGCAGCGGCATGACGGTGGGGGCGGCGATCATGATCTGCGACCTGCGCGACTTTACGAGCATTTCCGATCTTTGGCCGCGCGACGATGTCATTCAACTGCTCAACGATTATTTCGATGCCATATCCGATCCGATCGAGCGCAACGGCGGCGAAATCCTCAAATTCATGGGCGATGGACTGCTGGCTATCTTTCCGCTGACAAAGCCGACGGCCTGCAACGATCTTCTGAGCGCGATCCGCGGCGGCCAGGCGGCGATGGCGCGGCTGAACAAGAGGCTGCGGCGCGCGGGCCGCGATCCGCTGCGTTACGGCGTCGGCGTGCATGTCGGCGATGTCATGTACGGCAATATCGGATCACGCCGGCGGCTGGACTTCACCGTTATCGGCCCGGCGGTCAACATCGCCTCGCGGCTCGAAAGCCTGACGAAGGAGGTCAAGCGGCCTGTACTGCTGTCGCGCGCTTTCGTCGAGATGGCGAGCTGCGACGAAGAGATGGACGATCTCGGCACCTTCCCGTTGCGCGGGCTCGGCGAGCCGGTCGACGTCTTCGCCTTCCGGGACACTTGAAGGCACGCTCAGGCGAGCGGAAAGTTGATTTGCGGCGGCAGCAGCAGGCTGTCGTTTTCGGCTGCCGGATTGCCGATGCGCTGAAGAAGCATCCGGCCGAGATGTTCGCCGGCCTCGACCAGATCCTCGTAGATCGTGTCGATCTTCGGCTGAAGGTGCGTCAGGAGATGGGACGTCTCCTTGGCGACGATATCGTAATCTTCGGCCAGGACGCGGCCGGCATCGCCCATCGCGCTGACGAGCGCCAGCGCGGAAACCTCGCCCGGACAGACAAAACCGTCGGGAACGTCAGGGGCGGCGGCGCGCGCGCGGAAAAAATCCCTCAGCTCGTTGGCCGGCGAATCGAGCGTGACGGCCTCCGATATTTCGTAGGCGACGCCTGCCTCGCGCACGGCGGTCATGAAGCCGTGAAGGATGTGCTGGCTGAAGGTCAGGCGTTTCGGGGGCATGACGACCGTGACCTTCTTCCTGCCCTTGGCGATCAGGCGCCGGGTGGCTTCATAGGCGAAGGCGTAATTGTCGTAATCGACATAAGGGTGCGGCGTCGAAAATTCGGTGCGCCCGTGGGAAACGAAAGGGAAGCCCACCTCCTGCAGCATCCGCACGCGCGCATCGAAGGGCTCCGTGCGCGTGAAGATCAGGCCGTCGGCGAAATTGTTGCGGACGATATATTCCGCCGCTTCGAGATCGGTCGTCGACAGGAAATTCGGGGCAACGACGAGGTGGTAGGACGTTTCTTTCAGCACCTTGGCGATGCCGTACATGATGGCGGTGCCGAAACCGACGACTTCCTGGTGCGGATCGAGAAGGATGCTGATGACATTGGTGCGGCCCGTCTTGAGGCGCTGGGCGGCGCGGTCGGGCAGGTAGCCGATCTCGCGGGCAATGCGGTGGACGCGCTCGCGCGTCTCGACCGATATCTGCGGCGCATCGCTCAAGGCGCGCGAAACCGTCGTCACCGCAAGACCGGTCAAGGTCGCGATCGTGCGCAAAGTCGGCTTGCCGCGTCTTTGCGCGGCGTCCGGATTTTCACCGCGTTGCAGTTGGGACGATTCGGTCACTGAGGACATTCCGTGCTGGATCGCGGCTACAATAACACGATGAAACCGGCGCGCAATCAATCAATGCAAACGATTTAAATTTTTACGATTTCTTAGCTCTTCCGAAAAAATCAAATAAAATCAATAATTATTTGACTAATCATATTTTTCTCGGGAGTCGAGGAAGGACTTGACGCGGCTGCGTTTATAACGTTTTAAATTGTCAACCGCGCTGGGAGGCGCGGTCTGGTGCCTGACCGCCCTTGCGGCGGACAGCATCGGGGCGGCTGAGGCGGATCTCGCTGCCCATTCACGAACGGGAGGATATTCATGCGCAAGTTTTTGAGCTCGGCAGCCCTTGCTGTCGTGATGATGGCGGGCTTCGGCAGCGCTCATGCGGCCGACGTCAAGGAAGTCCAGATGCTGCACTGGTGGACGTCGGGCGGGGAAGCCGCGGCGCTCAACGTGCTGAAGGGCGACCTTGCCAAGGAAGGCTATGCCTGGAAGGACGTTCCGGTCGCCGGCGGCGGCGGCGATGCGGCCATGACCGCGCTGAAGGCGATGGTTGCGGCCGGTACCTATCCGACCGCTTCGCAGATGCTCGGCTACACCGTGCTCGACTATGCCCAGGCCGGCGTCATGGGCGACCTGACCGAGACGGCGAAGAAGGAAGGCTGGGACAAATCCGTTCCGGCCGCGCTGCAGAAGTTCTCCGTCTATGACGGCAAGTGGGTCGCAGCACCGGTCAACGTCCACTCCGTCAACTGGCTGTGGATCAACAAGTCCGTCATGGACAAGATCGGCGGTACGCAGCCGAAGACCTTCGACGACCTGATCGCGCTGCTCGACAAGGCGAAGGCAGCCGGCGTCATCCCGCTCGCCCTCGGCGGTCAGAACTGGCAGGAAGCCACGATGTTCGATTCCATCGTGCTGTCGACCGGCGGTCCGGAATTCTACAAGAAGGCCTTCAACGATCTCGACGAGGAGTCGCTGAAGTCCGACACGATGAAGAAGTCCTTCGATAACCTCGCCAAGATCATTCAGTATGTCGATCCAAACTTCTCGGGCCGCGACTGGAACCTGGCGACCGCCATGGTCATCAAGGGCGATGCGCTCGTGCAGGTCATGGGTGACTGGGCGAAGGGCGAATTCGTCGCCGCCAAGAAGACCCCGAACACCGACTTCCTGTGCTACCGCTTCCCCGGTACCGACGGCAGCGTGATCTACAATTCCGACATGTTCGGCATGTTCAACGTTCCCGACGACCGCAAGGCCGCGCAGGTCGCGCTCGCCACGGCAACGCTGTCGAAGAGCTTCCAGTCCGCCTTCAATGTCGTCAAGGGTTCGGTTCCTGCTCGTACCGACGTTCCGGATACGGATTTCGACGCCTGCGGCAAGAAGGGCATTGCCGACCTGAAGGCCGCCAACGAGGGCGGCACGCTGTTCGGTTCGCTGGCACAGGGTTATGGTGCTCCGCCGGCGATCGCCAACGCCTATAAGGACGTCGTTTCGAAATTCGTCCATGGTCAGATCAAGACCTCCGACGAAGCCGTAACCCAGCTCGTCCAGGCCATCGACGACGCCCGCTAACATTCCCACTGATCACGGCTTTCCCGCCTTTCCTGCGGGAAAGCCACAGCCCCTGCCATGCGGGGAGGAGATGATCCCATGAGCACAGTTGCGACCACGGATCCGGTCCTGACGTCGAAATCTTCCACCCGCACGTCCATTCAAGGCCGGCTGCAGGATGCGCTGCCGAAGATCGTGCTGGCGCCGAGTTTCCTCATCACCGTCATCTTCGTCTACGGTTTCATCGTCTGGACGGCCTATCTCTCCTTCACCAATTCCAAGACCTTTCCGTCCTATGCGCTGACCGGCTCGCGCGCCTATCAGCGGCTCTGGCGCTGGACGTTCGAGAGCGATCCGCCGTCCTCCTGGTACACGTCGATCACCAATATGGGGATTTTCGGCTTCCTCTATATCTTCATCTGCCTGGGGCTCGGCCTGCTGCTCGCCATCCTTCTCGACCAGAAAATCCGCGGCGAAGGTATCCTGCGGCCGATCTTCCTCTATCCGATGGCGCTCTCCTTCATCGTAACAGGCGTTGCCTGGAAATGGTTCCTCGATCCGGGTCTCGGGCTGGAGCAGACGCTGCACCATTTCGGCTGGACGAGCTTCCATTTCGACTGGATCAAGAACAAGGATTTCGTGATCTACACGGTCGTCATCGCCGGTGTCTGGCAGGCCTCCGGCTTCGTCATGGCGATGTTCCTTGCGGGCCTGCGCGGTATCGACGGCGAAATCATGAAGGCGGCGCAGATCGACGGCGCCTCGCCCTTCCAGATGTACCGGCGCATCGTCATTCCGATGCTGCGGCCGATCTTCCTGTCGGCCTTCATCGTGCTCGCCCATATGGCGATCAAGTCCTACGACCTCGTGGTCGCGCTGACATCGGGTGGCCCCGGCGGTTCCGCCTGGCTGCCGTCCAACTTCATGTACGAATATACGTTCAAGCGGAATGAAATGGCTGTCGGTTCCGCGAGCGCCATCATCATGCTGATGACCATCTCGGCGATCATCGTTCCCTATCTCTATTCCGAACTGAGGGAGAAGGCGCGATGAGCAGCATTACCTCCTCCGAGATCGCGCATAGCGGCAATAGCGGCCGCTGGATCGGCCGGGTCATCATTTACGGCCTGCTGCTGATCTTTGCGGTTCTCTATCTGATGCCGCTCTTCGTGATGCTGACGACCTCGTTCAAGACCATGGACGAGATCCAGGGCGGCAACATGCTGGCGCTGCCGCAGTCGCCGACGCTCGACCCCTGGTTCAAGGCCTGGGGCGAAGCCTGTGTCGGCCTCACCTGCACCGGCATCAAGGGCTATTTCTGGAACTCGATCAAGATGGTCGTACCGGCAGTGGCGATCTCGACTATCCTGGGTGCGCTGAACGGCTACGTGCTGACCAAATGGCGTTTTCCGGGCCATACGCTGGTCTTCGGGCTGATGCTCTTTGCCTGCTTCATCCCGTTCCAGTCGGTGCTCCTGCCGATGGCGACCATTCTCGGCGCGCTCGGCCGTTTCGGCATGACGCTGCAGAATGCCACGGGCTTCAGCTTCGGCTTCGGCAACCCGACCGTGAACCTCGTCTTCGTGCACGTCGTTTACGGCCTCGGCTTCACGACGCTATTCTTCCGCAATTTCTACGAGGCTTTCCCGACGGAGCTCGTGAAGGCGGCGCAGGTGGATGGCGCCAGCTTCTTCCAGATCTTCCGCCGCATCATGCTGCCGAACTCGCTGCCGATCATCGTCGTCACGGTCATCTACCAGTTCACCAATATCTGGAACGACTTCCTTTTCGCTTCGGCCTATGCCGGCACGGGCGATTCCATGCCGATGACGGTGGCGCTGAACAACGTCGTCAATACCTCGACCGGCGTGGTCGAATACAATGTCAACATGGCTGCGGCGATGATCGCGGCCGTACCTACGCTCATCGTCTATATCCTCGCCGGCCGCTACTTCGTGCGCGGTCTGATGGCGGGCGCCGTCAAAGGGTGATCCATGGCTTTCCTTGAAATTTCCGGTCTCAAGAAGCGCTTCGGCGCCGTCGATATTCTCAAGGGGATCGACCTGGAACTCGAAAAGGGCGGCTTCCTGGTGCTGGTCGGCCCGTCGGGCTGCGGCAAGTCCACGCTGCTCAACACCATTGCCGGGCTCGAGGCGATCACCGAAGGTGAAATCCGCATCGACGGGCGGGCGATCAACGATCTGCATCCGTCCAAGCGCGATATCGCCATGGTGTTCCAGAGCTACGCGCTCTATCCGAACATGACGGTCGCCGGCAACATCGCCTTCGGCATGGAAATCCGTGGCGTGCCGAAGGAAGAGCGTGAAAAGGCGATCAAGCAGGTCTCCGACATGCTGCAGATCGGTCATCTGCTCGATCGCAAGCCGTCGCAGCTGTCGGGCGGTCAGCGTCAGCGCGTGGCGATGGGCCGCGCACTGGTGCGCAATCCGCAGGTCTTCCTGTTCGACGAACCGCTGTCCAACCTCGACGCGAAGCTGCGCGTGGACATGCGCACGGAAATCAAGCGCCTGCATCAGCGCATGGGCACGACGATCGTCTATGTCACGCACGATCAGATCGAGGCGATGACGCTGGCAACCAAGATCGCCGTTCTGAAAGACGGGGTGCTGCAGCAGTTCGGCACGCCGGCCGAGATCTATAACAGCCCGGCCAATGTCTTCGTGGCCGATTTCATGGGGTCCCCGGCCATGAACCTGCTCAACGCCACCGTCGAAAACGGCGCGGGCGGGTTGCAGGTGTCGCTGGAGCGGCCGAATGGCGAGCCGCTGAAGCTGCCGGTCAATGCCGGCAATAACAGTCTGACCGGCTATGCCGGCAAGCAGGTGATCTTCGGCATTCGCCCGGAAGCCCTGACCGATATCGACGGCGCCGACCGCAAGGCGAAGTCGGTCGTGCACGGCGATTGCGCCATCGAGGTGGTGGAGCCGGCCGGTTCGGATACGTTTGCCGTCACCAAGCTCGGCGGCAAGTCGGTGGTGGCGCGTCTTGGCGCCGATGCCGGCATCCTGCCCGGCCAGAACACCCGCCTTGCCTTCAATCTCGACAAGGCGGTGTTCTTCGATCCGGCCAGCCAGTTGAGGATCGCTTAGCCAGCGAAACTGGCGCTCGTCAGACGGACGCCACGGAGATCGTGACCGGTGCGAAGCGGCCAGATGTTGCTTCGACCGTGATTTCGCCCGTCAAGCCCGTTGCCTCCAGCCAGAAGCCGGCGGTTCCGCCCTGCAGGGGCACGGTCGTCGGGCCAACGATCCTGGCCGGACCGTGGACGGTCAGCGTCACCACATCGTTGAGGAAGGGCAGGCGCTGGCCGCACTGGTCGAGCGCGCGCAGGACGACGCGGGTCGTGTCGCGTTCGCGGGCCTTCAGCGTCGTGCGGTCGGGCGCGACGTCCAGCCTCGTCGGCAGCGGATCGGCGGCGAGCGTCAGCTTCGCCACGGGCTCGCCGTTGATGAAGCCGGTGAATTCGCCGTCGATCCATTCCAGACCCCAGCGGCCGAGTTCGTCCTGGGTGAAGTGGCGGTGGTCGAGCACGACGGGCGGGTGCGGCAGATGCGGATAGTTTTCCCGGTCCGGGCCGATGCGCTTGGTGAGCGTCCCGTAAGTCAGCTCCACCTCGTCGCAATTGGTCAGGATGATCAGCGGCAAGACGCCGCCGATGCTGCGTTCGCCGCGTGCCCAGAACGTGACCGGCTTCATGATGATCTCATCGGAAGGGTCGCACTGGCTGGCATAGACGTAGGCCGCAAATTTCGGCTCGCGGAACATGTCCATGACGCCGTGGTAGCAGATACGGTCGCCGGAGCCGAAATCCTTGTGGGTGTTGTAGTCGAACATGCACCAGCCGATGGCGCCTGAAATGTCCGGGTCGCCATAGGCGGCATTCAGCACTTCCAGATGGCGGCGCACATGTTCGGCCTGGCGCTGCTCGGCATCATACATCTTGGTCGGATGCATGTGGCCGTTGAATTCGGTGATGATGTAGGGGACCTTGTAGGACAGGCCGGTATTTTCCTGCTGGCCGCGAAGCGCGGTGCGCGGGCGGTTGGCGCCCGGCAGCTCCTCGTTGCCGAGGATGAAGTCGTTCATCGTATAAACGTCTTCCAGCAGTTCGCTTTCGGTCAGGTAACGAACGCCGCCGGTCTGGCGGGTTGAATCGAGTTCGTGCGCCAGGCGGTTTGTGGCGGTGTAGAAGTCGTGGCTGTCGAGCGATTCGTTGATGCGCACGCCCCAGATGACGATCGAAGGGTGGTTCCAGTCGCGCTCGATCATGCGGCGCACGTTCTCGATCGATTCCTTCTGCCAGTCGAGATCGCCGATATGCTGCCAGCCGGGGATTTCCTCGAAAACCAGGAGGCCGATGCGGTCGCACTGGTCGAGGAACCATTTCGACTGCGGATAATGCGAGGTGCGCACGATATTGCACTTCAGCACCGTCTTCATGATGTCGGCGTCACGCTCCTGGGCGGAACGGCCGGCCGCATAACCGACATAGGGATAGGCCTGATGGCGGTTGAGGCCGCGCAGCTTTACGGGATGGCCGTTCAGAAGGAAGCCTTCCGACGTGAATTTGGCGGTGCGGAAGCCGAAATGGCCGGTGGTCCTGTCGGCGCCATGTTCGGTCTTCAGTTCGACGGAGACTTCATAGAGCGCCGGGTTCGACAGGTCCCAGAGTTCGATCTCGGTCAGGCCGCCGAAGGACAGGGTTGTGTTTGTGCCGATCGTTTCGCCGGCCGCGCTTGCAAGGATATTGCCATGCGCGTCCCTCAGCGATCCGGTGACGGTCGCCGTATAGGCAAGGCCCCGCGGATTGGCGATATCGACCCGCACCGTTGCCGATTTGGCATCGGACAGGACGTCGTGCGTCTCGATCTTGATGTTGCGGATAAAGATCTTGTCCGTGACCTTCAGCCAGACGTCGCGATAGATGCCGGCATAGGTGAGATAGTCGATGCGGCCGCCGAAGGGCGGGATGGCGGGGTTCTCGCTGCCGTCGATCCTGACGGTGATGAGATTGTCGCCTTTGACCAGCTTGCCGGTGAGCCGGGCTTCGAAAGGCGTGTAGCCGTCCTTGTGGGCGACGATCTCTTCGCCGTTCAGGTAAACGACGCTGTCGGCCATGGCGCCGTCGAAGAGGATGGAGACTTCACGGCCTTCGAATTCCGGCAGCCAGCGCAGCACCTTCTGATAGGTGAAGGCGCGTTGGTAGCGCTTCTCGTCGAAATAGTTGAAGGGCAGCTCGACGGCCGTATGCGGCAGGTGGACCATGCTCGCGCCGTCAAAGGCCTCCGTCAGGTGCTGGCCGAAGCCCTCGTGGAAACTCCAGGATTCGTTCAGGGAAACGACGGAACGCATTTCATTCTCCCCGGCAGGCGAAAGGGGAGAGGCGGCGCCTGGCGGCGGCGCGGGAAAGGGTGGTCATCGGTAGTCCTCCTCGAAACGAATAGCTGGAACCGCCCCTCAGGCGGTCGAACCCCAGCGGGGTGTGCAGGCAAGCGTGATGCTGTGCGGGCCTTCGTCGCCGGCCTCATGGCGTTCGATCACTTCGACGACGGCGTCCATGAAGGCCACGTGGTCGAGGCTCAGCGTCGTCAGGTCGTTGCAATCCCAGGCGGCCATGGCAATGCCGTCCTGGCCGACAATGGCGATATCCTCAGGCGTATTCTTCCCGAGCACGCGGCGGGCAGCATCGCGCGCGCCGATCGCCATCACGTCGTTGCCGCAGATGATGGCATCGACCTTGGAGCGGTGCAGCAGCAGGACGGCCTCCTTGAAGCCGGAATCATAGGAATAGTCGCCAAAGGCTTCCGCTTCGAAAGAGAGGCCGTGG
Source organism: Rhizobium sp. GCM10022189 (assembly GCF_042656325.1). Classification (NCBI taxonomy): domain Bacteria; kingdom Pseudomonadati; phylum Pseudomonadota; class Alphaproteobacteria; order Hyphomicrobiales; family Rhizobiaceae; genus Rhizobium; species Rhizobium sp. GCM10022189. The sequence goes on from NZ_JBHSOR010000004.1 coordinate 89,367, forward strand.
CGGGCGAGCGCATCGGCAAACCATTTGCGCCGCAGCTTGTCGATCCAGCTCGACTTCGTGCCCGAGAGATAGGCGAAGCGCTTCTTGCCGTCGCCGACGATCTTGTCGATGATCTCGCCGGCGCCGAGCGCGCCATCGATGCGGATATTGGAGACGTCCTCGTTCTCCAGCGGTTCGAAGGAGACGATGATCGGCCGCGTCGTATGGAAAATATCGACCGCGTCCTGCATCGAGACCATGTCGGAGAAGATGACGACGTGATCGACCTGATAGGTGGAGGCGAGCCGCATCAGCTGCAGGCGGTCGGAATGATCGGCGCAGCAGAGCAGGATCGGCAGAAGCTGGCGGGCCTGCAGGCGGTGGACGAGGAGCTGCTGTTCCTCGGCCTCGCAGGGGTTGCCGATGGCGTTGACGACAAGGGCCACGAGGCGCGAGCGCTGATTGTTCAGCGAGCGCGCAATCGCATTCGGCTGGTAGCCATATTCGCGGGCGACGGCGAGGATGCGGTCACGCGTGGCGCTGCCGATCCTGGAATCCGGCGAAAAGGCGCGCGAAATCGTCGCCGAGGAGACGCCGGCGAGCTTTGCCAGTTCCTTCGAGGTGATCCGCCGTCTGTTCGTTCCGCTCATTCTCGTGCGCCTATCCGGCAATCCTGACGGGCGTGCCGTCGGCTGCTGCCGATTCCTTGATTGCATCCCAGAGCCTAGCGAATCTGAGACCCATTTCAACGGAGCCGGAGTTTTCCATCGTTCCGGCGCGGATGGCGAGGAAATTCTTCATCGGATTGCCGAGAATCTCGGCCTCTTCGCGCGGCTCGCTGGTGCGCCCGACGCTGATTTCACGCCAGCCGCCCCAGGCGTCGATGCGCACGATCGCCTTGGAATAGAAGAAGGTGATGTAGGAGGCGCAGCCGGGAGGGCCTTCGCCGGCGGCCGTCAGCGTCGCGAGCGCGCCGTTCTTCAGGCGGGCGGAGACGGCGGTGGCGATATCGACCTTCTTGCCGTGGTTGTTCATATAGGCGGAAACGCTGTCGAAATCGGAATTGGCAAGCAGGCAGACCGTGTTCATCATGTGCGCGCCGGTATCGAACATGAAGCCGCCGCCGGAGATTTCCGGCTGCTGCTTCCAATGGCCGTCATAGTTGGAAGACCAGCTTTCCCAGATCATGCCGGAAATGGCGATAAGCTCGCCGAATTCGCCCGACAGCGCGCGTTTGCGGGTATCGAGCACCAGCGGCGAGAGGCCGCCCTGGAAGGCGGTGACGATGGTGACGCCGCTCTTCTTCTGTGCGGCGATCAGCGTCTGCGCCTCGGCGACCGTCGTGACCATCGGCTTTTCGAGGAAGAGATCGAGGCCGGCTTCGGCCACGGCCGTCGCCTGCTCGGCATGGAAAGCATGCGGGGTCGAAACGTAGACGATATCGAGTTCGTCGCGGCATTTTTCGAGCATGACGCGATAGTCCTCGAAGCTTTTCGGCTCGGGCGCGCCGGCTGCGGTGCAGACGTCGATGAGGCGCTTTCGGGAGGTTTCCGTCGTGTCGGCGAGTGCTGCGAATTCAATTTCCGGCATCTTCGCCCAGCTCTGGGCGTATTCGGCCGCTTTCAAGCCGGCGCCGATGACGCCGAGGCGCAATTTCTGAGACATCGAAATCCTCCCTGATCGTGTTGTGCAAACGATTACACAAACGCATCGTCTGGTGCAAGTTATAAATAATCGTTGAAAATCAATATAATAAACTGCCATTATCTTCGGCTTGAAAAATCATCTTGTCAGCATTCAGAATGCGTGTACATTTTCTTCACCGGTGCTGGAGGGCGCCGTGGCTCTAAAAAAGGGAGGACTTCCGTTGAAGAAGACGGTTATCGGTGGCCTGTGGGCCATCCTGCTCAGCGCGGTTTCGACGCTGGCTCATGCGGAAACAATTCGTATCGCCAATCACGGCCAGGCCGGCATCGACGCGATGAAGTCGACCGTCGAGCGGATCGAGAAAAAATATGGCGTGACGGTCGAGGTCGTCGAATATCCGGCGCCGGACAAGGATTATCTCACCAAGCTTTTGACCGAACTCGGCGCCGGCAATGCGCCCGACCTCTTCTCCATTCCAACGACGGCCGCCGTCGCCGACATGGTGGAAGCCGGCTACCTCGCGCCCGTCACTGCCGAATTCAAGGCCTGGGACGGCTACGCCAACCTCTATGACGTCGCCAAGCAGCTTGCCGTCAGCCCGGATGGCGAAACCTATGTGATGCCCTTCATGCTCGGCATCCAGGAAATCTACTATCGCAAGGACGTTCTCGAAAAGGCCGGCATTTCCACCGAGCAGCCGAAGACCTGGCAGGAGTTGCTCGATCGCGCTGCCGAGATCAAGCAGAAGACCGGCTCCTACGGGTTGCTCTTCCCGGCCGGCGTTTCCTGGGGCAGCGGCGCCTTCGACGAGGGCTTCCAGCACCTGATCGTCGGTTCCAAGACGCCGCAGCTCGTCGATGCCGACGGCAAGCTCGATCTCAACGGCGAAGGCGTGAAGGATGTCTTCAACGTCTACAAGACGCTGATCGACAAGGATCTGATGCCGGTGCAGCCGCTGCTCGGACCGGAGCCCTGGGTCGTGCCGAAGTACGAAATGTTCCCGGCCGGTAAGCTTGCCGCCACCACTTGCGGCTCCTGGTGCTACATTTTCGACTGGGGTCGCGAGAGCAAGAACCCGATCCCCGACGTGACCAAGATCGTCGGCACCTGGACGGTTCCGGGCCAGAGCGGCGGCCAGTACGTGCTTGCCAACCTCGCCGCTCCGTGGGCCGTCAATTCCAAGTCCGCCAATGTGGAACTTGCCAAGAAGGCGCTGATGGAAATCGGCTCGGTCGAAACGCAGGTTTCCTATGCTGCTCGCATCGGCAATATCCCGGCCAGCAAGGATGCCGCCAAGGATCCGGAATTCCAGAAGCTGACGGAACTCGTTCCGATCCATGCTGCTGCTGAAAACGGCGTGTTCCTGAAGCAGGCTTCCGGCTTCGGCACGGTTGCCGAAGGCGTGGCGCGGGCCACCGAAGCCCTGCTGCGCAAGGAAACCGATGCAGCCGGCGCCCAGAAGATCCTTGTCGACTACGTCAAGGAAACGCTCGGCGACGACATGGTCAAGTGAGCCGCTGACCTCTTTTTTCCGCCCAGGACGGGGACGCGGCATGATCGCCGCGTCTTCCCGCTTTCATTCGATAAGCCGGATTCATTCGATAAGGTTGTGAGCTTCAATGGCCCGAAACTCTCATGAAAAGCGAACCGAGCGCCAACTCCTGCTGGTTCTGCTGCCGTCGTTGATCCTGCTTCTGGCCTTCGTGATCTATCCCGCCCTCTATTCCGTCTACCTGAGCTTCACCAACGAGGCCTTGACGGGGGCTGCGGCGCTGCGGCCGCGTTTCGTCGGCATCCGCAACTATGTGCGCCTCTTCAACGATGCGAAGTTCTGGAACTCGCTGTTCGTCACCTTCGTCTTCGTCATGGGGTCTGCCGTCATCGGCCAGTTCGTGCTCGGGCTGATCTCGGCGATGGCGCTGCGCCGGCCGATCCGTTTCCGGCAGTTCTTCTCCTCGATCATCCTGCTGCCGAATGCCGCTCCCGAAGTCGTTGCCGGCTTCATGTGGATCTCGATGCTGGCCGGCGGCGAACATGCGACGCTGTCGCGCATCGTCGCCCTCTTCGGCATTGATCCCGTCGACTGGCTGAATTCCTTCCCGCTGTCGATGATTATCATTGTCAATACCTGGCGCGGTATCGCGACCGCGATGATCCTGCTGACGGCGGGCCTGAGCACCATTCCCTCCGAGATCTACGAGGCGGCGCGCATGGATGGCGCCACACCCTCGCAGATGTTCCGCCGCATCACCCTGCCGCTGATGATGCCGACGATCCTGCTCTACATGCTGATCTCGGCCGTCTCCACCATCGCCGTCTTCGGCCTCGTCTATGCGCTGACGCGCGGCGGGCCGGGCGGGGCGACGGAGGTCGTCAGCATCTATATCTACAACCAGTCGTTTACGGCCTTCCAGCTCGGTTACGGTGCTGCGGTCGCGGTCGTCGCGCTCATCATCTCGCTGATCCTCGGCATCGGCTATGTGCGGGCCATGAAGGTGGAGATCTGATATGGCCGTTGTTTCCCCGAGCGAAGGCGCCAACAAGACCCGCTCCGATCTTCTCGCCTATGCGACACTGTCGATCATCTCGATCTTCTGCGCCGTGCCCTTCTTCTGGGTGCTGCTCGCCTCCTTCGACGGCAATGCGCAGCTCTTCCTGCGCTGGCCGGAGCAATGGACGCTCGCAAACTACGTGCGCGTCTTCACCAAGGAGGACGGGGCGAAATGGCTGTTCAACTCGCTCTTCGTGGTCGGCGGCGCTACCCTTCTCGTCATGGTGCTGGCGGGGCTCGGCGGCTATGCGCTGTCACGCACGCGTGCCTGGTGGAAGCTGCCCTTCCTCTATGCGATCCTGCTCATCCGCGTGCTGCCGCCGACGGCGCTTGTCGTGCCGCTCTACAAGTTCCTGCTGACGCTCAATAATGCAGAAGGCGCGATCCTCAGGCCGATCTTCGGCAGTTATGCCCGCGACATCATGCGCTGGACCGGGTTCATCGACGGTTATCTCGGCCTGATGCTGGTGCTTGCCACCATGCAGCTGCCGCTGGCGCTGTGGATCATGAAGACCTTCTTCGACGGCCTGCCGCGCGACTATGAGGAGGCGGCCGTCATGGACGGGGCGACGATGACGCAGCGCATCCGCCGCGTGCTGATCCCGCTCGCCATGCCGGGGCTGGCGGCCGCCGGCCTCTTCGCCTTCATGTCGGCCTGGGGCGATTTCCTGCTGCCGCTGATCTTCCTGTCGTCGCCGGAGCTGCAGACGCTGCCGCTCGGTCTCTTCCGCGCCTTCCTGCGCATCAACGAGATCGATTACGGCCTGCTGACGGCGCTCGCCTTCATTTACCTGCTGCCGGCCGTCGTCGCCTTCGGCTTTGCGCGGCGCTTCCTCGTCCAGACCTTTGCAGGCGGTGTGAAGGGCTGAGATCAAGAAAGAGAAACGAATGATCAATCTCAGAAACGTTCGCAAATTCTACGGCGCGCTGGAAGTCATCAAGGGCGTCGACATCACGGTGGAAGACGGCGAATTCGCCGTCTTCGTCGGCCCGTCCGGCTGCGGCAAGTCCACGCTGCTGCGCATGATTGCCGGCCTCGAAGGCATAGACGAGGGCGATCTGGTGCTGAACGGAGAGCGCATCAACGATGTGCCGCCGGACAAGCGCGGCATCGCCATGGTGTTCCAGTCCTATGCGCTCTATCCGCATATGACGGTCGCGGAGAATATCGGCTTCTCGCTCAGCCTGAAGAAGGTGCCGGAAGCCGAGATCAAGAAGCAGGTGGAGGGCGTCGCCGAGATCCTGCAGTTGACCGATTATCTCAACCGCAAGCCGGCCGCCCTTTCCGGCGGCCAGCGCCAGCGCGTGGCGATCGGCCGCGCGATCATCAAGAAGCCGTCGCTGATCCTGTTCGACGAGCCGCTGTCGAACCTCGATTCAGCACTGCGCGTGCAGATGCGCGCCGAGCTGCAGCGCCTGCATCGCGAGCTGAAGGCGACGGTCGTCTATGTCACGCACGACCAGGTCGAGGCGATGACGATGGCCGACCGTATCGTCGTGCTCAACAGGGGTGTCGTCGCCCAGCAGGGCGCGCCGATGGAACTCTATCACCAGCCGGAAAACGAATTCGTCGCGACCTTCATCGGCTCGCCGAAGATGAACGTGCTGCCGATGACGGCAACGCGCCGGGATGCCGGCAAGGTGCATCTGGAAAGCCCGCTCGGTCTTGCGATCGATCTTTCGGATGCCAATGGCGCCGTGCCGCAGGGCGAGGCGAAGCTCGGCATCCGGCCGGAACATCTGAAGCTTGCGCCGCAGGGGCAGGGCGATTTTTCGGCCGAGGTCGTCATCGTCGAGCGGCTCGGCGTCGAGACCTATCTGACGGTCGGTTCGCAGCAGCAGCCGATCGTCGTGCGTGCAGAAGGCGACATGACCATCCGCCCCGGCGACCGCGTGTCGCTGACGGCCGAGCGCGCCGCCTGCCATCTGTTCGATTCCGCCGGCCGGGTAATCCGTTCGGCTCAAGTTTGAAACATCGAGGAATGACATGACAATCAAGGTCACGATCTGGAACGAAGGACGCCACGAGCAGGTCCACAAGGAAGTGCAGGATATCTATCCCGACCGCATCGACGGCGCGATCGCCGCCGGTATCGCCCATCCCGATTTCGAGATCCGCCGCGGCACGCTCGACGATCCGGATGAAGGCCTGCCGGATTCCGTGCTCAACGATACCGACGTGCTGCTCTGGTGGGGGCACATGGCGCATGAGGAGGTCAGCGACGGGCTGATCGACCGCGTGCAGCAGCGGGTGCTGAAGGGCATGGGCCTGCTGGTCCTGCATTCCGGCCATCATTCCAAGCTTTTCCGCCGGCTGATGGGCACCAATGCCAACCTCTCCTGGCGCGAGACGCCAGAGGGTGATCTGGAGCGCGTCTGGGTGGTCAATCCCTCGCACCCGATCGCAGAGGGCCTGCCGCCCTATTTCGAGGTCAATGCCTCGGAAATGTATGGCGAGCCCTTCGACATTCCGCAGCCCGACGAGCTGGTCTTCATCTCCTGGTACTCCGGCGGCGAAGTGTTCCGCAGCGGCTGCACCTTCCAGCGCGGCCGCGGGCGCATCTTCTTCTTCAGCCCCGGCCACGAGACCTATCCGATCTACCACGACAAGATGGTGCACAAGGTCATTTCCAACGGCATCCGCTGGGCGCAGCAGAAGCATACCGACGGCCGCATTCTCGAAAACTGGCACCGCAAGGAGCCGCTGCACGGCCGGCCGGACTAAGCCAAAGTTTAAGCAGTTCCTCCCGTGGGGGCTGGGGCCATGATGGCCCTGGCCTCCGCGGGCGGTAAAGGATGGGGGAGAGAATGCAGACCGTATCGATGAAGGCTGACGGCGATGCTTTTCTCAGCAAGGCATTCTGGGTTTCCATCCACCGCGACCTGCCGCAGCGGCTGGATACGCTGGCGCGGCTTGCCGCCGAGCGGCCCGATATCTTCGCTTTCGAAAGCAGCCAGAAGATCGCCGAGCGCTGCAATGTCTCGCAGACCAGCGTCATCCGTTTCGCGCATCATCTCGGCTTTGACGGTTTTTCCGAGATGAAGCAGGTTTTCCAGCAGGGGCTCAGGGCCGCGGCAAAGACATAGCCCGCGGGATTACGGGTACTGCGCGCCGTTCGTCGTCGTATAGATCGAATAGAGCGATTGCGTCGCGGTGATGAAGAGGCGGTTCTTCTTCGGGCCGCCGAAAGTGACATTGGAGACGGTCTGCGGCACCTTGATCTTGCCGATCAGCGTCCCGTCAGGGGCAAAGCAATGCACGCCGTCGGCAGCACTGGTCCAGAGATTTCCGGAGACGTCGAAACGGAAACCATCCGGCACGCCGCTGTCGATCGAGCAGAAGTAGCGGCTGTTTGTAAGCCTGCGGCCATCCACGACGTCGAAGACGCGGATATGGCGCGGGACCTCGTGATTGGAGGAACCGGAATCGGCGATGAAGAGTTGCCGTTCATCGGGCGAAAAGGCGAGGCCATTCGGCTGGATGAAATCGGTCACCACGGCTTCGATCTCGCCGGTCGCGGCGTCGATGCGGTAGACGTTGCGGGTTTCCTGCTCTTCCGCAGACTTGTGGCCCTCATAATCCGACATGATGCCGTAGCTCGGATCGGTGAACCAGATCGAGCCGTCGGACTTGACCACGACGTCGTTGGGAGAATTCAGCCGCTTGCCGTTGTAGCTGTCGGCCAGCACGGTGATGCGGCCATCCGGCTCCGTGCGGGTCACGCGGCGGCCGCCATGTTCGCAGGAAACGAGACGGCCCTGCCGGTCGCGGGTATTGCCGTTGACGTAGTTGGAAGGCGAACGGAAGACGGAGACGGTTCCATCGGGAACCCAGCGCATCATGCGCTCGTTGGGAATGTCGCTCCAGATCAGGCAGTTGAGGTCGGAAAACCAGACGGGGCCTTCGGCCCAGCGGCAGCCCGTGTAAAGCTCCTCCAGCACTGCGCTGCCGGCGATCAGCGCCCCGAACCGCTCGTCCCTGATGTCGTAAAGCTCGTGTCCGGCCATGCCCGATTCCTCCCAGATCGATATTGCCTCTTCGTAGCCGCAAACGGCAAAACGTGCCAGAGCCCGGCTGTAAAAAGCGGGGGCTCCGCGGCGCTTCAGAGGGCCGCGACGGGATGCGGGGAGCCGTCATAGGCGCCCCAGACCGACTGGTCGAAACAGATCACAGAGCCGGTCATCAGGCCGGATTCGGCAGACGAGAGGTAGGCGCAGGCGCGGGCCACTTCTTCCGGATCGACCAGCCGGCCGAAGGGCTGGCTTGCGGCCGCTTTGGCGAGCCAGTCGTCCGACGCCTTGTGAAACTCCTTCTGGATGCGGTCTTCGCCTTCGGAGGCCATCCAGCCGATGTTGAGCCCGTTGACGCGGATGCGGTTGCGCAGGAGCGCGTAGGCGGTGTTCTTGGTCAGCGTTTCCAGGGCACCCTTGGAGGCGCAATAGGCTGCTATGAAGGGCTGGCCGGCCTTGGCGGACATGGAGCCGATATTGACGATCGTGCCCTCGATCTTCTCGCGGCGCATGACCTTGACCGTTTCCTGCATGAGGAAGAAGGGCGCGCGCACGTTGACGGCGAACATGGCGTCGAAGAGTTCGGGGCTGGTATCGAGGATCGTGCCGCGGTCGGTGATGGCGGCGGCATTGACCAGCGCATCGACGCGGCCGAAGGTCCGGTCGCAGACATGGACGACGTTCTGCGCATCCTCGACCCTGCCGAGATCGGCCCTGACATAGACGACCTTGGCGCCGGTCTTTGAGGAAATCTCTTCGGCCTTTGCCTTGCCCTTGGCTTCGTTACGGCCGCAGATGACGATCCCCTTTGCGCCGCGCTGCGCAAAGAGGCTGGCGATGGCGGCGCCAAGGCCCTGCGTGCCGCCGGTGACGATGGCGATCTTGCCGTCGAGGCGGGCGTAATCCGTGCTCATATGTCTTTTCCTCCTGATGACATGGCAATGGCCCCTTACCGGCAGTAAGGGGCTCCGGGATGATGGTATTGTGATGGCCGTATCAGCTCAGCTTCCTGGCTGCCTGTTCGGCGAGCGCTCTCGTGAACGCTTCGTCGCTCCAGTTTTCCGCCAGCGCCTCGTGCATCAGCTGCGCCTGGGTTTTCGGTGCCAGGCCGCCAAGCGGCGGGTCGCGGTCGAGATTGGTCGGGAAGGAATAACCTTCCGCGCAGGAAGCGACGGCATTGGCGATATCGCCGGCTGAAAGCTTGCCCTTCAGCGCCTTCAGCGCAGGGAAGAGTGTTGCGCTCATGCGCTCGCGGTCGACGGTTTCCATCGCCCGGCCGAAGGCCGAGGAGACCTGCAGCAGGTTCGCCACGCGCTTGATATCCTTCGAGCGGTTGGTGCCGGCGGCGTGGAAGAGGGCGGGGTTGAAGAAGACGACATCGCCCTTTTCGAGCGGCAGCTGGACGTGGTTCTGTTCGAAATAATCCTTGAATTCCTGACGCTTGAGGGCGAGGTAGCCCGGCTCGTAGGTCTGGCTGTGCGGCAGGAACAGCGTCGGTCCGCTTTCGAGCGGCATGTCGCAATGGGCAACCGCGCCCTGCAGGGTCAGTACCGGCGAGAGGCGGTGGACATGGGCTGGGAACTGCTCGATCACCTTGGAGGACTGGAAGCCGAGGTGATAATCGCGGTGGGCCGATTGCGCGGCGCCGCCGGGGTTCACGCGGTTGACCTGCGCCGTCATCTGGTAATGCGGGCCGAGCCATGCCTCGCTTGCCAGCGCCACGATGGCGTTGCCGTAATAGCGGGCGAAATTCTCAGGATCGGCGAGGCAGTGCTTTTCCAGCGAGTTCCAGATGCGGTCGTTGGCGCCGGGCTTGGCGAAATGGTCGCCGCCACCGGTCAAGCTGCGGTGCTGTTCCTCGATGATTTCGTCGAAGATTGCGCTCGCCCGGTCGATGATGCTGGTATCCTCATAGGCATGCTTGAAGACGGCGACGCCGGGGCCGATGCCGAAGGCTTCGCAGATTTCGGCAAGAACGGTGCGCCGGCCCTCCGGCGTCGAGGCTGCCTGCAGCACCGCGCGGCTGTCGTAGATCAGCACATTCCTCTCGACGGCGGAGGCCGTCGGATAGTCTGCAAGCGCGGTGGTTTTTTCGGCGAGCGCGCGGAAATCGCTGAGGTCGCAGGCGTCTTCGGTAAGCCAGACGCGGGCGGCGCGCAGTTGTTGCTGGTTGTCTGATTTCATCGGGTGCTCCTCCATTCCGATGAAGGGGACTATACGCTGCCCGCGATCTTAATATAGATCAAGAATCCATCAAGAATCCATCAGAACGGTCAGCATGGCCCATCCCTTTCTCGTCAAGGATATCGCTTTCCAGGCCGGCCTCAGCACCGCGACCGTCGACCGGGTGCTGAACGGCAGGCCCGGTGTGCGCCGGCAGACGGAGATGCGGGTCAAGGCGGCTATCGCCGAGCTTGAGAAGCAGGCGGGTGCGGCTGTGACCGGCCGCAAGCTTGCAATCGATGTCGTCATGGAGACCCCGGAGCGCTTCAGCAGTGCCGTAAGAGCCGCATTCGAAGCGGAGGTCGCAACCTTTCTGCCGACGGTCTTTCGCTGCCGTTTCCACTTTGCGGAGGTGATGCGGGCGGCGGAACTGGTGCAGCTTCTCGACCGCATTCGCCTGCGCGGCACGCATGGCGTCGTGCTGAAAGCGCCTGACGTGCCAGAGGTCGTGGCGGCCGTGGCGAGGCTCGATGCCGCCGGTATTCCGGTCGTCACCCTCGTGACCGACCTGCCGGCTTCGGCACGCTGCGCCTATGCCGGCGCCGACAACCGGGCGGCGGGCGAGACGGCGGCCTATCTCATCGGCCGGCTGCTCGGCCCGGCCGGCGGCAAGGCGCTGGTGACGCTGTCGAGCGGCCGGTTCCGGGGCGAGGAGGAACGGGAGATCGGCTTTCGCCGGGTGATCCGCGCGCATTATCCTTCAATCGGCATTGTCGAAGTCAGCGAAGGGCACGGCACCGATGCCGCAACGGGCACGCTGGTTGCGGCAGCGCTTGCCGGCGATCCGGCCGTCAACGCCGTCTATTCGGTCGGCGGGGGCAACCGTGCGGTACTTGCGGCTTTCGAAGCCGCGCGCCGGCCGGTCTCGGTTTTCGTGGCGCATGATCTCGATGCCGACAACCGTGCCCTGCTTGCCGAACGGCGGATCGATTTCGTGCTGCATCACGATCTGAGAACCGATGCACGCTCCGCATTCCGGGCCATCATGGCGCGGACAATGCCGGCAAGCAGGACCGCGCCGGCTGCGTTTTCGGCCGTGGAGATCGTCACGCCCTACAATATGCCGGCCCTGCAATGATGTGTTCGGCTTGATTGTCTTTCCATCCGCGGCAGATTCACGCTACAGCTTGCGGGTGATGAGGAGCGCGCATGGACTATAGCGACGTCAGTTCAATTGCAGCCTGGGTAACGGAACAGGGCCTCAACGGCGTCTCCGAGGCCGAGTTGCTGATCGGCTTCTGCCAGGCCTGCCGCAAGGCGGGCATGCGGCTCGATCGTGCCATGGCGCTGATGGATACGCTTCACCCCGTCCACGAAGGCCGGGCTTTCCGCTGGGACAATACGGAGGACTTCGAGGGCGAATTCGAATATGGCCCTTCGAGCGAAGGGCAGGGGCTGGATACCTGGCGGCGGTCGGCTTTCTATTTTCTCTGGACAACCGGCGCCAGAGAGGTGCGTCGCAGGATCGGCTTCGGCGATCCGACCGATTTCATCATGCTGGAGCAGATCCGTGCGCTCGGCCATACCGATTACGTCGCCATGGCGCACCGTTTCGCGCCGGCCGGGACGATCGGCGAGATGGACTGCTTCTTCTCGCATTTTTCGACCAAACATCCGGAAGGCTTTTCGGAGCAGGACCTCGTCATCCTGCGCAAGCTGGTGCCGGTGCTGGGGCTTGCGATCAAATGCGTGGCGCTCGCCCGCATCGCCCGAACGATCGCCGAGGTCTATCTCGGCGAAGATGCGGCGCATCAGGTGATGGACGGCAAGATTACGCGCGGCAAGACCGAGCGGATTTCGGCGGCGCTCTGGTTTTCCGATCTCCTGAACTACACGAAGATTTCGGACAATTCCGCGCCGGAAGAGATCATCCCGCTGCTCAACGAATATAGCGAGGCGGTGATCACCGCGATCCATGAGGCCGGCGGCAACGTGCTGAAGCTGATCGGCGACGGCGTGCTCGCCATCTTCAAGGGCGACGATCCGGCGAAAAGCTGTGCTGCGGCGCTGCGGGCCGAGCGCCTTCTGCGGCAGAAGCTTGCGGTGCTGAACGCAGCGCGCGAGGTGGACCGGCGGCCGACGACGGATGTCTATATCGGCCTGCATATCGGCGATGTCTTCTACGGCAATATCGGCAGCCAGGACCGGCTGGATTTCACGGTCATCGGCCCGGCGGTCAACGAAGTCAGCCGTATCGCCTCCATCTGCCGCTCGGTCGATCTCAACGTGCTGATGTCGTCGGATTTCGAGGCGGCGATCCCCGAGGCGGAGCGCGACCTTCTCGCCTGTATCGGCCGTTACGCGCTGCGCGGCGTCAAGCGCCCACAGCTGCTCTATACGCTGGAAAGCGCGCGGCTGAACGGCTGAGCGACAGGATTCGTCAGTGCTCGGGCTTGCATAGGTTGCAGAGGCTGCATAGGCATTTTCGCACCCTCTCTAGAAAATGTCAGATAAATGTATCTGTCAGATAAAAATCTGACACTTTCCGCGTCAGGTTTGGAAAAGCCTATGCAACCTATGCACATAGCCGGCACTTCAGTCGGCCGGAGGCGTACCAGACGGCTTGAACTGACCGCGTTTAACGCAACAATCCCTGCCTGCCGCCGGTTCCCCGTGCCCGGGCGATGAAGCTATGGCGCAGCGACCATTTTTCCGGCCCGTGAACGGCGGCAAAAAGCAGGCCGGCCAGAAAGGTAAAGTGATCGACGAAGAAGCCGAATTCGGCCTGGTTCTGCTGCCAGTGGGACGGGCCATGAAAGGCGAAGGCCAGGAAGATCACGTAGATGCCGGCGAGCAGGCCGGCCTCGCTGAAGAAGGCGCCGGTAATGAAGGCAAGCGCCAGCGCGATCTCGAAGAAAGCGGCGATCCAGGCAAGGAAGGTCGCGGCCGGAAAAGCTGCCGACGCGATATAGGCGGCCGTCGCGCCGATATCGGCGAATTTAAAGCCGGCCGCCATGAAGAAGATGAAGCTGAAGATGATGCGGGCGATGAGAATTGCGACTGCTCTGGCCATGTGAAATCTCCCCGTTGAGCTTCCACCATGACGGATGAGCGGCTTGCCATCCGACAGCGGCATGAAAAAAGGGCCGCTTTCGCGACCCTTCTTGCCTACCACTCGGCGAAGCTGCCGTCTTCGTGGCGCCAGATCGGGTTGCGCCAGCGGTGGCCTTCCTTGGCGCGCTCGATGACATAGGCTTCGTCCACCTCGACGCCGAGGCCGGGGCCTTGCGGAATGGAGACGAAACCGTCGGCGTAGCGGAAGACTTCCTTGTTGGCGATGTAGTCGAGAATGTCGTTGCCCTTGTTGTAGTGGATGCCGAGGCTCTGTTCCTGGATGAAGGCATTGTAGGAGACGGCATCGACCTGCAGGCAGGCGGCAAGCGCGATGGGGCCGAGCGGGCAATGGGGCGCGAGCGCCACGTCATAGGCTTCGGCCATGGCGGCGATCTTGCGGCATTCGGTGATGCCGCCGGCGTGGCTGAGGTCCGGCTGGATGATATCGACATAGCCGTCCGACAGGACGGTCTTGAAATCCCAGCGGGAAAAGAGGCGTTCGCCGAGCGCGATCGGCGTCGAGCAATGGTTGGCGATTTCCTTCAGCGTCTCGCGGTGTTCGGAAAGAACCGGCTCCTCGATGAACATCAGCTTGTAGGGCTCGAGTTCCTTGGCGAGAACCTTGGCCATCGGTTTGTGGACACGGCCGTGGAAATCGACGCCGATGCCGATATGCGGGCCGATCGCCTCGCGGATCGTGGCGATGGTCTCGACCGCCTTGTCGATCTTCTCGTTGCTGTCGACGATCTGCATTTCCTCGCAGCCGTTGAGCTTGATCGCTTTGAAGCCGCGGGCGACGACCTCATTGGCGTTGCGGGCGACGTCGGAGGGGCGGTCGCCGCCGATCCAGGAATAGACCTTGATGCGGTCGCGCACTTGGCCACCGAGCAGCGAATGGATCGGTTGGCCGAGCGCCTTGCCCTTGATGTCCCACAGCGCCTGGTCGATGCCCGAGATTGCCGACATGTGGATGGCGCCGCCGCGATAGAAGCCGCCGCGATACATGACGGTCCAGTGGTCTTCGATGAGGAACGGGTCCTTGCCGACGAGGTAGTCGGCCAGTTCGTGCACAGCTGCCTCGACGGTCAGCGCGCGGCCTTCGACGACCGGTTCGCCCCAGCCGACGATGCCCTCGTCGGTTTCGATCTTCAGAAACAGCCAGCGCGGCGGGACGATATAGGTGGTCAGTTTGGTGATCTTCATGGCAGTCGTGCTTTCGTTTCGCTTCGTGTTCCCATCGGCGCTCAAGCCGCCGATATTGTTCTGAGTTCGGTCATTTCGTCCGGCCGGCGGCGGTGAGGTCGCGCTTGGCGAGATCGAGAATCTGGTTGACGCAATCGCGCGCCTCCGCCGCATCCCGCAGGCGCAGCGCCTCCACCACCTTGCCATGCAGGGCGATCGCTTCCCGGTGGTCCGGCATGGCGAGGTTGGAGGCGTGGAGCGCGAATTTCAGCGCCGCATGGATGGCGCCGGAAAGGCGGCGGAAGACCTGATTGTGGCTCGCGCGCAGCAGGACCGTATGGAAAAGCAGGTCCGCCTCGGTGAAGGCTTCCGCGTCGTCGCTTGCCGATCGCATGCGCTGCCAGGCATCTTCCAGATCGGCGATCTCCTGGGCGCTCGCCCGGCTTGCGGCATATTCGGCAGCCGCAGGCTCGATGGTGCGGCGGGCCTCAAGGATGCTCGCCAGCAGGTCGAAATCGCCGAGATGCGGCCCCATCCATTCCAGCACGTCCTGATCGAGGATGTTCCATTCGTCCTTGTCGCAGACGGTGGTGCCGATGCGCGGCCTGCCGCGCACGAGCCCCTTGGATTCCAGGACCTTCAGGGATTCGCGGATGACGGTGCGGCTGACGCCGTGGAGGTCGCAGAGATCGTTTTCGCGCGGCAGCAGCGTGCCGGCGGCATAGCGGTTGGCGCAGATATCTTCGGCAATCGCCGCCGTGACGTTACGGCGGACGCGCGGCCGGCGCTCCGGTGGCGGGCTTTTTTCGTCGCGTCTTGCTGCGGGCTGCATCGAAGGCTCCTCGTGAACGATCCTAGATCAATCATCATACATAAACAATGCTCTTGTATGATGATTTATCTTCAATCTGGTGTCGTCTTCCGCCGATAGAGGACTATATTGCCGGTCGGAAGGGCAGAATGTCCTTCGCGGCGGAGCGTTTCTGCGCTTCGAACATCAATCGAAACAGGAGGACGGCATGCAGATCAATCGCACAGGTTCGGCTCAGTGGTCAGGCGGTCTCAAGGACGGCAAGGGTCAAATTACGACCCAGAGCGGCGCGCTGAACAACTATCCCTACGGCTTTGCAAGCCGCTTCGAAGGCATTCCCGGCACCAACCCGGAAGAGCTTATCGGTGCTGCCCATGCCGGCTGCTTCACCATGGCGCTGTCGCTGATCCTCGGCGAAGCCGGCCTGAAAGCCGACCATATGGAAACGTCGGCCAAGGTGACGCTTGAGAGCGTCGAGGGCGGTTTTGCCATCACCGCCATCCACCTGTCGCTGACCGGCAGCGTTCCCGGCGCCGATCAGGCCAAGTTCGAAGAACTCGCCAACATGGCCAAGGCCGGCTGCCCGGTTTCCAAGGCGCTTTCGGCCGTTCCGATCACGCTCGACGTCAAACTCGCCTGATCCTTCACGCCTGTTTCCGTTCGATGCCGCAGCCTTCCGGGGCTGCGGCATTTTTGTTCGAATCGCAAAATCATTGACAAGTGAAGGATGATATTTTACGACTGACGAAAATCAAAATTCGTCAGTCGTAAAATATCAGGCCTGAAACCATGAACGACATCGCGGAAAACACGCTGGACGTCACGCGGCAGGACAATATCACCCGCATCCTCGATGCGGCCGAGCGGCTGTTTCGCCACTACGGCTATTCCAAGACGACGGTGGCCGACGTTGCGCGCGAGCTCGGCATGTCGCCTGCCAATATCTACCGCTTCTTCGCCTCCAAGGTGGAAATCCACCAGGCGATCTGCGGCCGCATGCTGGCGACCAGCTACCAACTGGCTTCCAATATCTGCCATCAGAAGATCAGCGCTTCGGATCGGCTGCGCCAGTTCGTGCGCAGCCAGTACCAGCTGACGCTCGACACCATGCTCGACCAGCAGAAGGTGCATGAAATGGTGATCGTCGCGATCGAGCGCGACTGGCACGTTATCGAAAAACACATCGACGACATCCACGCGTTGCTTGCCGATGTCATCCGCGAAGGCATCGCCGCCGGTGAATTCGCCGAACAGGATGCCGATGTCGCCTCCCGCTGCTTTGGGGCGGCGACCATCAATCTCTGCCATCCGCAGATGGTGGCCCAATGTCTTGCCAAGACAAACCGGGCGACCGTCGAAGAGCTGATCGAATTTGCGATCAGGGCACTGAAAAAATAAGCGCGGCACACACCGCCCGAGAAAACCCGAAACAATCAGGAGTGCGAAAGATGTTTTCGCTCAAGGCCTTCAGCAACCGCATGCCGTCCGTCGTGAGCCTCGCGCTCCTCAGCGCGGTGGGGCTCGGCGTCGCCGGCTGCACGGAAGAAAAGGCAGAGGTCAAGCCAGTCATCCGTCCGGTCAAGGTGGTCGAGGTCGCCAAGGCCGGCGATACCCGCACGCTCGACTATTCCGGCTCGGTGCGGGCGCGAACGGAAATGAATCTCGGTTTTCGCGTCAACGGCAAGATTACCGAGCGTCTCGTCGATATCGGCGAGCGGGTGAAGCCGGGCGACGTTCTCGCCCGGATGGACTCGACTGACTACGAACTTGCCGTGAAGACCGCCGAAGCCAATCTTGCTTCCGCCGAAAAGGCCGTTGAAACAGCCGATATCGCCAACCGCCGCGCCGAACAGCTCTTCGACAAGAATGTCGCGCCGAAATCGCAGGTCGAGCAGGCGTCTCTCAGCCACGACCAGGCGATCTCGGCCCGCGATGCCGCAGTCTCCGCGCTCGATCAGGCCAGGAACCAGGTCAGCTATACCGAACTGAAGGCCGACCAGAACGGGATCGTCACCACCATCAATGCCGATGTCGGACAGGTCGTGGGCTCCGGCACGCCCGTCGTCACCGTCGCTGTCGACGGCGAAAAGGAAGTGCAGATCGCCGTGCCGGAAAACGATATCGCCCAGTTCAAGCCGGGCAAGACCGTCAAGGCGAGCTTCTGGGCCGACGACCAGCTGGTGCTCGACGGCACGGTTCGCGAGGTTTCCGGCAGCGCCGACCAGCAGTCCCGCACCTTTGCGGTGCGCGTCAGCCTGCCGAACGATCCGCGCGTGCTGCTCGGCATGACGGCAACGATCGAAGCCGCTGTCAGCAACAGCGATACCTATGTCTCCATTCCGCTGAGCGCGCTCGCGCAGAAGGACGGCAAGCAGGTCGTCTGGACCGTCGACCGCGACACCGAGACGGTTCATTCCAAAGGCATCGAGGTCGCCGATTTCACGGGCGACGGCGTTCGTGTCGCCAAGGGTCTCGACAGCGGCGATCTTGTCGTGGCCGCCGGCACGCAATTCATGAGCGAAAACCTGAAGGTCAAGCTTCCCGACCAGCAATCGGCCTCGGCCGAAACGGACGCGGCCGTCCGCTGAAGGATCAGGAAGAGGGGACAGGATCATGGATACGACCACTACTGAAAAGCGCCCCTTCAACCTGTCGCGCTGGGCGATCGGCCATCCGAGCATCGCGCGCTTCCTTTTCGGGCTGATCCTCATCACCGGCGTGCTCGGCCTGACCCGCATGGGCCAGAAGGAAGACCCGGATTTCACGTTCCGCGTCATGGTGGTTCAGGCGCTCTGGCCTGGGGCATCGCTTCAGGACATGGAAGACCAGGTCACCAACAAGATCGAGCGCAAGCTGCAGGAAACCCCGCATCTCGACTGGGTGAAGTCCTATACGCGCGCCGGCAGCACGATCATCACCGTGCAGGTGAAGGGCGATACGGATTCGGCCGAAGTGGCCGACGCCTTCTACCAGGTGCGCAAGAAGGTCGGCGATATCAGCAGCGACCTGCCGCAGGGCCTGCTCGGCCCCTATTTCAACGACGAATTCGGCGATACGTTCATCACGCTGCATTCGATCAGCGGCGACGGCTATTCCTATCCGGAACTGAAGAAATTCGCGATCCAGGCGCGTGACATGCTGCTGACGACGCCGGGCGTCGAAAAGGCCGTCATCATCGGCGACCAGCCGGAAAAGATCTATATCGACGTCTCCTCCAAGGCGCTTGCCGAACGCGGGTTGACGATCCTCGACCTGCAGAACGCCATCAAGGGCCAGAATGCCGTCGATCCGGCCGGCAATGTCGATACCGGCCTGCGCTCGGTGCGCATCTCGGT
Source organism: Rhizobium sp. GCM10022189 (assembly GCF_042656325.1). Taxonomy (NCBI): domain Bacteria; kingdom Pseudomonadati; phylum Pseudomonadota; class Alphaproteobacteria; order Hyphomicrobiales; family Rhizobiaceae; genus Rhizobium; species Rhizobium sp. GCM10022189. Next base: position 108,160 of record NZ_JBHSOR010000004.1, read on the forward strand.
CGAGGGCAACGTGCACAAGGTCGAGGATATCAGGGAATTGCGCCTGCGCTCCGGCAACCAGGTGACGCGCCTCGGCGATATCGCCACCGTCACCTCCGGCCTCGAAGACCCCTATCAGCGCAAGTACCGCTACAACGGTCACGAAAGCGTGCAGGTCGGCGTCGTCATGGCCAAGGGCTTCAAGGTCACCGATGTCGGCAAGGACGTGGACGCGACCTACAAGCGCTTCGAGGATTCGCTGCCCTACGGCGTCTCCGTCGACCAGATCTCCAACCAGCCCGATGTCGTGACCGATGCGGTCAGCGAGTTCATGCATGCGCTCGGCGAAGCCCTTGCCATCGTGCTCGTCGTCTCCTTCCTGTCGATCGGCTGGCGTTCGGGCCTCGTCATCGCCATTGCCATTCCGCTGGTGCTGGCTGCGACCTTCGCCATCATGTACGAGCTCGGCATCGACCTGCAGCGCATTTCGCTCGGCGCGCTCATCATCGCGCTCGGCCTGCTCGTCGACGATGCGATGATCGTCGTGGAAATGATGGAGCGAAAACTCGAGGAAGGCCTCGTCAAGATCGAGGCGGCGAGCTTTGCCTATTCCTCGACCGCCTTCCCGATGCTGACGGGCACGCTGATCACCACGGCCGGTTTCATTCCCGTCGGTTTCGCGGAATCGACCGCTGGCGAATATGTGCGCTCGCTCTTCTATGTCGTCGGTATCGCGCTGGTCACGTCATGGTTCGTGGCGGTCTATTTCACGCCCTGGCTCGGCTACATGATCCTCAAGCAGCGCCACCATGCGGGCGAACATCATGACGTGTTCGACACGCGCTTCTATCGCGGCCTGCGCCGTACGGTCGGCTGGGCGGTGCGTCATCGCGTCATCGTGCTGGCGCTGACGCTCGGCACTTTCGCCGCCAGCCTCTGGAGCTTCCAGTTCATTCCGCAGAACTTCTTCCCGCAGTCCTCGCGTCCGGAAATCCTCGTCGATCTCTGGCTGCCGGAGGGGACCAGCATCAAGGAAGTGGAAGTCCAGGCGAAGGCCCTGGAAGCCAAGATGATGGACGACAAGGACAAGAAGTTCATCGCCACCTATATCGGCGAGGGCGCGCCGCGCTTCTTCCTGCCGCTCGACCAGCAGCTGCGCAACCCGAACTATGCACAGCTCCTCATCATGGCAAACGACGAGCCGGCGCGCGAACGTCTCATTGCCAAGCTCCGGACCATCCTGGCGGAAGACTTCCCGTCCATCCGCGGCAAGGTCGACCGTCTCTTCCTCGGCCCGCCGACTGGCTGGCCGGTGCAGATGCGCGTGATGGGTCCGGACCGTGCGGAAGTGCGCAGGATTGCCGATCAGGTGAAGGAACGCTTCACGAAGGATCCGATGCTCGGCGCCATTCATGACGACTGGCTGGAGCCGGTGCCGGCCATGAAGCTGGTCATCGACCAGGACCGTGCCCGCGCGCTCGGCGTCACCTCGCAGCGCGTCCGCCAGATGCTGCAGACCGCCGTGTCCGGCGCGCCGCTCGACGACTTCCGCGACGGCGAGGAGACGGTCTCGATCGTCGCCCGCGAACCGGACGCCAACCGCTCGCTGCTCTCGGCCGTCAACTCGGTCTACGTGCCGACGGATTTCGGCGGCTTCGTGCCGGTCTCGCAGATCGCCAAGGTCGTGCCGGTCATGGAGCAGGGCGTCGAATGGCGGCGCGACCGCCTGCCGACGATCTCGGTCAGGGCAACACTGCCTGACGGCGTCCAGTCGAACGACGTCGTGACCAAGCTCTACAACGACATGAAGGACCTGCGCGACAGCCTGCCGGCGGGCTACAATATCGAGATCCAGGGCGGTGCCGAGGATTCGGCCGAAAGCCAGGCCTCGATCGCGGCCAAGGCGCCGATCATGCTCGTCGTCATCATGGTCCTGCTGATGGCGCAGCTGCAGCATTTCGGCAAGGCGATGCTGGTCTTCGCCACCGGCCCGCTCGGCATCATCGGTGCTGCCTCGGCGCTTTTGATCAGCGGAGCCCCCTTCGGCTTCGTGGCGATCCTCGGCGTCATCGCGCTGCTCGGCATCATCATCCGCAACTCGATCATCCTCGTCGACCAGATCGACCAGGATATCAAGGCGGGCATGCACCGGCAGGAGGCGATCGTGGGTGCGGCCGTGCGCCGCTTCCGGCCGATCATGCTGACGGCGCTGACGGCCGTGCTGGCGCTGATCCCGATCTCGCGCGGCGTCTTCTGGGGTCCGCTCGCCTACGCCATGATGGGCGGCATCCTGGTCGCTACGGTGCTGACCATCCTCGTCCTGCCGGCCGGTTATGCCCTGTTCTTCGGCCGTGAGCCGAAGTCCAAGGGCGCGGAACATGCCAATGCCAACCAGGAAGAGGCGGATGGCGATCTCCATCATCCGCCGGCATTGGCAGCCGAATGAGAAACGGGGCGCGGCCGAGGCCGCGCCCTTTCTTTTCAGTCCGTGATCTCGGCAGACAGGCAGCGCTGACCGGGAGTAAAGTCCGCCCTATATGCGTCGAGGGGAGGACATGACTGTGGCCGATTACCATCTGGAAGCGAGCTGGCGCCCGGTCGAGGGAAGTTTCGGGCGCTTCAGCTTCACCCTCTTCAATCTTTCCGCCAAACCGCTCTCCGGCTTTACGCTTGCCTATACGTCTCTCACCCGCGTGGCGGACGAGCATGTGGCGGAAGGGGCCGTGCTCAAGCGGCGCGTTGCGAATTTTCACGAATATTCTCCGCCCGAAGGGCTCGTCGTCAAACCGGGCGGCAGCTGGCGGTTCACCGTGGAGGGACTGACGCATGGTCCGAAGCATGTCACGGCGGGCATCAAGTCCGCCTATCTCACGCTCGCAGACGGCCGGCATGTGCCCGTCGGCTTCGGCGATCTGATGCTTGACGGGGCGCAGCGCCGCGAACCGCCGGAACTGCTGCCGAAGGGCGAGGTGAGCGAGCCGTTTTCGCTGCTGCCCTGGCCGCTGCACCTGTCGTTGCGGCCGGGCGACGTGCCGCCCGTCGCCCTTTATCCGGCAGCGGGCTCGAGCGCCAAGAATATCAGGGCGGTGGCGAAAGTGCTCGCACTCTACCAGCGGCTCTTTCCGGCCGACAACGCGCCCTTCGCCCTGCAGCGGGTCGAGGGAGGCAGGCAGATCCGCTTCAAGGGGGAATCCTCGATCATGGAGGCCGCCTACGAGCTGCGTTTTACGGCGCAGGAGATCATTCTCGGCACCGACGACGCGGCCGGCCTGCTTTACGGCCTGATCAGTCTCGCACAGATGCTGCATGGCGCGCGCCACGATCCGGAAACCTTCCAGTTTCCCGTCTTCGGCACCATCGCCGATCAGCCGCGCTACCAATGGCGCGGCTGTCATCTCGACGTCAGCCGGCAGTTCTATCCTGTCGCAGACGTCAAACGGCTGATCGATATCCTTGCCTGGAACAAGCTCAATATCTTCCACTGGCACCTGACCGACGACGAGGCCTGGCGGCTGGAGATCAAGGCCTATCCCGAGCTGACTGAGATCGGCGCGAAGCGCGGACCTGACGAAGTGCTGTTGCCGCAGCTCGGCGACGGCGCGGAACCCCGCTCAGGATTTTACAGCCAGGACGATGTCCGCGAGATCGTTTCCCATGCGGGCGTGCTGCGTGTCGAAGTCGTGCCGGAGATCGATATACCGGGACACAGCACCGCAGCCCTTCTCTCCCTGCCGCAGCTCGTCGACGGACAGGAGGCGCCGGACGGTTATCGCTCCGTGCAAGGCTATGCCAACAATGCGCTCAACCCGGCGGTCGAATTCACCTACGAATTCCTCGGCAAGGTGTTCGACGAAATGCTCCGGCTCTTTCCGTCCGACTATGTTCATATCGGCGGGGATGAGGTGCCGCATGGCTCCTGGCTTGCCTCGCCGCTCTGCAAAGCGCTGATGGAGCGCGAAAAACTCGCCGGCACGGCCGAGCTGCAATCCTATTTCCTCCGGCGGATCAAGGCGATGCTGAGCGAGCGCGGCAAGAAACTTGTCGGCTGGAACGAGGTCGCGCACGGTGGGGGTGTCGATCGCGACGGTACGCTGCTGATGGCCTGGGAGAGGCCGGAGATCGGCACTGAGCTTGCGGCCGACGGCTATGATATCGTCATGACGCCGGGGCAGGCCTATTATCTCGACATGGCCCAGGCCGAGGGCTGGGCAGAGCCGGGCGCCAGCTGGGCCGGGTTTACGCCGCCCGAAAAGACCTATGCCTACGAGGCCGAAGGCGACCTGCCGGAGGAGCTGCGGGAGCGGATGCGCGGAATCCAGGCCTGCATCTGGGGCGAAAACTTCGTTTCGCGGGCCTATTTCAACCGGCTGGTCTTCCCCAGGCTGCCGGCCGTCGCGGAAGCGGCCTGGACACCCTTGTCGAGGAAGGACTGGCTGCGATTTGCCGCGATCGTGCGGATGTGGCCGAAGCTTTAAGCATCCGGTTCACGCAGCCTCAGCCTTCAGGCCCAGAAGCGCGGCGCCGATCAGGCCCGGCTCGATGCGGCATTCGCTGCGCACGACCAGGGGACGGTCGAATTTCCGCAGGATGCGGGTGCGCACTGCCTGATCGAGTTCGGCCAGAAGCGGTTCCACATTCGAGAGGCCGCCGCCGACCGGCACGATGGTCGCGCCGGTGATGTTGATGGCGAGGGCGAGAGGCGAGGCGACGAGATCGACATAGACGTCGATGGTGCGGGTGGCCTTTTCCTCGCCGCGCTGCCAGTCCGCGATGATCTCCTCGCTGGAGAAGTCGAGATCGTGCAGCGTCTTGTGCAGGCGCTCCAGGCCGCGGGCGCCGCCGACGGTATCGACGCAGCCCTTCTGGCCGCAGCCGCAGGCATAGGCGGGGATGGCGACCGGCGGCGTGCCGGCCTGCGACGCGATGATCGGGCCGTGCCCCCATTCGCCGGCAAAGCCGCCCGAAGCATTGACAAGGCGACCGTCCGAGACGACGCCGCCGCCGACGCCGGTGCCGAGAATGGCGCCGAAGACGATGCGATGGCCGCGGCCGGCACCGAGTTCGGCTTCCGCCATGGCGAAACAGTCGGCATCGTTGGCAATCAGCACGGGCAGGCCGAGTTCGGCCTCCAGGTCGGCGGCGAGATTGCGGTCGTGGATGCAGGGGATATTGGCGACGATGAGGCGCTGCGTGTCCGGATCGACGACGCCGGCAATCGACAGGGCGATGCGCGAGGGTCGTTCGCCGGTTTCGGCAATGAAGCTCTTCAGCGTTTCGACGAAGGCCGGAAAATCGTCCTTCGGGGTCGGGCGGCGGCCGAGCGGAGCGATGTCGGTCTCCGAACGTGCAATTCCGCCCTTGATGGCGGAGCCTCCAATATCGAACGAAATAATCATCTGATGTCTGCCAATTGTCTGTGTCTGGCGTCTGCTCGCACTCTTGGCGGGGAATTACAAGGATTATTCGATAAATGAACTAAGCCTGCACTTTATGAGGTGATAATTTCATCCGCCAAGGTCATGCTATTGGCATATTGCATGGGCAAGCTCTTCGACATCCACCTTCCGACGCCGGATTCATGACAATCGAAAATACCGAGACTCGCAGAACCACCGCTCGCAGGCCGCGCCCGAAGGGCCGGCGCCTGTCCTCCATTCTGCGGCAGATGGCGGCGGACCGAAGCCGCGAACGCGTGTCGATCGGCGACCTGTTCCAGACCATGGGCGACCGGGCGATCGGCGCGCTGATGCTGATCTTCGCGCTGCCGAACGCTTTTCCGACACCGCCCGGCACGTCCTCGCTGCTTGGCGCGCCGCTGATCTTCCTCGCCGCGCAGCTGACCTTCGGCCTGAAGCCGTGGCTGCCGAAGGCGATCGCGGCGCGCTCCATGCGGCGGGAGGATTTCGAGACGATCGTCGGGCGCATCCATCCCTGGCTCGCCTGGGCAGAGCGCATGCTGCAGCCGCGACTGGGCATTTTCGTCGAGCCGCCGGCGGAATACCTGGCGGGTTTGTGCTGTCTGGTGCTGGCGGTCGTTCTCGTGCTGCCGGTGCCGCTCGGCAATATCCTGCCGGCGATTGCGATTTCGCTCTTTGCCTTCGCGATCCTCGGGCGGGACGGGCTGTTTTCGCTTCTCGGTTTCGCCATGACCGCCGTCTCGCTCACGGTTGCGGCCGGGGTGATTTACGGTCTGGTCAAGGCGGGCATTTACATCGTCATGCAGTGGTTTGGATAGGAAAGCGACTGCTCACTTTTTCAACGCCCTCGACATTTGCCCGATTTTTGTTTTGATCTGGCGCCAGATGGACTCAAGAAATCAAGCGGCGGCGACAGATGGTAAAAAGATCGGAGACTTCCGGACGGCTGGACGATGCGGCGCGCGCCGGCTGGCTCTATTATGTCGCCGGCCGCACGCAGGATGAAATCGCCTCCGCCATGGGCATTTCGCGCCAGTCGGCGCAGCGGCTCGTCTCGCTTGCCGTGGCCGAGAGGCTGATCAAGGTCAGGCTCGACCATCCGATCGCTGCCTGCCTGGAACTCGGCAACCAGCTGCGCAGGAAATTCGGCCTCAGGCATGTGGAGATCGTTCCGAGCGATCCGGGCTCGTCCTCGACGACGGTCGGAATTGCGGAAGCCGCGGCTTCCGAAATCGAGCGCTGGCTGAAACGCGCCGATCCGATCGTGCTTGCCGTCGGCACCGGGCGAACGCTGAAGGCGGCCGTCGATCAGCTGCCGGCGATCGAATGTCCGAACCATCGCATCGTCTCGCTGACGGGCAATATCGCGCCCGACGGTTCGGCCGCCTATTACAACGTCATCTTCAGCATGGCGGACGCCGTGAAGGCGCGGCACTATCCGATGCCGCTGCCGGTTCTCGTCACCTCGTCGGAGGAGCGGGAACTCCTGCACGGACAGCAGCTGGTGCGCTCGACGCTGGCAATCAGCGCACAGGCGGACGTAACCTTTGTCGGGATCGGCGAACTCGGCATCGACGGCCCGCTCTGCGTCGACGGTTTCCTCGAAAAAGACGAGATGATGGAACTGATGCGCGCAGGGGCGGCCGGCGAGATCTGCGGCTGGATATTCGATGCCGAGGGAAAGCTGCTCGACAACCCGATCAACGAACGTGTCGCATCCGCTCCGATCCCGCCGCGCGATTCGTCCACCGTCATCGGCATCGCCAAGGGCAAGCGCAAGTTCAGGGCGATCAAGGCCGCCATTACCGGCCATCAAGTGAACGGTTTGATCACCGACGAAGAGACCGCTGAGTTTTTGCTCAGTAACTGAGCAAAAATATTTCCCTTTATAATCAATGTTATAGAATGCCTTTTCGGCATCGCAGCAACGATTGCCGATTGACAAATTTTCGCCATTGATGAGTAATTGCCCATGAGCAAAGCGAATGCTCACTACTCATCTTCTGGGAGGAAGATATGACATTGAGAACTCTCCTGCTGGGCGCCTGCTCGGCAATGGCGTTTGCCGGCATGGCTTCGGCCGAGACGCTGACAATCGCGACCGTCAACAACGGCGACATGATCCGGATGCAGAAGCTGACGGATGACTTCAAGGCGAAGAATCCCGGCATCGACCTTGAATGGGTAACGCTCGAAGAAAACGTTCTGCGCCAGAAGGTCACGACCGATATCGCGACCAAGGGCGGCCAGTACGACGTTCTGACGATCGGCACCTACGAAGTTCCGATCTGGGCAAAGCAGGGCTGGCTGCTGCCGCTCGACAATCTCGGCGCCAGCTATGACGTGGACGATCTGCTGCCGGCCATCCGCAGCGGCATCAGCCAGGACGGCAAGCTCTATGCGGCTCCGTTCTACGGCGAAAGCTCCATGGTCATGTACCGCAAGGACCTGTTCGACGCTGCCGGCCTGAAGATGCCCGACGCGCCGACCTGGGACTTCATCGCGGATGCCGCGAAGAAGATCACCAACAAGGACAAGGAAATCTACGGCATCTGCCTGCGCGGCAAGGCCGGCTGGGGTGAAAACATGGCCTTCCTGACGGCCATGTCGAACTCCTTCGGCGCCCGCTGGTTCGATGAACAGTGGAAGCCGCAGTTCGATCAGCCCGAGTGGAAGGACACGCTGAACTTCTACGTCAACCTGATGAAGGAAGCCGGCCCTCCCGGCGCTTCTTCCAACGGCTTCAACGAAAACCTGGCGCTCTTCCAGACCGGCAAGTGCGGCATGTGGATCGACGCAACGGTTGCCGCGTCCTTTGTCAGCAACCCGAAGGAATCCACCGTGGCCGACAAGGTCGGCTTCGCGCTGGCTCCGGACAAGGGGCTGGGCAAGCGCGGCAACTGGCTCTGGGCCTGGAACCTCGCCATCCCGGCAGGCTCGCAGAAGTCTGAAGCCGCCGAGAAGTTCATCGCCTGGGCAACGAGCAAGGACTACACCAACCTCGTCGCCGAGAAGGAAGGCTGGCTGAACGCACCTCCCGGCACGCGCAGCTCGCTCTATGCGAATGCCGACTATCAGAAGGCTGCTCCGTTCGCGAAGATGACGCTCGACAGCATCAACTCCGCCGACCCGACCAAGCCGACCGTCAAGCCGGTTCCCTATGTGGGTGTCCAGTTCGTGGCGATCCCGGAATTCCAAGGCATCGGCACGGCCGTCGGCCAGCAGTTCTCCGCAGCCCTTGCCGGCCAGATCTCGGTCGACCAGGCCCTGCAGAGCGCACAGCAGCTGACCACCCGCGAAATGACCAAGGCGGGCTACATCAAGTAAAACCTCCTGAGAATGGACGGAATGCTTGACATTCCGCACCTCTGGGCCGCCGATTGCCCGAACTGCATCGGCGGCCTCTTTTTTCAAAACGTCCTGCAGCCGTTCCCGCTTCAGATCAGACCGGTGATTTGCCATGGCAACGTTACACACCCGCTCCGCAGCCCGCTTGATGATGGCACCCTCCGTGGTGCTGCTCTTTGCGTGGATGATCGTCCCGCTGGCGATGACGATTTACTTCTCCCTGCTGAACTACAATCTGCTCAGCCCGGGCATGGAGAATTTCGTCGGTCTCCTGAATTACGAATATTTCCTCACCGACCCGGCCTTCTTCGCCGCGCTCGTCAATACGCTGGTGCTGGTCGCCGGCGTGCTGCTGATCACCGTCGTCGGCGGCATTCTCTTCGCGCTCCTGCTCGATCAGCCGATCTACGGCCAGGGCATCGTGCGCATTCTGGTCATTGCGCCCTTTTTCGTCATGCCGACGGTGGCGGCCCTTGTCTGGAAGAACATGTTCATGAACCCGGTCAACGGCCTCTTCGCCTATATGGCAAAGGCCGTCGGCCTGCAGCCGATCGACTGGCTGGCGACCGTGCCGCTGTTTTCGGTCATCCTGATCGTCGCCTGGCAGTGGCTGCCGTTTGCCACGCTCATCCTGCTCACCGCGCTGCAGTCGCTTGACGAAGAGCAGAAGGAAGCCGCCGAAATGGACGGCGCCGGCGCGATCTCGAAATTCATCTATATCATCCTGCCGCACATGGCCCGCGCCATCACCGTGGTGATCCTCATCCAGACGATCTTCCTGCTGTCGGTCTTTGCCGAAATCCTCGTCACCACCAATGGCGGGCCGGGCACGCAGAGCACGAACCTCACCTACCTCGTCTATGCGCAGGCTCTGCTGCAGTTCGATATCGGCGGCGCATCGGCGGGCGGTATCGTCGCGGTCGTGCTTGCCAATATCGTTGCGATCTTCCTCGTGCGCCTCGTCGGCAAGAATCTGGAGGCTTGAGATGGCTAGAAAGGTCACTACCCAACGCAAGGTCGTCATGACCGCGATCGCCTGGGCGCTCGGCATCCTGATCTTCTTCCCGATCCTGTGGACGTTCCTGACGAGCTTCAAGTCGGAAGCCGATGCCATCGCCTCGCCGCCGCAGTTCCTGTTCTTCCACTGGACGACGGAAAACTATTCCGAAGTGCAGAGCCGGTCTGACTATCTCAGCCACTTCATGAATTCGGTGGTGATCTCCTTCGGCTCGACGCTGATCGGCCTCATCATCGCCATTCCCGCCGCCTGGGCCATGGCCTTTGCGCCGACCAAGCGGACCAAGGACGTCCTGATGTGGATGCTGTCGACGAAGATGATGCCGCCGGTCGGCGCGCTCATCCCGATCTACCTGATGTTCCGCAATTCCGGCCTGCTCGATACGCGCACCGGCCTCGTCATCGTGCTGACGCTGATCAACCTGCCGATCATCGTGTGGATGCTCTACACCTATTTCAAGGAAATTCCCGGCGAGATCCTGGAGGCCGCCCGCATGGACGGCGCCTCGCTCGTCAAGGAAATCATCTACGTGCTGACGCCGATGGCTGTGCCCGGCATTGCCTCGACGCTTCTCTTGAACATTATCCTCGCCTGGAACGAAGCCTTCTGGACGCTGAACCTGACGGCCTCCAAGGCGGCGCCGCTGACAGCCTTCATCGCCTCCTATTCGAGCCCGGAAGGCCTGTTCTACGCCAAGCTTTCGGCCGCTTCGACCATGGCGATCGCGCCGATCCTCATCCTCGGCTGGTTCAGCCAGAAACAACTTGTCCGCGGCCTGACCTTCGGCGCGGTGAAATAAGATCACAGGGAGAGAAACATGGGCAGCATTACCCTTCAGCAGGTTTCGAAGGTCTTCGGCGAAGCCAAGGTCATCCCTTCGATCGATCTCGATATCAAGGACGGCGAATTCGTCGTCTTCGTCGGCCCGTCCGGCTGCGGCAAGTCCACGCTCTTGCGCCTGATCGCCGGCCTTGAGGATGTCTCCGGCGGCAAGATCGTCATCGACGGCAAGGATGCCACCGAAAAGGCGCCGTCCGAGCGCGGTCTGGCGATGGTGTTCCAGTCCTACGCGCTCTATCCGCATATGAGCGTGCGCAACAACATCGCCTTCCCGCTGAAGATGGCGGGCATGGACAAGGCGGAGATCGACCGCAAGGTCAATGATGCGGCCCGCGTGCTGAACCTCGGCGATTATCTCGACCGCAAGCCGCGCCAGCTTTCGGGCGGCCAGCGCCAGCGTGTCGCGATCGGCCGCGCCATCGTGCGCCAGCCGTCGGCCTTCCTGTTCGATGAGCCGCTGTCGAACCTCGATGCGGCGCTGCGCGTCAACATGCGCATCGAGATCAGCGAGCTGCACCAGCAACTGAAAACGACGATGATCTACGTCACCCACGACCAGGTGGAAGCCATGACCATGGCGGACAAGATCGTCGTGCTGAACAGGGGCAATATCGAGCAGGTCGGCTCGCCGCTGGAACTCTACCGCAGCCCGCGCAACCTCTTCGTCGCAGGCTTCATCGGTTCGCCGCGCATGAATTTCATCAAGGGGCAGAATGCCGCGCAGCTCAATGCGCACACGATCGGCATTCGTCCGGAACATGTGCTGCTGTCGACCGAGAGCGGCGACTGGAAGGGCAGGGTCACCGTCGCCGAGCATCTCGGCTCGGATACGTTCCTGCACGTCGATGTCGAGGGCATCGGCATGGTGACGGCGCGCAGCAACGGCGACTTCGCCTCCAAGGCAGGCGACATCGTCTACCTGACGCCGGACAGGATGCGCATCCATAAATTCAACGAGGGCGGCCTGGCGATCTAGGGCGACCGCCGGCTGGGGGCAGATATGCGGACCGGGCGATCTCGTCCGGCCCGCGCTACCGGAAGGGCCGAAAGCCCTTTCGCAAGACCTTCAAGAGGACTGAAACATGACGTGCAAACTATCGCTGGCAACGCTCGCCGAGGCGGCAAAGACCGCGGCCATTCCGGCTTATGACCGGGCGTCGCTGAAAGCCGGCATCGTGCACTTCGGCGTCGGCAATTTCCATCGCGCCCATCAGGCGATCTATCTCGACGATCTGTTCAACGCTGGCAGCGACCATGACTGGGCCATCATCGGCGCCGGCGTGCTGCCGTCCGACGCTGCGATGCGCGACAAGCTTGCCGCGCAGGATTTCCTGACGACCGTCGTCGAGCAGGACAACAACAGGACGGCGGCGCGCGTCACGGCGCCGATGATCGATATCCTGCCGGTCGGCAATGCTGATGTCATCATCGCCAAGCTTGCCGATCCCGCCATCCGCATCGTCTCGATGACGATCACCGAAGGCGGCTACTTCATCGACGCTTCGGGCAAGTTCAACCCGGCGCATCCGGCGATTGCCGCCGACGGCCAGAATCCGGCTGCGCCGAAGACGGTCTTCGGCCTGATCGTTGCCGGCCTCAAGGCGCGCAAGGAGAAGGGCATCGCGCCCTTCACCGTCATGTCCTGCGACAACATTCCCCACAATGGCGTGGTGACCGCGAATGCCGTCGTCGGCACGGCGAAGCTTTCCGATCCTGCCTTTGCCGACTGGATCAAGGCAAACGTCTCCTTCCCGAACGGCATGGTGGACCGCATCACGCCGGCGACCAGCCAGCGCGAGATCGATTTTCTCAAAGAGAATTTCGATATCGAGGACAATTGGCCGGTCTATTGCGAAGAGTTCAAGCAGTGGGTGCTCGAAGACAAATTCCCGATGGGGCGCCCGGCGCTCGAAAAGGTCGGCGTCACCTTCGTGCCCGATGTCACGCCCTATGAGCACATGAAGATCCGCATCCTCAATGGCGGCCATGCGGCGATCGCCTATCCGGCGGCGCTGATGGACATTCATTTCGTGCATGAGGCGATGGAAAACGATCTGATCCGCGCCTTCCTCGCCAAGCTCGAGAACGAGGAAATCATTCCGATCGTGCCGCCGGTGCCGAACACGTCGCTCGCCGACTATTTCAAGCTGATCGAGCGGCGCTTCCTCAATCCAAAGATCGCCGACACGATCCCGCGGCTGGCACAGGACGGTTCCAACCGTCAGCCGAAATTCATCCTGCCCTCGACGCTCGACAATCTCAGCCAGGGCAAGGATGTCGTCGGTCTCGCGCTCGTCTCCGCGCTCTGGTGCCGCTACTTCTTCGGCAAGAGCGACAGCGGCAAGGATATCGTCTTCAACGATGCCAGCGCCGACCGTCTGCATGCGGCAGCGGTGAAGGCCAAGGACGATCCGGCGGCGTTTCTGGTCTTCGACGATATTTTCGGCGAAGTGGCGAAATCCGAGCTTTTCCGCAAGCGTTTCGCCCATGCGCTGAAAACCCTGTGGGAAAAGGGCACCAGGGAAACCTTGCAGCTCTATCTCGACGGCAAGCTCGCAGTGTAAGAAATTCCGATGGCGGCGTTTCAGCCGCCATTCCGGCCTTGCGGACAAAGCGGGACGGTCTCGTCCGAACTGAACTCAGGTTGGGTCTTCCATGGCTGATGCTGAACCACGGCTGGTCATTTTCGATTGTGACGGCGTACTTGTCGACAGCGAGCCTATTTCGATCAGCGTTCTCGTCAGGGCGATGGCCGATCTCGGCGTGACGATCACTGAAGACGAGGCCTATGAGCGCTTCCTCGGCAAAAGCCTCGCAACGCTGATCGACATTTTGGAGACGGAGTTCAACGTGCATGCCAACGAGGAATTCCTCGAAGGCATCCGCACCAATCTCTATGCCCGTTTCCGCACCGAGCTGAAGGCGATGCCGGGCATCGGCGCGACGATCGACGCGCTCGGCGTTCCCTGTTGCGTCGCTTCGTCCAGCCAGGTCGAGCGGATCAGGCTGTCGCTTTCCGTCACCGGACTTCTGCCGAAGCTGCCGAACATCTTCAGCGCCAGCATGGTCAAGCGCGGCAAACCGGCGCCCGATCTCTTTCTCTACGCGGCCGACCAGATGCATGTGGAACCGCGCGATTGCATCGTGATCGAGGACAGTCCGGCGGGTATTGCGGCGGCAAAAGCGGCGGGCATGACGGTCTTCGCCTTCACCGGCGGTTCGCACGCCAATTTCGCCGGATACCGCGAAGAACTCGACCGGCTTTCGCCGGAAGTCGTGTTTGACGCCATGCCGGAATTGATACACCTTGTCCGCAAACAAAAGCTGGACGGGACTCAGCATTGATGCGTGATCATGTGGTTGCGGTGGATGTCGGCACGAGCAGCGCACGCGCCGGCGTCTTCGATACGCATGGGCGCCTGCTTGCCAAGGCCGAACATCCGATCGTCATGAACCGGCCGCGCGAAAACCATGCCGAGCATGATTCCGAAGATATCTGGGCGGCCGTCTGCATTGCGGTGCGCGCGGCGATGGGCCAGTCCGGCATCGCTGCGGCGGCAGTGGGGGCGATCGGTTTCGACGCGACCTGTTCTCTCGTCGTGCGCGACACCGAAGGCCGGCAGATCAGCGTTTCCACCGGCGGCGAGACGCGGTTCGATACGATCGTCTGGCTCGATCATCGGGCGCTGAGGGAGGCCGATTTCTGCACGGCGACGAAACATGAGGTGCTGGAACATTCCGGCAATGTCATGTCGCCGGAAATGGAAATGCCGAAGCTGATGTGGCTGAAGAAGAACCTGCCGGCGACCTGGGAGAAGGCCGGTTATTTCTTCGACCTTGCCGACTTCCTGACCTGGAAGGCAAGCGGCTCGCTTGCCCGGTCCCGCTGCACGCTGACGGCCAAATGGAACTATCTCGCGCACAGGGAGAGGGGCTGGCGGCAGGATTTCCTGCAGCAGGTCGGTCTTGAGGATCTGTTCGTGCGCGGCAGCCTGCCGGAGGAGACGGCAGCCGTCGGGGAAAGCATCGACAGGCTGACGCCGCAGGCGGCCGAAGCACTGGGCCTGACCGCCGATTGCCACGTTTCGGCCGGGATGATCGATGCCTATGCCGGCGCGCTCGGCACGCTCAGCGGGTATGCCGGCGATCCGGCAGGGCTCGAGCAGCAGCTTGCGCTGATTGCGGGGACATCGAGCTGCATCGTCGCCTTTTCCCGTGAGCGAAAGCCGAGCCAGGGAATGTGGGGCCCTTATTACGAGGCGGTTTTCCCGCAATCGTGGCTCGTCGAGGCCGGCCAATCGGCGGCCGGCGGGCTGCTCGACCATATCGTGCGCATGCACGCGGCCGGTGGCGAACCGAGCGCGGCGCAGCATCAGCGGATCGTCGCCCGTATCGCCGAACTCAGGGCGCAACAGGGGGAAGCGCTCGGTGCGCGGATCTTCGTTCTTCCGGATTTCCACGGCAACCGGTCGCCGCTGGCCGATCCGCATGCGGTCGGCGTCGTAAGCGGGCTGACGCTCGATACGTCCTTCGACGGGCTGTGCGCGCTCTACTGGCGCACTGCGGTCGGGATCGCGCTCGGCATTCGTCACATCCTCGAAAAGATGCGAGATCATGGCTATGTGCCGGATACGCTGCATGTGGCCGGCGGCCATGTGAAGAACCCCATTCTCATGGAGCTTTATTCGGATGTGACGGGCTGCAAGGTCATCGTGCCCGACATGAACGAGGCGGTCCTGCTCGGTACCGCGATCGCCGCGTCGGTTGCCTGCGGTTTGCACAGGGATCTGGCGGCGGCGGGCGCGGCGATGTATCCCGGCGGCTCCGAGCGGCTTCCCGACAGGAGCAGGCAGGCGCTTTACGACCGCGACTATCGCCGCTTCCTTGCCATGTATCGCCATCGGGCCGAGCTGGAAGCGGTGGAATAGTTCAGCGGTTTGCCGTCTCGCCGAGGATCGTTGCAAATTCCACCATGCGCCGCCGGCGCTGGCTCGCCTCCTCGCCGGCGCCCAGAATGACCGCCTCGGAGAGACAATCGAGCAAGGCGATCAGCGGCGGCAGGTTATCGACGTCGGGCGCGCGAGCCGGCGGCAAAGGCAGGACGACGTTCGACTGTTCGGGCAGCCAGTCCGCATGCTGGGCGGAAATCAGGATCACCTTGTACCCGTAGCGGCGGGCAGTGCGCGCAAGCAGCCGCGACCTGGCGAAGCGCCGGCAATCGATGATGACGAGTACGGCGTCCTCGACGAGTGAGCGGGCGAATAGCTCAGCAAAACGGCTGCCGGCGCCGTCGATCGCGCGCACGCCGTCCCGGGCGAGCGTCAGTCGCTGACAGAAATGGTTGGAGAGGCCGGCAAGCCTGGCATGGGTGGCGACGAAGACCTCCTTGGAGGCGCCGATCATCGAGACGGCCTCGCCCCAATGCGGCTGCGCGGTCAGATGATAGATGTGGTGCAGCGCCTGTATCTGCTCGGCCACGAGAACGGCAAGCGGCTTGCCCTCCGACGCGTCCGTCTGCAGCTCCGTCATTGCGCTCTGGAACTGGACGGGCGAGGTCGTTGCCGTCTCCCGGATTTCCACCTTCACGCTGTCCAGGCCCTGGTAGCCGAGCGCCCGCAGGAAACGGCCGACCGTCATCGGCGAAAGATCAAGCCGGTCGGCAACCGATGCGGCGGTTTCGAACGGCAGATCGTTCAGATGTTCGGTGAAATATTTCGCGATGCGTCGTTCGGCCGGCGTGCCGGACTTCGCGTATTGCCTAAGCTTCTCTACAAAGTCTTCCACGTCGCAGCCTCCCCCATTTCCTCAGAGGCCTTCCGTGGATTCCTGTGGAGCCGAATCCCTGTTTTTTAATATTGTCCGGAAGCTCTTCTTAGGCCCATACGTATTTCCAACATCACGAACTATATATTAGCATGTAATTTTCGACAAGTTTTCTATTCAAGCATGTAATTTTCAACCGACTTGCCGGAGGACGGCGGGCTACCTACATCACGCCGCGTAACGGAGACGCCATAGAATGATCCTTGACGCCGCTCGACTTTCGCTTGCCAATCTGTTCGCGCCGGAGACCCGCTCGGCCTTCTGGAAAGTTCTGGGGCTGACGGTGCTGGTGCTGATCGGCTTATGGTTCGCGCTGCGCGGCCTGTTCATCAGTTTCGTATTTCCCTGGGTGGCCGGGTTCTTTCCCGAAATGCCCGACTGGGCCGGCTGGCTCAGCTTCGTTTTTCTTATTGCTGCCGGTATCGGCCTTGCGCTGGCGCTGGCGCTGCTGCTTTCCCCGGTCACGGCGCTGATTGCCGGCCTCTTTCTCGACGATGTCGCCGAGGTGATCGAAAAGCGGGACTATCCGCAGGACGCCGCCGGCAAGGCCATGCCGCTCGGCCCCGCCATGGCGAGCTCGATCAAGTTCCTCGGCGTCGTGATCGTCGGCAATATTGTCGCGCTCCTTCTGCTCTTCATTCCCGGCGTCAATCTCGTGGCCTTCTTCCTGGTGAACGGCTATCTGCTCGGGCGGGAATTCTTCGAGTTCGCGGCCATGCGCTTCCGTTCGCCGCCGCAGGCGCGGCTGTTTCGAGCCAAGCATGGTCCGACCGTCTTTCTTGGCGGGTTGGTAATCGCGCTTTTCCTGGCGATCCCGATCGTCAACCTGCTCACGCCGCTCTTTGCCGCAGGCATGATGGTGCATCTGCACAAGCTGGTCTCGGCACGCGATCCCGAATTCCGAGCCTAGCTTTTCACGCAATTCCCGTAGAGACGACGAGCAGGCGCTCGCCGCCTTATTCGACGGCCTCGCCGATCACCTGGGGCGGTAATTCGACCAGTGGTGCCGGAATATCGCTGCTCTTTTCCGGCGACTTGCAGATATCGGCAATCACGCAGCGTTCGCATTCCGGGCGGCGGGCCTTGCAGGTGTAGCGGCCATGCAGGATGAGCCAGTGATGCGCGTGATAGAGGTAGTGCTTCGGCACGACTTTCATCAGCCGCTCTTCCACCTCGTCGGGCGTCTTGCCGGGTGCGAGCCTGATGCGGTTGGCGATACGGAAGATGTGGGTGTCGACCGCCATCGTGGCCTGGCCGAAGGCCATTGACAGGACGACATTGGCCGTCTTGCGGCCGACGCCCGGCAGGCGCACCAGTTCCTCGCGCGTCTGCGGCACCTTGCCGGCGAAGTCGTCCACCAGCATCTGCGAGAGCGCGATGACGTTCTTCGCCTTGTTGCGGTAGAGACCAATGGTCTTGATGTAGTCGCGCAATCTCTCCTCGCCGAGATCGAGCATTTTCTGCGGCGTATCGGCGACCTTGAAGAGCGCCCGTGTCGCCTTGTTGACGCCGGCATCGGTCGCCTGCGCAGAAAGCGCCACCGCCACGACGAGGGTGAAGGGATTGGTGTGTTCCAGCTCACCCCGCGGCTCGGGCCGCTGGACCGAGAAACGGCGGAAGATCTCTTCGCGTTCGGCAAGCGAATAGGCTGATTTGACCGCTGCCGGCTTGCGGCGGGCGATCACATTCGAGTTTTGCGACGATTGGACAACGGATTTGAGTTTCGGATTCGCCATGGAAAATCTATACTCACCGGCCATGACGGAAAGCAACGCCGACAGCCACGACGATCAGCCTGTTTTCGCAGCCGAGCTCTTTCCCTATCGCTCGCTCGGCCGGAGAGGCTTCAAGGTGATGCTCGCCGTTTCCGGCGCCGTCTGCCTTTTCTACGGCATGTTTTTCATCGTCACCGGCGCCTGGCCGATCGGTTTCTTTTTCGGCCTGGATTTCCTGCTGCTTTACGGCGCCTTCTGGCTGAACTACCGGTCCGGCAGGGTGCGGGAAGAAGTGACCGTTTCGCGCACGGATGTCTCCGTGCGCAAATTCTCTCCATCCGGCCGTATGATCGAGCACCATTTCAACCCGTTCTGGACGCGTTTTCTCGTGCGCAGGCATCAGGAAATCGGCATTCTCTCCATGCATATTTTCGGGCAGGGCAAGCGCACGGATGTCGGCTCCTTCCTCAATCCCGACGACCGCGAGAGTTTCGCCAAGGCCTTCAAGGGCGCGCTGGCAACGGTCAAGCAGCGGATCTGAGAATAACGCAAGAAACGGGTGGTTTGGCCGGCCGCCCTTGATTATCTCCTTGGCAAAGGAGAAAAACGATGAACATGATCGCCAAGCTCGACACAGATATCACCCCTCAGGGCTCGGACTACGATACCGTCCGTCAGGTCATCGAACTCATCAGCGAGGAATATCGCGACCAGCCGTCGCTGGAGGCGATTGCCACAAGGCTGCACCAGTCGCCCACCCAGCTGCAGAAGACCTTTACCCGTTGGGCCGGCCTGTCCCCCAAAGCGTTCCTGCAGGCGGTGACGCTCGACCACGCCAAGCGGCTGCTGCGCCAGGAAGAGATGCCGTTGCTCGAAACGTCCATCGAGGTCGGCCTTTCCGGCCCGAGCCGCCTGCACGACCTGTTCGTGACACATGAAGCCATGTCACCCGGCGAATGGAAGGCAAAGGGGGGCGGGCTCACGATCCGCTACGGGTTCCATGTCTGCCCCTTCGGAACGGCCCTCGTCATGGTAACGGACCGCGGCCTTGCCGGCCTCGCCTTCAGCGATTCCGGCGATGAAAAGGCCTGCCTGGAGGATATGACCTGCCGTTGGCCGAATGCCGAATACGTGGAGGACCATCAGGCGACGGCGCCCTATGCCGAGCGTATCTTCCAGCCGGGCCGCTGGACGTCCGACCAGCCGCTGCGGGTTGTGCTGATCGGGACGGATTTTCAGGTCAGCGTCTGGCAAAGCCTGCTGAAGATTCCGTTCGGCAAGGCCGTGACCTATAGCGACATCGCCAAGGATATCGGCCGGCCGACCGCCATGCGCGCCGTCGGCGCGGCCGTCGGGGCCAACCCGATTTCCTTCGTCGTGCCCTGCCATCGTGCGCTTGGGAAAGACGGCGCACTGACCGGCTACCATTGGGGCCTGACCCGCAAGCGTGCAATGCTTGGCTGGGAATCGGCACATGCCTGACCGTTGGGAGCAGCTGAAGCCGTTCAGGCGGCTTCGGCGAGTTCCAGCAAGGCCCTCGCCGCGCTCTCGTCCGTTATCAGCGTATTGCAGCCGATGCGCCTGATCGTTGCGCGGATCGCGACGGCGCGATGGGCGCCGCCGGAGGACAAAACGATGTGCCGCGCCTTCTTCAGCGTATCGAGATCCACCGACATCACCCGCTGATTGATCGAGTGGTCGACGGAATTGCCGTCCTTGTCCAGAAAATTGAACATGGTGTCGCAGACGCAGCCGGCGTCGATCAGCTGCTGCAGCTCGGCCTTCGAAATCCATCCTTCGGATAGCGAGGTCGAATGCGGGCCGATATCGCCGCAGCTGACGATTGCCAGATCAAGATTTTCCGCCAGCCGGTAGATCGTATCCAGTCCGCATTTTTCGATGAGGTTGCGCTTGGTTTCGGTCGAGTCGACAAGCAGCGGGGCCAGGAACATGTAACATTCCGCTCCGAGCTGGTTTGCAAGCCGCCAAGTATAGTCGATCGGGTTTGTCTGGTGGACGGCGACGATGCCGCCGAGCAGGGAGACGATCTTGCAATTGTCGCGCCGCGGCGGCCGGAAGCTTGCGAGCGAGGCCGTCATGGTGCGGCCCCAGCCGACGCCGATCGTATAATCGTCGGGAATGGCCTCCGACAGGAACTGGCCGAGCGCCAGGCCGACATTTTTTGCCAGTGAATTCGCGTCGCAACTGGCAGGTTCCGGCACGACGATCGCCTCGTCGAGCCCGTAGGCGCGCTCCAGCTTGACCGAAAGCTCGACGCAGTCGCCGATCGAGTCGTTGATCCAGATCTGCACTTCACTGCGTTTCATCGCCTCGTCGAGCAGGCGGATGACGGTCGTGCGGCTAATGCCGAGCTGTTCGGCGACATCCTTCTGGGTCAGGCCTTCGTTGTAATAGAGCCATGCGGCCCGCAGCCGGAGCGAGGAGGCTTCGGAATAGGCCGTATGCGTGCCGCGTTTCAGCTTGACCACATCTCCTCCCGCGCCGATTTCGCCCTGAAGCGTATCGCGATCCTTCAGATTCGCGCGCCACGCTCCAGGCTCTTGTTTTCGCATGTCGTACCGCAAAACCGCTGCACACTTTTGCGCGACATGCCCTATATCTTTGCTGTCGATAGCATAAGCTTGTGGCATCGGCTTTGTTCCCGCGATAATGCCGGGTGTGACACTTATGTCAATTGAAATGCACAAATGTCCTTGACTTTTCGTTGCCGGAGCGGCGATAGTCATGGTCGACAACGTCGTTCTTGTCCGTCCGAGGAGGACAATGTGCGGGCATGCGGAAAGTCACGACCGGCCGATCAGCCGCAGGCGGCAGCGCTTGGAGTGCGCTCGTCGTTCTCCGGCACCTGGAGCAGAGCCCTTGGGAACAGTGCCAATGTCTCTTACGTTTATGAACCAGCCGTGACGGAAGCGCGTCTTTTCGCCTGCAGCATGAAGCCATTCGATCCTTCGATCACCTCTTTGCCGGGCGGAACTCGCGCCGGTCCGCAGCCCAAGTTCAAAAAGGATTTTGACTATGACATCCAAGCTTGACCAACTCCGCGAGATCACAACCGTCGTCGCCGACACCGGCGATATCCAGGCTGTCGCTCGTCTGAAGCCGGTCGATTGCACGACCAACCCTTCCATCGTTCTCAAGGCACTCGGCACGGAGATGTTTGCTGATGACATGAAGGAAGCAATCGCCTGGGGCAAGAAGCTCGGCGGTGATGCCGATGTCGCGGCCGCAGCCGTTGCCGACCGCCTTGCCATTTCCGTCGGTGCGGCGCTCGTAAAGCTCGTTCCCGGCCGCGTTTCGACCGAAGTCGATGCCGACCTGTCCTTCGATACCGAAGCCTCGCTTAAGAAGGCGCGCAGCATCATCGCCGCCTACAAGGAGCGCGGCATCGAGAAGGATCGCATCCTCATCAAGCTCGCTTCCACGTGGGAAGGCATTCGCGCTGCCGAAATCCTGCAGAAGGAAGGCATCGACTGCAACCTGACGCTGCTCTTCTCCAAAGCCCAGGCGATTGCCTGCGCCGATGCCGGCGTGTTCCTGATTTCGCCTTTCGTCGGCCGTATTCTCGACTGGTACAAGAAGTCGACCGGCAAGGATTTCACCGCCGAGGAAGATCCGGGCGTGCTCTCCGTTCGTGACATCTACAATTACTACAAGGCCAACGACATCAAGACGGTGGTCATGGGCGCCTCCTTCCGCAACACCGGCGAAATCGAAGCGCTGGCCGGTTGCGACCGCCTGACGATCGCTCCGAATCTGCTTGACGAGCTGTCGAACGACCAGGGCAAGCTCGAGCGCAAGCTGTCGCCCGTAACCGTCAAGCCGGTTGCGAAGATCGCGGTCGACGAAAAGACCTTCCGCTGGATGATGAACGAAGACGCCATGGCGACCGAAAAGCTTGCCGAAGGCATTCGCGCATTTGCAAAGGATCTCGGTACGCTGCGCAGCCAGGTCCGCAAGGAACTGCAGCTCGCTGCTGCCTGAGGCAGGGCAGGCCGCACATTCACGAAGGGCGCGGGTGCCGCTGGCATCCGCGCCTTTTTCATGTTGATATCAAGAGCATAAGGCGGAGGAAAAGCGGTGGCTGACGAAGACGATGGAAATTCGCTGGTCTCGTTCGCCTATAAGCATGCGAGCTTTATCCTTTCGGCGCTCGGCGGTCTTGTCGTCTTTCTGCTTCTGACCTCGCGGGAGGTCAGCGCCAGCAATATCCTGTTCGGCTGGAATGCCTCGGCGATCGTCTTCATCGGGCTCAGCTGGCGAAAAATGCTGCGGGCCACCGTCGAAAGCATCCGGAAGCGATCCGCCGATCTCGATTTCTCCGACACTTTCCTGCTTTTCCTGTCGATTGCCGCAGCCCTTGCCAGCATTGCCGGCATCGGCATCGAACTTCATTCGATCAAGGATGCGCCGGCCAATATCGCGCTCTGGCGCGCGGCTGCGGCGATCCTGACCATCCTGATCTCCTGGGTTTTCCTGCACACGCTTTTCACCATCCACTACGCCCATTATTTCTATGGCAGCGCGGACAAGTGCGAAGGGCTGAAATTCCCCGATGGAATCGAGGAGCCGGCTTATTGGGATTTCCTCTATTTCTCCTTCACGATCGGCGTGGCGGCGCAGACGGCCGATGTCGCGGTCACTTCGACGACGATGCGCAAATTTACCCTGCTGCATGCGCTGCTCTCGTTCCTGTTCAACACGACCATTCTGGCACTTGCGATCAACGTCGGGGCGAGCCTGCTTTAAAGTCTGGCCGCAGAGCGGAAGAGGCTCTCGAAATCGGCAAGGTCGCCCGCGGCGACATCCGAAATTGCCCAGAAGGTCAATCCGCCCTCCGACCATTGCACCATGTTGTAGCCGTCGTGTTCCGTCGTGGTGTGGCCCGCCGAAGCCGCGGGCCAGACGAACAGCTTGATGACATGGCCGTGGCGTCTGTAGACGAGGGCGGCGACGGTGAGGCCGCCGATATAATCGACGCGTCCGCCCACCAGCGGGAAGCCGTCTTTGGCGAGATCGCTCACCGGCGGCGAACATCGGTGCGGGCCAAGATCGACGCGAAGGACTATGCTGGCGCGCTTGCCGAACTTCGCGATCTTGCGGAAGATAATCAGCAGGCAGACGTCTATAATCTGATGGGCTTCACGCTGCGCAAGACCGGCGACTACCGGACGTCGCTGACCTATTACACCAAGGCGCTGGAACTGCAGCCGGATCACAACGCGGCGCGTGAATATCTCGGCGAACTCTACATCGACACCGGCGACATGGCGAAAGCCGAAGAGCAGGTGTCCGTGCTGAAGCAGCTTTGCCCCGCTGGCTGTGAGGAACTGCAAGACCTTCAGGAAGCGATTGCCGCAAAAGGCGGCAGATAACGGGCGCGTCGACTGCAGGGGCAGGCGGGTTTGCCGCCTGCTTCAAAAAAGGTGGAGGATATGATGGAAAATGCAGCAAGCCGGCCCTCTTTGGCCGATCTCGTTCTTCTTGCGGGCAGGCTTCTCCTGACCCTGATCTTTCTGCATGAAGGTTTTACGCTCGTCGCAGACATTGCCGCGACGCTTGCGATCTTCGAAAAGCTCGGCCTGCCTGCGCTGGTGACATTCTGCGTGATTGCCCTGCAGATCGGCGCCGGCCTTGCCATTGCCGTCGGTTTCCTCAGCCGGATCGGTGCGGTGGCCCTGGGGCTGTTCTGCCTGGCAACCGCCTTTCTGTTTCACACCGATCTTTCAAACCAGAACGAGCTGCTGCATTTCGAGAAGGATCTCGCGATCGCCGGTGGCATGTTCGTCCTGGCGGTCGCCGGCGCAGGGTCGATATCTCTCGGCGGTCTCGTGAAACGGCAGGTCAAGGGACTGCATCCGTGGCTGATGGCCGTGCTGTAGCGCAGCCGCTCAGCAGGGCTCGGCTGCTAGAAGATCGCCTGCCCGGCCATCAGGGCCAGGATAAGGAAGATCAGGAAGACGACGAGGAATATGCCGAAGAGTACGCGGGCAATTGTTGCGGTTGCCGCGGAAATGCCGGAGAAGCCGAAAAAGCCGGCGACGATCGAAATGACCAGAAAAATCAGAGCCCATTTCAGCATGGATATCTTCCTTCCGTGATTGCTGGAAGAAGACGCGCCAAGGCCGATTTGGTTCCAAATCGTTTAAAATGGAACGGCGTTCCTTGAAAGCGTACTGCTTTGGCCCGCAAGGGCTTTTCAAAGGCGTTTCGATCTGTTTCAAGGGATCGTCATCGATTTGCCCCATCGACGAAAGCCCTTCTCCATGCACGCTTTTCTGGACCCCCAGGTCATTTCCGCCTATCTCGAAGTCATCATGATCAACATTATCCTTTCAGGGGATAATGTGATCGTCATCGGCATGGCCGCCGCCGGCCTTTCCACCGATCTGCGGGGGAAGGCAATCGTCACCGGCATTGCCGCTGCCGCAGTCATCCGCATCGTTTTCGCCGTCATTGCCGCTCAACTGCTCGTCATCAAAGGCATCAATCTCGTCGGAGGCCTGCTGCTTCTATGGATCTGCTGGACGATGTTCAAGGAGTTGCGCGAGGCGGAGGAAGAAGAGGCCGGCGACGAAACCAGCCAGCACGCCCACAAGCCGAAGCTTTTCCGCCAGGCGATCGGCCAGATCATCTTTGCGGATCTTTCCATGTCGCTCGACAATGTCCTGGCCGTTGCCGGCGCGGCGAAGTCGAACATGAATGCCTTGATCTTCGGCCTTATCCTGTCCGTCATCCTCATGGGTGTCGCATCAAATTTCGTGGCAAGGCTGCTCAACCGGTTCAAATGGATCGGCTGGATCGGCCTTGCCATCATCGTCTACGTGGCGCTCGAAATGGTATGGGAAGGCGGCTGGGAGCTGCTGGCGCTCTATAATCAGGCCTAGATTTTCAGGCTGGAGAGCAGCGAGATAAGCTGGAACTGGCGCTGCGTGCCGGTCTTGGCGAGAACCTTCTTTACGTAGCCGCGCGTCGTCTCGTAGGTGAGGCCGGATATTTCGGCGATCTGGCGGGGCGACGAGCCTTCCATCAGCAGGCGCGCGACCGCCGTTTCCTGGGGCGTGAGCGAAAAGCGCCGGCGCAGCAGATCGCCGCTCGGGGCTGCGCGTTCGGAGAGGTCCGTGACGATGGCGACGGCGGCGGAATGCGAGAAAAGCTCGGCCGGCGCTCCGTTCAGCCGCTGGGCGCGGATGATCAGCGGCGCCTTTCCGGGGCGTGAAAACAGAACCGGTGTTGAGACGGCCGCATCGGCAAACGGCTCCTTTGAGAGGACCGCCTGCAGATGGCGGCGCAGCAAGCCCGTCTCTTCCTGGCTGAGAGCCGTGAGCTCCCGGTCGACAATCCGGATGTTGCCGTCGAGCAGCTTTTCCGCCCGCTGGTTCAGCCGGGTAATGTGCCCGGCCCGGTCGAAGAAGACGACCGCGGTGCCGGCAAGCTCGAAAGCCTCGCTCATGCTGTCGATCCTGGCGACGTGCAGCGCGCGGACGATCTCTGCTGCGACGGTCAGTTTCGACTGCATCTTAATGAGCAGCTGCTCGTCGTCGCGATCGAAAGGCTGGTCCTGGATGCGGCGCTGCAGGTTGAGGCTCAGCATCGTGTCGCCGGCGGTGAAACCGACCATGGCAGAGTAGCGGAAACCGAAGCGGGCCAGGAATTCCGTATAGAAGACGTGGTGATTGAATTCCTCATCGCCGGCAATGTCGTGTTCGATGATGACACCCTTGGCCATCGCAACGGCCAGGCCGCGTTCGCGAAAGTCGCGCTTGTACCATTCCTCGGCAAAATAGACCTGAAAGGCTTCCAGCAGATTGGGCGTGGTCATGAAGCCGGCGGGGAATTTCCCGCGCACCGGCATGATATGCGTGCCGGTGGCACCGGTGGCGCGGCTGATATGCTCCAGCGTGCGCTCCCAGCTCCCCGGCACCAGCGCAGATTCCAGCAACCCGTCCAGCGCCGTTTCGAGCTCGGAGATATCAATGCCGGTCGCCATGAATAAGTAATGCCTGACTGCTGTCTTTTATTCGATAAGGAATCACACGTATCGCGAGCTGCCATGGAGAGTGAAATGGCAATTCAACGTTTAGAAATAGTATTTGCAGTTGTATTATGACAAGCTGACAAAAGTCACTGATGGCGACAGCGACTTTTGTGGCAGATCAGGCGGTCAGCGTTCAACTATCCGTGATTGATCATCACGTGACGGACGGCGGTATAGTCTTCCAGGGCGTAGACGGACATGTCCTTGCCGTAGCCCGATTGCTTGAGGCCGCCATGCGGCATCTCGTTCACCAGCATGAAATGCGTGTTGATCCAGGTGCAACCGTATTGCAGGCGGGCGGCCGTCTTCATGCCGCGGCCGATATCCTTGGTCCAGACGGAAGAGGCAAGGCCATAATCGCTGTCGTTCGCCCAGGTCACGGCATCGGCCACGTCGGTGAAGCGGGTGACGGAGACGACGGGGCCGAAGACTTCCCGCCGGACGATCTCATCGTCCTGCGTGGCGCCGGCCACGACCGTCGGCGCGTAGAAGAAGCCCTTGTCGCCCGAGACCTTGCCGCCGGTGGTGATCTGCATGTGCTTGTGTTCGGAGGCGCGGGTGACGAAGCTTTCGACGCGGTCGCGCTGGCGCCTGGAAATCAGCGGGCCGATTTCGTTCTCCGTGTCGTCGGCCCGGTTGAAGCGGATGCTGGAGACGGCGGAGGTCAGGTCAGCGACGAAATTGTCGTAAACTTTCGCATCGGCATAGATGCGGCAGGCGGCGGTGCAGTCCTGGCCGGCATTGTAATAGCCGAAGGTGCGGATGCCGGCGACCACGGCCTCGATATCGGCATCGTCGAAGACGATGACGGGCGCCTTGCCGCCGAGTTCCAGATGGGTGCGCTTGACGGTCCTGGCGGCTGCCTGCAGCACCTTCTTGCCGGTCGCGACATCGCCCGTTATCGACACCATGCTGATTTTCGGATGGTTGATCAGTGCGTTGCCGACGCTTTCGCCACGGCCGAGGATGACGTTGACGACGCCCTCGGGAAGGATTTCCGACAGCAGTCTCGCCATCTTCAGGGCCGTCAGCGGCGTCTGTTCGGAGGGCTTGAAGACGACGGTATTGCCGCCGGCGATGGCCGGCGCCAGCTTCCAGGCCATCATCATCAGCGGGTAGTTCCACGGCGCGATCGAGCCGACGATGCCGATCGGGTCACGACGGATCATCGAGGTGTGGCCGGGCAGGTATTCTCCGGCGGCCGGTCCGTGCAGGTTGCGCACGGCGCCGGCAAAGAAGCGGTAGCAGTCGACGATGGCGGGGATTTCGTCGTTCAGCACCGCATTGATCGGCTTGCCGCAGTTCAGCGCCTCAAGCGTCGCAAAGCCCTGTGCGTCCCTTTCGATCGCATCGGCGATTTTCAGGAGATAGGCCGAGCGCTCGGACGGGGTCGTCTGCGACCAGGCGGAGAAGGCCTTTTCGGCGGCGCTGACGGCGGCATCGATCTGGCCGAGCGAGGCTTCGGCAAGGTTCAGCACCGTCTCGCCCGTCTTCGGGTTCAGGATGTGCTCTTCCGTTTCCGTGCCGGTCTCGAAGCGGGAACCGATCAGCATTTGCGTATCCATGGGCGTTCTCCCTTGTGGTTGGTCGAGTGGATGCGAGGGGCTCCGCGTCCGCTCCGGGTTATTTGCCGGCACCGGCGATCTGATCGCCGTCGCGCGTGAGGTAATAGGCTGCCAGGATCGGCAGGAAGGTGACGAGCACGACGGCCATGGCGACCACATTTG
The DNA here is from genome assembly GCF_042656325.1 of Rhizobium sp. GCM10022189. Lineage (NCBI taxonomy): Bacteria > Pseudomonadati > Pseudomonadota > Alphaproteobacteria > Hyphomicrobiales > Rhizobiaceae > Rhizobium > Rhizobium sp. GCM10022189. Next base: position 136,083 of record NZ_JBHSOR010000004.1, read on the forward strand.
TGACCGGGCGCTGGCGCGGGCGGATCAGCTCTTCGAGCATCCAGATGGGCAGGGTGGATTGCTGGCCGCCGGTGAATGTGGTGACGATGACTTCGTCGAAGGACAGGGCGAAGGCGAGCATGCCGCCGGCAAGAAGGGCGGTGCCGATATTCGGCAGGATGACATGGCGGAAGGTCTGGAAGCCGTCGGCGCCGAGATCCATCGAGGCTTCGATCAGCGAGCCCGAGGTGCGGCGGAAGCGGGCGACGGCGTTGTTGTAGACGACAACGACACAGAAGGTGGCATGGCCGAGCACGATCGTCCAGACCGAGAAGGGGATGTCGAACAGGCTGAAGGCGGAACGCAGGGCAATGCCGGTGATGACGCCCGGAAGCGCGATCGGCAGGATGACGAGCAGCGAGATCGCCTCGCGTCCGAAGAATTTCGTCTGGCTGACGGCGGCCGCGCAAAGCGTGCCGAGGATGAGCGCGATCACCGTTGCGATACAGGCAACCTGCAGGGAGAGGCCAAGGGCTGCCCAGACATCCGGGCGGTTCCAGGCAATGGCGAACCATTGCAGCGTCAGGCCCGGCGGCGGCCATTGGTAACTCTTCTCCTCCGTCGTGAAGGCATAGACGAAAATCAGCAGGATCGGCAGATGCAGGAAGAGCAGGCCGCCGGCGGCTGCGATCTTCAGGAAGAACGGCGATTTCTGTCCGCGATCAGAGCGCATCGAAGGCTCCCATGCGTTTGGCGAGCCAGAGATAGATCGCCATGATGACGATCGGCACGACCGAGAAGGCGGCTGCGAGCGGCACGTTGCCGGCCGTTCCCTGCTGCGTATAGACGGCTTGCCCGATGAACAGGCGCGACGAGCCGATGATCTGCGGGATGATATAGTCGCCCAATGTCAGCGAGAAGGTGAAGATCGATCCGGCGACGATTCCGGGCAGGGCGAGCGGGAAAAGCACGGTTCGGAAGGTCTGGCTCGGCGTGGCGCCGAGATCGGCGGAAGCCTCGATCAGGTTGCCGGGTACGCGCTCGAGGGCTGCCTGCGTCGGCAGGATCATGTAGGGCAGCCAGATATAGACGAAGACGATGAAGGTGCCGAGATAGCTGACGGAGAGCGAATTGCCGCCGACGACCGGCAGGGCGAGCACGCCGTCTAGCAGCCAGGAGAGGCGGAGCTTTGCGAAGAACCAGGTGAGGATGCCTTCCTTGGCGAGGATCAGCTTCCAGGCATAGATCTTGACGAGATAGCTCGACCAGAGCGGCAGCATGACGCCGAGATAAAAGAGCGCCTTCCATTTTCCCTGCGCGTAACGGGCGGCGTAATAGGCGATCGGAAAGGCGACGATGGCCGAGGCGACGGTGACGAGCGCCGCCATCAGGACCGTCCTGACAATGATGTCGAAATTGCTCGGGTTCAGGAGCTGGGCATAGGTATCGAGAGTGAACTCGTAATTCACCAGGCCCGAGAAATCGTCGATCGAAAAAAAGCTCTGCAGCAGAAGCGCGATCAGCGAACCGATATAGATGATGCCGAGCCAGAGCAGCGGCGGCGTCAGCATCAGGAAGAGCAGCAGCTTCGGATGTCGCCAGAAACTGTCGGAGAGACGGCCGGAGAAGCCGCCGCGCCGGGGCAGGATCGAGCTTTCCGGTTTGGTCATCGCCAGCGCCGTCATGCCGCGTCATCCATGTAATGGACGTCGCCAGGCTGCCAGGCAAGCCGGACGGGCGTTCCGATGTCGGGGATGTCGCTGCTGGCCGGCAGCATGACATGCAGGCGCGACCCTCTGATGTCGACGGTCAGGCGGGTCGCGGCGCCCAGGAAGCTGGCATTTTCGACCCTGGCTTCGATGCCGTCGGCTGTCAGACGGATTGCCTCCGGCCGCAAGCTCGCCCAGCGCTTCTGGCCGCCGAGGGCTGCCATGATATCGGGGGAGATGACGTTGGACGAACCGACGAAATCGGCGACGAAACGCGTCTTCGGGCAGCGGTAGATATCCTGCGGCGTGCCGTGCTGGACGATCCCGCCATTGTTGAAGACCGCCACGCGGTCGGCCATCGAGAGCGCTTCGCCCTGATCGTGGGTGACGAAGATGAAGGTGATGCCGAGGGCGCGCTGCAGGCTTTTCAGCTCTTCCTGCATCTGCTCGCGCAGCTTCAGGTCCAGCGCGCCGAGCGGTTCGTCGAGCAGGAGCACGCGGGGCTTGTTGACCAGCGCCCGGGCGAGCGCCACGCGCTGCCGCTGGCCGCCGGAGAGCTGGCCAGGGCGGCGGCTGCCATAGCCCGGCAACTTCACCAGCTCCAGCGCTTTCTCGGCCTCCTTGATCCGCTCCGCCTTGCCGACGCCCTTGACCATCAGTCCGTAGGCGACGTTCTCGACAATATCGAGATGCGGGAAAAGCGCGTAATCCTGAAAGACGGTGTTGACGTTGCGGCGATAGGGCGGAACGCCTTCGGCCGTTTCGCCGAAAATCTCGATATGTCCGGAGGACGGCTGTTCGAAGCCGGCGATTAGCCGCAGGCAGGTGGTTTTGCCGGAGCCGGAGGGGCCGAGCATGGCAAAAAACTCGCCGGGCGCGATCTCGAGATCGACGCCGTCGACCGCGCGCACGGCGCCGAAGTGGCGAGAGACCTTCTGGAAACGGACGGCTGATGTCATGGAAGCTCCGGTTCTATTTTGTCTAAGAGCGGTCCTGGGTCTGGTTCAAGGAGCCCGCCCCAAACCCCTCCCCACAAGGGGGAGGGGCTTAATCTGCCGCGCCCACGCTCAAACCCTTCGGCGTTTCGACAGAAATGCGGCGTTGCCGCTCTCGCCCCTCCCCTTGTGGGGAGGGGTTTGGGGAAAGGAATCCGACCGCGCCGGCGAGCGTGGCCCGGCGTCAGCGGCCGCCGATCACGCCGATATAATCCGATACCCAGCGATGATAGGGCACGCATTCGCTCTCGCTTGCGCATTTGGCGACCGGCGTCTTCCAGAACTTGATCTTGTCGAAGTGATCGTAGCCGTTGGTGTTGCAGCCGGCGTCGGTCAGGAGTTCGTTGCCCTTGCAGGCGGCCGGAACCGAGGGGACGGCACCGAACCAGGCGGCGGCATCGCCTTGCACCTTCGCCTTCAGCGAATGTTCCATCCACATGTAGGCGCAGTTCGGATGTTCGCTATCGACATGCAGCATGGTCGTGTCGGCCCATCCGGTCACGCCTTCCTCGGGGAAGGTCGAGGCGATCTTCTGCTTGTCGGCCTGCAGCAGGTTGACTTGGAACGGCCACGAGCCGGAGGCCACGACACCTTCGTTCTTGAAGTCGTCGATCTGGATCATCGCATCGTGCCAGTAGCGCGAGACGATCTTGCGCTGGCCGCGCAGCAGGTCGAGAGTGGCCTTGTACTGGTCCTCGTTGAGTTCGTAGGGATCCTTGATGCCGAGATCGGGCTTGTGCGCCATCAGGTACATGGCCGCATCGGCAATGTAGATCGGGCCGTCATAGGCCTGCACGCGGCCCTTGTTGGACTTGCCGTCCGGCAGGTTCTGTTCCTCGAAGACGATGTTCCAGCTGGTCGGTGCCTTGTCCTTGAACGTGTCGGTATTATACATCAGCACGTTCGGCCCCCAGAGATAGGGTACGCCGTAATGGACGCCGTTCACCGTGTGCCAGGGCGCGTTCTGCAGGCGCTCGTCAACGGTCTTGAAGCTCGGGATAAGGTCGGTATTGATCGGCTGGACGCGCTTGCCGGCGACCAGACGCAGCGAAGCGTCGCCGGAAGCGGTGACGAGGTCGAAACCGCCTTCGTTCATCAGCGCCACCATCTCGTCCGAAGTGGCGGCCGTCTTGACCGAAACCTTGCAGCCGGTTTCCTTCTCGAAGTCCGTCACCCAGTCGTAATTCTTGTCGGTCTCGCCGCGCTCGATATAGCCGGCCCAGGCGACGATGCTGACGGCTCCTTCGCCCTTGCCCAATTCCTTCAGCGGTTCGGCAGCGACAACTTGTGTTGCAAAGCTCAGGCTCGCGAGCGCAGCAGTGCACGATTTCAGAAGATGCTTCATCGTCTGTCTCCCGGTTCGGTGCCGCTTTTGCGGCGTTTTGTTCCCGGAAGAAAGGGTGACGCGGAATTCCCGGTTTCGCAAATTCATTTATCAGAACGGCGATATCGGAAATTCCGATAGTCAACGGGACCGCCCCGAGCGCATGTTCTCGGCGATGGCGACGAAATCGCGTGCCGCCTGCGGCAGGCTGGAACCCTTTCGCCAGACCATGCCGACCTGAACGACGGGCAGGGAGCCGGAGACATCGCGGCTTTCGATGCGGTCGCCTTCCAGCGACCAGGGGCGGTAGACGAGATCGGGCAGCAGCGCGATGCCGGCGCCGGTCGCCACCAGGCTGCGCACAGCCTCCACCGACCGGGTCCTGAATGCGACATGCGGACGGGCGCCGAGCGCGGTCAGCAGTTTGCCGGTATTCTCCTCGATTTCGTCCACAGTCAACATGATCAACGGCTCGCGGGCGATATCGGCAATGGAAATAATGTCGGCCGAGACCAGCGGGTGGCCCATCGGCAGCCAGAGGCGATAGGGCGAGGTTTCCAGAATTTCGGCCTGCAGGGCCATGCGATCACGCATATTTGAAATGACCATGACGGCGACATCCAACTCGCCGCCGACGAGCAGATGTTCGAGATAGCCGCCATTGTCTTCGATGGCGCTGACTTCGACGCCGGGGCAGGCGCGGCGGTAGCGGGCCAGGAGATCGGAGAGAACGTAACCTGCGACAAGCGAGGTGACGCCGATATTCAGCGTGCCGGAGGGAACGTTCTGCTGATCGGAAAAACTGGTGCGCGCGTCGGAGACGGTCGCCAGGATTTTCGTGGCATGACGCAGGAACTGGTGGCCGTTATGGGTAATCGAGAGCCCTCGCGGGTGACGTTCGAACAGAACGACGCCGAGGTCGTTTTCGAGTTCTTTCAGCGCCTCGGTGATCGAGGATTGGGAAATCGACAGATTCTGTGCGGCACGCGTGACCGAGCCCTGTTCGGCAACGGCGACGAAATATTGGATCTGGCGAAGCGTGAAGGCCATGGCATTTTAGAGCATGTGCCCGAGCGGTCTGGCAAGCGCACAAGCGGCCGGACCTTTTTTGGTATTTTGCCAATTCGGGACAAAGTCGGACGGCCCATTTAAAGATTCGGAAACGTCATTTCCCTTAGTTTCACAGTCACTTGTATTGCGTTGGAGTTTTCAGATGGCGGAGCAGTTGGCGTGAAGGCCTTACTGCGCATATTCCGGCCTTCCCGGAAATTGGCTTTGATCATCGGTGGCAGCGCCCTGTTGGCGGGCGTTTCCGGCGGTGCTGCGGTTTATGTCGGCAAGGACAGGCTGCTGGGTGACGAGGAATCCGCCGATGGCGTTGCCTGCACCGACGTCAATCTGGTGACGATCAAGAAGCAGGATCATGTCTGGGTCCGCAAATACATCAAGACCGAACCTGTCGACGGCATGACGCGCATCAAGACGGCGCTGCGCGTCGCCCAGGCGGTCTATGAGGCGCAGAAGCCCGACCTCGTGCAGGTGGTCGTCCTCGACGAGAACGGTCCGACCCTGCGCTCGGATATTCGCGGTCGGGCGATCGGCGCCGACGTCGTCTATATCGCCCATCCCGACAAGATGGTCGAGGGTCTGAACGACAAGCCCTATACGGCCCGTTACTACGACGGCAAGGCGAGCGAGCGCGGCCTCTTTTACGGCGAGCGCATCGAATTGCCGGACGACCAGATCGCGGCACTGAACGCGAGCCTCAAGGATCCGGCCGATTGCATCGACCCGGTTGCCGTTGCCTCCACCAAGGGTGAGGCAAAGCCGGCTGGCGGACATGGCGCCGCGCCGAAGGAGCCCGAGGAACCGTCCGCCGAAGAGCAGGCGGCCAAGGATGCGGCAGCGTCCGCAGAGGCCGCCCCTGCAGAAGAACCACCGGCCAAAAGCGGCCACTGAAGCCAGAAATCTCCAGCCCGCCGGCGATCGCCTGATCTCGGGGGCGTTTACGACAAAACAAAACGGAGCGTCCTTTCGGGCGCTCCGTTTTTAGGTTCAGGCGATGCGTTTCTCAGTCAGCCTTGTTGCGGCGGGCCGGGAAGAGGATGACGTCGCGGATCGACGGCGCGTTGGTGAGCAGCATGATGAGACGGTCGACGCCGATGCCGAGCCCGCCGGCCGGCGGCATGCCCTGGTCGATCGCATCGAGGAATTCCTCGTCGAGCTGCTTTTCCTTCTCGCCGCGGGCATGCGCCTGCTCGAGCTGCTCGACCATGCGGCGGCGCTGCTCTTCCGGGTCGTTGAGTTCGGAGAAGGCATTGCCGAGTTCCCAGGCGTTGCAATAGGTCTCGAAACGCTCGACGAGGCGCGGCTCGCCCGGCACTTCCTTGGCGAAGGGCGAAATGTCCTTCGGGAAATGCGTGACGTGCGAGGGCTGGATCAGCGTCTGCTCGACCTTCTCTTCGAAGATGAAGGCGAGGCATTCGCCCCAGGTCCAATCCTTTTCCACTTCGAAGCCGGCAGCCTTGGCGGCGGCGCGGGCTTCCTCGTCGGTCTTGATCGCCAGGAAGTCGATGCCGGTGACTTCCTTGACGGCGTCAGGCATGGGCACGCGCTTGAACGGTCCCTTGAAGGACATGGTCTTGTCGCCGAAGGGGAATTCCGTCGTGCCGTGGATGGAGAGCGCCAGGGTCTCGAACAGCCGCTCGACGAGGTCCATGATGTCCTCGTAATCGGCATAGGCCCAGTAGCACTCCATCATGGTGAATTCCGGATTGTGCCGGGTGGAGACGCCTTCGTTGCGGAAGTTGCGGTTGATCTCGAAGACCTTGTCGGTGAGGCCCGAGACCAGTGTGCGCTTCAGGAACAGTTCCGGCGCGATGCGCAGGTACATGTCGAGCTTCAGCGTGTTGTGATGCGTCTTGAACGGCTCGGCGGTCGCACCGCCGTAGACCGAATGCAGCATCGGCGTTTCGACTTCCATGAAGCCGTCATTTTCCATGAAGCGGCGGATGCCGGAGAGGATCTTCGAGCGCTGCTGGAAGCGCAGCTTGGATTCCTCGTTGGTCATGATGTCGAGATGGCGCTTGCGGTAGCGCAGCTCGATGTCGGAGAGGCCGTGCCACTTTTCGGGCATCGGCAGCAGCGACTTGGTCAGCATCTCGATCTTCTGGGCATTGATCGTCAGCTCACCACGCTTGGTGCGGCGCACGATGCCGGTCACGCCGATGATGTCGCCGATATCGATCATCGGCAGCAGGGCGCGGGCTTCCTCGCTCGTCACGTCCTTGTGCGAGAAGATCTGGATCTTGCCGGAGGCGTCATGGATATCCATGAACATGCCGGAATTGCGCGAGGAATAGACGCGGCCGGCGACGGTCACGACATCCTGCGTCTCGACATCGGGCTCCAGGCTCTCGTATTTCGCGGCAAGTTCCGCATTGTTCATCGTGCGGTGGAAATGCGCCGGATAGACCTCGCCGATCTGTTCGCGCAGCAGCCTCAGCTTCTGGGCGCGCACTTCCGTTGCGTCGGAAGAAAGGGTGCTTTCTGTCTTGTTGTCAGCCATTGCCGGAATCCTCTGACTGTTCTTACTTTGCGCCGACGAGGGCGGCGACCGCCTGCGAGGCGAGTTTCAGGCGCTGGCGAACGACCGAGCGGCCGAGGATCGCCATGGAATCAAAGAGCGGCAGCGAGCGCGACGAGCCGGAAACGGCAACGAAGAGCGGTGCGACGACGACCTTCAGCTTCTTGCCCATGCGGTCGGCGATGGCGCGCAGCTCGGCTTCGATCGTCTCGACATTCCACTCCAGGATCTTTTCGAGATCCGGCTGGACGGTGTTGAGGATCTCCAGAATCTCTTCCGGCGGCGACTTGATCTTGGCGAAATCGGACGGCTGCAGGCCGAGATCGGACTTCAGCAGGAAGCCGGCGAGATCGGGCAGTTCGCCCAGCTTGGAAATGCGCGTCTGCGACAGGCGCAGGCCAGCCATCAGGCGGTCGTTCTCCATGGCCCAGTTGAACACACGAGAGCGGAATTCCTCTTCCGACAGCTTTTCGCGGATCCAGCGGCCGTTCAGCCAGTCGAGCTTCTGGATGTCGAAGATCGCGCCGGCCTTGGACAGGTTTTCCGGATCGAACTTTTCGGAGAGTTCGTCCATCGTCAGGAGTTCTTCGCCTTCGGCGATCTGGATGAAGAACAGGCCGAGGAAGTTCATCAGCGCTTCGGGGATATAGCCGAGCGCGGAATAGTAAGAGATCGAGGTCGGGTTCTTGCGCTTCGACAGCTTGGACTTGTCGGCATTGCGCATCAGCGACAGATGCATGAACACCGGCTGGTCCCAGCCGAAATAGCGATAGAGCAGGATGTGCTTCGGCACGGAGGCCAGCCATTCCTCGCCGCGCGCGACATGGGTGATCTTCATCAGATGGTCGTCGATGACGTTCGCCATATGATAGGTCGGCATGCCGTCGCCCTTGATGAGCACCTGCATGTCGACGGAATCCCACGGGATCGACACGTCGCCATAAACGCCGTCGGTGAAATCGCAGGAGCCTTCCGTCGGGATCTTCATGCGGATCACAGAGCTTTCGCCGGCGCCCATCTTGGCCGTGACTTCTTCAGCCGTGAGGCTCAGGCAGAGACCGTCATATTTCGGCTGCTTGCCGGCGGCACGCTGGGTCTCGCGCATCTGCTCCAGCCGCTCGGGCGTGCAAAAACAGCGGAAGGCATGGCCCTTGTCCAGGAGTTCCTGGGCATAGGGCTGATACATGTCCTTGCGGTCGGACTGGCGATAGGGGCCGTAGGGGCCGCCGATATCGGGGCCTTCCTTCCATTCCAGCCCGCACCATTTCAGCGCATCCAGCACCTTGGTTTCGAATTCGGGGGTCGAGCGCGTCGCATCGGTGTCCTCGATGCGCAGGATGAACTCGCCGCCGTGCTTCTTGGCAAAGAGATAGTTGAAAAGAGCGATGTAAGCGGTGCCGACATGCGGCTCGCCGGTCGGCGAGGGAGCGATGCGGACGCGGACGCCGGAAGCTGTCATTTTTATGTGCCCGTCAATGAGTGCCGAGCGGCTTTTCGATGAAAGCGACGTCCGGCCTGGAGAATGCAGATATCTTGCAGAAATCGGCTGGAGCAAGGCATATGCCCGCGTAATCGGCCAATTATCCGTGTGGCTGCGCTTAGGCCATATTCAAAAGGGCGCGTCAAGAAAAACCGCTTCCGGCGGGCCTCTTGCGGGTTCTCGGATCGTCCGCTCGTCAGGAATGACGGGCAGGCCCGCAGAAGAACCTCCGCCCTAGCGAGCAGGGCGGGGGCAACAATCAGCTTCTTATGGGTCGGCGGCCTTAGTGGCTGCCCTCACGCTTTCGACGGCGGGCGTTCCTGGCGAACATGTTCAGCACTTCGACCAAGGCCGAGAAGGCCATCGCGGCGTAGACATAGCCCTTCGGCACGTGGAAGCCCATGCCGTCGGCGATCAGCGTCGTGCCGATCATCAGCAGGAAGGCGAGCGCCAGCATGACGATCGTCGGGTTGCGCTCGATGAAATTGGCGAGCGGCGTTGCGGCCACAAGCATGACCGTGACGGCGGCGATGACGGCGATCACCATGATCGGGAGATGCGGCGTCATGCCGACAGCGGTGATGATGCTGTCGACCGAGAAGACGAGATCGAGCAGCAGGATCTGGCCGATCGCGGAGGCGAAGCTCGTGCCTGTCGCGCCTGCGATGAAATTCTCCTGGTGATCCTCCGGATCGACATTGTGGTGGATTTCCTTGGTGGCCTTCCAGACGAGGAAGAGACCACCGGCGATCAGGATCAGGTCCTTCCAGGAGAAGCCGTGGCCGAAAAGCTCGAAAAGAGGTTCGGTCAGCTGGACGATCCAGGCGACCGTGCCGAGCAGGGCAAGACGCATGATGAGGGCAAGGGCGATACCGGTCCTGCGGGCTCTTTCCCGATGCTCCGGCGGCAGCTTGTTGGTGAGGATGGAGATGAAGATCAGGTTGTCGATCCCGAGGACCACTTCCATCACCACGAGCGTAACAAGCGCCACCCAGGCAGCCGGGTCCTGAATGAGCGTCATGATATCCTGCATCGGCGTATTTCCCCCTTGCGTCGCTTACGGACGCGGACAATGTATCGTTGCGGCCCTGCCGGGCAAGCGCCGCAAGGGGGTATACGAAAACGATCAGGCTTTTATTCCTTGATCGGCAGCCAGATTTCCGTCACCCCCATTCCGGTATAGGGATCGAAGCGGTCGTCGTAGCGCTCGAACATGTCGGGCATGCTGCCATGTTCAAGGCCGGACGTCGGCCACCAGTTGCCGAAGATCAGGTCCATCGTGGCCGCTATTCCGGAAACGTGACCGTGGTGGGAGAAGACGGCGTAGCGCTGGGCAGGCAGCTTCAATGTCGCAAAACCTGCCGGGAGATCGTCGGCGTCGGCCACTTCGGCGGCGGCCATATAGCGGAATTTCTCGGCCTCGCCGTCGATATGGGTGCAGATCCCGTAGGCGACGTTGCCTTTCTGGTTGGCGATATGGCCGAAATGCTGGTTGAACCTCTGCCGGAGAGAGGGGATCGCGGCGTTGCCGCCATAGGCATAGGTTTCCTGCAGGCCGGCGAACAGCATCGGCGGCAAGGTTTCGAAACGCGGCGGTTCCATATCGGTGAGGTTTGCGGTTTTCATCCTGGTCGGCTCCATCAAAGCAAGGTTGCGAATGTGCCCCTGTCGCCGCACCGCCTCCGGTGTCATGCCGAACTGGTCGCGGAAGGCACGGGTGAAAGCCTCGTGCGAGCCGTAGCCCGCGCCGAGGGCAACCTCGAGAATGCTGGACGAGCCTGAGATGAGGGATGGCGCGGCATTGCTGAGGCGCCTTGCCCGGATATAGGTGCTGATCGAATGGCCAGTCACCAGACCGAAGACGCGCGAAAGATGGTAGCGCGACAATCCGGCAGCTTCGGCGATGTCGTCGAGGCTTATGTCGGTTTCGAAATGGCTCTCGATGAACCATATCGCCCGTCCGATGGCGCTCATCTCTTCTCCCCTGGTTGCCGCCCTATTCGTAGAGCAAATGCGGCGGCCGGATTTGATCGCTATTGCGCAAATCCGGCGGAAAACCGATCGGGGTTGGGATGCGGATCAGGCGAGTTCGTTCTTGCGGACGCCGTAGGCGGCCATGAAGACATGGATCGCGCCGCGGATGACACGCTCCATCTCGCTGCGCGGCGGCGGGCCGTCGATATTGCCGAAGAGACGCAGCTTGAAGAAGCTGCCGCTTGCAAGATCGAGGAACTGACCGGCGGCGAGATCGATATCGTCGATCTTCAGGGTGCCGGCCTGGACGTGCCGCTCCAGAAAGTCGTGCATGATGGTGCGCAGGTTCTGCGGCCCCTTGAAGAAGCGCTGACAGAGAAGCGGCATGCGTTCGCGCACGCCGAGCACGGTGCGCATGGCGTCGATGACCTTGTCTTCCGTCATGTGCGTGATGAAGGTCATCCCGAATTCGTACAGGCCGGCCTCGACGTCATCATGTTCTGCGAGCACCGAACGTACGGCTGCGACGAAGGCAGCGCGTTCGGTCTCGATCATGGCGTGGAAAAGCTCTTCCTTATTGGCGAAGTAGACATAAAGCGTTCCCTTGGAAACGCCGGCCTCGCGGGTCACGTCGTTCATGCTGGCCGCATCGAAGCCCATCTTCATGAAGACGCGCCGGGCACCGTCCAGGATCTGCTGGCGCTTGGCCGGATCCTCGCCCGCAGCAAAGCGGCCTCCCGGATTGGGTGGGCTGAATACGACGGTGTCCTCGGGCTTCAGTGTCATGTCTCCTTAACCGTCTTTGCGAATTCGGGCTTTCTTTTAAAGAAAGCGAACCGATTGGTTCTATCCATCTTGATATGAAGTCAAAAACCATTTATGTCAACTGAACCGAACCGTTCAGTTCGATTATTTTACTCCAGATCGGTAGCCCTGTTTATGTCGACCAACCAGAAAAGCAACGTCGCGCGCATCGTCAGCGAAAATGCCGGCGCCGAAGAGGTGAAAGCGGAAGCAGCTGCTCCCGCCGAAGCTCCGAAGGCAGAGGCACCGAAGACGGCGCCTGCACAGTCCGCGCCTGCTGTCGCGCCGGCTGCCGCCGCTCCGAAGAAGCGCCGCAGCCTCGTGCTGCCCGTCGTCGTGCTGGCGCTTCTGGCCGGTGCCGGCTGGTACGGATACGACTGGTGGACCAACGGCCGGTTCCTCGTCTCGACCGACGACGCCTATATCGAGGGCGATATCGCGACGATCTCGCCGAAGGTCACCGGCTATGTCGCGAAGGTGAACGTTGTCGCCAACCAGGAAGTCAAGGCGGGCGAGGTTCTCGCGATCCTTGATAACGGCGACTACCAGAACGCCCTCGACCAGGCGAACGCCCAGATCGCGACCGAGCAACTGTCGCTCAGCCGCATCGACGCGCAGATCGAAGGCGCCAAGGCGAGCCTCGTGCAGGCGCAGGCGCAGAAGACTGCGCTTGAAGCCACGGTGCGCGGCGCCGAGATCAAGCAGAAGCGCCAGAGCGACCTGCAGGCGAAGTCGGTCGGCACCACCGCAGACCTCGACGACGCCAATACGGCTCTCGATCAGGCGAAGGCAAACCTTGCCGGCGGCGACGCCAATATCGTCGCAGCCCAGGCCAATATCGCCATCCTCGAGGCACAGCGCAAGGAAGCGGAAGGTTCCGTCCGCACGCTGGAAATCCAGCGCGACAAGGCCGCCCGCGACCTTTCCTTCACGGTGCTGAAGGCTCCCTATGACGGCGTCGTCGGCAACCGGTCGGTTCAGGAAGGCGATCTGGTTTCGCCCGGCCAGCGGCTGATGGCGCTCGTGCCGACCCGCCAGCTCTATATCGACGCCAATTTCAAGGAAACGCAGATCCAGCATCTCGTTCCCGGTTCGAAGGTAAACATCCAGGTGGATGCCTATAGCGATTATCCGATCGTCGGCACCGTCGAATCGATCTCGCCGGCCTCGGGTTCGGTCTTCTCGATGCTGCCGCCGGAAAATGCCACCGGCAACTTCACCAAGATCATCCAGCGCGTGCCGGTTCGCATCGCCCTGCCGCAGGATGCGCTTGACAGCGGCCGCCTGCGCGCCGGTCTCAGCGTCGTCGTCGACGTCGATACCCGCACGGCGCCGGTAAAGTAAGCGCTCGAGGGCGGAGGTAGTTCCATGGCGGGGAGTGCGACAGCAACGGCAGGTTCGATCCCGGCAGCGCCCGCGCATGCCGCCGATCGCATGGACCCGAGAAAGCTCATCGCCTTCTTCGCGATGGTGCTCGGCATGTTCATGTCGATCCTCGACATCCAGATCGTTTCTGCCTCGCTTGCGGAAATCCAGGCCGGCCTTTCCGCCGGCACGGACGAAATCGGCTGGGTGCAGACGGCCTATCTGATCGCCGAAGTCATCATGATCCCGCTGTCGGGCACGCTCGCGCGCATCATTTCGACGCGTTACCTCTTTGCGATTTCGGCCGCCGGCTTCACCATGTCGAGCGCGCTGGCCGCGACGGCGACGAATATCGACCAGATGATCGTCTATCGCGCCATTCAAGGCTTTATCGGCGGCGGCATGATCCCCTCCGTCTTTGCCGCGGCCTTCACGATCTTCCCGCCGTCGAAGCGCGCGATCGTCTCGCCGATCATCGGCCTTATCGCGACGCTGGCGCCGACCATCGGCCCGACGGTCGGCGGTTATCTCAGCCACGCCTTCTCCTGGCACTGGCTGTTCCTGGTCAATATCGTGCCCGGTATCATCGTCACGCTCGTCACCTGGAACTTCATCGATTTCGACAAGCCGGAACTGTCGCTCTTCAGGAAGTTCGACTGGTACGGGCTGCTTGCCATGGGTGTCTTCCTCGGCGCGCTGGAATATGTACTGGAAGAGGGCAATTCGAACGACTGGTTCAACGACAGCTATATTGTCGCGGGCGCCGTCGCATCGACCGTCGCTTGTGTCATCTTCTTCTACAGGGCCTTCACCGTGGAGTTCCCGGTCGTCGACCTGACGGCATTCTCGAACCGGAATTTTTCCTTCGGATCGGTCTTTTCCTTCGTCATGGGCATCGGCCTCTACGGGCTCACCTATATCTATCCCGTCTATCTCGGCCGCATCCGCGGCTACGATTCGCAGATGATCGGCGAGACGATGTTCGTATCGGGCCTTGCGATGTTCTTCACCGCGCCGATCGCCGGCCGGCTGTCGACCAAGCTCGACCTGCGCCTCATGATGGCGATCGGTTTCGTCAGCTTTGCGTCCGGCACCTACATCATGACGCATCTGACGCAGGACTGGGACTTCTACGAGCTTTTCATCCCGCAGATCCTGCGCGGCTTCGGCCTGATGATGTGCATGGTGCCGATCAACAATATCGCGCTTGGCACCCTGCCGCCGGCGCGTATTCGCGGCGCATCCGGCCTCTTCAACCTGACGCGCAACCTCGGCGGCGCTGTCGGCCTTGCGATCATCAATACGGTGCTGACCAGCCGCCAGGACGTGCATTACGAGCGCCTGCGCGAGAATGTGCACTGGGGCAATACCGCCGCGATCGATCAGATGAACAACATGACCGCGAACTTCAACAGCTGGGGCCTGGACGGTGCCAATGTCGCCGTCAAGCAGATGGTTGGCCTGGCTACCAAGCAGGCGATGATCCTTTCCTTCGGTGACATCTTCCTGATGCTCACCGTCCTCTTCCTGGCGATGGTCCTTGGCGTCGTCATGATCAAGAAACCCGCGCCGCAAGGCGGCGGGGGCGGTGGCGGCCACTGACCTCCGGCCGTCATTCGCAAGAAAGGCCCTCTTCGGGGGGCCTTTTTGCTTTTCTGCACGGGCCGGTTTCCGATCCTTGAACGAGGGGTCGTTCAGCTTCCGCATTTTTTGATTTACGTACATCAAAATTGGCGCTAATGGTCTCGTCCAGGAGGAGTGATGAGGCCAACCGTTCATGATATCGCCGCTGCGGCGGGCGTCAGTCTTGCGACTGTGGACCGGGTCCTGAACCAGCGGCCGGGTGTGCGGCATGTGACGCGGGAGAAGGTCGAAACCGCGATCCGCGATCTCGGCTACGTGCGCGACGTGGCCGCCGCCAACCTCGCCAAGGGGCGCGTTTACCCGCTGACCTTCATCCTGCCCGCCAGCGACAATTCCTTCATGCACGGCCTCAACGCGGAAATCCGCGCGGCAATTGCGCGCTCGGCAGCCGAGCGCACCGATATCCGCATCGTCGAAGTGCCGGCTTTCGATCCGCAGGCGCTGGTGCGCGAGCTGGAGACGGTCGCCGCCGAAAAGCCTTCAGGTGTCGCGCTCGTGGCCACCGACGCACCCGATGTGCGCGCGGCTGTGGACCGGCTGGTCCATGACGGCATTCCGGTCGTCACGCTCGTTTCCGATCTGACGGGATCGCTGCGCCATCATTATGCCGGCGTCGACAATATCGCGGCAGGGCGAACTGCCGCGCGCCTGCTCGGCCGGTTCCTCGGCAGTGCCGCGGGCGAGATCGTCGTGCTGGCCGGTTCCATGCTCGTGCGCGACCATCGCGAACGCCTGGAAGGCTTTGCCTCCGTCATGGCGCAGGAGTTTCCGGCGCTGCATCTGCTGCCGGTGCTCGAGGGGCGCGACGACCCTGAAGTCGCCCATATGCTGATTGCGGATGCGCTTCGGAAAAACGGCGGCATCATCGGTATCTACAGCCTTGGCGCCGGCAATCGCGGTCTGATCCGGGCACTGAAGGAGAAGGCAGCCGACAGGACGCTGACGGTGGTCGCCCATGAATTGACGGCGCACACGCGGGCAGCGCTCATCGACGGCACGATCGACGCAATCCTCAATCAGGATGCCGGCCACGAGGTGCGCAGCGCGATCCGTGTTCTCAAGGCAAAAGCAGACGGGCTTGCGGTGATCGACGCGCAGGAGCGCATCCGCCTCGACATATTCCTGAAAGACAACCTGCCGTAACGGCAAAGGGAGAAACATCACATGTATCTGGGTCTCGATCTCGGCACCTCGGGCGTCAAGGCGATGCTGATCGACGGCGATCAGAAGATCGTCGGTTCCGCCAACGGTTCGCTCGACGTTTCGCGTCCGCATTCCGGCTGGTCCGAACAGGAGCCGGCTCATTGGGTGCGCGCCACGGAGGAGGCTGTCGCCGGCCTCAAGGCCAAACATCCGAAGGAGCTTGCCGCGGTCCGGGGTATCGGCCTTTCCGGGCAGATGCACGGCGCAACATTGCTGGACGCTTCCGACAAGGTGCTGCGCCCCTGCATCCTCTGGAACGATACGCGTTCCCATGTCGAGGCTGCGGCACTCGACGCCGATCCGCGCTTCCGCAAGCTGACCGGCAATATCGTTTTCCCCGGCTTTACCGCGCCGAAGCTTGCCTGGGTTGCCAAGAACGAGCCCGCGATCTTCGCCAAGGTCGCCAAGGTTCTGCTGCCGAAGGACTATCTGCGCCTCTGGCTGACCGGCGAGCATATTTCGGAAATGTCGGATTCGGCCGGCACGTCCTGGCTCGATACCGGCAAGCGCGCCTGGTCGTCCGAGCTGCTGGCCGCCACCAATCTCGACGAAAAGCAGATGCCGACACTGATCGAAGGTACGGAGCAGGGCGGCAAGCTGCGCGCCGAACTCGCCTCCGCCTGGGGCATTTCCGGCGAGGCCGTCGTTGCCGGCGGCGCCGGCGACAATGCGGCTTCGGCCTGCGGCATGGGCACGGTCAGCGATGGCGCCGCCTTCGTTTCGCTCGGCACGTCGGGTGTGCTCTTTGCCGCCAACGCCGCCTATCTGCCGAAGCCGGAAAGCGCCGTCCATGCCTTCTGCCATGCACTGCCGAATACCTGGCATCAGATGGGCGTCATCCTGTCGGCCACCGACGCGCTGAACTGGCATTCGTCCGTCACCGGCAAGTCGGCCGCCGATCTGACCGGCGAGCTTGGGGAAAGCCTGAAGGCGCCGACCGGCGTTACCTTCCTGCCCTATCTCTCGGGCGAGCGCACGCCGCATAATGATGCCGTCATTCGCGGCGCCTTCATCGGCCTCGAACATGAAAGCAGCCGTGTGGTGCTCACGCAGGCGGTGCTGGAAGGTGTGTCCTTCGCGATCCGCGACAATCTCGAAGCGCTGCGCTCGGCCGGCACGGATATTTCCCGCGTGACCGCGATCGGCGGCGGTTCGCGTTCGCGCTACTGGCTGGCTTCGATTGCGACCGCGCTCGGCGTTCCGGTCGACCTGCCGGCCGACGGCGATTTCGGTGCGGCCTTCGGTGCCGCCCGCCTCGGCCTGATTGCGGCAACGGGTGCCGATCCGGTTGCCGTCTGCACGCCGCCGGTCACGGCCGGCACGATCGAACCGGTCGCTGCGCTGAGCGGCGCCTATGAAGAAGCCTACAAGCGCTACCGCGCGACCTACCCGGCGATCAAGTCGCTGGCGCATTGATCCATTCATAAGAGCTGAACCCAAGGAGAACCCAAATGAGCACCGGATTTTTCGGCGACATCCAGAAAGTGAAGTACGAAGGCCCAGACAGCACCAACCCGCTGGCCTTCCGCTACTACCAGCCGGACGAAATCGTTCTCGGCAAGCGCATGGAAGACCATCTGCGCTTTGCCGTCGCCTACTGGCACACGTTCACCTGGCCGGGCGGCGACCCCTTCGGCGGCCAGACCTTCCTGCGTCCGTGGTTCGAAGACACGATGAAGGCTGCAAAGCTCAAGGCTGACGTGGCCTTCGAATTCTTCTCGCTGCTCGGCGCGCCCTACTACTGCTTCCATGACGCCGATGTGCGCCCGGAAGGCAAGAATTTTGCCGAGAACACCAGGAACCTGAACGAGATCGTCGATTATTTCGCCGAGAAGCAGGCTGCCACCGGCACCAAGCTGCTCTGGGGTACGGCGAACCTCTTCTCGAACCGCCGCTACATGTCGGGTGCTGCGACCAACCCCGATCCGGATGTCTTTGCCTTCGCCGCCGCGACGGTCAAGACCTGCATCGACGCCACGCAGAAGCTCGGCGGCGAAAACTACGTTCTGTGGGGCGGCCGCGAAGGCTATGAAACCCTGCTCAACACCGATCTCGGCCGCGAGCTCGACCAGCTCGGCCGCTTCCTCAACCTCGTCGTCGAGTACAAGCACAAGATCGGCTTCAAGGGCACGATCCTCATCGAGCCGAAGCCGCAGGAGCCGACCAAGCACCAGTACGACTACGACGTCGCGACCGTCTACGGCTTCCTCAAGAAGCACGGCCTCGAAAACGAAGTGAAGCTCAACATCGAGCAGGGCCACGCAATCCTCGCCGGCCATTCCTTCGAGCACGAGCTGGCGCTTGCAAACGCGCTCGGCATTTTCGGCTCGATCGACATGAACCGCAACGACTACCAGTCCGGTTGGGATACGGACCAGTTCCCGAACAACGTTCCGGAAATGGCGCTTGCCTATTACCACGTCCTGGCGGGCGGCGGCTTCAAGACCGGCGGCACCAACTTCGACGCCAAGCTGCGCCGCCAGTCGCTCGATCCGGCAGACCTGCTCATCGGTCACATCGGCGGCATGGATTGCTGCGCCCGCGGCCTGAAGGCTGCCGCAAAGATGATCGAGGACAAGGCTCTCTCCAAGCCGCTCGCAGACCGCTATGCCGGCTGGGATTCGGCCGAAGGCCAGAAACTCTTCCGCGGCGAATACTCGCTGGAGGAAATCACGCAGTGGGTCGAGAGCAAGGACGTCAACCCGCAGCCGAAGTCCGGCAAGCAGGAACTGCTCGAAAACATCGTCAACCGCTACGTCTGATACGGGTTTGATTTCCGATGGGCCGGGGAACGACAGTTCCCCGGCTTTTTTATGTGCGGGTCGACATTGTTTGGTGCTTTCACCGTCCTAAATTCCAGCCGACGACCTACGGACGGGGATCGTTTCCATGACGGATACCGAGCTTTCAGATCTCTATCGCGGCTATATTGCTTGCCTGAACAGCCAGGACTGGCCGAATCTCAGCAATTTCGTGCATGAGGATGTCAGTTATAACGACAAGCGTATCGGGCTCTCCGGCTATCGTCAGATGCTCGAAGGCGATTTCCGGGCTATCCCGGACCTGTCCTTCGATATCGGCATGCTGGTCTGCGAGCCGCCGCGCGTCGCGAGCCGCCTGCTTTTCGACTGCACGCCGAAAGGGATGCTGTTCGGTCTGCCGGTCAACGGCAAAAGGGTGCGCTTTGCCGAGAATGTCGTCTATGCGTTCATGGACGGCCGGATATTCGAGGTCTGGTCGGTCATCGACAAGGCGGCCATCGAGGCTCAGCTTTAGAAACCAGCCCGGTTATCGCTTCTGCCAGTTGCGTGGCGGCGCCGAGACCGAGTTGCGCACGACGAGATCCGGCCTGAGCAGGATTTCCGTTTCGGCGGGCCGGCCGTCGGAGAGAAGTTCCAGGAGCAGCGCCATGGCCTGTTTGCCGATCGCCGTGCGCGGCTGGCGGATCGTCGTCAGCGACGGGCTCATGAAGACGGCCTGCGGCACGTCGTCGAAGCCGGTGACGGAGAAATCCTGCGGGATGTTGTAGCCACGCGCATTGAGGCCGATCATGACGCCGATCGCCGTCTGGTCGTTGACGCACATGAAGGCGGTGGGCAGCGTATCGCGCATGAAGAGCTGCTCCACCGCATGGCGGCCGCTCTCGATCGTGCCGTCGCCTTCCAGCACGATACGCATGTCCTTCGGAACCTCGGCGGCGTCGAGACCGGCGTCATAGCCTTGCCGGCGACGGCTATAGGCAAGGCGCGTGCGGGAATCGCCGATGAAGGCGATCTTGCGATGGCCTTCCGCCAGAAGCAGGTCGACAGCCTTCCTCGCACCCTCGATATCGTCGACGCCGACATAGGGGATGCCGCCGTTGAAGACAGGTTCGAACACGCCGACGCTCGGCGGCAGCTGCGCCGTCACCATCTGATGGCCGAAGGGCAGGATGCCGGTAAAGAGGATGAGGCCAGCCGCCTGGTTGGAGCTGAAGAATTTCAGATATTCGAGGCCGCGCTGCGCATCGTTCTGCGTATGGCCGATCAGCACGCCATAGCCATGGGCGCGGGCCTCGTTTTCCAGTCCGATCAGGATGTTAGAAAAATTGGGGTCGCCGATATCGGGCGCCACGACCAGAATCATGTTGGAACGGCCAAGCCGCAGGCTGCGCGCCATGGCGTTGGTCGTATAACCGGTGATGGCGATCGCCTGGTTGACCTTCAGCCGCGTGGAATTGGCCACCTTTTCGGGCGTGTGGATTGCCCGCGAAACCGTCGCGATGGAAACCTCGGCGATCCGGGCGACGTCTTCGATCGTTGCGGGCGTGGAATTCGACACGGGGGCTCTGCCTTGGGCTGTCTTCGCCGCACACTACACAGACTCGCCGGGAGGTCAAAGGCAGCCGCCAACAAGTCTGTGTAAATCAATCATGTAAACCTTTACATGCCCCATGTAAAGGTTTACATATGCTTGGCGTAAGCGGATGGGAGCCGCAGGAGGAAGTTATGACCGAGACCGCAGAGGCTGCGCCAGTGGTGTTGTCCGCCAGGCGCATATGCAAGTCTTTCAGCGGCGTGCAGGTTCTTTTCAGCGTCAATTTCGATCTTCGCGCCGGTGAAATCCACGCGCTGATGGGTGAAAACGGCGCCGGCAAGTCGACCCTCGTCAAGATCCTTTCCGGTTTCGAGCAGCCCACATCGGGCGAGATCCTGCTTGACGGCAAGCCCGTGGTTCTGCCGCCGAACGGCGCGGCCGAGGCGCTCGGGATCGTCATCATCCATCAGGAGTTCAATCTTGCCGAACATCTGACGGTGACAGAGAGCCTGTTCCTCGGTCGCGAGGTGACGCATTTCGGCGTGCTCGACCGCAAGTACATGCGGGCGGAAACCCGTCGCGTGCTGGATATGCTCGGCTCCCATGTCGACGAGAATGCGATGATCAGCTCGCTCTCGATCGCCGAGAAGCAGATGGTCGAGATTGCCAAGGCGATCAGCCGCGATGCGCGCGTCGTCTTCATGGACGAGCCGACGGCGGTGCTGTCGCGCGAGGAAACCAACATCCTCTTCAAGCAGGTGCGCAAGCTGCGCGACCAGGGGACGAGCTTCGTCTTCGTTTCCCACAAGCTCGACGAGGTCATGGAGCTGACCGACAAGGTCACTGTCCTGCGCGACGGTCAGTGGGTGAAGACGGCGCCGACCTCCATGCTGGACGGAGAGTCCATCGCGCAGCTGATGGTCGGCCGTGAACTTTCGAGCCTCTATCCCGCCAAGGTGGAGCCCGATGTCGACGAGGAGATCGTTCTTCGCGTCAGCGGGGTGTCGACCGGCTATGTGCAGGATGCGAGCTTCGATGTGCGCAAGGGCGAGGTCATCGGCTTTTCCGGCCTCATCGGATCGGGGCGTACGGAATTGATGGAGGCGATCGCCGGGCTGCGCTCGCGGCTTTCGGGTGAGGTCGTCATCCACGGGGAAAGCGTACATTCGGGCGATGCGCGCGCGGCCAATCGCGCCGGCCTTGCCTATATGACCAAGGATCGCAAGTCGAAGGGACTGCTGCTCGGTTCGGGCATGATCGCCAACCTGACGCTCCAGTCTCTGGAACGGCATGTCAGCCATGGCTATCTAAGCCCGAGCAGCGAGGCGGCGGCCCTTGCCAAGGCCAGGCGGCGTTTCGATATCCGCGTGCGCGACGGCAATATCGTTGCCGGGCGTATGTCCGGCGGCAACCAGCAGAAGCTGCTTCTCGCCAAGGTGATGGAAACCGAGCCGCAGATCATCATCATCGACGAACCGACGCGCGGCATCGATGTCGGCACCAAGCAGCAGATCTACCATTTCATCTCCGCACTCGCCCGCGACGGGCGGTCGATCATCGTCGTGTCTTCGGAAATGCCCGAGGTGATCGGGCTCTGCACGCGGGTCGCCGTCATGCGCGAAGGACGGATCGTCGGCATCCTCGAAGGGGATGAAATTTCGGAACAGGAAATCATGCGTTACGCCGCAGGGCTGAAGCGTCAGGCGGCTGCCTGACGCCGGCAAGGCACGCCAAGGGCTGGGTGCGCAACAGACAAGATGCCCAGCAATAATGGGACGGGAGGTTCGTTTTGGACATGAGTGTTAACGAGGAGACCAGGGAAATCCGGCGCAGATCCTGGCGTGACGTCGATCTGCGCGCGATTGCGCCCTTTGCCGCGCTGGTCTTGCTCCTCATCGTGGGCGCACTGGTCAATCCGAATTTCATCGGCATCACCAACCTGACCAATGTCGCGACGCGTTGCGCCTTCATCGCCATCATCGCCGTCGGCGCAACCTTCGTGATCTCGGCCGGCGACCTCGACCTCTCCGTCGGCTCGATGGTCGCCTTCGTCGCCAGCCTTATGATCCTGCTCATCAATTCCGGCGTCATCGCCGATCCGGTGCTGATGCTGACGGCTGCCGTCGTCTTCGCCGTGGTCGCCGGCGCGCTCTGCGGTCTCGCAAACGGCCTTATCACGACGGTCGGCAAGATCGAGCCTTTCATTGCAACGCTCGGTACGATGGGCATCTATCGCGGCCTGACGACTTGGTTGTCGCAGGGCGGTGCGATCACGCTGCGTTCGGCCGATATCCAGACGCTTTATCGCCCGGCCTATTTCGGCAATATCCTCGGCATCCCCGTGCCGATCGTCGTTATCCTTGTCGTCACCGCCGTTGCGGCCTTCATTCTCTACCGCACGCGCTACGGCCGTCATGTCGTGGCGGTCGGCTCCAACAGCGACGTTGCCCGCTATTCCGGCATTGCGGTCAACCGCGTGCGCACGATCGCCTTCGTCATCCAGGGTCTCTGCGTGGCGATCGCCGTGCTTCTCTACGTTCCGCGCCTTGGCTCGACCTCGGCAACGACCGGCATCCTGTGGGAGCTGCAGGCGATCACGGCTGTGGTCGTCGGCGGTACGGCGCTGAAGGGCGGTGCGGGCCGCGTCTGGGGCACGATCTGCGGCGCCTTCATTCTCGAGCTCGTCGGCAACATCATGCTGCTTTCGAACTTCATCAGCGAATACCTCATCGGCGCGATCCAGGGTGCGATCATCATCATCGCCATGCTGGTCCAGCGGTCGCTGGTGCGCAAATCGTAAGGCGGAGCTGCTTTTGGGATTGGCCGGGTATCCAGGGCACCCGGCCCGGATTGAACAAGTCCCTGATATTTTTGGGAGGAAATAGCATGCGCAAGCTCATGTTGGGTCTGGCGGTTGCGGGGGTGGCTTTTGCCGGCGCAGCCTACGCCCAGGACAAGAACTACACGATCGGCGTGTCCATTCCGGCCGCCGACCACGGCTGGACGTCGGGCGTCGTGTTCCATGCCGAGCGCGTTGCCAAGAAGCTGATGGCCGAACATCCGGGCCTGAACGTGATCGTCAAGACCTCGCCGGATGCGGCGACGCAGGCAAATGCCGTGCAGGACCTCGATACGCAGGGCATCGACGCTCTGGTCATCCTGCCGTCGGATCCGGATCCGCTCGTCAACGCCATCAAGGAAGTCAAGGACAAGGGCAAGTTCGTGGCGCTTGTCGACCGCGCGCCGTCGAACAACGACAATTCCGTGCGTGACCTCTACGTCGCCGGCAACAACCCGGCGCTCGGCGAAGTCGCCGGCAAGTACATTGCCGAAAAGACGCCGGAGGCTCAGGTCGTCGTCATCCGCGGCCTGCCGATCCCGATCGACCAGCAGCGCCAGGACGGTTTCGACAAGGGCATTGCCGGCTCGAAGGTCAAGGTTCTCGATCGCCAGTACGGCAACTGGAACCGCGACGATGCCTTCAAGGTCATGCAGGACTACCTGACCAAGTACCCGAAGATCGACGTCGTATGGTGCCAGGACGACGACATGGCTGTCGGCGTTCTCCAGGCCATCGAGCAGGCCAAGCGCACCGACATCCAGTATGTCGTTGCCGGCGCCGGTTCCAAGGACATGATCAAGAAGGTCATGGACGGCGACAAGCTGATCCCGGTCGACGTTCTCTATCCGCCGGCAATGGTCGGCACGGCCATGGAACTGACGGCTGCCTCGCTCTACGATCAGGTTCCGGTTCACGGCAACTACATCCTCGATGCGACGCTCGTCACCAAGGAGAACGCCAAGAACTTCTACTTCCCGGATTCTCCGTTCTGATATCTGCTTTCATCGATGCGCCCATTCGAAAGGATGGGCGCATTTTTCATGCCTTCAGACAAGTTGCAGCCAAAATGCGCTACGTACCTCTTGCCGATCCGCGGCGAGCGTGATTAGGTCCAGACCGCGTTGATTTTCGGCTCACCCGCTCAAATCCATCGCATTGGCGGGGAGGCGCCTTTTCTTTACCGGACGGCGCACTAAGATTTCTCGAAAACGTTTACGATCGATATTCAGGGAGGAAACTGACATGAAGACGATCAAGGGACCCGGCCTGTTCCTCGGGCAGTTCGCGGGCGATACCGCGCCTTTCAATTCCTGGGACGCGATCACCAAGTGGGCGGCCGATATCGGCTACAAAGGCGTGCAGGTTCCGACCTGGGCAAGCCAGCTCATCGATCTCAAGAAGGCGGCGACTTCTAAGGATTACTGCGACGAGTTCGCAGGCAAGGCGCGCGAAAACGGTGTCGAGATCACCGAGCTTTCCACCCACCTGCAGGGGCAGCTCGTTGCCGTTCATCCTGCCTATGACGAAGCCTTCGACGGTTTTGCCGCACCGGAAGTGCGCGGCAACCCGAAGGCACGTCAGGAATGGGCCGTGCAGCAGGTCAAGTATGCGCTGACGGCTTCCAAGAACCTCGGCCTCAAGGCCCATGCGACCTTCTCGGGTGCGCTTGCCTGGCCCTTCATCTATCCGTGGCCACAGCGTCCAGCCGGTCTCGTCGAGACCGCTTTCGACGAGCTGGCCCGCCGCTGGAAGCCGATCCTCGATCATGCCGATGAAAACGGCATCGATGTCTGCTACGAAATCCATCCGGGCGAAGACCTGCACGATGGCATCACCTACGAGATGTTCCTGGAACGCGTCGGCAACCATCCGCGCGCCAACATGCTCTATGACCCGTCGCACTACGTGCTGCAGTGCCTCGACTATCTCGACAATATCGACATCTACAAAGACCGGATCAAGATGTTCCACGTCAAGGATGCCGAGTTCAACCCGACCGGACGCCAGGGCGTCTATGGCGGCTATCAGGGCTGGGTCGAGCGTGCCGGCCGCTTCCGTTCGCTGGGCGACGGCCAGGTCGATTTCGGCGCCGTCTTCTCCAAGATGACCGCCAACAATTTCGACGGCTGGGCCGTGGTCGAATGGGAATGCGCGCTGAAGCATCCGGAAGACGGTGCCCGTGAAGGCGCCGAATTCGTTGCGGCGCACATCATCCGCGTCACCGAAAAGGCCTTCGACGATTTTGCTGCCGGCGGCACCGATCAGGCCGCCAACCGGCGCATGCTGGGTCTGGCATAAGCCGGTTTCGAGAATCGAGGAGTATACTATGGCAATCGAAGCATCATCCGAACAGACCCGCGAGCCACGCATCCGGCTCGGCATGGTGGGCGGCGGGGCAGGGGCCTTCATCGGCGCCGTTCATCGCATCGCGGCGCGTATCGACGACCAGTACGATCTGATCGCCGGTGCGCTGTCGTCCACGCCGGAAAAGGCCGTTCAGTCTGGTCGCGATCTCGGCCTTGATCCGTCGCGCACCTATTCCAGCTACCGGGAAATGGCGATCCGCGAAGCCAAGCTGAAGAACGGTATCGAAGCCGTTTCCATCGTCACGCCGAACCATGTGCATTATGACGCGGCCAAGGAATTCCTGCGCCGCGGCATCCATGTCATCTGCGACAAGCCGCTGACATCAAACCTTGCCGACGCCAAGAAGCTGAAGAAGGTTGCCGACGAGAGCGGCGCGCTGTTCATCCTGACGCACAACTACACCGGCTATCCGATGGTTCGTCAGGCGCGCGAAATGGTCGCCAACGGCGAACTCGGCGATATCCGCATCGTCCAGGCCGAATATCCGCAGGACTGGCTGACGGAAGCGATCGAACAGTCCGGCCAGAAACAGGCGGCATGGCGCACCGACCCGGCCCAGTCGGGTGTCGGCGGTTCGACCGGCGATATCGGCACGCATGCCTATAACCTGGCTTCGTTCATCACCGGCCTCGAACTCGACAGCCTTGCTGCCGATCTCGACAGTTTCGTGCCGGGCCGTCGTCTTGACGACAACGCCCATGTGATGCTTCGCTTCAAGGCCAAGGGTTCGGAAAAGCCGGCCAAGGGCATGCTCTGGTGCAGCCAGGTAGCACCCGGCCACGAGAACGGCCTCAAGGTGCGCATCTATGGCACCAAGGGCGGTATCGAATGGGTCCAGGCCGATCCAAACTATCTCTGGTACACGCCGTTCGGCGAGCCGAAGCGGCTGATTACCCGCAACGGCGCCGGCTCCGGCGCGGCCGCGGCCCGCGTTTCGCGCATCCCGTCCGGTCATCCGGAAGGCTATCTGGAAGCTTTTGCGACGATCTATACGGAAGCCGCACACGCCATCAACGCCCACAAGAAGGGCAAGGCGGTTGACAAGGCTGTGGTCTACCCGACCGTCGATGACGGTGTGAAGGGCGTGGCTTTCGTCGAGGCTTGCGTCGCCTCGTCCAAGCGCAACGGCGCCTGGGTCAAGGTCTGAGTTTCCGCGCCGAGAGGCATCCATTGCCTGAAACGCCGGGGTGGTCGATATCGCCCCGGCGTTTTCATTTGCGGCGATCAGGCTGCGGCCGGTGTGCGGCCGCGCTTCAGCAGGTTATCGAGGCTGAACGGGCCTGCGCCGGCAGCAAAGATATAGAGGAAGACGAAGCAGAACAGGATTGCGGCAACGCCGCCATTTTGCGCCGGGTAGAGGCTCTTCGACGCATGGCCGATGAAATAGGCGAAGGCCATCAGGCCCGAAAGCACGAAAGCTGCGAGGCGGGTCTGGAAACCGATGAGAACCAGGAAGCCGAGCGTGAGCTCAAGAAGGCCGGCGACCCAGGGCAGCGAGCCGACGGGCGGTACGCTGGCTGCGGCCGGGAAATGCAGGATCTTCTGCGTTCCGTAGCTGAAAAGCACGAGGGACGAGACGATGCGCAGCAGGCTCAGGAAATGCGGCTGCAGCAGATGGATCGAAGAGAGCATTCGGTTCCTTTCATATTGTGATGCTCTTTCCGGTGTAAGGATCGACGTTGTGACCGCAAATCACGACTGCTGACATTGGCGTTACGAGATCGGCCAGGCAGCCGCATGTGGCAGGCTTGCTGCTTTCCAAGGTTTCTTCCTGCAACGTTGCAGTTTTTGGGTTGGCCGGCCTGTACTTTGAGCGCGGGCTTGGCTAAACCCCGCGCAAACGGTCAGTCCACAAGCTGAGAGATGGGATTTACAGATGATCGATCCGAAAACGCTTGCCGAGCGCTTCCCCGGCGATTTCACCTTCGGCGTCGCCACCGCCGCCTTCCAGATCGAAGGCGCCAGCAAGGCCGACGGCCGCAAGCCGTCCATCTGGGACGCCTTCTGCAACATGCCTGGCCGCGTCTACAATCGCGACAACGGTGACGTGGCGTGCGACCACTATAACCGGCTGGAGCAGGATCTCGACCTCATCAAGGAGATGGGCGTCGATGCCTATCGCTTCTCGATCGCCTGGCCGCGCATCATTCCCGACGGCACGGGTCCCGTGAACGAAGCCGGCCTCGACTTCTACGACCGGCTCGTCGACGGCTGCAAGGCGCGCGGCATCAAGACCTTCGCGACGCTCTATCACTGGGACCTGCCGCTGCTGCTCGCCGGCGACGGCGGCTGGACGGCGCGCTCGACGGCTTACGCCTATCAGCGTTATGCCAAGACGGTGATGAACCGCCTCGGCGATCGTCTCGACAGCGTTGCCACCTTCAACGAGCCCTGGTGCATCGTGTGGCTCAGCCACCTCTACGGCATCCATGCGCCGGGCGAGCGCAATATGCAGGCCGCCCTTCACGCCATGCACTACATGAACCTGGCGCACGGTCTCGGCGTCGAGGCGATCCGTTCGGAAGCGCCCAATGTGCCTGTCGGTCTGGTACTCAACGCCTCGTCGATCATTCCGGGCTCCGATAGCCCCGCCGATCTTGCCGCCGGCGAGCGGGCGCACCAGTTCCATAACGGCGCCTTCTTCGACCCGGTCTTCAAGGGCGAGTACCCGAAGGAATTCGTCGAGGCGCTTGGCGATCGCATGCCAGTCATCGAGGAGGGCGATCTCAAGATCATCAGCCAGAAGCTCGACTGGTGGGGCCTCAACTACTACAAGCCGGAACGTGTTGCCGACGATGCAAGCCGCAAGGGCGATTTCCCCTGGACGGTGGAAGCGCCTCCGGCCAGCGACGTGAAGACCGATATCGGCTGGGAAGTCTATTCGCCGGGCCTCAAGCTGCTCGTCGAAGATCTCTATCGCCGTTACGACCTGCCGGAATGCTACATCACCGAGAACGGCGCCTGCGACAATACCGGCGTCGTCAATGGCGAGGTCGATGACGTCATGCGCCTCGACTATGTCAGCGACCATCTCAACGTCGTTGCCGACCTCATCAAGGACGGTTATCCGATGCGCGGCTATTTTGCCTGGAGCCTGATGGACAATTTCGAATGGGCGGAAGGCTATCGCATGCGCTTCGGCCTCGTGCATGTCGATTACGAAACGCAGGTGCGCACCGTCAAGAAGAGCGGGAAGTGGTATCGCGAGCTCGCCAGCCAGTTTCCGAAGGGCAATCACAAGGCCGCCTGAGCCGCCGTATTCGGCAGGGCATTCGTGCCCTGCCGTTTCAGATCGAATTCAGCTTCCGGGCCGCAGCGAGACGTTTTGCCCGTGTCATTTTCCGCCCGTCTCGGAAATTGAGGACAAGCAGCGAAAGCTGGGCGCAGCCGGCCAGCACTTCCAGCGCCTGCAAGGCATAAAAAAGACCGTCGAAAAGACCGGCCGCCGCCCGCAGGTATAGCAGAATTGCCAGCGGCAACAGGATCAGCAGGCCGTTTGCGGCGATGAGCTTCATGCGTCGACGCTTGCGTTCGATAGAAGGCGAATGACGATCGCGGGCAAGCGAAAAGCCGCTGCCGCCAGTGATTGCCAGTGCCGGGATCAGCAGACAGAGGCCGGTCAGGATCGCTTTCTTGACGGCGACAATAGCGGCCTCCTCCAGAAGAAGTTCCGAGATCAGCGTTGCGGCCAGAAAACCGGCAATCAGGATGATGGCAAGAGTGCCTGCGCCGGCGTGAACGATCGTTTTCATAGCAGTTCCTCGTCTTGTGCGGCGTCCTGCGCCAGCCGTTCGTCGAACCTGTTCAGAAGATCGAGCGCTGCCCGCAGTTCCTGTGCGTCCAGTCCATCTGCAAGTGTGTTGGCCCAGCCGGTGTGAAGCGCGGTTATCCGCCGGTAGCTCTCGGCGCCTTGCGCTGTCAGCACGTAGAAAGGCGATCGCTGATGGCGCGGGTTGGCCCGCTTTTCTATGAAGCCGTCCTCCTCGAGCTTGTTCACCTGTTTTTGGGCGCCCTGACGGGTCATGCCCATCATCTCGGCAATTCCGGGTACGGTGACAGGACCGGAAGATAGCGAAATGGCTCCGAGCACCTGCCATCGGGCGCTGGTGAGGTTCAGCGGTGCGCCCAGCCGGTCGCCGCCATCCAGCAGCCGTCCGTTGATGCGGAAGACCATCAGCATGATATCCGTCAGCAAATCGGCTTCGATCGTGCGCTTCAAGATTCCCGATCTCCGTTTCCATTATGGAAACTAGTTACCATAATGGAAAATAGTTGTCAATCTTGGGAGGCGTGAGATCGTCAAGTAATCTGAGCCGGATTCTTGATAGTTGTCATGATTTTAAGCGTTTTTTGACCCTTGGCTGCGAAGATTTCCTGAACGGGGAGTTGTATGAATTGCCGGCAGTCTTGAGGTCTAAAAGCAACGGGTCGGGATTGGGCCGCCATACCACAGTTACTGGCGTGCTTTTTTCCTTCGCAGTCATTGTTGCTGTCGTCACCATCATGGTTTTGACGGCGCTGGAGCGCGTGTCTGAAAATGCCAACGTGCTCGACGACGAGCGCTCGCGCGAGACCACTGTCGGCGCACTCAAGACCTTCGAGGATCAGCTTGCCGCCACGCTCGACGACTATGCCGCCTGGGACGACGCGGCCGCCAATGTCTACCGGGCAGACGGCATGGCATGGACGATCAGCAATTACGGCGAAATGTCCGTCAACAGCCCTCTCTTCGATACGGCAATCGTCGTCGACGATGAGAAGAAGACCGTCATGGCCTATCAGGATGGTCTGCCCATGCAGAAGCCGGTGGGCGATTTCTTTGCGCCTGCTCTCTGGCAGCTTTTGGACAGGGCTCGTGCGCCCGACGCCGGCGACAAGCCGCAGGCGACGGGTTTCGTCCGGACCGAAAGGGGCATTGCCGCCGTCGGCATCGCGCTCGTGCGCGAGAAGTCCGGTGCGCTGGACGTGCCTGCCGGTCAGCATCGCTACCTAATTTTCGCCAGGCATCTCGATGATGCGAAAATTTCCGCTCTCGGCGCCACCTACGTGCTGAACGGGTTGCGGCTCGTGCCTGCGGATTTCGCCTCGGCCTATTCGGTCGAAATCGCAGATCCCACTCGCACGGTTCTTGGCAAGCTTGTCTGGGTGTCGCGCTCGCCGGGAGATATCGGTTATGCGCAGGTGCGGCCCATGGTCATCCAGGCGCTTGGTCTGGTCGGCCTGTTCTTTGCCGTCCTGCTCATTATCGGCTGGCTTGCCGGGCGGCGTCTCAAGGCGGAGGAAAACAGCGCGCGTGAGGAAACGCTCCGCGATCGCCTCAGCGGCCTCTCCAACCGCGATGGCCTGGGCCTTGCCGTCGACAGCTTCGTGGCGCAGGCACGGCAGACGAAGCGGAACGTCCTGCTGCTCTATCTCGATCTCGATGGATTCAAGGAAGTCAACGACAGCTACGGCCACGGCACCGGCGACCAGCTGATCCGCGCGGTCGCGGCGGGACTGGACGTGCTGATCCCGGACGGTGCCGTGCTTGCGCGCATCGGCGGGGATGAATTCGCAATCGCTTTCCTTTCGGAGGCGGAGAATGCGGCCGCGCTGCAGCTTGCCGAGCAGATCCTCGATTTCCTTGCCGAGCCGCTTGAGGTCGGCCGTCGTATCGTCGTGGTCGGCGCCAGCATCGGCATTGCCATGTCGCCGCTGGGCTCGATCGATCGCGAAGAACTGGTCCGCCGCGCCGATCTCGCCATGTACAAGGCGAAGGAAGCCGGCCGCGCCCGCATGACGCTCTACGATCCGGCCATGGATACCGATCGCGCGCAGCGCAACGCGCTGGAGCTCGATCTGCGCATGGCGATCGAAAGCGGCGATCTCACGCTTGCCTATCAGCCACTTGTCGATGCCGCGACGCATGAGATGACGGGCGTCGAAGCGCTGGTGCGCTGGAACAGGCCCGGCCACGGCCCGGTTTCGCCGGAGATTTTCATCCCCATCGCCGAGACCAGCGGGCTCATTGAATCGCTTGGCCTTTTCGTGCTGCGCAAGGCCTGTGAGACGGCAAAACAGTGGCCGGAGCTGAAGATCTCGGTCAACGTTTCACCGGGCCAGTTCCGCAATCCGGCTTTCACCGATTACGTGCGCTACGTGCTGAAGCAGACGGAGATCGAGGCGAGCCGCGTCACGCTGGAAATCACCGAAGGTTATATGATCCAGAACCCGCAGCGCACGCGCCAGTCGATCGAGCGCCTGAAGTCGCTTGGCGTGAAGGTGGCGCTCGACGACTTCGGCTCCGGTTTCTCGTCGATCGGCTATCTGCGCCAGTTCGGCTTCGACCGCATCAAGATCGACCGCTCGCTGGTGACGGATATCACCACCGACGACCGGCAGCGGGAAATGCTGCAGGCGACGGTGGCGCTCGCACGTGCGCTCGATATCCCGGTCACGGCAGAGGGTATCGAAACCGAGGAGCAGGCCGTCGCATTGCGGCTCTTCGGCAGCGACTGCCTGCAGGGGTACTTCTTCGGAAAGCCGATGTCGGCCGAGCAGATCAACGACCTGTTGCAGGAGCGGCGCGAAGCCCGGGTCCTGCGTCGGATCGCGGGCTGAACCGGCGCCTAATCCCTTTGTCGTCACGCAAGTCCGGAGGTGGCGCCGCGCACCTTTGCCGAAGCCGCGTCAGGTGCCGATATGTTTCTGGCCACGCTTCCTGGCGAGCGCGATCTGGTGCTGGCGCTGACGGTAGCGCAGGCGGTCCTCTTCGCTGCGGGTATGATAACAATTGCTGCAGGAAACGCCCTCCTCGTAATAGGGCGAAGTGACCTCTTGCGCCGTGATCGGATTGCGGCAGGCATGGCAGAGTTTGTGCTCGCCTTCCTTCAGCCCATGTTCGACCGAAACGCGCTCGTCGAAGACGAAGCAGGCGCCGTCCCAGAGGCTTTCTTCCTGCGGCACTTCCTCCAGATATTTCAGGATGCCGCCCTTGAGGTGGTAGACCTCATCGAAACCCTGTTCCTTCATGAAGGCCGTCGCCTTCTCGCAACGGATGCCGCCGGTGCAATACATGGCGATCCTCGGCTTGTTGTGCAGGCCGGGATTGTTGCGCACCCAGTCCGGAAACTCGCGGAAGGTCTTGGTCTTCGGATCAACGGCGCCGCGGAAGGTGCCGATCGCCGTCTCGTAGTCGTTGCGCGTGTCGATCACGATCGTATCGGGATCGGAGATCAGGGCATTCCAGTCGCCGGGGTCGACATAGGTGCCAACCACCTTGTTGGGGTCGATATTCTCGACGCCCATCGTGACGATCTCCTTCTTCAGCTTCACCTTCATGCGCAGGAAAGGCATCTTGGAAGCACGGCTTTCCTTATGCTCGAGCGCGGCGAACTCCGGCTGGGCGCGCAGGAAAGCGAGCACGGTGCGGATGCCGGCGTCCGGACCGGCAATCGTGCCGTTGATGCCTTCATGGGCAAGCAGAAGCGTGCCCTTGACGCCATTTTCCTCGCAGAGCGCCTGCAAGGGCTGCTGCAGGCTTTCGTATCGCGGCAGCGAGACGAAATGGTAAAGTGCTGCCACGAGGAAGGGGCTTGTCTGGATCGCGTTTTCGGTCATGCGCGTGGAAATACAGAAGGTGTCGTCCTTGCGCAATAACATTACGCAAGTGCGCTCGCGTTTGACGCCTCAAGGGGCCGGCGGGAAATCGGTCGAGAAGGCGGTTTCCTTCTGCCCCTCGATACTGGCAAGGCGCTCGCCGAGCGCTTTCATGATGGCCGTATAGGAGTCGCTGCCAAGCACGATGCGTTTCGGTGCAGGAGACTGGTCGGCGCTGGAGATGATGATTTCCACCATCCTGGCGGGATCGCCAATCGGCAGCCGCGAGCGATCCTGCAGTATCGTGTGCACCAAACCGGCGGGCGTGCCCTGATAGGCGTCGATCTTCGTTCCGACCTGTGCGTTGCCGAAGCGGAATTCCGTACGGGCGCCGCCGGGCTCGACAATGGTTATGCCGATGTTGAAAGGGGCAAGCTCCTGCACCATTGCTTCGAAGAAGCCCTCCGCTCCCCATTTGCTCGCATGATAGAGCGAGCCGCCGGCCATCGCCGCAAGGCCGCCATAGGTGGATATCTGAACGATGCGCCCGCCGCCCTGGGCACGCAGATGCGGAACGGCCGCCCGCACGAGGTGGATCGGCCCGGCCAGATTGGTTGCGATCTGATGGTCGATCTGTTCGTTCGACAGTTCCTCGGCCGCCCCGAACAGGCCGTAGCCGGCATTGCTGACCACAATGTCGATGCGCCCCAACTCGGCAAAGGCGCGGTTCACCACGGCGCGGATGCCCGCGACATCGATCATGTCCAATTGCGCTATCCAGAGCCGGTCGCCGTAGAGCGCCTTGAGGTCATCGGCTGCAGTGGCCTTGCGGATAGTGCCAGCAACACGCTCGCCGCTCGACAGCAGGCGCTCGGCCATGAGACGACCGAAGCCGCTGGAGATGCCGGTAATAAACCAGGTGCGTTCCATCATTGAGAACCTTTCTAACTAACCAGTTAGACAGTTAACTAGATCTATCTAACCGGTTAGTCAAGTGATAGGGCTGGAGCAGCTGGAAAGGAATCGGATTGCATGCGCAACGCGGAACTGAGCAAGGAGAAGATACTGGCGGCAGCCCTTCGGGAGTTCTCCGATTTCGGCATTGCCGGCGCGCGCGTGGACCGCATCGCCAAAGCCGCGGGATGCAACAAGAATCTCATCTATATCTATTTCGAGAGCAAGGAAGCGCTGTTCGAGACTATCCTGCGCAAGCACCTTACGCGGATCTATGAGGAACTGCATTTCACGCCGGAAGACCTGCCCGATTATGCCGCGCGCATCGTCGATTTTGCCATGGCAAATCCCGATCTCATGCGCCTGCTTGCCTGGTTCGGGCTCGAGCGGAAGGTCGGCAGCCCGGCTGAACGCAGCGCTTCGGCCGGAAAAAAGGTCGCAGCCCTTGCCGAAGCGCAGGCGCAAGGCATAGTGGATGCTCGTTTTCCACCTGCTTTCCTGCTGACAATCATCATGTCGATTTCGACGGCCTGGACGGCCGTCAATCCTTTCGGACCATCCTTCGATCAGGAGGGGGCAGAAGACCTGAGCGCCTTGCGCCGAAGAGTATCCGAAGTCGTGCGGCTCCTGGTCAGACCTCCTGCCAGGTGATGGGGACTACTGTCGGCGTGCCTGCCATAGCGCATGGAAGCGCATGCCGAAAGCGGCGTCGGGCTCCTCGTCAAGCACGCTCAGGAATTCGATGGAATGACCGTCGGGATCGTTGAAATAGAGCGAGAGCGCCGGCACCCAGCCGATGACGATCGGTTCGGTGATCGGCTCGCCGTGGAAGCCGTGCAGTTTCAGCCCCTTGTCGATCAGCAGCGCCGGCGCCCGCATCATTTCGTCCCGCGACAGGCGAAAGGCCATGTGCAGGCGCATCTTCAGGGGGCCGGTGCCGGTTTCCCAGAGGCCGAGCATGCCGTTCTCCCTGCCGTTCACCCAGAAGAAGGCGATGCGGCGCTCGGGAAATTCTGCGGCGAGTTCCAGGCCCAGAATATCGCGGTAGAAGGGAACGGAAACCTTCAGATCGGCGACGGTGAGATGGGTTTCGTAGATCCCGTGGATCTGTGGGGTTGCGGCATTGTCGGCAGACATGTCTTCCTCGGCGGGTTGATTGACCGGTCAAGGCTAGGATCTCAACCAATGTTGAGGTCAACAGATAAAATTCATCAGTTGCGGATCGAGACCCAGAGCAGTTCGAGACGTTGCGCTTCGTCATCCGGATCGTCGCCATAGAGCGTTTCGGCGCTGCGCAGCGCCTCGCTCCGATCCTGCTGCTGGCGGAAGATGATGGCATCCAGCAGATGGGCGAGATCGTCGTTGCGAGTGAAGAGTTGCGGCTCTGCCTCCACGAGACCCGAGAGTACGGAGAGATCGTTTATATGGCCGAGCCGTTCGACGATGTCCTTGGCGAAATCGCGCTTGGCCTTCATGGCGCTTGGCCAGAGGTCGCGCAGAAGCGAGTGATAGAGGCGATAATCGTAAGTGCGCTTGCGCAGCTCATGAAAATCTTCGGCCGCGGCCTCCTCGTGGCAGGCATCGAGCGCCTCTCTGGCGCGCGATGCCGTCCGGCGCCAGCTCTTTGCCAGCATGCGGGCATTCTTGCGGTGGCTGTTGTCGAAGACGACGTCGTCGAGCGCCGCAATCGCCTCCCGCAGGCGGCCGGCAGCGTCGTGCAGCCTTTGTTCCAGGTCGCTTTCGGCCTCCGCCATCCAGTCGCGCCGAGCTTCGAGAATGGCGACGATACGGCCGAGCGCCTCGGCCTCTTCCGGGTTTCGGGCATTTTCCTGCAGGTAACACGCAGTGCCGACGATTGCTGCGGCATCGCGGATCGTGGAGAGCGACCGTGCCGTTTCCCGCAGCCGCGCATTTTCGCGTTTCTGGAATTCCGGCACTTCCCGAGACACCAGACGATAGAGCGAGCGCAGCCGCTTGATATTCTTGCGGAAGGCATGGATCGCCTCATGGGCGCCTTCCGGCCGCTTATCGAGAACGGTGATGGCGCGCGTCAGTTGCTCCTCGGCGGCGCTTCGGAACTCGTCGGTAAAGTCGGCCTCAGGCCGTATGCGATAGCCCATGCCTGTCGTGCTCAAATTCTGTAGCCAGCGCCTGATTGGAATAGCGGAAATCGCCTGTGACCTCGCGGCCAAGCCAGGCGGGCAGGGGAGGATTGTCGGTTTCGGCCTGCATCTCGACTTCGGCGATGACGAGGCCACGATGGGCGCCGGCAAAGACATCGACTTCCCAGACGA
Organism: Rhizobium sp. GCM10022189; assembly: GCF_042656325.1. Classification (NCBI taxonomy): domain Bacteria; kingdom Pseudomonadati; phylum Pseudomonadota; class Alphaproteobacteria; order Hyphomicrobiales; family Rhizobiaceae; genus Rhizobium; species Rhizobium sp. GCM10022189. The sequence goes on from NZ_JBHSOR010000004.1 coordinate 172,477, forward strand.
AACCTTCATAAGGGACGCGGTAACGCGTCTTTTCGATGACGATACCGATGGCGTTTTCCAGCAGTTCCTCGGCGTCGGCGATGGGGATCTCATACTCGAATTCGTCGCGGGTGAGCGTGCCGCGGCCGATCTTCATCGTCAGCCGCGCGGTCTTCCCATCAAGGATGCGAATACGCACCGAGCGGTCATCCATGGAGGCGACGTAGCCCTGTTTCAGGACCGATTTGGACTCTGCGGCAGAGCGCCATGCTTCGCCACGTACGAGGAACTTCCGTTCGATCTCTTTCGCCATACGAATGAACCTTTTGTGACGATCACGGCACGGTAGCCCAATTTATAGGGATTTAATACCCGTCTTGTCGCATGGGCCGGTTTTATCTCGACAAGCCTCCGTGGGGGCGTTATTCGAAAGCCGATTTCAATCGTTTAAGGGAACCGTGGCCATGGGCGAGAAGACAGAAAAACTCCTTTCCATCCTGAAACTCCAGCCTGTCGTTCCGGTCCTGATCGTCGATGATGCCAAGTCGGCCGTATCGCTTGCCCGCGCGCTCGTTGCGGGCGGCCTGAAGGCGATCGAGATCACCATGCGCACGCCGGCTGCCCTCGACGCTGTGCGTGCAGTCGCCGCTGAAGTGGAAGGCGCGGAAGTCGGCGCCGGCACCATCCTCAACGCCGCCCATTGGGAGGCCGCCGTAAAGGCTGGCTCCAAGTTCATCGTCAGCCCCGGCACGACCCAGGAGCTGCTGGACGCCGCAGCCGATTCTCCGGTGCCGCTGCTGCCGGGGGCTGCCACCGCAAGCGAAGTCATGGCGCTGCGGGAAGAAGGCTACCAGGTTCTCAAGTTCTTTCCGGCCGAGCAGGCCGGCGGTGCGGCCTATCTCAAGGCCCTGTCCTCGCCGCTTGCCGGTACGTTCTTCTGCCCGACCGGCGGCATCTCGCTCAAGAATGCCAATGACTATCTCTCGCTGCCGAACGTCGTCTGCGTCGGCGGCTCGTGGGTCGCGCCGAAGGAACTGGTTGCGGCAGGTGACTGGGCCGGCATCACCAAGCTTGCTTCCGAAGCTTTTGCGCTGAAGGGCTGAGGGGGCCGCGGAATCGGGTCTCAAAACCTAAAGTCTTGAACGAGGGTGGCTTGCCGCCCTCGTTTGTATTTCGGCAGTCGCAAACCTATGTTCTCCTCCAGCCTCTGCAACAGGGAGAAGACGAGGACATGTTCGACGCGAAGAAGCTACTCGACCAGTTTCTGGGATCGCAGGTGCCGGGCGTGGGCGGCAGCGTGCGTGATCGGGCCGGCGATGCGATCCAGATGGCGAAGGACAATCCGCTGAAGACCGGCGCGCTTGCCGCCGTTCTTCTCGGCACCAAGACCGGTCGCAGCATCGCAGGCAATGCCATTACGATCGGCGGGCTCGCGGCCATTGCAGGTCTCGGCTATCAGGCCTGGAAGAATTATCAGGCCGGGCAGGCGCCGGCGGCACCGTCCGACGCGCCGACGGCCAACAATCCCGTGCTTCTGCCGCCGCCTGCCGAATCCGGCTTCGGAACGGCTTCGCCGGCAACCAGCAACGAATTCGTGCTTGTCCTTATCCGCGCCATGATCGCCGCCGCCAAGGCCGACGGCCATATCGACGACGCGGAACGGACGCTCATCATGGACAAAGTCAAGGCCGCCGATGTCAGCGGCGAAGCCGCAAGCTTCATCGAGCGCGAGCTTTCGGAGCCGACGGATATCGATGCGCTTGTCGCAGCCGCCGTGACCGAGGAGCAGAAGGTCGAACTCTACACGGCCTCGCGCCTGACGATCGAGCCCGATTCACGGGCCGAACGCGGTTATCTCGATCTGCTTGCAGGCCGGCTCGGTCTTCCCGATCAGCTTGTCGATCATATCGAAGCGACGGTTTCTTCCGCCAAGACGACGCTGTCGCAATAGGATCGGCGGACAGCCCCCAGGGCCGGTTGCCTTTGCAGGGCGGCTGGCCTATCCACTCCCGGACAAGAGGAGTGACTATCCATGAGCCCGGAAAGCCGTTCGCAGGCAATCGCCGCCGCCATCATCCTTATTTGTGCCGGGCTGGTGATCTATTTCCTGCCGACCATCGTGCTGTGGATCGGCAGTTTTTCGCCGACACTGGCGGTCATCGTCGGCGTCTGCCTGCTGATGTGTTTCTTCGGCATCTTCTGGCTGCGGGCGCGCTATCAGCGCAGGAAGCCTTGACGCTATCCCTGCAGGGAGGCTCCGAGCAGCAGGACGCCCATCAGGATCACGAGAAGTGCGCCCGCTATCTCGATCGCGTTGCCGATCCAGACCGAAGCCGGCGAACCGCGGCCGGAGAGGCGCACCGCCGTGCCCTTGGCAGTGACGGCAAGCGTGGCGAGGATCGCAACGGTGATGGCAGTGCCGAGCGACATGGCGACGACAGAGAGCACGCCGCCGAGATAAAGCCCGTTCAGCAGTGAGAAGGTCATGACCAGCAGGGCGCCGGAACAGGGGCGCAAGCCCACGGCGATGACTGCCGACCAGGCTTCGCGCATGCTGAACCTGTCGCCGCCGACGAGCGACGGATCGGGCAGGTGGGAATTGCCGCAGGTTTCGCAGACCATGCCGGGCACATAGGTGTGGCCAGGATCCACTGCCTGCGCCTTGCCGCTGAAGCGGAAATCTGCGCTCTGGCGTTCTGCCGCATTGTCCTTCCAGTCCAGCATCATGCCGACCGGGCCGGCCGACGTTGCCATCAGCTGACGGCGCGGCAGGTTGCGGGCCATCGAGCGCAGCTTGCGAAAGAGCAGCCAGCCGCCAAAGAGGATGACCATCACGAAACTTGCGATTTCCATGGCCTGAGTGGCCACGGTCAGCGTGATGCCGGTGCCGCGCAGCACCAGCCACGCACCGCCGACGAGAAGGACCGCCATGACGCCCTGCACGAAGGCCGAGATGAAGGAGATCACGACTCCGCGTCGAAGCTCGACCTCGTTGGCGATCATGTAGGACGAGATGACGGCCTTGCCGTGGCCGGGACCGGCAGCGTGGAAGACACCGTAGGCGAAAGAGAGGCCGATCAGCGAAGAAAGCTGCCACGGGTCCTGGCGCATCTCCTTCAGGGCGCCGGTCAGCGCACGGTAGAACGCCTGCTGCTCATAGTTCACGTAGAGGAAGAGAGGCGCCAGCGGCCCGCCCGTCGGCTGGAAGCTCGGCTCCGCCGTGCCGATGCCGAGCGGCGATTGCGCATGGGCGGCGACGGCCATGGCAGCGAGCGCAAGCAGGGCGAGCGACAGGCGTCTTGTCAGCATGTGACCTCCAGCCGCGTGGCAAAGAGCTTCGACATATTGGTGCCGGTCGGATCGTTGAAGAAGGCGTCGGTCAGCGACTGCTTGTTTTCCGAAATCACCTCGTCCGCATCCGGGCGCACGACCGCGTGCTTGCAGGCTTTGAAGCCGTCGCCGACCATGGCAAGCTCGTTGTCGGTTGGGAAGTCGATCGAGGTGTAGAGCGTCGGATCATAGACGCCGAAGGTCAGCTTGCCCTTCAGCGGCATCTTTTCCACTGGCTTGACGGCAAAGAACATCAACAGCTGGCCTTCCTTGTAGTCGACATGAATGATGTCGGGCTTCTGGACGGTGATATTCTTCCCGCTGATCGTCAGGTTCATGTAGTAATCGTAATCGGCAAGCGAATCGCGAACCGTCTTGCCGACTTCGGCGAGTTCGTTCGGCTCCAGCTTCAGATCGGTGTTCTTGTCGAAATCCATGACGACGGAGGAGGAGAAGACCTCGTCGAAGCGCCAGACATTGCGCAGCTCCTCGATGCTGCCATCCGGTGCGGCAACGACCTCCAGCCGCGCTTCCACGAATATATGGGGATGGGCGAAGGCGGTGGCGGGGGCCAGCGAAAGAAGCCCGGTCGTCAGAATTATCGATCGTTTCATGCTTGCCGGCTACCCTGTTCGGTTCGGTGATGTCTCGCCAGAAAATGGGACGGAATTGGGACCGGCCCTGCGACGCTTGGGCGCGTTCGGCCGGTCGCTTCAGGGGTGTTTCTTGAACCAGTTGGAGAGATAATCCACGAAAATCCTGACCTTTGCCGGCAGGTAGCGCCGGTGCGGATAGACCGCATAGATGCCGCGATCGGTCGGGATGTAATCGTTGAACAGCGTGACCAGCCGGCCGTCCTCGATCGGTTTGCGGGCAATGAAATCGGGGATCAGCGCAATGCCGATCCCCGACAGTGCGGCGCGCAGCGTCGCGTGCGGGCTGTTGACCTCGATCGGGCCGGAGACGGCGACGGCAAAGGAGGTGCTGTCGGGATTGTAGAAGCGGATGCTTGCCTGGCTGCGGGAATTGGTATCGACGATGAAGGGGACGTTGGAAATATCCGTCGGATGTTCGAGATCCGGATAGCGCTCGAGGAATTCCGGTGTCGCGCAGATATGCACGCGGAAATCCGAAATCTTGCGGGCGATCATACCGGAATCTTCGAGCTTCGTGACGCGCACGGCCACGTCGAAACCTTCCTCGATCAGATCGACGAAGCGGTCGTCGGCGGCTATCTCGAGCTGCAGGTTCGGGTTTTCCTTGGCGAAGTCGATCAGCGACTGGCCGACATCGGCATCGACGAAGGTGCGGGGCACCGAAACCTTGAGGCGGCCCTTGAGTTGGGCGTTGTTCTCGCGCACGAGATCGGCGAGGTTGTCGATCTCTTTCAGGATGTCGGAGGCGGTGCGATAATAGGTGTGTCCGGCCTCGGTCATGGAGAACTGACGGGTGGTGCGATTGAGCAGCAACGCGCCGAGTTCGTCCTCCAGTTCGCGCACATATTTCGACAGCAGCGCCTTGGAGCGGCCGGTGCGTCGCGCCGCAGCGGAAAAACCTTCTGCTTCAACGACATCGATGAAGGCGCGTATGCGGGTCAAGGTGTCCATGACGATCCCCAAATCTGTTGAACGAGGATGAACAAATTGTTCCCCATCGTTCAATTATTTTTTTGAGCTGGAGCATAAAATTTCTCTTGATTGTGAAGGCGAATATACTTATTTCACGGGCTGCCCAAAGTCGCACGTGCCTGTGGGTGTCCGCCGACCCTCGATTAGGTGAGGTCATCGGTAAGGTACCTGGAACTAACCGCTCCAGTCGCTATTCCGGCCAACCGGGAAATGCGAGGACATCTTGAAGCAACGACGGTGCGGGCCTTTCTGGTGTCTGCCGGCTTTCCATCAGCCGGGGTTACTGAAGAGGCACACCTTCATTGCCGGAAGTGCGGCGGGACTCTCCCACCAATCCAAGGCAGACAAAGCCGAGCCCATGCCATTCTGTGGCGTTGGTTCATTATCTGCGCATCAGGCGCTTGCAAGGTACCGGGGTCTCCACCGGCTGGTTCCTTTGCGGGCGGTTGCTTGCCCTTTGTCCTCCGGGCCGCCCGGAGCCTGGAACTGAGAAGAGGGTTATTGACATGACCACCCAGCGTATTCGCGACTTTCTCGCCGCCCGCCGTCCCGACGGCCCCTGCCTCGTCGTGGATCTCGATGTCGTGCGCGATAACTTCCACGCTTTCCGTCACGCGATGCCGGACAGTGCGATCTATTATGCCGTCAAGGCCAACCCGGCCCCGGAAGTCCTGAAGCTGCTCGCCGGCCTCGGCTCCAATTTCGACTGCGCTTCGGTTGCAGAAATCGAAATGGCGCTTGAGGCCGGTGCGACCGCAGCCCGCATTTCCTACGGCAACACGATCAAGAAGGAACGCGATATCGCCCGTGCCCATGCGCTCGGCGTCAGCCTCTTCGCAGTCGACAGCCATGAAGAAGTCGAGAAGATTTCCCGTGCAGCTCCGGGCGCCGGCGTTTTCTGCCGCGTTCTGACCGATGGCGAAGGCGCCGAATGGCCGCTGTCGCGCAAGTTCGGCTGCGTTCCGCAGATGGCCGTCGACGTTCTCGTCTACGCTCACCAGCTCGGCCTGCAGTCCTACGGCGTCTCGTTCCATGTCGGCTCGCAGATGACCAAGGTCGATGCCTGGGATTCGGCTCTTGCCGATGCCAAGCGCGTCTTCGTCCAGCTTGCCAAGCAGGGCATCCACCTGCAGATGGTCAATATGGGCGGCGGCTTCCCGACCAAGTACCTGCGCGACGTTCCGTCGGCAGAAGCTTACGGCAAGTCGATCTACCAGGCGCTGCGCACGCATTTCGGCAACCAGATCCCGCAGACGATCATCGAACCGGGCCGCGGCATGGTCGGCAACGCAGGCGTCATCAAGGCTGAAGTCGTGCTGATCTCCAAGAAGTCGGACAATGACGCCGCTCGCTGGGTCTTCCTCGACATCGGCAAGTTCGGCGGTCTCGCCGAGACGATGGACGAGGCCATCCGCTACCCGATCCGCACAGAGCGCGACGGCGACGAGATGGAGCCTTGCGTGATCGCTGGCCCGACCTGCGATTCGGCCGACGTGCTTTATGAAAAGAACCTCTATCCGCTGCCGATTTCCCTGACGATTGGCGACGAGGTTCTGATCGAAGGCACCGGCGCCTACACGACGACCTACTCGGCGGTCGCGTTCAACGGCTTCGAGCCGCTGAAGGCCTACGTCATCTAAGGTCCTGTTTCTGCCAGCCCCGTAACCAGCCGGGGCGGCAAATTCACAATTCTCCGAAGTCACCGTCTGAAACGGTTTTGAGTGCGGGAGGCCAAAATGGCCGCTGTTCTTGATTCTGTCCGCGCATTTTTTGCGCCCGTCACCTTCACTATCGACGCGGAAAATCCGTCCGACGTCGTCGCCCGCGAGACCTTGCTCGACCGTGTCATGGGTCCGGACCGCCGCAAGAAATCGTCGGAAATGATCCGCCGCAACCGCATTCCGGCCGAGGGCCTGGCACTGGTGGCGCGCGACCGCGACGGTCGGGTGATCGGCACGGTTCGTCTGTGGAACGTCGAGGCCGGCATCAACCAGGAAGGTACGGCACTCGACGCGCTACTGCTCGGCCCGCTCGCCGTCGACAACAAGCATGGCGGCAAGGGCATCGGCTCGGCGCTGATGCGTGCGGCGCTTCTCGAAGCAAAGAACCGTGGTCACGGCGCAATCCTGCTCGTCGGCGATGCGGAATATTACGAGCGCTTCGGCTTTTCCGCCGAGAAGGCTCGTCACCTCGTCATGCCCGGCCCCTTCGAACGCTCGCGCTTTCTGGCGCTCGAGCTCGTTGAGGGCTGGCTTGGCGGCGCGGCCGGCATGATCGTCCCGTCGGGACGCATGCTGGCCGGCGCGCCGGTCCGGAAGGCGGCCTGACCGGCATCGCCCCTCCCATTTCCGGGAGGGGCTTTTCCGTTTCATGCCCATCGGCGACGGTTCACGGAGCCTTTGCCTCGACGCGGCCATTCTCGATCAGCCAGCGGACGGCTTCCTGCACGGCCTGCAGCGAGCTGTAGCGCGGCGTGAAACCGAGCAGCCGGCGGGCCTTTTCCATCGAGCAGTTGGGGCTGCGGGCGATATGTTCCCAGGTGGCTTTCGCCTCCTCGGGTTTTTGTCTTTCCGCCCAGCTTTCGTAGGGCAGGAATTCCAGTTTCGCCTCCTGGCCGAACCACGCGGCCATAGCCTCGGCGTAACCTCGCAGCGTGATCGCCTTTTCCGACACCGCATGGAAGGCCTCACCAACCGCAGTCTCGGGTTTTGCGATGGCCGCCATGAAGAGTTCGGCAATGTCATCGGCGTGGACGTGATGGACGGTTTCCATGCCAAAATTCGGCAGGGCCAGCGTCTCGCCGCGTGCCAGCGTCGTGAAGACGGCGGGATTGAAGTGGCCGGCCGGGTTCAGCGGGTTCCAACCGGGACCGACGATATGGCCCGGATGGATCAGCGTTGCGGGGAAGTTTCTCTCCCGCGCCATCCTCAAAAGATAGGCTTCGATCGCCGCTTTCTTCACGCCGTAGTCGCCGAATGGCTTCTTCGATGCCTCTTCCGGTGTCGGCACGACGGTGGAGAAACCATGTGTCCAGATCGTGCCGGTATGGAGAAAATGGCGGACACGACCGTCAAGCGCGGCTGCGAGCTGTTCGGCGCTTTCAGGCGTGAAGCAGATCATGTCGATGACGATTTCGCCTTCAAGCGCGCGGATCGCCTCCCCGAAACGGCCTTCGGCCTCAAGTGCCGAGCGGTCCATATGTCTGATATCGACCCGCCTCCATGCGTCATGCGCCTTATAAGGGGCGGCTGCGCCGCGGCTGATCGCCACGACCTGATGGCCGGCCTCGACGAGGCGGGGCACAAGATAGGTGCCGACATGTCCTGTTGCTCCGATGACGATTACGCGGGCCATGCAATCTCCTCCAGATGTGCATTCGGGCTTGTGCTGTGCACTATGTCGTGCCGCCTCACTGAACGGCAAGTGGCCAATGCGCGGATCATAAAGTTTCACGTCCGCGTGAATCGCCGGCCTTCGCTACTGATTTACCAGGCAGCCGCACTAACTCATCGCTCCATGATCAAACGCCTTGTTCTCAGTCTTCTGCTGCTCGTTCCCTTTGACGCTGTCGCCCAGCAGCAGAATGACGCCGTTTCGGCCCTGCTTGACAATCTCGCAAACCGGGACGAGCTGAAGCCGCTGAAAACCGTCATTGTCGCCCGTTACGGACGCATCGTGGCGGAGCACGGCTACCGTGGCCACACGCCATTGGAATCGACCAACATCAAATCCGCTTCGAAATCGATCATTTCGGCGCTGGTCGGTATCGCCATCAGCAAGGGGCTGCTGGAAGGGCCGGATCAGAAGATCGCGCCGATCCTGAAGGCCGATCTGCCGGCGTCTGCGGATCCTCGCCTCAACGAGATCACGATCGGCAACCTTCTTTCCATGCAGGCGGGGCTGGATCGCCTGTCAGGGCCGAACTACGGCCGCTGGGTTTCCTCACGCAACTGGGTCCGCTTTGCACTCTCGCAGCCGTTCGTCGATCAGCCGGGCGGGGCAATGCTCTATTCCACCGCTTCGACGCATATTCTCTCCGCCATTCTCACCAAAGTCGGCGGCAGATCGACGCTGGCGCTGGCGCGGGAATGGCTTGGGCCGGTCGAGGGCTTCCATATCGGCGCGTGGGAGCGGGATCCGCAGGGGATCTATCTCGGTGGCAACCAGATGGCGATGAGCGCCCGATCCTTGCTTGCCTTCGGCGAGCTCTACCGCAATGGCGGGCGCACAACCGATGGCCGACAGGTAGTCCCTGCCGACTGGGTCGGCCAGTCCTGGCAGCGCCGTACCAATTCGCGCTTCTCCGGCGACGACTATGGCTACGGTTGGTTCACGCGGCAGATCGGTGGGGAGGAGGTGCATTTCGCCTGGGGCTATGGGGGCCAGATGCTCTATATCGTGCCGTCACTCGATCTCACCGTCGTCATGACCTCGCAGGAGAGCGGCCCGTCCGCGCGCAACGGCTACAGGGATGCGCTGCATGACCTGCTGGGTGAGATCATCAGCACTGTGCGCGCTGCCTGACGCAGAAAAAGCGTGGATCGTTAGATTTTTAACAAAGCATCCAATCAAACCGCAAATCGCCTCCTGTAGGGTACGCGGCGTGGGACTTCGGGACGAGTTCGATGCTGCTGGATCTGCGGACTATTTATTTCATCGTTGCGGTGAGCTGTATCGTTCTGAGCGCTCTCCAATTTGCCGCCTATGCGACAGGCCGCTTCGAACGCTGGCCGCTCTGGTGGGGTGCCAGCAACCTGCTCGTCGGTATCGGCTCCTTTCTCGTCGCACTGCGGAACTTCGTTCCCTACTCTGTCTCCATCGACGCGGGTAACGTGCTGACCATTGTCGGTTACATGCTGATGTTCTTTGCCGTCCGCGCCTTTGCGGGGCATCCGATCGACCGGCGCCATTCCTGGATCGTGATCGTCTGCGGCAGCCTGCCGGTGGCGCTTTTCATCAGCGACCGGCTGCGGTATCCGAGCGCCTTCTTTATGTCTCGGTGATCTGCTGCCTTTGTGACCTTACCATCGTCAGGGAAGCCGCAGGCATTGCCCGGCGCGAGAAGCTCTATTCGGCGGCACTTCTTTGCGGGCTTTACGTCGCCACTGCGGCCATTTTTGCCGTCCGCAGCTTTCTGGCCGCAACCGGCAATATCGGCGGGCCGGATCCCTTCGGCGCCAGCGTGGTCCATAGCTGGATGGCGGTATCGGCGGTGGCCTTCATCATGCTGCGCAGCATGGCAATGGTGCTGATGGCGGCGGAGCGCAGCCGCAACCAGCTCATCGAGCTTGCCCATCACGATCCGCTCACCGGGGTGCTCAACCGCAGCGGCCTTGCCCAGCGTGTGCCGCAGCTCGCCGGTCAGCCGCTATCGCTTCTCATCATCGATGTCGACAATTTCAAGCAGTTGAACGACCGGCACGGCCATGCCGCAGGCGATGAGGTTCTGCGGCTTTTTTCCACGGTGGCGAAGGGCATCCTGCGTCCCGGCGACCTGCTTGCCCGACAGGGCGGGGACGAATTCCTGGCGGTGCTTGGGACTGTGGATCGGGAAGAGGCCGTGGCGATCGCAAACCGAGTTCGGCTTTCCTTCGCGGCGGCCGTCATGCAGATGCCGGATCTGGCGATCTTTCCGACCTTGAGCATCGGCGTTTCCGTGCGTACGCCCGAGATCGGGGATTTCGAACGACTTGTGCAGAAGGCGGATGAGGCGCTCTACCGCTCGAAACGGGAAGGCCGCAACCGTGTCGAGGTGTCTGGGGAAAGCCAGCAGGCCGCCTGACGGCGCTTCGCCGTCCTCAGATGTTCTGATCCATCGTTTCGGCGGGAATTTCATCGTTGCGGTGAATACGCACCACCGTTGCCGGGACGCCGGCCACCGTGCAATGGGCCGGCACCGGTTTGAGCACGACACTGCCGGCGGCGATCTTGCTGAACGCGCCGATCTCGATATTGCCGAGGATCTTCGCGCCGGCGCCGATCATCACGCCGTGGCGGATTTTCGGGTGGCGGTCTCCCGTCTCCTTGCCGGTGCCGCCGAGCGTGACATTCTGCAGGATCGAGACCTCGTCCTCGATGACGGCCGTCTCGCCGATGACGATGCCCGAGCCGTGGTCCAGCATGATCGACGAGCCGATCCTTGCCGCCGGATGGATATCGGGACCGAAGACCAGCGAGGCGAGGTTGGAAAGCCAGCTGGCAATCTCGAAACGGCCGTCGGTCCAGAGAGCATGGGCAACGCGGTGCGTCTGCAGAGCATGAAACCCCTTGAGGTTCAGCAGCGCGTGCAGATAGGTGGTGCAGGCCGGATCGCGCTCGCGCACGGCCAGCAGATCGGCTTCGATGGCGGTGCGTATATCGGCATGCTCCAGCAACATCCCGTGAAACAGCCGGAAGAGTTCCTCGGCATCGACCTTCGCCACGGCGAGGCGCGCGGAGATCACATGCGCGATGATATCTGCGTCGCTATCGGCGCGGATAATCTGCGTTTCGAGCAAGGTGCGCAATGTCGGCTCACGCGCGGCGAGATCCGTCGCTTCGGCGCGAATTGCCGACCACACGGACGTGAAGGCGCCCAGCTCCTTGGCGGCGGCACTATTCGAAGCGTGCATATTCGGATCCCTGTTCTTGCAATCTGCGCGCGGCCGATTTTCAGCGACGGTATGGAACGGCACTATACACCGGTTCCGCGAGGCGACGCCAATGGTAGAGCATGTCAGGCTCTCCTTCCTCGTTGTCGCTGCCGTCCGTTTCCGCGATGGGCGAGAAGCCACGCGCTTCATAGAAGGCGCGTGCACGGCGATTTTGCTGGAATGTCCACAGGCGAACGTCGTTCATCTCGTCTGTTGCAGAGGAAAGAAGCCTTGTGCCGATCCCCATCCCCTGCACATCGGGCAGAATATAGAGCTGCTCGATCCAGCCATTTCCGTAGGCGATGACGCCGACGAGTCCGGCGTCGACGAAAGCGCCGAGAGCCGTGTATTCCGCCAGCAGATGGCTTCGCCAGTAGGCTTCGTCTTCCTCGGGCGTGTGCACATCGCGAAGATGCGGCAGGGCGTGCCATAGTGCGATCCGCCGCACCATGGCCGCCTGATACGCATGTCCGGCTGTCAGAGGCGCGATCTCGATGGCCATGGGATCAGGCCGCCGCGATATCCACCACGCCGCAATCGCCGGATTCGGAGGCGAAGGCGAGCAGCTTGCCGTTCCTGCTCCAGCTCATGCTCGTGATCGCACCCTTGCCGGGGCGTCGCAGCAGGGCTTCCTTGCTGTCTGCGAGACGGACGGCGAGGATCATGCCGTCGATGAAGCCGATGGCGAGGATATCCTCGGCCGGATGGAATTTCACCGCGGTTGCCATGATGTTTGCGCGGGTTCCGAGTTCCAGCGGCGCCTTGCCCATCGGACCGTCCTTGCCTTGGAAGGGCCAGACGATGGCGGCCGGTGCACCCGAGGAGGCAAGCCATTTGCCCTTGGCCGACCAGGAGAGCGACTTTACCTTGGCCGGATAGCCGGTCATGCGCATGTGGCGGGCCTCCGCGCCCGACTTGCCGTCGAGCTTCCAGCCGTGCAGCGCGTTTTCCTGCATCGAGGTAACGAGAAAATTGCCGTCGGGCGAGAAGGTCACGCCGGTATGGGCGCCCTTCCATTCGAGATCGATCGGCTTGGCGTTCGTGCCGACCCAATGAAGCGAAACGCCGTTATAACGCGCTGCGGCAATGCGCAGGCCCTTCGGCGCGAAGGCGAGGCCTTCGACCGTACGCTCTTCGGGAAATTCCTTGGTCGTGCCGTCGGCCAGACGCACGAGCGTGCTCTTGCCGTAGGAATAGGCGACCGCCCCCTGCGGGCCGGCGGCGACCTGCGAAATCCATTTGCGCGGCGCCGACGCGATCTCGCTGACATTGCCGTCTGCGCCGATGCGCAGCACCTTGCCGTCTTCGCCGCCGGAAATCAGGCTTTCGCTATAGGGATCGCGGATCGCCGTCAGCATGCCCTGGTGGGCTTCGATGACCTTGTCGCTGCCTTCGAGCCGGTGAAAGCTACCGTCGGCACTCGCGAAGAAGGGGACATCACCTAAAAATTCGACGGCTAGAACGTGGCCGTCGAGATCAAGCGGTGCAACTGTCGGCATCAGGCAGTCGCCTCGCACGCCTTGAAGGATTCTTCGAGCTTGGTGCGGTCGAGGTCGCGGCCGATGAAGACGAGACGGCTCTCATGCTTTTCGCCATCCTTCCACGGACGCTGGTGATCGCCTTCGATGATCATGTGCACGCCCTGGACGACATAGCGCTCGGCGTCATCCTTGAAAGCGATGATGCCCTTGAGCCGCAGGATGTTCGGACCCTGCGTCTGGGTGATCTTCTGAATCCAGGGGAAGAAGCGCTCCGGGTTCATCTCGCCGCCGCGCAGCGAAACGGACTGTACCGTGATGTCGTGGATGGCCGACATGTCACCGTGATGGTGGTGATGATGGTCGTGGTCATGATCGTGGTGGTCGTGATGATGGTGATCATGATCGCAATCCGGGCCGCAGACGTGATCGTCATGGCCGTGCTCGAGGAAGTGCGGATCGTTTTCCAGCGCGCGCTCGAGGTTGAAGGCGCCCTGGTCCAGAACGCGGGCGAGATCGACGCCCGAACGGCTGGTCTTGTAGACGCGGGCGGCCGGGTTGATGGCACCGACGATATCCTCGATCTGGGCCAGCTCTTCCGGTGTCACGAGATCGGTCTTGTTGATGATGACGACATCGGCGAAGGCGATCTGATCTTCGGCCTCGCGGCTGTCCTTCAGGCGCAGCGGCAGGTGCTTGGCGTCGACGAGAGCAACGACGGCGTCAAGCTCGGTCTTGGAACGGACGTCGTCATCCATGAAGAAGGTCTGGGCGACGGGAACCGGATCAGCAAGGCCGGTGGTTTCGACGATGATGCCATCGAAACGGCCGGGGCGGCGCATCAGGCCTTCGACGACACGGATCAGGTCGCCGCGGACCGTGCAGCACACACAGCCATTGTTCATTTCGTAGATTTCTTCGTCGGATTCGACGATCAGGTCGTTGTCGATGCCGATCTCGCCGAACTCGTTGACGATAACCGCATATTTCTTGCCGTGATTTTCGGAAAGGATACGGTTGAGCAGCGTCGTCTTGCCCGCGCCGAGATAACCGGTGAGCACGGTAACGGGGATGGGCTTCTGCTGTGTCTGGATCGCGTCGGTCATGAGAACCTCTAGGAATAGGGCTTTGACCCCGAGGCAAAGTCCGGGGCCGGAATTGGTCGGTTTCATATAGGCGCTTGGGAGCGGCAGTTCAAAGGGTTTTGTATGTTATAAGATCACATTGCCTAATCATCGAACCGGCGTTATCGCAGCCGGTCCGCGTCGAAGGCGTCGACATCCTGCAGCAGTTCCACCAAGCCGCCGACGGCATGGGCAATCAGTGCTTCGCCCTTTGCCGCAGTTGCCTTCGCGGCGTTGCCGGCAACGCCCTGCGGATTGAGGTCCGACATCTTCCAGCCGAAGGCGTGCGGGCCGTAGGCGCGCAGGTGTCTGAAGCGCTCGGCAAACTCCGTCTGGCGGGAAGTGAAGTCGGCCGCGCTCGCCATGTCCACGCGCTCCGGATGGAGAGCCAGCATGACGGATGTCTCGATATCGCCGCCGTGGATATCGACCGCCTTTTCTTCGGGAGAGATCACACCGTCGGGAACGCCGAAGCGGGTCCAGCTGGTGGCGATGGCGAGCATGTTGAAACGCACGCGCGCTTCCGTGGCGACGATCGTCATCAGCGGTGAGTTGCCGCCATGGGCGTTCAGCATCACGAACTTGCTGATACCCAGTTTCGACAGTCCTTCGGCGATAGTGAGCCAGCGCTTTATGGCTGTATCAAAAGGAAGCGTCTTCGTTCCTTCAACATCCATGTGCTCTAAGGAGTAGCCGACCGATTCGACAGGGAGTACGGTGACGGGCAAACCGGCCGGCAGGGCGGTTTTCAGCCTGTTGACGATACCTTCGGCGATCAACGTGTCGGTTTCGAAGGGCAGATGCGGACCGTGCTGTTCATGGGCGCCGAGTGGCAGGACAGCTATCCAGCGGCGACGTGCCTCCGGCGCGAGCGCCAGGTCATTGTCCTCGAAACGGAACGACGGAACCAACATCGGGCCTTGCCTCTTGTTTATGACGAGATGATGGGCAATGTCATATCGCAGCCTGGGCAGTGCTTAAAGATCAAAGGGATGGCAATGGGCAAGAAGCATAAGGACGGCAAGAAGCACAAGAAAAGGAAGGACCAGACCGAGTATACGCTCGCCGATCTTTCGCCGGCCCTGACGCAGGCTGCCCGCTCCATGCGCACGGTCCTGTCACGCAACCTGCTGGAAAGCGGTCTCTATGCCGGCCAGGACGGTGTGATCCTTTCGCTTGCCGAAAGCGACGGCATGACGGCCGGCGGGCTTGCCCAGAAGCTCGGCGTCAAGGCACCCACCATGACGCGCACGATCGGCCGCATGGAGGCGCAGGGGTTCCTCGAGCGCAAGCCCGATGCCGAGGATGCCCGGCTCACCAAGGTCTACCTCACCGAACTCGGCCGCGGCAGCGTGCAGGCGATCGAGCTTGCCGCCTCCTCCTGCGACAGGCTCGCGACGCTTGATTTCTCCGAAAAGGAAATCCGCAATCTCGTGCGTCTGCTGAAGGCGATCGATGCCAATCTGCAGGCGGAAGCCATGCATGTCGACGAAGATGAGGAAGATTGAAAATTTCCTCAAAAGGCGAATTGCCTGTATCGCTTAAATCTTTTAATTAAATTTTTTAAGGCTGCCGCTGCACTGCGGCAGTCCTTGACCAGCTTCACGCGTTGCCTGGAGGAGGAGACGTGGCGCAGAAGATCAAGCTTTCGACGATTGCCGAAACGCTCGGCATATCAACGGCGACCGTTTCCCTGGCCTTACGCGACAGTCCCCTTGTAGCCGGCAATACGCGGGAGAAGATCAAGGAACAGGCACGCGCACTGGGCTACATCTACAACCGCCGCGCCGCCAGCCTGCGCACCTCGCGCTCCGGCATTATCGGCGTCGTGGTCCACGACATCATGAACCCGTTCTACGGCGAGATCCTGAAGGCGATCGAAAGCGAGCTCGACCGCAGCCGCCACACCTTCATCCTTTCCAACCATTACGATTCCGTCGAGAAGCAGCGCACCTTCATCGAGACCCTGCTGCAACTCGGCGGCGACGGGGTGATCATGTCGCCGGCAATCGGCACGCCGCCGGAAGATATCCAGCTTGCGGAAGAGAACGGCATGCCGGCCATTCTCGTTGCCCGTTCGATGGACAGCCAGGACGTGCCGACCTATCGCGGCGACGACAGTTACGGCATCTCGCTTGCCACCAACCACCTGATCGGCCTCGGTCATCGCACCATCGCCATGATCGGCGGCACGGATCAGACCTCGACCGGGCGTGACCGCTATCAGGGTTATGTCAACGCGCTGCGCAAGGCCGGCATCGAGGTCGATCCGAACCTGCGCATTCCCGGTCCCCGCTCGAAACAGGGCGGTTTCGAGGCGGCCGTGCATTTCTTGTCGCTGCCGCAGAAGCCGACTGCTGCCGTCTGCTGGAACGATCTGGTGGCCATCGGCCTGATGAACGGCATTGCCCGTGCCGGCCTCGTGCCCGGCAGCGATATCTCGGTCACCGGCTATGACGATCTGGAGGAGGCCTCGATCGCCACGCCGGCGCTGACCACCGTCTGGAACGGCCAGACGGAGGTTGGACGTCTTGCCGCCCGCGCCCTACTTGATCGGCTTGCCGGCAGCCATGAACCCGACGGTATCCATCTCATCAAGCCGGAAATGCGTATCCGCCAGTCCACCAGCCCCTATCGGCCGCGTACCTGACCGCCGAAGCCAAGAGGAAAAGCCATGTCCCGTATTGCCGTTCTCGTTCCCGGGAAGTTGCATGATCGCGTCCTTGCCCAGCTAAAGGATCGCTTCGAGGTCATCAGTGCCGAACGCAAGGAAACGCTCGATCTCGATGCCGAGACGGCGAAACGCATTCGTGGCGTAGCGGTCAGCGGGGCTTTCCCGGCGGCCTGGTTCGAGCAGCTGCCCAATATCGAAATCGTCGCGAGCTTCGGTGTGGGATATGACGGTATCGATGCCAGGCTTGCAGGTTCGAAAGGCATCATCGTCACCAATACGCCCGATGTGCTGAACGATGAAGTGGCCGACACGGCGATCGCGCTTCTGCTCAACACCGTTCGCGAGTTGCCGAAAGCGGAGAACTGGCTGCGGGCCGGCAACTGGAAGCCGGGTGCCGCCTATCCGCTGACGCGCTTTTCGCTGAAGGGCCGGCATGTCGGCCTCTACGGTCTCGGCCGGATTGGCCTGGAGATTGCCAGGCGGCTGGAGCCCTTCAAGGTGAAGATCAGCTATCACACCCGCTCGCGCCACGCCGATGCTCCCTATGATTATCACCCGACCTTGAAGGGGCTCGCGGAGGCTGTCGATACGCTGATTGCGATCGTGCCGAAGACGCCGCAGACGCATAAGACCGTCGATGCGGAGGTTCTGTCTGCGCTCGGCCCCGACGGCATCGTCATCAATATCGGCCGCGGCTGGACGGTGGATGAGGATGCTCTGACCGCCGCGCTGACTGCCGGTACGATCGGTGCGGCCGGGCTCGATGTCTTCTATGACGAGCCGCATGTGCCGGCCGGCCTGCTGGCCGCGCCGAACACGGTGCTGGTGCCGCATGTCGGCTCCGCCTCCATCCCCACACGCAACGCCATGGCGGATCTGGTGGCACGGAATCTCATCGCCTGGTTCGAGCAGAGCGAGCCTGTCACGCCGGTGGCGGAGACACCTGTCAGGAAGTAGATCGAAGCTCCCTCCGCGAAGGCGGAGGAAGCGCTTCGCTTATTCCTATTTTGCCTTTGGTCTTTTTCCCGTTTCCCACTTGGTCGGTCGGGAAGGATTGGCTATGCTTGACCCGGTCGCACCATTCCCGGCGACCGTGATTGTCATCGGCGGCGTCTCGCCGTCTCAAGCTTATACATCGCGATTTGATCGGGGAGCGTCTGCTCCGCCCGGCGCCTTTGTGCGCCGGCAGCCGGCACTTTCTGGAAGGAGGCAGAAATGGATTATCGCAAGCTCGGTCCCAGCGGGGCCGTCGTCACCGCCTATTGCCTGGGTACCATGACGTTCGGGAAGGAGTCCGATGAGGCGGCTTCCTTCAGGATACTCGACGACTACTTCGCCTGGGGCGGCAATTTCATCGATACCGCTGACGTCTACAGCGCCGGTGCATCGGAGGAGATCATCGGCCGCTGGCTGAAGGCCCGCCCGACCGAGGCAAAGCAGGCCGTGATCGCCACCAAAGGCCGCTTCCCGATGGGGGATGGACCGAACGATATCGGCCTTTCCCGCCGTCACCTCAATCAGGCGCTCAACGATTCGCTGCGTCGCCTGGGTGTCGAACATATCGACCTCTACCAGATGCATGCATGGGATGCCCTGACGCCGATCGAGGAAACGCTGCGCTTCCTCGACGATGCCGTGCGTGCCGGCAAGATCGGCTATTACGGCTTCTCCAACTATGTCGCCTGGCACATTGCCAAGGCTTCCGAGATCGCCAAGGCGCAGGGCTATACGCGGCCGGTGACGCTGCAGCCGCAATATAACCTTCTCATGCGCGACATCGAGCTTGAGATCGTCGATGCCTGCCGGGATGCCGGCATGGGCCTGCTGCCCTGGTCGCCGCTGGGCGGCGGCTGGCTGACCGGCAAATACAAGCGCGACGAGATGCCGACGGGGGCAACGCGACTCGGCGAAAATCCCAATCGCGGCGGCGAGGCCTATGCGGCCCGCAATGCGCAGGAGCGGACCTGGGATATTATCAGCGCAGTCGAAGAAATCGCCAAGGCGCGCGGCGTCAGCATGGCTCAGGTGGCGCTGTCCTGGGTGGCGGCGCGGCCGGCCGTGACCTCGGTTATCCTTGGCGCGCGCACATCCGAGCAGCTCGCGGACAATCTCGGGGCTGCCGAATTCGCTCTCACGGCGGAAGAAACGGCAAAACTCAATGAGGTCAGCGCGCCAACGCCGGGGCAATATCCCTATGGCGTCAACGGCACGAACCAGCGTCACCGCAAGATCGAAGGCGGCCGCTGAGCCGGCCTGCCAGAATGGAAGGGCCGCCGGGGCGATCCGGCGGCCGTTCTGTTTCAGGCAATTGCCTGCGCCGGCCGCGTCGGCAGCTTGCTGGCGGCGTAATCCCTGACCGCATCGCCGAAAGCGGTGAAGAGCCTGTTCGAGGGCTTGTCGGTCTCTGCCCAATATTCCGGATGCCACTGCACGCCGACGGCAAAGGCCTTGGCATCGATGACGGAAACGGCTTCGATCGTGCCGTCCTCTGCGGTGGCTTCCACCTGCAGGCGCGGGGCGGTCCTGGCGATCGCCTGGCGATGCAGGGAGTTCACGCGGATTTCGCCGGCGCCGACGATACCGGCAATGCAGGAGCCTTCCCTGATGAAGACGCTCTGGCGGATTGCATACATGCCGTCGCGGTCGCTGACATCGGGTTTGCGGTGATCCCAGATGCCCGGCTGTTCCTGGATTTCGCTGGCAAGCGAGCCGCCGAGCGCAACGTTCAGTTCCTGAATGCCGCGGCAGATGGCGAGAAGCGGGATGGCGCGGTCGATGGCGCGGCGGATCAGCGGCAGGCTGGTGGCGTCGCGAGCGGGATCGAAGGGGCCGTCGGCCTCGGTGGCTTCGATGTCGTAGAGCGAGGGGTGCACATTGCTGGCCGAGCCCGACACCAGCACGCCGTCGACGCGATCAAGGATCGCATCCGTGTCGTATCCTTCTTCGAAGGCCGGGATCATGAAGGCCATGACGCCGGCGGCATTCAGCGCCGCGCGCAGATATTGATGCTGTACGGCATGCCAGGTTGCGCCGTCGAGGCTGCGGATATCGGCAGGAATGGCAACGATCGGTTTCGTCATTTTCACCCCGGAGAAAACACTATCGCACGTTTCTGCGGCCAGAATGGCCGGCAAGTCAACGCCTGGATGCAGGTGGTGGCCAAATTGCGGCGCCTCAAGCCGCCCAAGCAGGCGCCGCCTGGGCTAAGCCGCTGATTCCGATGGATGTGCGGGTTGC
The DNA here is from genome assembly GCF_042656325.1 of Rhizobium sp. GCM10022189. NCBI lineage: Bacteria > Pseudomonadati > Pseudomonadota > Alphaproteobacteria > Hyphomicrobiales > Rhizobiaceae > Rhizobium > Rhizobium sp. GCM10022189. Next base: position 192,559 of record NZ_JBHSOR010000004.1, read on the forward strand.
GCCACATAAGGGTCGTGATCCCAAAGACTAATAGACTAAAGCTTGAAACGCGTCTTGCGCCATGCTTAGCTTTGCCGTTACTGCGGGTAGGGGTGAGGATCGACCGCGCAGTGCCATCTATACGGGAGGTTTTTGATGGATCGTCGTTCATTTATGAAAAAGGCGGGAACAGCCGGCGCCGGTGCCGTTGCCGCGACTGCTCTGGCAGCGCCTGCAATTGCGCAGGAAAATCCGAAGATTGCCTGGCGCATGACCTCGTCGTTTCCGAAGAGCCTGGACACGATCTACGGCGGCGCCGAAGATATCGCCAAGCACGTTTCCGATGCCACCGACGGCAATTTCACGATCCAGCCTTTCGCAGCCGGCGAGATCGTACCCGGCCTGCAGGCCGTCGATGCGGTGGCGGCGGGCACTGTCGAGGCAGCCCACACCACTTCCTATTATTTCGTCGGCAAGGACCCGACCTATGCCATCGGTACGGCTATTCCGTTCGGCCTGAACAGCCGGTTGACCAATGCCTGGTTCTACGAAGGCAACGGCAATAGCCTGATGAACGAATTCTATGCCACGCAGGGGATGTATGCCCTGCCAGCCGGCAATACCGGCGCCCAGATGGGCGGCTGGTTCCGCAAGGAAATCAATACGCTCGACGATCTCAAGGGCGTCAAGATGCGTATTGCCGGCCTTGCCGGCCGCGTCATGGAGAAGGTTGGCGTCATCCCGCAGCAGATCGCCGGCGGCGATATCTATCCGGCGCTCGAAAAGGGAACGATCGATGCGGCAGAATTCGTCGGCCCCTACGACGATTTGAAACTCGGCTTCCACAAGGTGGCGAAATACTACTATTACCCGGGCTGGTGGGAAGGTGGCCCGACGGTGCATGCGTTCTTCAATCTCGACAAATGGAGCAGCCTGCCGAAGCACTATCAGGCAGCGCTGACCGACGCCTGCGCTTATGCCAACACCAACATGCTGGCAAAATACGACACGAAGAACCCGACTGCGCTGAAGCAGCTTGTCGCCGAGGGCGCGACCCTGCGCCCGTTCAGCCAGGAGATCATGGAAGCCTGCTTCCAGGCCGCGATGGGCATCTACAGCGAAATCTCGGGTACGAACCAGTATTTCAAGAAGATCTACGACGACCAGACGGCCTTCAAGAAGGATGCCTATCTCTGGATGCAGCTCTCGGAATATACGTTCGATACGTTCATGATGATCCAGCAGCGCGCGGGCAAGATCTAGGCATCCTGCCGCTTCTTTACCGAAACCGATCTCGAGAGCCCCGGGTAACAAATCCGGGGCATTTCTTTTTGCACGCGCGGTTCCGTTTTCCTCGAATACGAGGACGGCCTATTGCGCGGGTGGCGGCGGAGGGGTGCTCGGCAGCGCCGGCAAGGTCAGGCCCGGAATCTGCGGCGTGCCGTTGCCGCCGCCCGGTTGCCCCAACGACGGCAAGCCGAGCTGGCCGCCGAAACCCGGTACTTCGATCTTGATGGAATTGGGGTCCACCTTCGGTCCGTGGTCCAGCCAGTAAGTGACCGATTGCGGCCAGAAGATCACGATCGCCACGAGAATGAGCTGCATGCCGACCCAGGGCAGGGCGCCAAGATAGATGTCCCTGGTGCGGACATCGCGGTTGGCGATGGAGCGCAGGTAGAAGAGCGCGAAACCGAAGGGCGGGTGCATGAAACTCGTCTGCATGTTCACGCAGATCAGCACGCCGAACCAGATCAGGTCGATGCCGAGATTGGAGGCGACCGGCGCCAGCATCGGGATGACGATGAAGGCGATCTCGAAGAAGTCGAGGAAGAAGGCGAGGATGAAGATGAAGATGTTGACGAAGATCAGGAAACCGACGGGACCGCCGGGGATGCCCGAGAGCATATGCTCGATCCAGCGCGAACCGTCCATGCCCTGGAAGACCAGGCTGAAGCAGGTCGAGCCGATCAGGATCATCACGACCATGGTGGTGATGTGCATGGTCGAGCTCATGGCTTCGCGGATCAGCGGCCATGTGAGGCGGCGGTGGAGGGCTGCGAGCACCATGGCGCCGACGACGCCAAGGGCGCCTGCTTCCGTCGGCGTGGCGAGCCCCATGAAGATGGTGCCGAGCACCAGAAAGATCAGCACGATCGAGGGGATCATGCCCCAGAGCACCTTCATCAGCAGCGCCCAGTCGAAATCGCCGCGCACTTCCTTCGGCAGCGGCGGCATCGCCTTCGGGTTGACGATGGAAAGAACCAGAATATAGCCGACAAAGATCGCCACCTGCAGGATCGAGGGGCCGATTGCGCCGAGATACATGTCGCCCACCGAACGGCCGAGCTGGTCGGCCAGCACCACCAGCACCAGCGAGGGCGGAATGACCTGGGTGATCGTGCCCGAGGCGGCGATAACGCCGGTTGCAAGCCGGGGGCTGTAGCCGTAGCGCAGCATGACCGGCAGCGAGATGACGCCCATGGTGATGACGGAGGCTGCGACCGTACCGGTGATGGCGCCAAGCACGGCGCCGACCAGGATGACGGCATAGGCAAGGCCGCCGGGAATGGAGCCGAAGAGCTTGCCGGTGCCTTCGAGCAGATCTTCGGCCAGCCCGCAACGTTCCAATATGGCGCCCATGAAGGTGAAGAAGGGGATGGCCAGCAGGAGATCGTTGGAGACGATGCCGAAGAAGCGCAAGGGCAGCGCCTGCAGAAAGACCTCTCCGAAATGGCCGGTCACGATGCCGATGATGCCGAAGAAGAGGCCGACTGCGGCGAGCGAGAAAGCGACGGGGAAGCCGTAGAGCATGAAAATGACCATGCCCAGGAACATCGCCGGCGGGATGATACCGTAGTCAAACAAATCCGTTCCTCCGGGGCCGGGTTACTGCAGCGGCTTTTCGTATTTCGTATCGATCTCGATCGCGCCGGTCAGTGCGGCGATCCTCTTGATCAATTCCGAAACGCCCTGAAGGGTGAGAAGCGCGAAGCCGGCAAAGAGCATCAGCTTCACGGGCCAGCGGATCAGGCCGCCGGCATTGCCGGAAATTTCACCCTGCTGATAGGCGAGCAGGAAATAGGGCCAGCAGAGAATGGAGAGGAAGATGCAGGCGGGGATAAGGAAGACGATGAGGCCGACAATGTCGATCCAGATCTTCGCCGTGTCGGAGACGGAGCCGTATATCAGATCGACGCGCACATGCTCGTTCTTGCGCAGCGCATGCGAGGCGCCGAGCATGACGACGAAGGCGAAGAGATACCACTGGATTTCCAGCCAGCCGTTCGAACTGTAGTTGAAGGCGTAACGCACCATCGCATTGCCGGCGCTGATCAGGCAGCAGGCCAGCACCATATATTCAGCCAGTTTGCCGATGAACTCGCTGATCAAGTCGATCAGTCGACTGGCGGCCAAGAATACCGACATTCGCCTCCCCTTATTGTCTTGCCGCTTTCGGCAGTTCTCCCTTTGGAACCGGTGTAAACCAGGGTTTTTGAAATTGGAAGGATAAATGCCCCGCCTTGGATTATAGTCTTATGCAGCCAAGTGCCTGTGATCGCAGAGAATATTTCGGCAACTCAGGCGTGGATGTTTTTTTCAATAATTTCGCGACAAAGCTGCAATATCCCGTGTCGGATGTGCTGTTCATCCTATGGTTTTAGAAAAATTGACCAAATGTTTGAACTGTTTGAAATCAATTTTTAAAAGGTTCGGATTACATTTCCCGCGCACAGGGAAAGTATGGATGAAGCCACATAACCCGAACAGGGTCCCTAAGGATGTGTATCTGTCGTTTGTGAGTTCCCTGTCCGGGAACCGGATGACGCTTCTTGTTGGCGTGATCGTGCATGTTGCGACGTGCCTTGCCGTGGCTGCCAAGACGCAATACTCCATCTACATCCTGCTGTCGGCCGCCTTCCTCCTGGTTTTCGGCGTTCGCATGGTCATCTTCCGCCAGTTCGATCGTGTTGACAAGCAGAACCTGTCGCATGCTGGAATCGAGCGTTGGGAGCGGATTCTCGTCGCCAGCGGAGCTTGCACCACCGCGCTCCTCGGCATCGCCAGTGGCTACGCCATCTTCGTCGTGCATGATTCCTTTGCGGAGCTTGCCTGCATTTCCGTCACCATGGCGACCATGGTTTCCGTCGTCGGCCGCAACTACGGCTCGCGCTTCGCGGTCGATCTCCAGACGCTCTTCTGTTGCCTGCCGATGATCGTCTGCAGCCTCCTGGCCTTGGATTTCTATCGCGGCGTGCTTTCGATCTTCCTCATTCCGTTCTGGCTGACGACGCGGGCCATGGCGAACGGCGTGCGCGAATTCCTCTATGAGAACGTGATAGCGCGCCGCGAGATTGCCTCGATCGCCGACCGCTTCGATACGGCGCTGAACAACATGCCGCACGGCCTTGTCATGGTCGACGCGGAAAACCGGATCCAGGTCATCAACCGCAAGGCTTGCGAACTCCTGAAGATTGGCGCGCCGGACAGGCTGAAGGATCGCGATCTCGGTGCCGTCCTGCGCTATGGCGCGCGTTACAGCTTCATGGACGCCTCGCAGCCGGAACTGATCCTGCGACAACTGACGCAGGTCGCCGAAGGCAGTCTGTCGCGTACCCTCATTCACTTTCCTGAAGGACTGTCGCTGGAATTCTCTGCGAGCCGGCGCGCGGATGGCGGCGCGGTATTGATCTTCGAAGATGTTTCGAGCCGTGTGAAGGCCGAACAAAAGATCCTGCACATGGTGCGCTTCGACGCGCTGACAGGTCTGCCGAACCGAGAATATTTCGGCAATCTCGTGCAGGATTATCTCGCCAGACATTCGAAGAAGCGGGGTCCGCTCGGCTTCATGATCCTCGATATCGACGAGTTCAAGCATGTCAACGACATGCGAGGCCACGTGACCGGCGACCACCTGCTCTGCGCCATCGCCGTGCGGGTCAAGGAGATGGCCGGCAATGCCATCGTTGGCCGGCTGATGGGCGATCAGTTCATTCTCTTCTTCCCGCATGCGCGCGACAAGCAGGTGCTGGATGCCGACATCCGCAAGCTGCACGCGGCGGTCCAGGGCCAATATGAAGTCGACGAGGTCACGTTCCTCGTCTCGCTCAGCGCCGGTTACGCCGTCCTTGAAAGCGATGCCTTCGCCATGGATGAATGGAGCGTCAAGGCCGACCTTGCGCTGTTCGACAGCAAATCGCGGCTCAAGGGCGGTATCACCGGTTTCGAGCGCGAGATGGACGGCCGCTATATCGAGCAGCAGAAGCTAAAGGCCGATCTGCGCGATGCTGTGGACGCAAAAGCGCTGCACCTCGTCTTTCAGCCGATGTTCAAGGCCGACGGCACGCGTATCGAATGCGCCGAGGCGCTTGCGCGCTGGGTGCATCCGGAAAAGGGCGCCATTCCGCCCGATGTGTTCATCCGTCTTGCCGAAGAGATGGGCATCATCTCGCAGATCACCCGTTTCGTGCTCTTCAAGGCCTGCCAAGAGTGCATGACCTGGCCGGAGCACATCGCCGTTTCGGTCAATCTGTCGGCGCGTGATCTGCGCGATGCCGATATTCTCTCGGTTGTTTCCGAAGCGCTGGCGCAATCCGGGCTTGAGGCTTCGCGCTTGCACCTGGAAATTACCGAAAGCAGCTTGATCGACGAGCCGGCTGTCGTCCGCGCGATCCTGGCCGAGCTGCGCAGCCGCGACATCACCATTGCCATTGACGATTTCGGCACCGGCTTCTCCAGCCTCAGCTATCTCGACACGCTGCCGCTCGATATCGTCAAGATCGACCGATCCTTCGTGCGCAATGTCGTGGAGGATACGCGCCGCCTGAAGCTTCTGCGCGGCACGGTGCATCTTGCCCGCGAGCTCGGACTCAAGATCGTCGTCGAGGGGGTGGAAACCCACGAGCAGCTGGCGCTTCTCAACAAACATCGCAGCACCGACCTGGTGCAGGGTTACGTCTTCTCTCCGCCCGTTCCCTCCAAGGAAATCGGCATCCTTTCCCAGGCCCTTACGCGCCGCACCTCGTCGCGCCGCCGCAGCAAGGTCGCCTGACAAGGCTCTGCCCGATGATGTGGCGGCGAGGGTGGCCGTTAACCTTAATAATTCAAATACGCCCAAAACTTTCGTCAAATCTTGCACTTTAACGAATGAGGCATGATTAATGACCCGTTAACAACGGGGTGCATCATGGCGTCTGTCCCTTTGAATGCGAGCGACTTTTCGAAGAAGGTCCTCGAAATTCTTGATAATGTCGAATATCGCCGCGTCGAAAGCAGCGAAGACATGGAAGAGGTGGAACGGTTGCGCTACAAGGCCTACAAGGCCCACGACGCGCTGTCGCTTGCCCCGGGCGGCCTGTTGGACGATGTCGATTTCGACAGCCATGCCTATATCTTCGGTCTCTACTATTACGGTGAACTGGTCAGTACGATCCGTATTCACCATGTAACGCCCGACCATCGCGTCAGCCGGTCGGGAGAGGCCTTTCCTGAGGCGATGGATGAGCTTCTGGATGCCGGGCTGACCTTGATCGACCCGGCGCGTTTCGCGGCCGATCCGGAGATCACCGCCAACATGCCATGGATCCCCTATCTGACGCTCAGACCCGCCATCGTTGCGGCTGCGTATTTCCGCGCCGACCGCGTTATTCAGTCCGTCCGGCCCCCGCATGCCGCTTTCTACAAACGGGTCTTCTATGCCGATACCATCGTGCCCGGCCGACTGGCGGAAAGTTACGGGGTCGACGTGACGCTGATGGCGACGAATGTGATCGAGGTCGGACGCAAGCTGTTGACGCGCTACCCCTTCTTCATCTCCAGCGCGAGCGAGCAGCGCATGATGTTTTCGCGCAATCCGAACGACACGCTGCCGCCGCTCACCATCATTCCGACGGCGCGTTTCGTGCCGCCAGGCGAACTTGGCACCGATCTGCCGCTGTGATTTCCCCTTCTTCGCGATCGAGAGGCGATGACCGTAAGCGCAGATGAGGCGTGGGCGACAGCCGAAAACCGCCTCTGTCGCGTGACCTCATTTCATCCGGCCGTTGCGGTCGTCTTTTCGTCCGGATGAGGTTGCTGCGGGGCGCGCCTGCGGCATTCTCATGCATTGCGCTTTCGCCTGTCATTGTGTAATCCCTGCGGGTAGGGGATTTGCCTCGCCGAGGCGGGGGAATCAGGTAGCGCTAAGGCATTTCAGGGAGACGATATTCATGGCCGAACATCATACCGGACCGGTCGAGACCGGCGCGCCGATGGACTACAGCGAACATGAAAAGACCTACAACATGTTCATTACCGGCACGAAATACGGAACGATGGTTCTTGTCGCCCTGATGCTTGCCATGACTGCCGGTTTCTTCGGCGGCGCCGGTTTCCTCGGCGGCATCCTCGTCTTCCTCATCATCCTCGTCGCCGGCATCTTCCTGCTCCGCTAGAACGGCTCGCGGGAAGACAAGGTCTTCCGAACTTTGTGATGTAGATGCTTGGCCCGCGCAGGCAAGCAGCCTGCGACGGTCCAGCTGACCCGGAGGAGGGGGCAGTTGGCCAATATCGTTTTCGTAGCAAAGGAAATCACTGGCGATGAGACGCGCGTTGCCGCGTCCGTCGAAACGGTGAAAAAGATAAAGTCGCTAGGCTTCGATGTCGTCGTCGAAGCGGGCGCCGGAACGCTGTCGCGCATTCCGGACAGTGAATTCGAAGCCGCAGGTGCCACAATCGGCACGTTTGCAGATGCGGCGTCCGCCGATGTGATCCTCAAGGTCCGCCGGCCGAACGAAGGAGAAATTTCCGGCTACAAGACCGGTGCTGTCGTCATCGCCATCATGGATCCCTATGGCAATGACGAAGCGGTCGCCGCGATGGCCCGCGCCGGCCTTTCCACCTTCGCCATGGAGCTGATGCCGCGCATTACCCGCGCACAGTCGATGGACGTGCTTTCGTCGCAGGCAAATCTCGCAGGCTATCAGGCGGTTATCGAGGCGGCAGTCGTCTATGACCGCGCCATGCCGATGATGATGACGGCGGCCGGCACCGTTCCTGCCGCCAAGGTTTTCGTCATGGGGGCGGGCGTTGCCGGCCTGCAGGCGATCGCGACGGCGCGTCGTCTCGGTGCTGCCGTTTCGGCAACGGATGTTCGCCCCGCGGCAAAGGAACAGGTTGCATCGCTCGGCGCGAAATTCATCGCCGTCGAGGACGACGAGTTCAAGGCGGCGGAAACGGCCGGCGGTTATGCCAAGGAAATGTCTGCCGACTATCAGGCGAAGCAGGCGGCACTCGTGGCCGAACATATTGCCAAGCAGGATATCGTCATCACCACGGCCCTCATTCCCGGCCGTCCGGCGCCGCGGCTTGTCTCACGCGCCATGCTGGCCGCGATGAGGCCGGGTGCGGTCGCTGTCGATCTCGCGGTCGAGCGCGGCGGCAATATCGAAGGCGTCGTGGCCGGTGAGATCGCCGATGTCGAAGGCGTGAAGGTGATCGGCTTTGCGAACATGGCGGGCCGCGTGGCGGCCAGCGCTTCTGCGCTCTACGCCAAGAACCTCGTCACCTTCCTGGAGACGATGGTGAACAAGGAAACGAAATCGGTCGTGCTCAACCTTGAGGACGAGCTCGTCAAGGCGACGATGCTGACCTATGCGGGCGACGTCGTTCATCCGGCATTCGGCGGCGCCAAGAAGGGGGATAACTGATGGCCAGTGAAGCAATGGACAAGGCGCTGGAGCAGCTCGACCAGGCCGTCACCGCAGTCATCACTGCGGCAGCCCAGGCACCGGAAGCGGCAAGTGCCGCAACCGGCGGGGCGATCGACCCTTTCGTCTTCCAGTTCGCGATCTTCGTGCTGTCGATCTTCGTCGGCTATTATGTCGTCTGGTCGGTGACGCCGGCGCTGCATACGCCGCTGATGGCTGTCACAAACGCGATCTCTTCGGTCATCGTCGTCGGCGCGCTGCTTGCGGTCGGCATTTCGACCAGCGGGCTTGCGACCGGTTTCGGTTTCGTGGCCCTCGTGCTGGTCTCGGTGAATATCTTCGGCGGCTTCCTCGTCACGCAGCGCATGCTGGCGATGTACCGCAAGAAGGACAAGTGAGGCCGCACGCATGACCAATATCGCAGCCTTCCTCTATCTCATCTCCGGCGTCCTCTTCATCCTGGCGCTGCGCGGCCTCTCGCATCCCGCCACCAGCCGCAAGGGCAATCTTTACGGCATGATCGGCATGGGCATCGCGATCCTCACGACGCTGGTGCTGGCGACGCCGAACTTCGGCGGCTTCGTGCTCATCATCTTCGGCCTTGCCATCGGCGGCAGTGCCGGCGCCTATATTGCCCGCACCATCGCCATGACCTCGATGCCGCAGCTCGTCGCCGGCTTTCATTCGCTGGTCGGCCTTGCCGCGGTACTGGTCGCCGCATCGGCGCTCTACACGCCGGGTTCGTTCGGCATTGGCGAGATCGGCCAGATCCATACCGAAGCGCGCATCGAAATGGCGATCGGCGTGGCGATCGGCGCGCTGACCTTCACCGGTTCGATCATCGCCTTCCTGAAGCTCGACGGGCGCATGTCCGGCAAGCCGATCCTGCTGCCCTTCCGGCATCTGATCAATATCGCCCTGCTGGTGCTGATCGTGCTCTTCGTCATTGGGCTTGCTGCGACCGAGAGCCATTTCGATTTCTGGGCGATCGTTGCGCTGTCGCTGGCACTCGGCGTGCTGCTGATCGTGCCGATCGGCGGCGCCGACATGCCCGTCGTCGTGTCGATGCTGAACTCCTATTCGGGCTGGGCTGCTGCCGGCATCGGCTTCACGCTCGGCAATCTGGCGCTCATCATCACCGGTGCGCTGGTCGGCTCGTCGGGCGCCATCCTGTCCTACATCATGTGCAAGGGCATGAACCGTTCCTTCATCTCCGTCATCCTCGGCGGTTTCGGCGGCGAGACGGGTGGCGGCGCGGCGGATAGCTCGGACAAGACGGTCAAGCTCGGTTCGGCCGAGGATGCGGCCTATCTGATGGCGAATGCCTCGAAAGTCATCATCGTGCCCGGTTACGGCATGGCGGTGGCGCAGGCACAACATGCGCTGCGCGAACTCGCCGACAATCTCAAGAAGAACGGCGTGGAAGTGAAATACGCGATCCATCCGGTCGCCGGACGCATGCCGGGCCATATGAACGTGCTGCTTGCAGAGGCCAACGTGCCCTATGACGAAGTCTTCGAGCTTGAGGACATCAACTCGGAATTCGCCCAGGCCGATGTCGCCTATGTCATCGGCGCCAACGACGTCACCAACCCGGCGGCGCGTGACGACAAGACCTCGCCGATCTACGGCATGCCGATCCTTGACGTCGACAAGGCCAAGACCTGCCTCTTCGTCAAGCGCTCGCTCGGCTCGGGCTACGCCGGCATCGACAACACGCTTTTCTACAAGGACGGCACGATGATGCTGCTTGGCGACGCCAAGAAGGTGACGGAAGAGATCAACAAGGCAATCGCCCACTGATGAAAACCCGCTTCGGCGGGTTTTTCATTTATCACCGCGCTGCGGCCGAACCGGCCCAGGCCGCAGCCGAAACGACCGCCGCGGCATTCACGGTTTTCCCGAACATGGTCCTTCTCCTTTCGAACGACCTGCTCGAAACGGGCGGTTGCCGTGATTGTTCCGGCTGGGCTACTCGCGCTCCATCATCCCGCGCTGGGCGGTGAGGATCCAGACGAGACCCTCCGGGCGGAAATCGACATCGACCGTGCCGCGGAAAGCCGAAGCGGCATGCGCCTTGATGACGGTGGTGCCGAAACCGGTGCGTGCCGGCGGTTTGACCGGTGGGCCGCCGCTTTCAGTCCAGGTGAAACGCAGCATGTCATCTTCTATCGGCTGCCATTCGAAGCGCACACGTCCCTGTGGCACGGAGAGCGCGCCGTATTTTACCGAATTGGTGGCGAGCTCGTGCAGCGCCAGGCCGAGATTCTGTACGGCGTCGGGCTTGAGGATAAAGTCGGCGCCATCGATTTCCACCTGCTCGCGGGCCTGCGGGAAAGCCTGGAGATGTATATCGATGACACGATGCAGCGAGACCCCGGACCATTGTTCGCCCGTCAGCAGCTCGATCGAACGTACAAGCCCTTCAAGGCGATGGGCGACCGCCAGCCGGAATGTCTCGACGCTGTTGGATTGTTTGGAAAGTTGGCGCATCATGGCGAGAACGAGCGTCAGCAGGTTCTTGGTGCGATGAACCAGCTCATGCATGACGAAGCGAAGCCGGTCTTCACTCTGGCTGCGATCGAAAGAGGCGTTGGAAAGCGCAATCGCCACCTGATTGGCCTCGATGACGCTGGTTTCGACCGGCGAGACGATATGGCCGTCGCCGAGCCGGTTCGCCATGTCGGCGATCTCGCGGATCGTGGAGCGGACCTGGCGGCCGACCGCATAGGTGGCGAGCACGGCAACCAGCAGCAGCACGAGACCGCCGATCAGCAGGAAGCGCCAGGTGCTGAGGATCGGCGCCTGCGCGGTGGCGATCGGTCCCCATACGACGGTCTTCCAGGACCAGCCGGGAATCTGCGCATAACCCAGCAGGGCATGCGGGAGAATATCGCTGTCTTCGAAGACGCCGCTGGAGGCGACGAGCGAAGGCAGGATGCGCGGGTCGAAAGGTTCGCCCGGCTGCAGATTGGCAGGGCCGCGGCTTGCTACGACATGGCCGCCCTGATCGATCACCGCCGCCGACCAGCCGGAGGCAAGGCCCTCCGTGGTGACGAGTTTGGCGAGGTCGTTCGCATTCTGGGTAATGATCAATGCGGCGACAGGATCTTCGTCTCGCGGCAGGGTGACGTTATAGACCCACATGCCGCTCGTTACGCCCTTGAAGACATCGGAGGCTTCGATACGGCCGGACTTCATCGCCGCTTCGAGGGCCGCGATGTTCGTCGTCTTGCCAAGCGGCGTGCCGAAGGGGCGACGGGTGTTCAGAAACTGCTGCCCGGTCCTGTCGACGGCGATGACATAAAGCGTATCGCCGCGCAGCGCTGTTTCGGTGCGATTGTAGAAAGATTCGTAGTCGCCGCTTTCCAGCTCCGGCGAGGAGGACAGCAGGCGCAGCGTCGTCGCCATATCCTGCAGCTGGCGGTCGATCGTGCGTGAGAGGGCGAGCGCATCCTGCGCGGTTTCGCGCTTGAGCGTAGATCGCTGGTTGTCTTCCAGCTGCATCAGCAGAAGGGCGACGAAAGCGAAGATCGGCAGCGCGATCGCCACGGCCATGGCGACGAGATAGGTTCCGATCGAAGCTTTCGGAAAAAGACGTGCGGCGAACCTCATCGATGCCGCCTCCGGACTGCCGGGCCTTGATGCTGGGGAAGCTCGGTTTCGCAGGGTCTAACGAAAGCAAGAATCCGCATCAATCGCCAACGCCCTCACACTCGTATCGCCCAATAGCCCGCTATCAAAGCAGGGTCATGTTAGGGGCCGGGGCATTGCGTTGCAACCTACTAAAATAGTCAGGTGCAAAATCGTCGATTTTTATGGGTTATCCTGCGTCGGCGAAGCGCTGCAGCCGGAAGGGTCCGAGGCTTTCGTCACTCTGGCCTGACACAAGTTCGTCGGCAGCAAGCAGGCCCGCTAGCGGAGCAAGCGTAACGCCGGAGTGCATCACCGCGGCATAGAGACCGGGCCGGCCGGCATTTCCGATGATGGGAAAATCGTCAGCCGGTGTCGGGCGATAGCCGACGGTGAAGAAATCGAGTTTCAGATCGGCATTGTCGATGAGGGTCGCCTTTACACGGGCGAAGAGGTCCGCCGCACTTGCCCGATGATCTTCGCCGGGATCGCCGCCGGCGAAATCCGAGCCGGCGATGATCCGGCCTTCCGCCGTCTGGCGCATGTGCAGATGCGGCGTCATGACGAGGCCGTTCAAGCGTTTCGAGACGGGGCGGGAATGCACGATCAGGCCGGCCGGGGTGGAGAGCGGCAATGTCACTCCCGCGGAGGCTGCGATCGGAACCGAACCTGCGCCTGCGGCCAGCACGACATGATCGGCTTCAAGTACGCCTTCCGATGTCACGGCGCCGACGATTCGTCCGGCGCTCTGCAGCAGTCCGTTGACCGTGGCATGAACGAACGCGGCGCCGCGCGCTTCGGCATCCGCAAGCAGCAAACGCGCGGCGGCGACAGGCTCGACCGCGCCTTCTTCTGCCACATGGAGGGCGAAATCGGGATATTCGCCAAGGCCGGGTTCGAGCAGCGCGCTTTCTTCCCGGTTCAGCCGGCTGATGCCGTAGCCCCACCGGCCGTACTCATCGGCATAGGTTTCAAGATCGGCTGCCGGCATATCCCAGGAGAGGCTGCCGCACCAGGCGAGCGGCAGGCCGGGCAGTTCGCGGGCCAGCCGCTTCCACTCGGCCATCGCCCGGCGGCGGAAATGGAAATAGAATTCGGGATTGCCCCAGCTGGCGTTGATCCAGGCGAAGGAGCAAGGCGTCGCCACGCCGCCGCGTTCTTCGCCAATGACGGTGACTGCTGCGCCCTTGCGAGCGAGATGCCACGCAATCGAGGCGCCGATGATGCCGGCGCCGACGATGATCACATGCCGTTTCGCTGCCATCGTCGCCGCCTCTTGCCAATCATCCGTCAGCCGGTGGTGCCGCCGACACGGGCAAGTCCATCCCGGGCCGGCTGGTACTTCGGATCGAGGCCGACAGCATGGCGATAGGAGCGGATCGCCTTGTCCTTCTCGCCGCGGCGCTCGTAGACGAGAGCCTGGTTTGCCCAGGATTCGGCGAGGTTGCCGTTGAGTTCGATCGCGTGGTTGAAGTCGGCGAACGCGTTGTCGTCGTCATTCAGGGCGATATAGGAAATACCGCGGCCGTTATAGGGTTCGGGCGAATTCGGCGAGAGCGAGATTGCCTTGGAGAAATCGTCGATCGCCTTATCCTGCTGATTGCGCTTCTGATAGATCAGGCCGCGATTGTGATAGGCGCGACCATCCGTCGTGCCGAGCTGGATCGCGCGTGAGAAATCGTTGAAGGCCTGATCGTCCTGGCCGGCCATGCGGTAGACGTTGCCGCGGCCGATATAGGCGACATCATAACTCGGATTGATCTGCAGGGCGGCATTGTAATCGGCGATCGCCTGCGGCTGCTGGCCCATGTTGCGATAGACCAGCGCACGGTTTGCATAGGCCTGGAAGAAGCGCGGGTTGAGCTGCAGCGCGGTGTTGAAGTCGTCGAGCGCCTTGCGGAATTCGCCGGCGCGGCCGTAAGCCGAGCCACGGACATTGTAGCCCTCGGGATCGCGCGGATTGGCGTTGATGACCGCCGTCAGCGATGCGATGTTTTCCTGGGAGCCCTGCGCCTTGTCGATGCGGATCACGGCATCGGATGTATTGGTCGTTTCGCAGCCGGCAAGGCCAAGCGCAGCGGCAAGCGCCAGCGAGGCAAGTATGACGGATTTCTGCGAACGCAAGGAGCGGGACGGATAGAAGTTCATGACAGCCATTCGGGCTCGCTTTCCCCATGCATCATATCCGGCGAGGCGGATATGCAATCTTCAGCGGCAAACTAAAAAGGCGGCGGCGAAACCTATCGCCCCCGCCACACATGCATCTGAAAACGTCGAAAAAACGACGGCACCGCCTTAGCGTGCAACCAGACCTTCGCGCTGAGCGCGCTTGCGGGCCAGCTTGCGAACACGACGAACAGCCTCAGCCTTTTCGCGAGCACGCTTCTGCGACGGCTTTTCGTAGTAGTCGCGCATCTTCATTTCGCGGAAAATGCCTTCGCGCTGCATCTTCTTCTTGAGAGCGCGGAGAGCCTGGTCGACATTGTTATCGCGGACAAGTACCTGCACGAGAATCACGTTCCTTTGGTTTGGTTGATGCCGAAAGGCGGCGCAGCGCCTGGGGCAAAAAAATAACGTTCGCGCGGCCGCAGCCTTGCGATTGGTGATGCGGGATACCAGATCGACGGAATGAAGTCCATACGGGATATGCGATCGGGCTGAAAAATCCCGTGAATGCCCTTGCGACGCTAGGAATGCGCCGTCTCGGTCCTGGTTTCGTCCAGGGCGGCGATTGCTTCCTTCAGCGCGGCGATGACGCGGGAGCGGTCGGCCGGCTCAAGCCGCGCCATGTCCAGATGCAGGTCGAGGCCCGCCAGGTGTTCGCTCAAGACGCGGCTCTTGTGATCGGCGCCCAGCATCAGCCCGTCCACGGCGTAGGGTACGATCTCCCGCTGGATGCCCTTCATCGTGATCGGCGGCAGGGGGTGGGCATCGACAATATCCTTCACCAGCGCGTAGGTTTCGTAGCTGATGACGATCTCGCCGCCCTGGGCGATCGATTGCAGGCGCGCGGCCAGGTTCGCTTCCGCGCCGATGATCGTATAGTCCATGCGGTCGCTGCTGCCGAAATTGCCGACATTGCAATAGCCGCTGTTGATGCCCATGCGCACCACGAAGGGCTCTTCGGTGCCGTTCCGGCGCCATCTCTCCTTCAATTCGCCGAGCCGGCGCTGCATGTCTACGGCCATGCGCAGGCAGGCCTTGGCATCTTCTTCCGCTCCCTTGGTTTCCGGATCGCCGAAGAAGACGAGCATGGCATCACCGATGAACTTGTCCACCGTGCCGCCGTGTTTGAGCGCAATCGTGGACATTTCGGTCAGATATTCGTTCAGCATTTCGGTCAGCGCTTCCGGCTGCAGGCGCTCGGTCGTGGCAGTGAAATCCTTGATGTCGGAGAAGAAGATCGTCAGGCGCTTTCGCTCGGTATGGACGACCACGTCCTTCTGTCCGCTGAAGATGCTCTTGTAGATCTGCGGCGAGAGATAGCGCGAAATCTTCAGGGAAACGCTGGCGAGGAACTCGTTTGCAGCCTCGAGATCGCGGTTTGCGCTGTGGATGACGCGCGTCTGCTGGCGCTGCAGAACGACGAAGCTGATGCCGATGATGGCGACGAAGAGGAAGTAGCAGAGCAGATATTTGAACGCGAGGACGTTGCTCGCATAGGGCTGGCGGATGATGACTTCCTGGATGCCGCGCACGTCGCCTATCTTCCAGTCCTTTTTCGGGCTTTCAGGGTGCGTATTGTGACAGGCGACGCAGGCCTGGCCCATGATCACGGGCGTGATGAGCCGCAGCGTATCGGTAAACCCGACACGGGTGAGATCGGTCAGAGTCTGGCTCGAATTGGCGCGCAGGGATGCGAGCGAGGCCGTCTCGAAACCGTCGAGATCGTGGGGTGCGCGATTCCTGAAAGGCAGGTCGGAGAGGAAACGATAGGTGATGTTGGCCTGCTGTTCCTTGATAACGTCGCCGAGTTCCAGCGAAAGCGTGGCGGGCAGCGGTATGGCGCCTGGAATATTGGCATAATTGTGCGAGACGACCGTGCTGCTGACGTCGCCCGCCTGATGGGCGGCGAGCACCCGACCGACGACATTTGCCGAATAGTAGGAGCGTATGCTGGTTACGAGCGAACTCATGTCCCGCGCCTGCCGGCGCAGGGCGCTCTCGGACAGATCGCTGATGTCGAGCCAGACGGCGAGCGGCAGCCCGGCCAGCATCGCCAGCACGACGGCGATCAGCCAATAGCCGCTTCTGCGGGCAGCCGAGGCCGCATTTTGCGCAGTTGTTGCCGTGGTTGCTCCTTGCGGATCTGCCATGGCTCATCCCCTCGAGATCGATCGAATTGTTAACGTCCCCAAAGAGACAGAACCATTTCGCCGCACGCGCGGCAAGACCGGTGCTCAACGGTCGAGCCGAAAGCCAGGACCAAATCTGGACGTAATTCCAGCCGTGTTGCAGCTACATCGCAGCGACGATGCCCGGCCGGCGCCGGTCACAGGATTCTGCAGCGCCTCCTTTTTGTTTTTCAGCTTGTGAACATGAGCGAATGGTCTTTGGCTTCAAACAGGCGTAGCCTGCCCGCAACGGGATGGCTCCCGGAGCCGGCTCGAGGGGAGGCGGGACCGCATGACGCGATTGCAGCAGATCGGTGTGCTGATCGGCCTGACCATTGTGGCCGCGCTTACCATGTTCCGGGCAGGCGATCCGCCCGTGCTGAGGCAGGTCCGCGACGTTACCTTCGACGAGTATCAGCGCATCGTGCCGCGCCGCTTCGAGACGATGCCGGTCCGCGTGGTCGATATCGACGAGGCTTCCCTGCGGGAATTCGGGCAGTGGCCGTGGCCGCGCGACAGGCTGGCCATGCTGGTCGATCGTCTCTCCGGGATGGGCGCGGCGGCCATTGCCTTTGACGTCATCTTCGCCGAGCCCGACCGGATGTCCCCACGCAACGTCCTTCGGGAGGTGGAAGGGATCGATCCGTCGCTGGCAGCGCAATTGCCCGACAACGACGCGATCTTTGCACAATCGATCGAAGGAAAGCCCGTGGTTCTCGGCTTCGGCCTTTCCAATGCGGGCAACTACAAGCCGCCGGTAAAGGCGGGCTTCGCCTTTACCGGCGAAAGCCCGCTCAGCGCACCTCCGCATCTTGACGCTTCGACCCCGCTTCGGCCGGGGCTGGAGGCGAATGCCGCAGGGCTTGGCCATGTCAGTCTCAATCCCGGCAGTCCCTCATCCGTCGTGCGCGCGGTGCCGCTCTTCCTCAGCGACGGCGAGCAGTTTTATCCCAATCTTGCGATCGAGGCGTTGCGTGTCGCGCAGGGTGCCTCGACCTATCTACTGGCTGGGGCGCCCGACCGGGCGGGGATCATCACCTCCGCGAAGATCGGCGATTTCATCGTTCCGCTGACGGCTGCCGGGGAGATCTGGCTCTATGTGACGCCGAACCGGGCAGAGCGTTATGTCTCGGCCGGAAAGCTGCTTGCCGCCGGCGGAGTGGCTCCCGATGTCGCCGCGCAGATCGAAGGCAGCATCATCTTCATTGGCACTTCGGCAGTCGGGCTGCAGGATATTCGCACCACCGCGCTCGGCGAAAACGTGCCAGGTGTTTCGCTGCAGGCGCAGACTGTCGAGCAGATCCTTTCCGGCCGCTACCTGTCACGGCCGGACTGGGCCGACGGGCTGGAGATCGTCTCTATTGCCGTGCTCGGCCTCCTGCTCGTCATCATCACCACCTTCGTCAGCCCGGCCGTGGCGCTGGTCTGTGGCCTGGCAATCACCGCGATGGCGCTTGCCGCCTCGTGGTTCTGCTTTCTCTATGCCGGCCTGCTCTTCGATCCGCTGGCGCCGATCGTCAGCGGTTCCATCACGCATTTTGCGGCAACATCTTTCCGCATCCTTGTCATAGACCGGGAGCGGCGGGAGGTGCGGCGCGCTTTCGGCCACTATCTTTCGCCCTCGCTGCTGCACCGGATCGAGCATACGCCCGACGCGCTGAAGCTCGGCGGAGACGAGCGCGAGCTGACCATGATGTTTGTCGACGTGCGCAATTTCACCGAGATCAGCGAAAGACTGACGCCGATTGCCGTCGTCCAGTTCTTGAATACGCTGCTCGATGCGCTCAGCCGTCATGTCGTGGGGAACGAGGGAACGCTCGACAAGTTCATCGGTGATTCCATCATGGCTTTCTGGAATGCCCCGGTCGATGTTTCGGACCACGCGGCCAAGGCGCTCCGGGCGGCGCTTGCCATGCGTGAGACGCTCGCCGAACTCAACGCTCGAGATGCTTTCGGTTTCGGCAGCGGCCGGCAGGTGCGGATCGGCATCGGCATCCATACCGGCCTTGCCTGTGTCGGCAACATGGGCGCGAAGACACGCTTCAACTATTCGGCGGTCGGCGATGCCGTGAATGTCGCGGCGCGCATCGAATCCTGCTGCAAGGACGTCGGGTTCGATATCCTCATCTCCGACAGCACGGCGCGGGCGCAGAACGGGGCGGCGCTTCTGGAGGCTGGCGCTGTTCCGCTCAAGGGAAAGAGCAGCCGGACGCAGATCTTCGCCGTGGTCGGCGACGAGAAGGTCGCGGCCTCGCCGGAATTCGGCGCCCTGCATCTCGTCCATGAGGAGGTGATGGGCGCCTTGCGCGAGCGTTCGAGAAACAGCCGCAAGCTGATCGGCGCAGCCAGGCTCGCCGGGCTACAGGTGCTGCCCGGTCTCACGGAATTCTACGAGAGCATTTCGGGAAGGAACGATCATTTCCGGGAGGAAATCGGCCTGACGGAAAAGCGTGCCGTCGAATAGTCGCTCAGCGACTGCGGTCCCGGCTTCCGTTTCCGCCCCATCCGCGATTTCGGCCCTGATCCCGATCATGGTCGCGATCCCCGCCTCCTGCCACGCCCGGCTTGCCAGGTGCGTCGTGCCGGTCCGGTTTTCCGTAGCCGTCATGGTGGTGGTTTCGGTCGTGCTTATCCTTCCAGCCACGATTGTCATGTTTGTCGTGCCAGCCGCCTTTCGGCTTGTCATGATGCGGCTTGTCATGGTGCGGCTTTTCCGGTCGCTGCTTTGGCGGATCATCCTGTTTCTGGGGCTGCTGCCGGGGCTGTGGGGCGGGCTCCGGTGCCTGTGGTTCCCGGCGCAGACGATCCTTGCGCTCCGGCTCAACCGAGGCCATCCGGCAGCCGCCGAGCAGGCCGAGGCCGCCTGTCAAACTCTGATTGCCGGAGAGGAAGGGAAGGGCGCGCTGATTGCCCAATGTCTGCAGCACCCTGGTGTTGACAGGTCGTGCATCCGTCATGTTGCCGTTCGGCCGTGCAATGACGCAATCGCAACGCTGCTGTAATTGCCGGCAGCCGCCCGGACCGCAGAAACTCGCCGCGCCGTTCAGCAATACGACGGCCGTCGTGCCGTCAGGGCCGACATAAAAATCGAAAGCCGTGCCGCGCACGCCGATCGTGCCGGCCGGGGTCTGGATCTGATAGGCGGAGGATTTCGAATTGCCGCTCACCCAGCGGAACGTGCCTTTGGCGGCCTTGATGGAGAGGCGTCTGACGGAGTCGGAATCGTCGAAGACATATTTGTCGATCACGACCGACGAACCCCAGCCGACGGCAAGCTTGGTGCCGTCACGGAAGATGAACTGGCCGAGCCCCGATTGGGAGGTGCGGATGCGCTCGTCCCGGTGGACCTCGTCATTGACGACGATCGGCCCGCCCTGTCCCGTTACTTCGGTCCTGATGAGGGTGGCCTGGCCGACGGGTTCAGCGGCGAGCGCAGGCCACGCGCCTGACAGCGCGAAGCAGATGCCCGCGATCCATAAACTGCGCCAACCCGACATTTTCCACCCCACATGAGGGGATACTAACATTTACAGCAGGCCCGTTCTGCCTGCCCTGTTGGGTGAGAAAAGGGTTATGCCGCACCTGCGAAAGGCCGATAGCGCAATGGACGCGTCATGCTGCCCGTCGTGTCAAAACAAAAGCTCTTTCACGTCGCAAAAGAACCGTTGTGCCGCAATTCGATTTGCGATTTGTATGGCCACGACGAAAATGCCTTTGCCTGAAGGAGATGATGGCGGATGCGGAAATATTCGGTTTTTGCCGTAGCGCGGGAGGCTCTGCGCGGGCACAGGGGCTGGGAAAAGCAGTGGACCTCGCCGGAGCCGCGACCCGAATATGACGTCGTCATCATCGGCGGGGGCGGCCACGGGCTCGGCGCGGCCTATTACCTCGCCAAGGAGCACGGCATTACCAATGTGGCGGTGTTGGAAAAGGGCTGGCTCGGCGGCGGCAACACCGGCCGCAACACCACCATCATCCGCTCCAACTATCTCTATGAAGAGAGCATGCACATTTACGAGCACTCGATGAAGCTCTGGGAAGGGCTGTCGCAGGAGCTCAACTACAATGTCATGTATTCGCCGCGCGGCGTGATGATGCTGTCGCATAATGTTCACGACATGCAGAGCTTCAAGCGGCATATCCATGCCAACCGGCTCTACGGCATCGACAATGAATGGCTGACGCCGGAACAGGCCAAGGCTTATTGCCCGCCGCTCGATATTTCGGCGACGGCGCGTTACCCGATCAATGGGGCCGCCCTGCAGCGCCGGGGCGGTACGGCGCGCCACGATGCGGTTGCCTGGGGTTATGCGCGTGCGGCGTCCGATCGCGGCGTCCACATTATCCAGAATTGCGAAGTGACCGGTATCCGCCGCGGTCCCGACGGTCGCGTGACCGGCGTGGAGACGAACAGGGGTTTCATCGGCGCGAAGAAGATCGGCGTGTCGGCTGCCGGCCACACGACGACGGTCATGAAGATGGCGGACGTGCGGGTGCCGCTGCAATCAAGCCCGCTGCAGGCGCTGGTTTCCGAGCCGCTGAAGCCGATCTTCCCCTGCGTCGTCATGTCGAACACGGTGCATGCCTATATTTCGCAATCCGACAAGGGTGAACTCGTGATCGGCGCCGGCACGGACCAGTATAATTCCTATTCCCAGACCGGCGGCTTGCAGATCATCACGCATACGCTCGATGCGATCTGCGAGCTCTTCCCGATGTTCCGCCGCGTGAAGATGATGCGCCAATGGGGGGGTATCGTCGACAATACGCCCGACCGTTCGGCCATCCAGTCGAAGACGCCGGTTCCGGGGCTTTACGTCAATTGCGGCTGGGGCACCGGCGGCTTCAAGGCGACACCTGGCTCGGCCAATCTCTTTGCCCATCTGATCGCCCGCGACGAACCGCACAAGTTCAATGCCGGGCTGACGCTGGAGCGCTTCCGCACCGGCCGCCTGATCGACGAGGCAGCTGCCGCTGCCGTTGCGCACTGACACGAGGACATCATGCTGCTGATCTACTGCCCTTACTGTCAGGAAGAGCGTTCGGAGCTCGAATTCCGCGGCGCGGGCGACGCCCACATCGCCCGGCCGGCCAATATCGCTTCGATTTCGGACGAGGAATTCGAGGAATATTTCTTCCTGCGCGATAATCCGAAAGGCCTGATCTTCGAGCGCTGGCGGCACATGCACGGCTGCGGACGCTTCTTCAACGCGGCGCGCGATACCGTGAGCGACAAGTTCATCGTGACCTACAAGGCCGGCGAGCCAAAGCCAAACATCGGGCCGGCGGCGAAGCCGCATGCGCCGGTCGAGACCCATGAAGCTGTCGTTTCTGAAAATGCAGAAGGAGAGGCGCAATGAGCGGCGCGAACCGTATCGCCGGCAAGGGCCGGCTGACGCCCGCAAGGACCGCGCGTTTCACCTTCGACGGCAAGAGCTATACCGCGCTTGAAGGCGATACCGTTGCCTCGGCGCTGATTGCACACGGTGTGCATCTTGTCGGCCGCTCGTTCAAATATCATCGACCGCGCGGCATTCTTTCGGCCGGCGCCGAAGAGCCGAATGCGCTGATCGATGTCGCGCGCGACAGCGCCCGCAAACAGCCCAATGTGCGGGCGACCGTGCAGGAAGTCTTCGATGGCATGATCGTGAAGTCGCAGAACCGCTGGCCGTCGCTTTCCTTCGATGTCGGTGCGGTCAACGACCTCTTCTCGCCCTTCTTCGCAGCAGGCTTCTACTACAAGACCTTCATGTGGCCGCGGGCCGCGTGGAAGCGCATCTACGAGCCGATGATCCGCCGGGCGGCCGGCCTTGGCGTTGCGCCGACGGAAGACGATCCCGACCACTATGCCAACCGTTACGCCCATTGCGACGTGCTGGTCGTCGGCGCCGGCATTGCCGGGGTTTCGGCAGCGCTCGCCGCCGCCGAGGCCGGTGCAAAGGTCATCCTCTGCGACGAGCAAGCGGAGGCGGGTGGTGCGCTGCGCTTCGATACTGGTGTGAAAGTCGACGGGCTCGATGGTTATGCCTGGGTACAGAAGACCCTGGCGCAGCTGAGGGCCATGGAGAATGTCGAGGTTCTGACACGCACGACGGCCTTCGGTTATTACAACCACAATTTCGTCGGCCTCGTCGAACGCGTCACCGACCATCTCGCCCGCCCCGGCCGCGATCTGCCGCGTGAGCGGTTGTGGCAGGTGCGCGCCAAACGCGTCGTGCTGGCGACCGGCGCCATCGAGCGGCATATGGTGTTTCCGAACAACGACCGGCCGGGCATCATGCTCGCCTCGGCCGGGCGGATGTATCTCAATCATTATGGTGTCGCGGTTGGCCGCAAGGTCGGCATCTACACCGCTCACGATTCCGCTTACGAGGCCGCCTTCGATCTGAAGCGGGCAGGTGTTTCGATTGCCGCGATCGTCGATACGAGGCAGACGCCGGGTCAAGCGGTGCTGGCGGAGGCCCGTGCGCTCGGCATCGATGTGCTGACCGGGCAATCGGTGGTCAATACGTCGGGTGCGCTGCGTGTCTCGTCGATGACGGTGGCACGCAATGGTGGCGGTTCGCCCCGCAAGATCAGCATCGACGCGCTGCTCGTCTGCGCCGGCTGGACGCCTTCCGTGCATCTCTTCTCGCAGTCGCGGGGCAAGGTTGCCTTCGATGCCGGGACGCAGCGTTTCCTGCCGGGCACCTATGCGCAGGATTGCCTGTCCGTCGGTGCCTGCAACGGAACGGACGGCCTGCAGCAGACGGTCGAGGAGGCGCTCGCAGCCGGCGAGCTGATGGCGCGAGCCGTCGGCAGGCAAGCCGGCAGCAAGATCGCCGTTGCCGTCGAGCAGGCTTTCGACTGGACCGGCGGCATGATCGGCGCTGCCGAGGGCGCCGGGCCGGAGACGAATGCCAAGGCTTTCATCGATTTCCAGCACGATGTCTGCGCCAAGGATATCCGCCTTGCGGTGCGCGAAGGCATGCATTCGATCGAGCATATCAAGCGCTTCACGACGAACGGCATGGCTTCCGACCAGGGCAAGCTTTCCAACATGCACGGCCTGGCGATTGCCGCCGAAACGCTCGGCAAGGATATTCCGCAGGTGGGCCTCACCACCTTCCGCGCGCCCTATACGCCAGTCACTTACGGTGCGCTGATTTCGCATTCGCGCGGTGCCCTGTTCGACCCCGCGCGCAAGACGCCGCTGCATGCCTGGGAAGAGGCCAGAGGCGCCGTCTTCGAAGACGTCGGCAATTGGAAACGTGCCTGGTTCTACCCCCGCGCCGGCGAAACGATGCATCAGGCCGTTGCCCGCGAATGCCGCACGGCGCGCGAGGTGGCGGGCATTTTCGATGCCTCGACGCTCGGCAAGATCGAGGTCGTCGGGCCTGACGCGGCCGAGTTCATGAACCTCATGTATACGAATGCCTGGGATACGCTGAAACCGGGCAAATGCCGCTATGGCATCATGCTGCGGGAGGACGGTTTTATCTACGATGACGGCGTCGTCGGCCGTCTCGCCGACGATCGCTTCCACGTAACGACCACGACCGGCGGGGCGCCGCGCGTGCTCAACCATATGGAAGATTACCTGCAGACGGAATTCCCGCATCTGAAGGTATGGCTGACCTCCGTGACCGAACAATGGGCCGTGATCGCGGTCCAGGGACCGAAGGCGCGCGAAATCGTGGCGCCCCTGGTCGAGGGGCTCGATATTTCCAACGAGGCCTTCCCGCATATGAGTGTCGCCGAGTGCACGGTGGCAGGCATCCCGGCGCGTCTCTTCCGCGTCTCCTTCACCGGCGAGACGGGCTTCGAAATCAACGTGCCGGCCGATTACGGCCAGTCGGTGCTGGAGGCGGTCTGGGCCAATGCGGAGCCGCTTGGCGCCTGCGTCTACGGCACCGAAACCATGCATGTTCTGCGTGCCGAAAAGGGCTATATCATCGTCGGCCAGGATACGGACGGCACGGTGACGCCCGACGATGCCGGGCTTTCCTGGGCCGTCTCGAAGAAGAAGGCGGATTTCGTCGGCATTCGCGGTCTGAAGCGGCCCGATCTCGTCAAGGAAGGCCGCAAGCAGCTTGTCGGTCTTGCGACCAAGGATGCGAAGCTGGTGCTGGAAGAGGGCGCGCAGATCGTCGCCAACCCGAACCAGCCCAAGCCGATGACGATGCTCGGCCATGTGACCTCGGCTTACTGGTCTGAAAATTGCGGCCGCTCGATTGCCTTTGCACTGGTCGAAGGCGGGCGGAACCTGGTGGGCGAGACGCTTTATGTGCCGATGCCGGACCGGACAATTCCGGTCGAGGTGACGGATCTGGTGTTCTTTGACAAGGAAGGAGGCCGTATCCATGGCTGAGGTCGCAATTCGCAAACCCGCTCTCTCCGGTCTCCTTGCCGGTTCGGCGACGGTGCGCCTGACGGTGGCGCCGGTCGCAAGCCGTCTCTCGCTGCGCGCGCCGGCTGAATCCGTCCCGGCGCTCTCGTCCCTGCTGGGGCTCGCCTTGCCGACGAAGCCGAAGACTTCCGGCCGCGCCGGGGAGCGTTCGGCACTCTGGCTCGGACCGGACGAATGGCTCGTTATTGACGAGGCCGGCTCGGATCTTCCGGCGCTTCTTTCCGGTGCCGGTGTTCTTCATTCGGCTGTCGATGTGTCCCACCGCAATGTCGGCATCATCGTTTCCGGACCGGGCGCGGAGGCGACGCTGTCTGCAGGATGCCCGCAGGACCTTTCGCTGGAGATTTTCCCGGTAGGTGCCTGTTCGCGGACGATCTTCGGCAAGGCCGAGATCGTGCTCTTCCGCACCGAGGACGATACGTTCCGGGTGGAATGCTGGCGGTCGTTCTCGGACTATGTCTTCGGGCTGCTTGCAGAAGGCGCCGAGGACGCGAGCCATTAAGGCCCGTAGAAAACCTTAGGCGTCTTCCGGCCGGTCCTTTGGGTCGAACTGGATGATAGTGATCCAGCGGGCGGTCAGTGCCGGCTTCTTCTCGTTTTCGATTTCGATCGAGACATCGTAGGTCGTCATCAGCATGCCGGCGCCGCGGAAGCGGGCGTCGGAGAGCACGAAATGGCCGCGGATGCGGGTGCCGCTCCTGACCGGCGACATGAAGCGGACCTTGTCGAAGCCGTAATTGATGCCCATCGTCTGCTCACGAACCTTGGGCAGGCAATTGTAGTTCATCGTCGACAGCAGCGAGAGCGTCAGGAAACCGTGGGCAATGGTTCCCCCGAAGGGGCTTTCGGCCGCCGCTCGGACGGGATCGACGTGAATGAACTGGTGGTCGCCGGTTGCCTCGGCAAAGGCATCGATCATCTTCTGATCGACAAGGACCCAGTCAGACAACCCTGTTTCCGTGCCGACCAGCCCCCGGACCTCCGAGAGCGAAATTTCCATGACCATGCATTCCTCGTAAAAAGCCGTAGCCGCAAAGCCTTATCGCGCATTCGTGACGATTGCGATAACGATTCGTATGGGCGGGTTTGGCGGATCAATTTTCCACGAAAAACGTGACCGAACGTGGCTCGACGGTGGCGCGAGCGCCGACTTTTCGAGCGCCATCCGGCAGAAGCTGGAGCCAGTCTGCTGCGCCGGCTGCGGGAAACGTAAAGAGTTGATGCTGTTCGGAGCGGTTGAACAGGATGGCGAGGCGGGTTTTCTTGCGGCTGGAGCGGTCGTCGGTCGCAAGGATCATGCCGAGGGTGGACAGCGAAGGCGTTTCCCATTCGCCTGTCGTCATCGGCGCGCCGGATAGTGAAATCCATTCCACATCTCCGTCACCGGAGAAGAAGGCCAGTTCGGAGAAGACCGAGAAGCGGCGGCGAAGGGCGGCGACGAAGGCGGTGTGGGCGATCAGTTCCTCGTCCAGCCGCTTCCAGTCGACCCAGGTGATCTCGTTGTCCTGGCAATAGGCATTGTTGTT
Source organism: Rhizobium sp. GCM10022189 (assembly GCF_042656325.1). NCBI lineage: Bacteria > Pseudomonadati > Pseudomonadota > Alphaproteobacteria > Hyphomicrobiales > Rhizobiaceae > Rhizobium > Rhizobium sp. GCM10022189. Next base: position 219,104 of record NZ_JBHSOR010000004.1, read on the forward strand.
GCCGTGCTGCGTGCGCCCGCCTTCGTCCCCGGCCGTGAGCATGACGCTGCCGCGGCTGGCAAAGAGGGTGGAGAGGAGCGCTTTGACATCGCCCTTGCGGCGCTCCCGGATGACGGGATAGGCGGTTTCGCCTTCGACGCCGTTGTTCCAGGAATGGTTTTCGTTGTGACCGTCGCGATTGTTCTCGCCGTTCGCCTCGTTGTGCTTGCCGCTATAGGAGACGAGATCCAGGAGCGTAAAACCGTCATGGGCTGCGAGGAAATTGACGCTGCGGGTCTCTTTTGCGCCGTTGGCCGAAAAGATGTTCGATGAGCCGGCCAGCACGGTCGCCAGCGAACCTGTCTTCCAGTCGTCGCCACGCCAATAGCATCTGATGTCGTCGCGGGCACGGTCGTTCCATTCCAGGAACGGTGCCGGGAAATTGCCGAGCTGATAGCCGCCGGGGCCGATATCCCAGGGCTCCGCGATCATGATACGATCGGCGAGCAGGTCGTCGGCGAGGATCGCGGCCAGAGTGCCGTTCCGGTCGAAGCCGTTTTCAGTGCGACCGAGAACCGGCGCCAGATCGAAGCGGAAGCCGTCGATGCCGGCATTGCGGACGAAATGGCGCAGGCTGTCGATGACGAGCCGCTGGACGCAGGGCCGGTCGCAGGCAACCGTATTGCCGGTGCCGGTATCGTTGACGAGCACGGATGGCCGATCCGGCATATGGCGATAGTAGCTGAGATTGTCGATGCCGCGCAGCGACAGTGTGGCGCCGTAACGATCGCTTTCGCCCGTATGGTTGAAGACGAGATCGAGGATGACGGCGATGCCTTCCTCATGCAGCTTCGCCACGGTATCGCTAAGCTCCGCGATGCCGCCGGGCACGATACGCGGATCGAGCGCCATGAACGCGACGGGATTGTAGCCCCAGCCATTGCTCAGCCCAAGCGGCGGCAGATGCCGCTCATCGATCCAGGCCGTGATCGGCATCAACTCGACGGCATCGACGCCGATGCGTTTCAGGTGGGCGACGACGGAGGGATGGGCAAGAGCGGCGACCGTGCCGCGCTGAGCTTCCGGCACGTCCGGATGCAGGATGGTGAACGGCTTGACGGCCACCTCGTAAATAAAGCCGCCCGGCTTGAAGAGCGGCTTTCGGATTTTGACAGGCGCGTCCTTGGTGACGACCGCCTTCGGCATCAGGTGCTGCGTATCCTCGCCGAAGATGCCGAGGCGCGGGTCATAGCGGAACGGCCGGTCGACCTCTTTGGCATAGGGATCGACCAGCAGTTTCGAAGGATCGAACCAGAGGCCGTTGTCCGGGGCATAGATACCGTCCGCACGGTAGCCGTAGCGTGCGCCTTCCTTCAGTCCATCGACGAAAAGGCGGAAGACATGGTCGCTGTCGCGGGCCATGGGGAGCCTTGCATATTCCTTGCCGTCATCATCGAAAAGGCAGAGATCGACCTGTGCTGCGTGATGCGACCAGACAGCGAATTCGACGCCCGTTTCAAAGACGATGGCGCCGCCCTGTGCGGAACTGTTGCCCCCCATATGCCCCCCGGGATCAGGTGATCACGGTCGGCTCGTTGCGTCCCGTGCGCTCACGAATGTTGGCGATGCTTTCAGCGGCCGCGATGAGGTCTGCGAGCGCTTCCTGCGTCTCGATATTATGGCGAGTCGAATCCGGCTCATAGCGCTCGATATAGACGCGCAGGGTTGCGCCAGACGTGCCGGTGCCGGACAGGCGGAAGACGACGCGCGAACCGCCCTGGAAGAGGACGCGGATGCCCTGATGTTCGCTGACCGATTTGTCGACCGGATCGTGATAGGCAAAGTCGTCCGCCTTCTCGACGGTCAGGTCGCCGAAGGTCTTGCCGGGAAGGGTGGAAAGCTGGCTGCGCAGATTGTCCACGAGGCCGTTCGCGGCGTCGCTGTCGACGCCTTCATAGTCATGGCGCGAATAGTAGTTGCGGCCGTATGTCTGCCAGTGCTGGGTGACGATTTCCTGGACGCTCTCGCCGCGCACGGCCAGGATGTTCAACCACAGCAGTACGGCCCAGAGGCCGTCCTTTTCACGCACGTGGTTCGAACCGGTGCCGGCACTTTCTTCGCCGCAGATCGTCGCCATGCCGGCGTCAAGCAGATTGCCGAAGAATTTCCAGCCGGTCGGGGTCTCGTAGATGCCGATGCCGCGCTTTTCAGCCACACGGTCGGCCGCGCCCGAGGTCGGCATGGAGCGGGCAATGCCGGCGAGGCCGCCGGAATAGCCGGGCGCCAGGTTGGCGTTGGCGGCAAGGATTGCGAGGCTGTCGGAGGGGGTGACGAAAATGCCGCGGCCGATGATGAGGTTGCGGTCGCCGTCGCCGTCGGAAGCGGCGCCGAAATCCGGTGCGTCGTCACCCATCATCTCGTCATAGAGTTCCTTGGCATGAACGAGGTTGGGGTCGGGATGATGGCCGCCGAAATCCGGAAGCGGCATGAAATTGCGCACCGAGCCGGAGGGAGCGCCGAGGCGGTTTTCGAAGATTTCCTTGGCATAGGGGCCGGTCACGGCGCTCATGGCGTCGAAGGCGATGCGAAAGCCGAGGCTGATGAGATTGCGGATCGCGCCGAAATCGAAGAGCTCTTCCATCAGCGCGGCATAATCCTCGACCGGGTCGATGACCGAGAGGATCATGCCGCCCGGCAGTTCTTCCTTGCCGATGCGGTCGATGTTGACGTCGGCGAAGTCGGCGATCTTGTAGCTTTCGATCACCTTGGAGCGGGCATAGATCGCGTCGGTGATCTTTTCCGGCGCCGGACCGCCATTGTTGACGTTGTACTTGATGCCAAAGTCTTCGGTCGGGCCGCCGGGATTGTGGCTGGCCGAGAGGATGATGCCGCCGAAGGCCTTGTATTTGCGGATGATGTTGGAGGCAGCCGGCGTCGAAAGAATGCCGCCCTTGCCGACCATGACCTTGCCGAAGCCGTTGGCGGCGGCCATCTTGATCGCCTTCTGGATGACCTCGCGATTGTAGTAGCGTCCGTCGCCGCCGATGACCAGGCACTTGCCCTGATAGCCTTCCAGCGAATCGAAGATCGACTGGATGAAATTCTCCGCGTAGTTCGGCTGCTGGAAGACGGGAACCTTCTTGCGCAGGCCCGACGTGCCGGGTTTCTGGTCCTGATAGGGCGTGGTGGGAACAGACTTGATCATTTTAGCTCATGCCTTTCGAGACGAGGCTTGAATACAGGGCAACATAACGTTCGGCGCTCTTCTCCCAAGAGACATCCGACTTCATGCCCTGCTTTTGCAATTGGGTCCAGACTTTTTGATCCGCGTAGAGGTGCATGGCGCGGCGCAGCGCCTGTAGCATGCTTTCTTCGTTTACGGGTGCGAATTGTATGCCTGTCGCCACCTTTGCCGCAAGTGCAGCATGATTGGCGTCGATCACGGTGTCGTTGAGACCGCCGGTGCGCGCGACGATCGGCACGCAGCCGTAACGCAGGCCATAGAGCTGGGTTAAGCCGCAGGGTTCGAAGCGCGAGGGGATGATGATCGCGTCGCAGCCGGCCTGCATGAGGTGCGACATCGGCTCGTTATAGCCGATGGAAACGCCGATGCGGCCGGGGTTGCGGTTGGCGGCAGCCAGCAGCGCGCCTTCAAGGGCCGCCTCGCCGGAACCGAGCACGACGAGCTTGCCGCCGAGGGCTGCGATCCTGTCCGCGGTGCTTGCGACAAGATCCATGCCTTTCTGCCAGGTCAGCCGGCTGATGACGCAGAAGATCGGCGCGTCGTCATGGTCGAGATGGAAGAATTCCTCGATCGACCTGCGGTTCTCCGCGCGGTTCTTCAACGTCGTTGGGCCGTAATGCGTGTGGACGACCGGATCGGTCGCCGGGTTCCAGATATCGGCATCGATTCCGTTGACGATGCCGTGCAGGACGTCGCGGCGGCTGGCGATGACGCCCTCCAGGCCCATGCCGAATTCCGGAGTGAGGATCTCGTCGGCATAAGAGGGGCTGACGGTGGTGATGGCCGTGGCCGTTTGCAGACCGCCCTTCAGGAAGCCGACGGTGCCGTAATATTCGATGCTTTCGGTTGCAAAGGCGTGAGGCGGCAGACGCAGGCCGGGGAAGATATCGGCGCCGAACTGGCCCTGAAAGGCGATGTTGTGGATCGTCAGGATGCTCGGCAGTTCGGGCGTCGGATAGTAGCGCATATAGACCGGCACCATGGCGGCCTGCCAGTCATGGGCATGCACGAGATCCGGCCGCCAGCCGGGCAGAAGGCCGGCGGCAATCTCCGAACCCGCCAGCGACAGGGCAGCAAAACGGCGCCAGTTGTCGGGATGATCCTTGCCGGTCGTATCGAGATAGGGGCCACCCGGGCGGTCGTAATAGGCGGGCGCGTCGAGCACGAGAATATCGAGCCCCTGATGTTCGACCTCCAGCACCCTTGCCGGCTGGCCGAGCAGATCCGGAAATTCCAGCCGGACGACCGGGTTTTGCAGCACCCTCATGACGCTGGGATAGCCGGGCATGAGGGTCTTGGTTTCGACGCCGAAGGATTTGAGGGCTATTGGCAGGGCGCCTGCCACATCGGCAAGGCCCCCTGTCTTGATCAAAGGGAAGACTTCGGACGAAACCGAAAGAACTTTCATAAGTCAGATATCCAGCTTGTCGATCATCGGTTGCGTGATCAGGCAAATGCCGCTTTCCGTCCGCCTGAAGCGCCGTGCGTCCAGGTCGGGATCCTCGCCGACGACAAGACCTTCCGGGATGACGACACCATGGTCGATCACTACGTCCTTGAGCTGCGCGCGCCGACCGATCTTGACGTTCGGCAGAATGACCGCCCCTTCCAGCTTGGAATAGGAGTTGGCCCTGACACCGGTAAAGAGAAGGCTGCGGTTGAGGCTCGCGCCTGAAATGATGCAATCACCGGCAACGACGGAGGAGGTTGCCGATCCGCGGCGGTCTTCGTCGTCATGGACGAATTTCGCCGGCGGGGTGATTTCGGCATAGGTCCAGATCGGCCAGGACTTGTCGTAGATGTCGAGGGCAGGCACGATCGCCGTCAGGTCGATATTGGCCTGCCAATAGGCGTCGATCGTGCCGACGTCGCGCCAATAGGGTTCGTGCTCGAAATCGGAACGGACGCAGGATTTGGCGAAGCGATGGGCGACCGCCTTACCGTTCTTGACGATGTAGGGGATGATATCCTTGCCGAAGTCACGGCTCGAAGTCGGGTCGGCCGCATCGCGGCGCAGGAGATCGAGCAGGAATTTGGTGCGGAAGACATAGATGCCCATGGAGGCGAGCGCGAAATCCGGCTTGTCCGGAATGCCCGGCGGGTCGGCCGGCTTTTCGATGAAGGCGAAGATCTCGTCCTTTTCGTTGACGTGCATGACGCCGAAGCCGGTTGCCTCCATGCGCGGCACTTCCAGGCAGCCGATCGTCACGTCCGCGCCGGAATCGACATGCTGCTGGAGCATGTATTCGTAATCCATCTTGTAGACATGGTCGCCGGCGAGGATGACCATGTATTCGACGCCGTAATCCTCGATGATATCGATGTTCTGATAGACGGCATCGGCGGTGCCTTCATACCATTGCGTTTCGGATACGCGCTGGGAGGCCGGCAGGATGTCGAAACTTTCGTTTCGCTCCGGCCGGAAGAAGTTCCAGCCGCGCTGCATGTGGCGGATCAGCGAATGCGCCTTGTATTGGGTGGCGACGCCGATGCGGCGGATGCCGGAATTGAGCGCGTTGGACAATGCGAAGTCGATGATGCGCGCCTTGCCGCCGAAATAGACGGCCGGTTTGGCGCGTCGGTCAGTCAGTTCCTTGAGGCGGCTTCCCCGGCCGCCGGCGAGAACATAGGCCATTGCATCGCGGGCAAGTGGCTGAATGCGTTTTTCTACCATTTTCTCCTCCCACCAGTCACTAATTCTCGGGTTCAAGCATGATTGTCGCCAGCGGCGGCAGGGTTATCGAGCAGCTTATCTCGCCGCCGGCATCGACGGCCTGCACGCGCCCGCCATTGCCTTTGCCGCTGCCGCCATAGATGTCGGCATCCGTATTGAGGATTTCCCGCCAGCGTCCCGCCGAAGGCAGCCGGATCGAATAGTTTTCGCGGTAGACCGGCGTAAAGTTGCTGATGACGACGACCGGTTTCTGGCCGGGGGTCTTGCGCAGCCAGGCGAAGACCGAGTTCTCGTAATCGTCGGCGATCAGCCATTCGAAGCCGTCGCCTTCGCAGTCGCGGGCATGGAGTGCGGCCTTGCTGCGGTAGGTGAAGTTGAGGTCGCGCACGAGGCGGCGCATGCCCTCGTGCATGCGATATTGCAGCAGGTTCCAGTCGAGCGATTTGCTTTCGCTCCATTCCGCCCATTGGGCAAATTCCTGCCCCATGAAGAGCAGTTTCTTGCCCGGATACCCCCACATGAAGGCGTAATAGGCGCGCAGATTGGCGAATTTCTGCCAGTCGTCGCCGGGCATCTTGGCGATCAGCGAGCCCTTGCCGTGCACCACTTCGTCGTGGGACAGCGGCAGGACGAAATTCTCCGAATAGGCATAGAGCAGACCGAAGGTCAGTTCGTTGTGGTGATGCTTGCGGTGGACCGGATCGCGGCTCATGTAGCTCAGCGTGTCATGCATGAAGCCCATGTTCCACTTGAAGCCGAAGCCGAGGCCGCCTTCGTGAACCGGCTGCGAAACCTTCGGCCAGGAGGTCGATTCCTCGGCGATGGTCATGACGCCGGGATGTTCGCCGTAGATGCGGGTATTGAGGTTCTGCAGGAAGCGCACGGCTTCGAGATTTTCGTTGCCGCCGTATTCGTTCGGGATCCATTCGCCGTGTTTGCGCGAATAGTCGAGATAAAGCATCGAAGCGACCGCATCGACGCGCAGCCCATCGAGATGGAATTTCTCGGCCCAGTAGAGCGCGTTGTTAACGAGGTAGGAGACGACCTCGGTACGGCCGAAATTGTAGATCGCCGTGTTCCAGTCTGGGTGGAAACCCTTTCGCGGGTCTTCGTGCTCGTAAAGCGCGGTGCCGTCGAACCAGCCGAGGCCGTGCTCGTCGGTCGGGAAATGTGCCGGCACCCAGTCGAGAATGACGCCGATGCCGACCTTGTGGCAGCCGTTGACGAAACGGGCAAAACCTTCCGGCTCGCCGAAGCGCGCTGTCGGAGCGTAAAGGCCTGTCGTCTGATAGCCCCAGGAGGGATCGTAGGGGTGTTCGGTGATCGGCAGAAATTCGATATGGGTGAAACCCATGTCCACGCAATAGGGGATGAGACGCGAGGCAAGCTCGTCCCAGGAGAGCATGGAACCGTCCTGGCGGCGCTGCCAGGAGCCGGCATGAACTTCGTAAATGCTGATCGGCTGGCGGCGCTTGTCCGTTTCGCGCCAGTGCTTCAGATGCTGCTCGTCCTGCCATTCCTGCGAAAGTTCGGCGGCGGTGACGGAGGCGGTTTTCGGGCGAAGTTCGCTGCGGCGGGCAAAGGGGTCCGCTTTCAATGGCAGAAGCACACCGTCATGGCCGCGGATCTCGAATTTGTAGGGAACGCCGAGCGGCACGTCAGGCGCGAAGATTTCCCATATGCCGCTGTCGGAGCGGAAGCGCATGACATGGCGGCGTCCATCCCAATTGTTGAAATCGCCGACGACGGAGACGCGCTGCGCGTTCGGCGCCCAGACGGCAAAGTGGATGCCGGTTGTCCCTTCATGTTTGATGCGATGGGCGCCCATCTTGTCGAAAAGCCGCAGATGCGACCCCTGGCGGGCGTAATAATCGTCCATCGGGCCGAGCACCGGGCCGAAACTGTAGGCGTCGGTTACTGCCCATTCGGCATCGGCGCGCCGGGCGCGATAGCGCACCGGCTGCAGTTTGGTGATGGAAAGCTGGCCGCCGAAAATACCGTCGGGATGAATCTGCTGGAGATCGCCGATCAGCGTTCCGTCCAGCGTCATTGCCGTGACGGCTTCCGCGCCCGGAAGGAAGCATCTGGTGATGAAAACCCCGCCGGCCTGGTGAACGCCCAGGACGGCAAAGGGATTGGCATGCGAGCCATTGAGGATTGCCGCGATCTCGTCTGCCGAAATTTCCCAGGGAAGTTTCACTTCAGGGGCGGCTTTCGGCGGCTTCATCAAGCTCTCCAGATCTCGTCGGCATATTGCCGGATCGTGCGGTCGGAAGAGAACCAGCCCATCCGTGCTGTATTGTTGATCGTCTTTTCGTACCAGGAGGACTGGTTGGCCCAGATCTGGTCCACCTCGCGCTGGGCGGCAGCGTAGGCATCGAAATCGCCGGCAACCATGAACCAGTCATGCGAGTAGATGCCGTCGATGAGGCCGGTATAGCGGTTGCGATCGTCGGGAGAGAAGACGCCCGAGCTGATGGCGGAAAGCGCCTGCGACAACTCGCGCGAACCTTCGATGATGGCGCGCGGATTGTGGCCCTCGCTGCGGATCTTGGCGACCTCATCGGCCTGCAGGCCAAAGATGACGATGTTATCTTCGCCGACATTGTCGCGCATTTCGACATTGGCGCCGTCGAGCGTGCCGATCGTCAGCGCGCCGTTGAGGCCGAATTTCATATTGCCGGTTCCCGACGCTTCCATGCCGGCCGTCGAGATCTGCTCGGAAAGGTCGGCGGCCGGAACCATGACTTCTGCGAGCGAGACATTGTAGTTCGGCACGAAGACGACCTTCAGCAGGCCACGCACCGAAGGGTCGTTGTTGATGGTGCGGGCGACATCGTTGATCAGCTTGATGATGAGCTTGGCGTTGTAATAGCTCGGCGCCGCCTTGCCGGCGAAGAGCTTTACGCGCGGCACCCAATCCAGTTCGGGATGCGAGCGGATCTGATCGTAAAGCGCCACGGCCTCGACGATGTTGAGGAGCTGGCGCTTGTATTCGTGGATGCGTTTGATCTGAATGTCGAACATCGCCGACGGATCGAGCTTCACGCCCATGCGGCTGGCGACCAGATTGGAAAGCGCCACTTTGTTGGCACGCTTCACGGCGGCGAATTTCTGCTGGAAGCTCGGGTCGGTCGCAAACTTGTCGAGCGCGCGCAGCTTCTCGGCGTCATCGAGGAATTCGTCGCCGATCGCTTCACGCACCAGACCGGTGAGGCCGGGGTTGCACTGCTGCAGCCAGCGGCGCGGCGTGATGCCGTTGGTCTTGTTGTTGATGCGATCGGGGTAGAGCTTGTGCAGGTCGGCGAAGACCGTGACCTTCATCAGGTCGGTGTGCAGGGCCGAGACGCCGTTGATCGAATGCGAGCCGACGAAAGCGAGGTTGCCCATGCGCACGCGGCGGTCGCCGTTTTCATCGATCAGCGAGATCGAGCGGATTTCTGTGTCGGAGAAGTTGCGGGTCTTGCGCGCCTCGATCAGGATTTTGGCGTTGATCGCATAGATGATCTGCATATGGCGCGGCAGCAGGCGCTCGAACAGCGGAACCGGCCAGCTTTCCAGCGCTTCGGGCAGAAGCGTGTGGTTGGTGTAGGAGAAGGTGCGGCGGGTGATATCCCATGCCGTATCGAAATCCAGGCCATGCACGTCGCAGAGCAGGCGGGTCAGTTCGGCGACGGAAACGGCCGGGTGGGTGTCGTTGAGCTGGATCGCCACCTTGTCCGGCAGCGAGGTAAAGTCGTCATACTGCTGAAGGTGACGGCGCAGGATGTCCTGCAGCGAAGCGGAGGAGAAGAAATATTCCTGGCGCAGGCGCAGTTCCTGGCCGGCAGGTGTCGCGTCCGCCGGGTAGAGGACGCGGGTCAGGCTTTCGGCCTTGTTGCTCTCGCGCAGGGCGCCGATGTGGTCGCCGGCGTTGAAGGCATCGAGCAGGATCGGGTCGATCGGCTGCGCCGACCAGAGGCGGAGCGTATTGACGCGCTTGCCGCGCCAGCCGACGACAGGCGTGTCGAAGGCGGCGGCGATGACGCGCTCGGCCGGCTTCCAGACGTAGCGCGGCTGTTCCTCATGGCTGTTGATGACCTCGATCGAGCCGCCGAAGCCGATTTCATAGGCGCTTTCTCGGCGTTCGAATTCCCAGGGATTGCCGTGCGCAAGCCAGTTTTCCGGCAGTTCGACCTGCCAGCCGTCGGCCATCTGCTGACGGAAGAGGCCGTGAACGTAGCGGATGCCGTAGCCATAGGCGGGCACGTCGACGGTCGCCATCGATTCCATGAAACAGGCGGCAAGACGGCCGAGGCCACCGTTGCCGAGCGCGGCATCGGGCTCCAGGCCGGCAATGACGTTGATATCGACGCCGAGCGAAGCCAGCGCATCGCGAACCTCTTCCATCAGGTTAAGGTTGGAGACGGCATCGCGCATCAGGCGGCCAATCAGGAATTCTAGAGACATATAATAGACGCGCTTGGCGCCGGTCTCGTAAACCTTGCGGGTGGATTCCATCCACTTGTCGATGATGCGGTCACGCACCACGAGGATGGTTGCCGTCAGCCAGTCATGCGGCTTGGCGACCTTGGCATCCTTGCCGATACGGTAGGTCAGGCGCTCGATGATTTCCTCAGCGAGGATTTCTGGTCGGGAACTGCGCGGAGCTGGTGAGGGGATGATCGGCTTCGAAACAGTATTCATGGTCAGGTCTCGCCAATTTTGATTTGGTTACAGTATCTTACGCCTGATTCAATCGATTTGTCGCTTACGCCGACAGGGCAGTTTATGCACCGTTATCACGCACTTGCAACAAGGGAATTGGGCAAACGAAAAATTTGCGGAACCTTCATATTCGACCGGCCCAAGGGACTTGATTTCAATCGCTTTTCCCGATCTGATGGGCCGAATAGGGTTTAAACGAAAGCCGCCCCGGTTTGTTCCGGAGCGGCTTTTTGGCGGGATGAGGGATCTCGGTTTTTAGTTCGTCAGGCGCGTCAGCTGGGCGGAGGTCTTCGCTCCAATCGCCTTGAACGCCGCGAGCAGGTCTTCCATTTTTTCCGCCTTGAAATAATGGGCGTCATCAGAGGCGCAATAATGCAGCAGTGCCTGTCCGCCCGCAGGCGCCATGAAGGCGATGGTGTAGATCTCGATACCCTTGGATTTGGCGTTGTCGCATGTCGTTTTGGTCGAGGTGTCGTAAGAGCGACCGCCCCACTTGTCGTCGTTGTTATCACCATCCGTCATAAAGACGATGTATTTCTTGGGTGTCTGCCCGGTCTTCTGTTGGTGAAGAGCATCCTCGGCGTCGTTCCCGGCAGCGTTCTTGGCGGTCAGGGAGGTGTAGGCCGTATTCATCGCGCCGCTCGAATTCGTGCCGCCGCCGGACTGAAGCGCGTTGACATAACCGCTGACAGCGGCGGTTCCCCAGGCGAGCCGGCTCGCTGCGTATTCGACCAGATCATAGGAGACAGCACCGGTTCGCGCGTATTCCGCATTGGGATCGGCGCTGTTGAGCTCGCCGAAGAGGTTGCCGGCGGCGATCTTGAGAGCCTCTATCTTCGTGTAATAGCGCGTGCGAGTGCCGGTGCAGGTGTCGTAAACCCACTGGTTCCTTCTGTTGTAATGACCGTTGCAGTCATAGGTGTATGTTTCTGTCGGATTATCGACATTGACGGTCGCGGTAGGCTCTCCCATCGATCCCGATTTATCGAGCGCAAGAAACATGGAGATGGAGCCCTGGGTCTGCGAATGGCCGCTGACCGTTGTGCCCGACGTCGAAAGATGCTGCGTCGTGAAGCCGACCGCTCGCATGAGCGGATTGACCGCGAGATCGTAGCTCGGTGAAACCGTTACCTTGTAGGACGTCGCCTTACCTGATGTCGTTGCCTGGATATCGACGTCCGTAGCGTCCTTGATATCCACACCGCTCTGCAGGTAGTTCGCCATTTGTCCGGCGACGAAATTCTGCGCGAAGGCCTCGGCCTCCGAGGTCTGGATGGTGCCATTCGCCAGCGCGGTCGCGGTCGCAAGTGCGGCTGAGTCGGCTGCCTCCTGCAATTGCTGCTTTGAGAGCAGCATGTCGCTGACCTGGACTGCCAAGCCCGCAGCGCCGATAAGCACGGGCAGCAGAATGGCCGTCATGATACCGAAATTGCCGCTGCGGTCGCGCCGCAGCCGATCAAAATGCGAATACAGGGTGTTCATCATGCCCACCGATCCAAAAGGAGCCCTAACTAGGCGCCATTCATGGATCGGATGACTTTAATGGCCGTTAAAGCCAGCCCCTAAAATTGTAAGCAAATGGCTGTTTTTTCCTATTTCGGGATTATTTCAGCGGGATGACGTCCACCGCCTGCACGGAGCGCTGGCTGCCATAGCTCTTGAGCACACCGATGACGGGAGCGACGTCGGAATAGTCACGGCCATAGGCCACGACGATATGGTCGGTTCCGGCAGGGATGTTGTTGGTCGGATCGAGCTCGATCCAGCCGGCGGTCTCGCCGCACCAGACGCGCACCCAGGCATGCATGGCGTCGGCTCCCTCCAGCCGCTCCTTGCCGGGCGGCGGGATGGTGCGCAGGAAGCCGGAGACGTAACCAGCGGGAATGCCGAGGCTGCGGAGCGCCAGGATCATGATATGGGTGAAATCCTGGCAGACGCCGCGCTTCAGCCTGAAGGATTCCACCGGCGTCGTGTCGACGGTCGTCGCTTCCGGATCGTAGGTAAAATCTCTGTTGATGCGGGCACAAAGCGCATAGGCGATCTGCATGACCGTCAGCGAGGGCTGGAGACTGGTCTTTGCATATTCGCTGATCGCCTTGGTTTCCGTCAGGCGCGGACTGTCGCCCAGGAAATGGTGCGGCGATTGCGGATCGAGCGACCAGATTCCGGCGATTTCCTCCGGCAGGTCGGCCAGGAGCGGCGAGAAATCCGCCGATATGACCTGGCTTTCGACCTGCACGCGGGCCTGCATGCGGATATCGAGGGTTTCATGCGGCGAGCGCAACAGAAAGGAGGTCGCCGGATGGTCGAAGAAATCGATGAAGTGCGACTGTTCGTCCGGTTGCGGCGAAATGCTGATCGAACCTGCGATCAGGCGCTGGCGGTTCGCCAGCGACAGCGGCATGAGGCGCATGATGTGGCGCGCGCCGGACGCGGGCGTATCGTAGGCATAGCCCATATGCAAAGTGAGATCGTAGAGCACCGCCGTCATCCGAGGTAGGTCTGCGCCAGGAGATCGGACAGGTGTTCCAGTTCGCGCTCCAGCCGGTGATAGACATCGCCGTTCATCGCTTCTGGCGTCATGACGGCGAGACCGGAATGCAGGCGCATCGCCTCGCGGTAGAAGGGCGACATCTGGCCGTTGATGAGGGCGTTGGGGAGCTGTTCGACCTCGCGGTGGATCTCGTTCATCTGGAAGAGGATCGAACGCGGGTTGAGCGGATCGAGCGCCAGCAGATCGGTCACGGTCAGCCGTGCCGTGTTCACATTGTAGCGACGGCGGTGGGTCATGACGCTGTCGCCGATTTCGAGCAGCATGTCGAGCGCGCCGTCAGGTGCTTCCGGGCCGGACATGTGGCCGAGCAGCCGGGTCATATGCAGGCCGCGTTCGATATAGCGGCCGAGCGAGAGAAAGCGCCAGCCGGTGAAGCGATACATGTTTTCATGCACGAGACCGGCAAAACCTGCGAGCTTGCGCAGCAGGATGGTCATCGCGTGGCTGGCGTCGTCGCCGGCGGTGACGGTGGAATGGAAGCGACGGGCGGTCTTGGCAAGATCGTTCAGCGCCAGCCATCCGTCGGGCGAGAAACGGTCGCGGATGTTGCTCGCCGAATAGACGGCGCTGTCGATATTGCGCAGCAGCGATTCCGGGACAGGCTCGGCCGTGTCGATATCGACGGCGGCGAGATATTGGGTGACGTCGGCGAGAAGCGGCTGGCTGGGGTCGGCGGCTTCTGCATAACGGGCATGCCAGGCACGCAGGATGCGCAGCGCCCCTTCGGCGCGTTCGATATAGCGGCCCAGCCAGAAGAGATTGTCGGCCGCGCGGCTCGGCAGGCTGCCCGGCATGTTACGGGTGAAGCTGCCTTCGGCGGGCAGGAGCGTGTGGCGCTCGACCGGCTTGTCGCTGACGATCCAGACATCGGCTGCCGCGCCGCCGGACTGCATGGCGATAGCGGCGACGTCGTCCCCCGAGCCGATGCGGGCAAAGCCGCCCGGCATGATCTGCCAGCCGTTGGCCGTTCGGGCGGCGAAGACGCGCAACGACATCGGCCGCGGTGTCAGCTTGCCGTTGACCCAGGCAGGCGTGGTTGAGAGAGTGACGACTTCCTGACCGACGAGCTTTGCGCCGTCGCTCGCAAGCCAGTCCGCAATCGAGTTTTTCGCGGTGGCGCGCAACGACGAGCCGAGGACGGATTCACCGTTGTCGTCGAAGAAAGGGGCACGGGAATAGGCCGGGCCGATCACCATCTTCTCGATATTGGCCGCGACATGGTCACGCTCGTCCTTCTGGCCGCACCACCACGTGGCAATGGATGGCAGGTGCAGATCTTCGCCCAAAAGCTTGCGACAGACGGCGGGCATGAAGGCAAGCAGGGCGCGCGTTTCCAGAACGCCGGTGCCGAGCGCGTTGACGATGGTGACGGTTTCGGCGCGGAGCGACTCGACAAGGCCCGGCGTGCCGATATGCGAGTTCTGGTTCAGTTCCAGCGGATCGGCATAGGCGGAATCAAGACGCCGCCAGAGCACGCCGATCGGCTTCAGGCCGGCGACGGTACGCACCATGACGCGGCCGTTGACGACTGTCAGGTCCTCGCCTTCCAGCAGCATGAAGCCGAGGTAGCGGGCAATGTAAGCGTGCTCGAAATAGGTCTCGTTCGCCGGTCCGGGGGTCAGGACCGCAATGCGGTCGTCACCGGAATGTTTCATCGTCTGCAGCGCATCGCGGAAGGCGCCGAAGAAGGAGGCGAGGCGGTGAACCGGCGTTTCGGCATAGATATCGGAAAAGGCGCGGGTCGTCGCCACGCGGTTTTCCAGCGCAAAGCCCGCGCCGGAGGGAGCCTGCGTGCGGTCGGCCAGCACCCACCAGTTGCCGTCGGGGCCGCGGCCGATCTCGAAGGCGCAGAAATGCAGGTAGTGCCCGGTTGCCGGTTTGACGCCAACCAGCGGCCGCTGAAATTCCGGATTGGCGGCGATGAGGGCAGGCGGAACGATGCCCTCCTCGACGAGCTTGTTGTCGCCGTAGATGTCGGCGACCATCGCTTCGAGGAGATTGGCGCGCTGCACCAGGCCTGCCGAAAGGGCCTGCCATTCGCGCTCGTCGATCAGTACCGGAATGTGGGAGAGCGGCCAGGCGCGCTCGCCGCTGCCCTTGGCCCCGTAGGCCCGGTAAAAGACGCCTGCGTCGCGCAGGTAGCGATCGGCGCGGGCGAAACGCTCGGCCAGATCCTTTTCCGGCATGGCGTTCAGATGGGCGAGGAAACGCTGCCAGACCGGGCGGACGGCGCCGTTATTGTCCACCATCTCGTCGGCGATGCCGGGCAAGGGGGCGTAGTCGAAGATCGCATCCGCCCCGGCGCGTTCTTCGATCTCGTCCCTCAGTTCCAGTGCAGGCTTCTTGCCCATAAGTCCCAGTTTCTTCAAATACCAACGGGTCGCCTCAGATCCAGCGTGAGCGGAAATTCAGGCGAAACCGTTTCGGCGCGCGGAATATAACCGCCCGCCGTATGTCCCCACGGCTCGAAGCGGGCGAGGCGGCGCGCTTGCGCCTCGTTGCCGTTGACCGGGAAGGTGTCATAGTTCCGGCCGCCCGGATGGGCAACGTGATAGATGCAGCCGCCGATCGAACGTTTCGACCATGTATCATAAATGTCAAAAGTCAAAGGCGTATTCACCGGCAAAACGGGATGTAATCCGGAAGCCGGCTGCCAGGCCTTGAAACGCACGCCGGCGACCGAGACGCCTGACGTTCCCGTCGGCGTTAGCGGCACGATCCTGCCGTTGCAGGTGACGGTGTAGCGCGACGCGTTGCCGGTTTCGAGACGCACCTGGAGGCGCTCGACGGACGAATCGACATAACGCACCGTGCCGCCGATCGCGCCCTGTTCACCCATGACATGCCAGGGTTCCAGCGCCTGGCGCAGCTCCAGTTTCGAGCCTTCGTATTCGACCTCGCCGCAGAAGGGAAAGCGGAATTCGAGCTGCGCCTTGAACCATTCGGGGCTGAGGTCGAAGCCGTTTTCCCGGAGGTCTGCCAGCACATCGAGGAAATCCTGCCAGACGTAGTGCGGCAGCATGAAACGGTCATGCAGTGCGGTGCCCCAGCGCACGAATTTGCCGTCTGCCGGATTCGCCCAGAAACGGGCGATCAGTGCCCGCACCAGCAATTGCTGGGCAAGCGACATGCGGGCATTCGGCGGCATTTCGAAACCGCGGAATTCGATGAGACCGAGACGGCCCGTCGGGCCATCGGGCGAGAAGAGCTTGTCGATGCAGATCTCGGCGCGATGGGTGTTGCCGGTTACGTCGATCAAGAGGTTGCGGAACAGGCGATCGACCAGCCAGGGCAGGGGCTGCAGGCCGCGGCCGGGGGCCGGAATCTGCGCCAGCGCGATTTCCAGCTCGTAGAGACTGTCGTGCCGGGCCTCGTCGATGCGCGGCGCCTGGCTGGTCGGGCCGATGAAAAGACCCGAGAAGAGGTAGGAGAGCGAGGGGTGGCGCTGCCAGTGCAGCACCAGGCTTTTCAGCAGGTCCGGACGGCGCAGGAACGGGCTGTTGTTCGGATTGCTGCCGCCGACGACGACGTGGTTGCCGCCGCCGGTGCCGGTGTGGCGGCCGTCGATCATGAACTTGTCGGCGCCGAGGCGGCTTTCGCGCGCTTCCTCGTAAATGGCGGTGGTGATGTCGACGGTGTCCTTCCATGTGGAAGAAGGATGGATGTTGACCTCGATGACGCCGGGATCGGGCGCCACGCGGATGACGTTGATGCGCTCGTCCTGCGGCGGCGCATATCCTTCGATATGGACGGCGAAACCGAGAGCGGCGGCTGCGCGCTCGGTCGAGGCAATGAGGTCGAGATAATCCTCCAGCGTTTCGGTCGGTGGCATGAAGACGCAGAGCCGGCCGTCACGCGGCTCGACGGAAATTGCGGTGCGCACGTGGCCGCCGATCTCGCTGACCGACTGCGGCACGGTCGGCTGCTGGCCGGTGAAGGGCTGGAAATGCGCAGCCTGCAGCGCCCGCCCGCTGTCCTGGCCGAAATCCGGCAGTTCGGGCCGCTGCACGAAGGGATCGAGCGGGTTGATATAGGGATATTGCGAGGGCGGGATATAGGCCAGCGAATTGAGCGGCAGGCGATAGCCCACCGGGCTGTCGCCGGGTACGAGGAAGATGCGGCCGCGCCGCGTCGACCATTTCTCGCTCGTCCAGGTGCGGCCGCTGGCACGCGCATTCCAGGCCTGGACGGGCAGCACATAGCCGGTCGGACGCGTCAAGCCGCGGTCGAAGACACGGGCGATGCGCGTGCGCT
Source organism: Rhizobium sp. GCM10022189 (assembly GCF_042656325.1). Classification (NCBI taxonomy): domain Bacteria; kingdom Pseudomonadati; phylum Pseudomonadota; class Alphaproteobacteria; order Hyphomicrobiales; family Rhizobiaceae; genus Rhizobium; species Rhizobium sp. GCM10022189. Next base: position 236,516 of record NZ_JBHSOR010000004.1, read on the forward strand.
CCTCCGGATCCTTCAGCCTGGAATTCGACGGATCGACGTTTTCCGGAAGGCCTGCTTCCTTGACCAGCCATTCGGCCGGATCTTCGAAGGCGGGGGCGACATAATCGGGCGAAATATCCAGCTCTTCGGCAATCGCCGTCAGCAGACGGCCGGCATCGTCCTCCGTGACCTGGTAGTTGCGGCCCTCGACAGCGACGAGAGCGTCGTTCGACCAGATCGGCAAGCCGTCCTTGCGCCAATAGAGAGAGAAGGTCCAGCGCGGCAGGCTTTCGCCGGGATACCATTTGCCCTGGCCGTAGTGCAGGAATCCGTCCGGCGCAAAACGGGCGCGCAGTCGCCGGATCAGCGCATCGGCCTTCTCGCGTTTCGTCGGGCCGACGGCCTCGGTGTTCCATTCGGCGGATTCGAAATCGTCGATGGAGACGAAGGTCGGCTCGCCGCCCATGGTCAGGCGCACATCTTCGGCCTCAAGGATGCGGTCGACCTTCTCGCCGAGTTCGTTGAGTTCGTCCCAGGCGTCGTCGGAAAATGGCTTGGTGATGCGGGGGTGTTCGGCAACACGGGCAACCTTCATGTCGAAGGCGAATTTGGTCTCGGCTTCGCCGTAATAGCCCCCCGATATCGGCGCGGCATTGCGAAAATGCGGTGTGGCGGCAAGCGGGATATGGCTTTCGCCGGTCAGGAGGCCGGAAGTCGGATCAAGGCCGATCCAGCCGGCGCCGGGAAGATAGACTTCGGCCCAGGCATGGAGATCGGTGAAATCATACTCGGTGCCGGAGGGGCCATCGAGCGCCTTGAGGTCGGGGGTCAGCTGGATCAGATAGCCGGAGACGAAGCGGGCGGCGAGGCCGAGATGGCGCAGGATCTGCACCAATAGCCAGCTTGTATCGCGGCAGGAGCCTTTGGCGCTTTCCAGCGTCTCTTCGGGTGTCTGCACGCCGGCCTCCATACGGATGACATAGCCGATCTGCTGCTGCAGGCGCATGTTGAGGCCGACGATCATATCGACCGTCTTCTGCTTTGACCGATCGAGCGTTTCGAGGAAGGCCTTCAGGCGCGGGCCGGGCTCTTCCGGCGTCATGTAGATCGACAGGTCTTCGCGGATCGTCTCGGGATAGTCGAAGGGCCACATCGTCGCTTCCTCTTCGACGAAGAAGTCGAAGGGATTGTAGACGGTCATGTCGGCGACGAGATCGACCTCGATCTTGAACTCGCTCACCGGGTCGGGGAAGACGAAGCGGGCGAGATAGTTGCCGTACGGGTCCTGCTGCAGGTTCACGAAATGGTTCGACGGCGTGACCTTCAGCGAATGGCTCAAGACCCGCGTCTTCGAATGCGAGGCCGGTTTCAGGCGGATGATCTGTGGGCCGAGGCGGACCGGTTTGTCATATTGATAATGGGTCAGGTGGTAGATGCTGGCTTTGATCGACATATTGCTCTTTTTGTCCGCGTGCCGTTGATCGGCTTAGCTGTTCCCGAAGCCAGTGTGTGCAATGCAGCGAAAGAATGCAAGGCGGAAAGGTTAACGCCGCGGCGGCTTTCAGGCGGCGCGGTTGAAGGTCACGGAAGCCTTGAGGCCTCTGCCGCCGCGGGCGGGAATGAGGGCGAGCCGCGCGTTGAAAAGATTGGCGATTTCCTCGACGATGGGAAGGCCAAGGCCGGCGCCGGGGGCGCCGGAGTCATTGCCGCGGGAGAAACGTTTTCTGACCGCTTCGAGCTTTTCGGGGGGGATGCCCGGCCCATTGTCCTCGACCTCCAGCCGCACCGTTTCGGCGTCTTCGACAATACGCACGGTCACTTCCGCGCCCTTGCCGGCATAGGCGATGGCGTTGCCGGCAAGATTGCGCAGCATTTCGCCGATCAGCAGCGGCTCGGCGCGGATCATGGCGGGTCCCTCACCTTCGAAGCCGAGATCGATGCCAGCCTCGGCGGCGCGAGGGATCTGCTCGCCGGTGATCTCCTGGGCGATGGCGGAAAGGTCGATGGCCTCGGCCGTCAGCGCCTCCTTGGCGGTTGCGGCATCGATCTTTGCCATCAGCAAAAGCTGGGCAAGGATGCGCTCGGCATGGGCAACCGCCTGATCGCCCTTGAGGGCGGCGTGCTGCGCTTCGTCCAGGGAGCCCGCGCGAGAGGAGAGGGCAAGCTGGGTGCGGATGATGGCGAGCGGCGTGCGCAGCTGATGGCTGGCATTGCCGGTGAAATTGCGCAGCGCGTCGAGGGCCGATTGCAGGCGCACCATGAAGGAATTGACGGTATCGACGAGCGGCTGCACCTCGCTCGGCACCGATTGCTCGATCGGGTGCAGGTCGTCGGGGCTGCGCTCGCCGATGGCGTCGCCAAGCTTGTAGAGCGGCCGCAGCGCCACGGTAACGGAAATCCAGACGATGACGGCGGCCCCGGCAATCATGACGGCAAGGCGAAGCGCGGAGCGGACCAGGATCGCCTGGGCAAGCTGGCGGCGGGCGATGGTCGTTTCGGCGACGGTGACGACGAAAGGCACGGAGCGGATGCCGGTGGAGGCGGAGCGTCCCAGGGTCGCGACCCGGATCGGCTCGCCACGGAAGATATCGTCGGCGAAGGAGGCGGTATCGCCCTGGGTTTCCTTCAATACCGGAAGCGCCTGATAGCCGGTGATGAATGTGCCGGGCGGGCCGTCTACACGGTAGAAGACGCGGTCCTGCGCTGCCGAGGTCAGCATTTCCAGCGCGACGTAGGGAATGTCCACCTCGAGCGTGCCGTCTTCGGCAACGACAACACGCTCGGCGATTGCCAGAGCGGAGCCGGCCAGCACGCGGTCGGACACGATATTCGAAGTCTGCACGGCTTCGCGCCAGGTATCGGCCAGCGCCAGCGTGCCGATGACGGCGGTCGAGACCAGCAACCAGAAAAGCAGTCGGCGCCGGAGCGAGTAGGCGGCCGTCATGAGGCCTCGGGCAATTTGTCGAGATAATAGCCGATACCGCGGGCGGTCCTGACCGTCAGGCCGTGCGGCGAAAGCCTCTTTCGCAGGCGGCTGACATATTGCTCGATGGCATTGGCCGAAATGTCGTCGTCGAAAGCAGTCAGCGACTGCATGATCGCCTCCTTGGCGACGACCTTGCCGGCACGCATGAAGAGGATTTCCAGCAGGCCAAGCTCGCGGGCGGGAATATCGAGCGGCGTGGCGCCGGCCGAGAAGGCGCGGGAATTGAGGTCGAGCGAGATCGCTCCGAAACTGACGGTCGAGGAATGCAGCCCGGCCTGACGGCGAAGAAGCACGCGCACGCGCGCTTCGAATTCGGCAATGTCGAAAGGTTTGATGAGATAGTCGTCGGCGCCGAGATCCAGCCCCTTTACGCGTTCTTCCGGCGAACCCCGCGCCGTCAGGATGAGTACCGCAGCCCGGCTGCCGCGGGAGCGCATGGCGCGCAGCACATCGAGCCCGTCCATTTCCGGAAGGTTCAGATCGAGGATGACGAGATCGAAATTTTCCGCTGCGATGACGGCATTGGCCGAAGCCCCGTCATGGACGACATCCACAGCATGGCCCGTGCCGCGCAAGATCGCCGACAGGCCGTCGGCCAAGGCGACATTGTCTTCGGTAAGCAGGATGCGCAACGGATGTTTCCCCGAGTTTTTCGGAGAGTTTATCAGGGATGGCGGCCCGATGTCACAGCGATTCTGGGAATTGGGTGAACGGGAAAGTAGGCAATTCGTCAAAAGCTCGTTTTGCTTCTTCCGGGTTACAGCGCCGACCATATGGCTGAGCCGATGCCGCCGTGGTAGGATTTACGAGGGTTGGAGGCTGCAAGATGGGTGAACTGTCGGTCGCGCTTGCGGAAAGCCCTGAAGATATCGATGCCGTGCGGCATCTCAGCCGTGCCTTCAGGCAATGGCTTTACGACAATTATCCGGCCGAGCGGGCGCAGGTGGAACTCTACTATAATCCCGAAAAGTTCGAGGCCTTGCTTGCCGAACTGCCCCGCATCCATGCAAGGCCGCAAGGCGCGATGTTTCTGGCGCGTCTCGACGGCGAGACGATAGGCTGCGTGATGCAGCACGAGATTGCTCCCGGCGTCTCGGAGATGAAGCGCCTTTTCGTTTCCGAGCGGGCGCGCGGAAGCGGCGCGGCACGCGCGCTCTGCGAGGCTTCGCTGGCTCGGGCAAAGGAGGACGGCTACCGACTGATGCGGCTCGACACCGGCTTTCGGCAGGTCGCGGCGCAGAAGCTCTACCGCCGCTTGGGTTTTCGCGAGCGTGGTGCCTATTACAGCGTTCCTGACGATCTCAAGCCGATTTTGGTCTTCTTCGAGCGCGAACTCTGAAGCTCCGCTTGTTTCACGCTTTTTGCTCGGGCATTCTCCGGACATGAGAAGCCTTTTCTTTCTGTTCCTGTGCCTGGCACCCGGCCTTGCGGCCGCCGACCAGGTCTTTTATCCGGCGAAGTCCGGCAACGCGGCTGCGCCGGTGCTGACGGTCTATTCCTCGCTCGACGAGCCGCTGGCGCAGCCGATGATCCGCGGCTTTCAGGACGCCAATCCGGATGTGGCGGTCGAATATGAGGACATGCTGACGGGGGACATTTACGACAGGATCGTCCGCGAGACGGATGCCGGTCAAAAGACGGCGGACTTTGCCTTCTCCTCGGCGATGGACCTGCAGGTGAAGCTTTCGAATGACGGTTATGCGCAGGTCAGCAACCTGCCGATGAGCGCCCAGTGGCCGAAATGGGCGAACTGGCGCAACACCGCCTATGCGCTGACCTTCGAACCGGCGGTCTTCGTCTATCACAAGCCGAGCTTTGCCCATGAAACGGTGCCGAGTTCGCGGGCGGAATTCGTCGATTACCTGAAACGCAAAGGCAACGAGGTCTACGGACGGATCGGCACCTACGACATAGAGCGTTCCGGCGTGGGCTTCCTGTTCATGGCGCGCGATCAGGAACAGTTCGGCGATATCTGGTCGGTGATCGGCGCCATGGGAGCGGCGGGCGTAAAACTCTATTCGACCAGCTCGGCGATCCTCGAGCGCGTGGCCGATGGCCGGTTCGTGCTCGGTTACAATATACTCGGATCCTATGCTGCCGACTGGGCCTCGAGCCATCCCGACGTGGGCATTGTTCTGCCGAAGGATTACACGGTCGTGATGTCGCGCATCGGCCTCGTGCCGCAGGCGGCGGCCGAGCCGGAACTGGGGCGCCGCTACCTTGCCTTCTTCATGTCGAAGGAAGGCCAGACCATCATGGCGCGCGAGCTGCAGATCCCGGCCGTCAGCCCGGAAGTGGCAGGCGAGAATACCGCCAATACGTTGCAGGAACTGCTCGGCGCACAGTTGCGCCCGGTGCCGGTCAGCCCGGGTCTGATGGTCTATCTCGACCAGGTGAAACGCGCGCGCCTGATTGCGCATTGGAACGAGGTGTTGCGGACGCAATGAAGGACTGGTTTGCCCAATGGAAAACATGCGGGCTGACCAAAATAAATCTTATGATCTCAATGACTAAGCTGTTTCGATGAGGGCGTGCGCCTGTCTTTCCGTCCAGAAAAATCGTCGCAGGGCAAAATATTTTTTCGACGTTGCAATGTCCCATAATGGACGCCTTCATTGGGATTTTACACCAATAAGTAATACTTATCACCGAATTTCCATATATTTTTGTCCTGTTTATATGACTGAATTTGCAACCTTTGATTTTTTATTGCCGATTCCTAGCGCGGCCATTTAGCGAAAATTAGCAGAATCCAGTGGTTATTTCTGGCGATGAAATCATCGCGGCAGGCTCATTTCCGGGCTGCCGCGCACACGGCATGATGTCGCTAACAATCTTTTCCGGGCCGGGGCGGATGCATCTCGATGCATCTCTCCACATCTAGAGGTTTTATTTTCATGACGCGTCCAAATGTGAAGACGTCGATGATCGGCATATTTTCACTGATTGCCGTTCTGTTCGCACTGTCCGCTTATATTTCCATTCGTGGCCTGAACACTTTCAACGAGAATGCCAACCATTTCGCGACGAGCTTCCTGCCGGGCGTTTCCAAGGCGATGGATATCCAGATCGCGCGTTATTCCCTGCGCGGTTCCTATGGCGATTACGTGATGGGCCGGGCCGAGAACGGTCAGGACAGTTACGAGAAAAAGATCAAGTCGAAGCAGGGGGACCTGCTCAAGGCCGTGGCTGACTACAAGGAGCAGGTCGATACCGATGCCGAGCGTGAGGCATTTGCCAAGATCGACGATGCGGCTTCGAAATATGCCGCGGCCGGCGACCAGCTGATTTCGCTCGTCAAGGCGGGCGACAAGGAAAAGGCGCTCAAGGTCTTCCAGGAAGACATCGGTCCGATCGCCGACGACCTTGCAGCAAGCGTCGACAAGGTTGTGAAGTTCAACAAGTCGGCGGCTGCCGACGCAGCCGAAGAGAACACGGCCGAGTTCAACCAGACGCTGACACTGCTCTCCGTCATCCTTGGTGTCAGCGCGTTGCTGGTCTGCGGCGCAGCCTATTTCGGCATTGCCGGCATTGCCAATGCGATCAGCCGCATCACCGGCTCCATGCGTGCGCTGGCAGGTGGAGACACGCAGGTCAAGGTTGCCGATATGGAGCGCAGCGACGAGATCGGCGAAATGGCCAAAGCCGTCGAAGTCTTCCGTCAGGCCGCCATCGAGAACACGAACCTGCAGGCTGAGGCCGAAAGGAACCGTATGCAGGCGGAAGCCGACCGCGCGCGGCTGACGCGCGAAGCCGAAGCTGCTGCCCAGGCACGCCTCAATGAGGCGACCGCGGGTCTTGCCTCCGGCCTCAAGCGCCTTGCGGGCGGCGACCTGGGCTTCCAGCTGACCGAGGCCTTCGCGCCTGATTTCGAACCGCTCCGTCACGACCTGAATGGCGCTGTCATGCAGCTCGCGGACACGATGAAGTCCATCGCGTCTTCCGCCGGTGCGATCGACAGCGGCACGCGCGAAATCGGCAGCGGTGCGGATGACCTTTCCCGCCGCACCGAGCAGCAGGCAGCCTCGCTCGAAGAGACGGCTGCGGCTCTCGACGAGATCACGGTCAACGTCTCGAATTCGTCGAAGCGCGCTGACGAGGCCCGCCAGGTTGCGATCCAGGCAAACGAAAGCGCCACACGCTCCGGCATGGTCGTCGCCAACGCCATAGACGCGATGCAGAGGATCGAACAGTCGTCGAACCAGATTTCCAACATTATCGGCGTCATCGACGAGATCGCTTTCCAGACCAACCTTTTGGCGCTCAACGCCGGCGTCGAGGCCGCGCGCGCCGGTGAAGCCGGCAAGGGCTTTGCGGTCGTCGCGCAGGAAGTGCGTGAACTTGCCCAGCGCTCCGCGGCAGCTGCCAAGGAGATCAAGGATCTGATCCGCAATTCGTCGGTCGAAGTGCAGGGTGGCGTTCAGCTCGTTCGCGAGACCGGCGATGCGCTGAAGACCATCGAAAACCTGATCGTATCGATCAATCAGCACATGGATGCGATCGCAACTTCGTCCAGAGAACAGTCGACCGGTCTCAGCGAGGTCAACAGCGCCGTCAACCAGATGGACCAGGTGACACAGCAGAACGCCGCGATGGTCGAAGAAACGAATGCCGCGAGCGCGACGCTGGCCGCCGAAGCCGAACGCCTTCGCGACCTTATCGCCAACTTCAAGCTGGCCGGCGATGCCAACCAGGCCTCCGCGGATGCGGCCGCACTTCGCCGCACCGCCTCGGCCATGGCGCGGCCCAGCCAGAAGCAGGCACCAGCCTATCGCAGCAACGGCAACGCCGCTGTCGCGCAGGAATGGTCTGAGTTCTAAGCCGAAACATGAAGGGCGAGGTTCGCCGCCGGCGCGCCTCGCCCTTTTGCATGTGTGCAAGCACGGCTGTCGCGTCAGCCCTTGCGGATCACCACTTCCAGATATTCGGCCGGCACGACCATGGTGCCGTCCTTGGCTCGGTTGAAGCGACCGATCAGCGCCAGAAAATCCTCCTCAAGTGCGGCCTTGCCCGGTTGCGGCAGAGCTTCGAAGGCCTTGTGGACAGGGCCATACCAGGTGCGGAACACTTCCAGCCAATGGGCAGGCGAGCGGTAGCGGAAATTATACATAAGCGACGTCGCTTCGATGCTGGCGCGACCGCCGAACATCTCCTCCAGTCTCGCCTTCGTGCCCCAGAGCGCCGGCGATCTGACGCCCGGCATGGGCGGAATATGCTTGCCTATCGTCTTGAATACCTGCCCGATGAAGCTTTCCGGCGTCCAGTTGGCCATACCGATACGTCCGCCGGAGCGGCAGACGCGCAGCATCTCCTCTGCCGCCTTGTCCTGATCCGGCGTGAACATGACGCCGAAGGTGGAGACCACGACATCGAAGCTTGAGTCCTTGAACGGCAAGGCCTCGGCATCGGCCTGCCGGAAATCCACCGCCAGCCCGTTTGCCATCGCCCGTTCGCGGCCGCGCTCCAGAAGCTCCGGCACGTAGTCGGTCGAGGTCACTTCGGCCCAGCGCCGCGCAGCGGCAAGCGTGGCATTGCCGTTGCCGGCGGCGATATCGAGAACCTTTTCGCCAGACCGCAGGTCCAGGGCTTCGCAAAGGCTCTCGCCGACGATCTGCAGCCGGGCGCCGATGACGGAATAGTCACCCGATGCCCAGGCGACCTGCTGGCGCGATTTCAGCGCCGCGAGATCAGGTGCGGGTTGTGTCACGGCATTCGCTGTGGTTTGCATGGCATGTCTCCTCTCATATCGGCAGGCAAAGGTCAGAGCCGCGGTTGCCCGCCGGTTTTCTACGGATATCCAGATCTATGCGCAGCGTTCGACCCGCCCTCAGGGTGCCCCAGGTCCGCTTGCAGGAGGATCGTGCCTCGGCGTGCGACCGGAGCCTAGTGTAGAAAATGGACCGCTACCGGTACAGAAAACGGATCAGGCGGCGTAGGAGCTGCGCACCATCCAGTTTCCAATGCTTGCGGCGAGCGACATGTCGCCAATGAAGGAGATGCGCTCCCTGGCGATCTCGGTATCGAGGCTGGAATGGCCCATCCAGGCCGACGTCATGGCCTTCAAATCGGCGGTGACAAAAAGATCGACATCGTAACCGGGATCGGTGAGGCAGAGATCAACCGGCGTGCCTGCCCGTGCCACCAGCCAGTAGTGCCGTTCGTCACGCGGCAGTTCGGGATAGGTGAACTGGATCACGCTGCGCTTGCGCAAGGGCAGGGTGGCGGTATTGACCTTGCGGCGCATGTTCCACATCAGCACGCGGGCATCGAGCTTTTCGAGGGTCACGTTGGCATCGATATTGCGGTGCGCCCAGGCGCCGAGCGCATGCACGATCGGTTCCAGCTCGTTGGCGATCTCGGTCGTCCGGTAGACAATCTCGCCGGTCGTGCGGTTTTCCGAGCGAGTGACAAGTCCGTTTGCCTCCATCTCGCGCAGCCGCTTGGCCATGAGGGTCGGCGACATGCCCGGCACGCCGCGCCTGATTTCGTTGAAGCGGGTGGAGCCGGACCACATTTCGCACAGCAATAGCAGGGTCCATCGCGGCTCGAGAAGCTCGCACGCCTTGGAAACCGGACAAAACTGGTTGTAGCCGCCATTTGCCATCGGATCGCCCTCCGCGCCGGGAGTATCCGCCAAGTTGCAGAAAGCGTCCAGTACAGACAATGTATTAGCCCTGCCGCCTTACGGGCGGGCTGGGAAATTGCGGCAAAAAAGTGTCCTTTCGCACTGGATATCCGGCTGATGTCAGCTAAATGACAGCTTCATATGATGGCTTGGGCTACTTCATCTCCGTGGAGGCGGAGATTTGAAGAATTTCCGGGAGGACTCCGCTCGCTATCAGGACAATTGCGTCCACCGATCGGTGATCTCTCCTCATTTTCAAAAATAGCACTAGCGGTTCGCTCAGCCGCAGCACGGAGGACACATCGTGAAGCATACTTTCATCGCAACTCTTTTGGCAGCGGCTATCGCGCTGCCGGCCTACGCGGCCGATTACACCATCATCGCTCCGGCCGCGCCCGGCGGCGGCTGGGACCAGACGGCCCGCTCGCTGCAGACGGTGCTGCAGCAGGAGGGCATCTCCAAGAGCGTTCAGGTTCAAAACGTTCCGGGTGCCGGCGGTTCCATCGGTCTCGCCCAGTTCAGCAGCCAGAGCGCCGGTAATCCGAACGCGCTCATCGTCGGCGGTTACGTCATGGTCGGTGCGCTTCTGACCAACAAGTCGGCCGTCACGCTGAAGGATGTCACCCCGATTGCCCGTCTGACCGGCGAATACGAAGCAATCGTCGTTCCGGCCGCGTCCGACATCAAGACGCTTGCCGATCTCGTCGCCAAGCTGAAGGCCGATCCCGGCGCCGTATCCTGGGGTGGCGGTTCTGCCGGCGGCACCGACCATATCGCCGTCGGCCTGATCGCCAAGGCTTCCGGCGTCGATCCGACGAAGATCAACTACGTTGCCTTCTCGGGCGGCGGCGAAGCGCTCGCCGCCATTCTCGGCGGCCAGGTCACGGCCGGCATTTCGAGCTACAGCGAGTTCGAATCGCAGGTCAAGGCCGGTACGCTGCGCCTGCTCGGCGTTTCCAGCGATGCTCGCATTCCCGGCGTCGATGCGCCGACCTTCAAGGAAGCCGGTACCGACGTCTCCATCCAGAACTGGCGCATGGTCGCTGCCGCTCCCGGCCTGACCGACGAGGAGGTCGCCTCGATCGCTGCGGACTTCGACAAGCTGCACAAGTCCGCCGCATGGCAGGAAACCCTCAAGACCAAGGGCTGGGCCGACACCTATCTCGCAGGCGACGAGTTCAAGGCGCAGCTCGAAAAGGATGTCTCGGCCACCGAGGGTATCCTCAAAGAGATCGGTCTCGTTCAATGAGTGAAGCCGATCACGCATCGGCAACGAAGCGCCGCCCCGATTGGGCGGCGCTGATCATTGCCGTTTTCCTCATCGCCGTGGCCGGCCTTGTGTTCTGGGATGCCACGCATCTGAAGATGATCGCGCAATATGACCGCATCGGCCCGTCCACGGTGCCGAAAGTCATCGCCCTCGGCCTCTTCTGTCTTGGTATCTGGACGGTATTCGAAAGCTGGCGCGGCGAGTTTCCGGAACGCGAGCACCAGGAAGTGGCGCCCGTCATCTGGATCGTCGCGGGCCTTGCCGGGCAGATGCTGCTCTTGCGCAGCGCCGGATTCTCGATTGCGACCGGTGTGCTTTTTGCGCTGACCGCCCGCGGTTTCGGCAAGCGCCAGATCTGGTTCTCGCTGCCGCTCGGCATCGTGCTGAGCTTCATCGTCTGGGCGATCTTCTCGCAGCTCCTGCAGCTCTCGCTGCCGGCCGGCCCGCTCGAACATCTGTTCTTCTGACAGCGCTCGCCTCGCGCCGGGCGCTCTCGGTTCTTTTGCTTTTTGCGCGGATGGTCCTGTGCCCCCTCAGGAACCGCCGCTTGGGACAAAACCATGAGCACATTCGAATTCCTCTGGCAGGGCATTCTGGTTGCTGCGCAGCCGATCAACCTGCTCTACGCCCTCATCGGCGTCACTCTGGGCACCGCCGTCGGCGTGCTGCCGGGCATCGGCCCGGCATTGACCGTGGCGCTGCTTCTGCCCGCCACCTACAAGCTCGATCCGGGCGGCTCGCTGATCATGTTTGCCGGCATCTATTACGGCGGCATGTATGGCGGCTCGACCACGTCGATCCTCTTGAACACGCCGGGTGAAAGCTCCTCGATCGTCACGGCGCTCGAAGGCAACAAGATGGCGCGGGCCGGACGCGGCGGACCGGCGCTCGCAACGGCCGCCATCGGCTCGTTCGTTGCCGGCCTCATTGCCACGCTCGGCCTTGCTTTCGTTGCGCCCTACATCGTCAAGCTGGCGCTGATCTTCGGTCCGCGCGAATATTTCGCGCTGATGGTGCTGGCCTTCGTCACCGTCTCCTCGGCCTTCGGGGATTCGGCCCTGCGTGGCCTCACCTCGCTTTTCATCGGCTTCGCCCTCGCCATGGTCGGCATCGACCAGCAGACGGGGCAGGCGCGCCTCTCCTTCGGCATTCCGGATCTGCTCGACGGTATCGAGGTGACGACGCTTGCCGTTGCGATGTTCGCCATCGGCGAGACGCTCTACATCGCCGCCCAGGGCAACCGCGGCGAGGACAAGGTGGAAGCGGTGCGTGGTTCGCTGTGGATGAATGCGCAGGACTGGGCACGTTCGTGGAAGCCGTGGCTGCGCGGCACGATCATCGGTTTCCCGATCGGCGCCATGCCGGCCGGCGGCGCCGAAATCGGCACCTTCCTTTCCTACGCCACGGAAAAGCGGCTGTCGAAGAACCCCGAGGAATTCGGTCAAGGTGCGATCGAAGGTGTTGCCGGTCCCGAGGCCGCCAATAATGCCTCGGCCGCCGGCACGCTGGTGCCGCTGCTGACGCTCGGCCTGCCGACCTCGGCAACAGCGGCAATCATGCTTGCCGGCTTCCAGCAATATGGCCTGCAGCCCGGGCCGCTGCTTTTTGCGACTAATCCGCAGCTCGTCTGGGGTCTCATCGCCAGCCTGCTCATCGCCAATGCGATGCTGCTGGTGCTGAACCTGCCCATGATCGGCCTCTGGGTTCGCCTGCTGACGGTTCCAAAGCCGTGGCTCTATGCCGGCATCCTGCTGTTTGCCACGCTCGGCACGATCGGCGCCAATCCCTCGGTCTTCGAGCTCGGCATGCTGCTCGCCTTCGGCCTGCTCGGTTATGTCATGCGGATTTTCGGCTATCCGATCGCCCCGGCCGTCGTCGGGCTGATCCTGGGGCCGCTGGCGGAGCAGCAGCTTCGCCGGGCGCTGTCGATCAGCCAGGGTGACGTGACCACGCTCGTCATGTCGCCGATTGCCTGCGGCCTGCTGATCGTCGCGGCTGCGGCCTTCCTCATTCCGCTGATCCTGAGATTGCGTGGCCGCGGCCAGGTTCTCTCCCAGCTCGCGGCAAACGAAGACTAAAACAAAAAGACGACCCTGACCCCTAATTCGGGCCGGCCGTGGCGACACGGTCGGCCGTTTCTTTGATATCTGTCAACTTTTCGACTGACGTGGAGCGACTTCCATTTTTTCAACCATATGAATTTAAAAGGAAAATTCCAAATATCTCCGGCTTTACGGGAGTTCTTTTCGTTTGCCGGCGAAGGAAATATGCGCTTTTTGCATAGCAGCGGTGATTTCTTGCGCGTTGTAGGTGCATTCGGATCTTCCCATCTATGAGTGGTCAATCATAGGGCGAGAGGAAAAGAAGATGTCCGCTATCAGAAAGTCGATCCACAATGGTTTCCTGGCCCGCGCCTTTGCCGCGCTCGGCGCCGCAAACGCCGTCAGCGCCGCTGTCGAAGGCGGCCGCAAGCCGCGCGCCCGTGACCTGCAGGAACTCGGCATCGATCCGGTAAGCTTCGGCCGTGTTATCCGGTAAGCCGCGCCCGAACTGCATGTCGAACGAATGAGCCCGCAACCGTTGGTCGCGGGCTTTGTTTTTGGAATATGCGAACCGCAGCGCCAGACCGCCCCGGTTTTTCAGCTGAAGCCGCGCCTCGTCAGGCGTGCATGCGTTCCCTCTCGGGAACATGTGTTTCGCTCTGCCGCTCCTGCCTGTTGTGGCGGATCGACGACCAGAGCGAGATGCCGATCAGGGCGGCGCCGCCAAGGCCAGTAATGACCTCGGGAATGTGCATCATCGTCTGCACATACATGATTACCGAGAGGATCAGGATGGCGTAGAAGGCGCCGTGTTCCAGGTAGCGGTATTCGGCAAGCGTTCCCTTTTCCACCAGCATGATCGTCATGGAGCGCACATACATGGCGCCGATGCCGAGGCCGATGGCGATGACGAAGAGGTTCTGCGTCAGCGCGAAGGCGCCAATGACGCCGTCGAAGGAGAAGCTGGCGTCCAGCACTTCCAGATAGATGAAGGCGCCGAGGCCGCCCTTTGCCGCCTCGCTCATCGCGCGCTGCGATGCGTCGAGCAGACCGCCGATCACTTCCACCACGAGAAAGGTCACGAGACCGTAGATGGCGCAGTAGACGAAGGTGGTCGCGTCCTGACCTTCCAGCAGGTGGGAGAAGAGCAAGATCAGCAGGAGCACGAAGGCGATTTCGATACCCTTGATCGTCGCCGATCGCGCCATCAGCCGCTCCAGCGAACCGATCCAGTGGACCTCCTTCTCATGGTTGAAGAAGTAGGTGAGGCCGACCATCATCAGGAAGGTGCCGCCGAATGCCGCGATCGGCAGATGCGCATCATTCATGATGCGGGCATATTCGGCCGGTTCGCGCGCCGCCAGCACAAGGGCTTCCCAGGGGCCGATCTTTGCCGCGATGGCGACGATTGCCAGCGGGAAGACGATGCGCATGCCGAAGACGGCGATGACGATGCCCCAGGTCAGGAAGCGATGCTGCCAGACCGGGGTCATCTCCTTCAGTTTGTTGGCATTGACGATCGCATTGTCGAAGGAGAGCGAGATCTCCAGCACGGCCAGCACGGTGCAGATGAAGAAGACGGTGGCCATGCCACCCAATGTGCCGGTCGACTGCCAGCCGAGAAATGCACCGAGCGCAAGGCCCAGTGCGGTGACGACGAAGGCCCAGCGGAAATAGCCGAGCGAGGATTTGTGGGATTGAAGCTGGTTCATGGCCGCACCTCGCAGCCGCAAACCGTTTTTGAAGAGAGCGTGAAAACAGAAAAACGCATACCGCAACGGGCATGCGCGTTTGGCATGGTGAGCTTTTTCATCGATGAAAAATCCGCCGGCTGATTTGCAGGCGGTACCGACATCACGAGAGCGCCGTAAAAACTCTCGCCAGAGGGGCCCGGCACCAAGGTTCCCCCGCAGCCGATGTCTGGATGAGGCGGCGGGTGCCCCACTAGGTAGTGAAGTTGCCGCGCCAGTCAAGACGCGCGACCGGGCAGGCGCGCCGATTTCTTTGGAACCATGCGTACGTTCACCCGTTACAACCTAGCTGAGCCGATGAAAACATCTCAGATACTCTTGAAGGAGGGCGACGATGCATAATTCGACCCATGTTCCCGACAGGCGCACGGAAGCCGCCGACCGCATGAAGCGTGTGAAGCCCAACCGCATGCAGAAAGCGCAGGTCCTGCCTCCGCACCATGTCGACCTGACCCTGACGCCCGGTGTCATCCATGACATTCACGTACCGGCGCATGTAACCGGCAGCGATCTTTCAAAGGGCGGTATCGACATCAAGAGCGACGATGCCCATGTCGCCAAACCCGTCCGCTGACAACCCAGTTCCACAATCGAAAAGACAGGTGAGACACGAATGACGATCAATCTTGTGCCGCGCGATATCTTCGTCCGGCACGAACATGAGTGGCAGGCCGTGCGTGATGCGGCCGAACGCCGGATCGATGTCGGCAAGCGCGAGAAACCAACCGTGGCGGCCGGCGCAGAAGCTGCCAGGCCGGCAAATTCACCTTCGGCAGCGCAAGGCTGCTGAGCCTGCACAAAGTTCGGACAAGACGCCCGGTCCTGCGCCGGGCGTTTTCGTTTCCGCCAGACGCGGCCCTGGAAAAGCGATCTCGGGTCTGCCTCGCCAACCTTTCGGAAAGGATTGGGCGGCGATAATCCGGCCCGTTCAAGGGAATCGGATCGATGGCCAAGACAGCGACACGCGCACGCCGCAAGGCGCCGGCAAAAAGGAAGAGCAGCGCATCCTCCGGCGGCGCAATGCCCTGGCTGGTAATCGGCATCGCCGCCGTGGGGGCGATTGCCGCCTATGACAACTGGAAGAGCATTCGCCCGATGCTCGGCAAGGCGCCCGCGGCCATCGTTCGCGATACCGCCGAAGCCAAACCTCCCGTGGCCAGGGAGACGCCGAAGCGGGTCGCCGTGGCGGCACCTGCCGTCAAGGCGAAGCAGGCGGGCGATCCCGTGCCGCCGGCCGCGATCCCCTCCGCGCCCGTGCCGACGGCGAAGATCGTGCCGGCCTCCATATCCCCCAGCGCTCCCTCCGCCTCGCAGACCGCCAAGGCCGCCTTCGGTTATTGCGGGCAGGGCGAGCATATCAATTGCGTGGGTGACGCCGGCACCTTCTGGTACAAGGGCGAGAAAATCGTCATTGCCGACATGGTGAGCCCTGACGTCGATCGGGCGCGCTGCGAAGATGAACGCAGGATCGCCTTTGCGGCCAAGTCACGGCTGCTGGCGCTGCTCAATGCTGGTCCGTTCAATATGAATGCTGCGGGTGCCTCGGATGCTCGGGGTGCGCCGCGTGTCGTCTCGCGCGACGGTCGCTCTTTCGGCACTCGGCTGATCGATGAAGGCCTGGCGAAGAAACCGGGCGTTGCAGGCGGTTCTTGGTGCGCCTGAGGCGATCGTAGAACCATCGAGGCTCGTTATTTCTTTGCAGGCACCTTGCCGCTGGTGCGGAAGCTGCCGGTGAAGGACGCATCCTTGCTCTCTGCCGTGCATTCGATGGCCGTCGGCTTGCCGGCATAGGGATTGCCAAAGGTGCAGGAGCCGGCAACCTTCACTTCACCCGTCATCTTGTTGCCGACGCCCGTGGTGACGAGGCTAAGCGGCAGGCGGGCATTGCCGTTCGACGCGGGCTTGATACCCTTTCCGTCGCCCTGGAAGCCCAGCAGCTTGCCATCAGAGGTGAAGATGAAGGTGACAGTGCCGTTGACGAGCGTCACGCTTGCCAGCTCGCCCTTGCAGCCCTTCGTGGCATCGAATTTTGCGACGACGAGCTTCTGGCATTTTCCGGCAAGCGCGATGACGCCGGGCGCACCTGGAAAATTGTCATCCGCTTGCGCAACAGCGGCAAAGGCGAGGGTGGAGAGGGCGACGACGGCAAGCGCGGAGAATTTCATTTCGATTCGAATCCCATGTGCTGACGAGGCGAATCAACACCTCGGGCTCCAATATCGCGCATTGCATGGCTCTGTGTCCGAATTTGGTTTCGGACATTAAGCAACGATTTCTAATCGTCTCAGCAAGGATACATTTTCTTCAATGAGGTGAGCAGGATGAGGGGATAAACTTGGAACGTTTCCTCACCGATATCCGGGTGCAACTCGAGATACTTCTCCACGATCGCGACATATTCGGTCTGCGAAATCGAGGCATTCGGCGGCAAGCAATATAGGCGTGGCTTGCCTTCATCGACGAGGTCAGTATTCACCCATTCAAGTGTCCTTCCAGCCCCACCGATCAGCATCGTGATGACGCTTGTCTGCTTGCTCTCCATCAGCGCGCGCAGTGTCATATCTTCTTTTGCGGAAGCCGGGTTCCAGCACAGAGCCAGCAGCAATATCAAGCCGATAAAAATTCTCATTTGCACCTCCAATGATGGAGAACAAAAGAACAATGCAACTCGCCAGTCAAGCCGCATTCCGGTAGAGCTTGCGCGCCTTCTCTGCTGATTGGGCGGTCAACTCGCCCGGTTCTGAGAGGGACTGCCAAACGCAAATCCAAAAAACTAAAAAGGCCTTTCGATTTCTTGAAAGGCCTTGCTTTTCAGCGAATTAGGATGGTGGGCGTGACAAGGATCGAACTTGTGACCCCTACGATGTCAACGTAGTGCTCTCCCGCTGAGCTACACGCCCATCCGATGTCGGCGCATAGACCACAAAACCTCCGGAGCCGTCAATAGGCTTTTTTGAAGTTTTGTGACGAACCGCCAGGACGCCTTATGCGGCAAGCATCTTGTTGACCTCTTCGACGAGGTCGCGCAGGTGGAAAGGCTTGGAAAGGACCTTCGCATCCTTCGGAGCCTTCGAATCAGGGTTCAGCGCAACGGCTGCAAAACCGGTGATGAACATGACCTTCAGGTCGGGATCGAGTTCGGTCGCGCGGCGCGCGAGCTCGATGCCATCCATTTCCGGCATGACGATATCGGTCAGCAGCAGGGAGAAGGGCTCTTCGCGCAGGCGGTCGTAAGCGCTGGCGCCGTTGTCGTAGGAAAGGACCTTGTAGCCGGCCTTTTCGAGCGCCTTCACCAGGAAACGGCGCATATCGTTGTCGTCTTCGGCGAGAAGTATCTTCTGAGTCATTAATCCGGACCGCTGATCACTGATATTTTTATGGGATGCCAGCCGTCTACACTAAACTTCGCCCGGTAAACAACCGGTGAAATCGCCCTAGCCGCGACCGCCATCCCTTCTATGTAGTATGGACTTAAGGGCAGGCAACTGGCAACATGGCCGTCACAGCCACTTGATGACATGGTAAAGAGGGCAGAAAGTGCCGGAAATACGCGAATACGAGCTTTTTGAAGTGCATGAGCCCGTGTCGCAGACCATTCCTTTCGTCTACAACTCCCCCCATAGCGGCCGTATTTATCCACCGGAATTCATCGCCCAGTCGCGGCTGGAGGGGATCTCGATACGCCGGTCCGAAGACCACTATGTCGACGAACTGTTCGGCGCGGCGGTGGAGCTCGGCGCACCGCTCCTGCTGGCGAATTTCCCGCGCGCCTATCTCGACGTCAACCGTGAGCCCTACGAACTCGACCCGCGCATGTTCGACGGGCTTTTGCCGCCTTATGCGAACATCAATTCGCTGAGGGTTGCGGGCGGACTCGGCACCATCCCGCGCATCGTGGCGGAGAACATGGAGATCTACGCCCGCCGGCTGCCCGTGCAGGAGGGCTTGGACCGTGTCGAGAGCGTCTACAAGCCCTATCACTCGACGCTGCGGCGGCTGATTGCGCGCACGCATGTGCAATTTGGCTTCGGCGTCCTTATCGACTGCCATTCCATGCCGGGCAACGTGCGCGTGGCCGGCAGCAATGCACGGCCGGACTTCATCATCGGCGACCGCTACGGCACCAGCGCTTCAGCAGAGCTTTCGCGCACGGCGATCGGCATCCTCGAGGAAATGGGTTTTGCGGCGATCCGCAACAAACCCTATGCCGGCGGCTTCATCACCGAACATTACGGCCGCCCGTCCCGCGGGCTGCATGCCCTGCAGATCGAGGTGAACCGCTCGATCTACGTCGATGAGATCACCTTGGAGAAGCGGCCCGATTTCGACCTGGTTGCAGCGGCCATCACGTCGTTCATGCGGCAGATGGCCGATTATATCGAGAAATTCTCCGGCGACCGGGCGCTCGCCGCCGAGTAGTTTTCTGCCTTCAGGTCAAAAAAAACCGCGCTTTGTCAGCGCGGCTAAGTCTAGGGAGGAAACACCCAAGGAGGGTATTTACAGTCAGAAGACTGTAGCCAGGAAACTACTGCTGCATTGCACAAATGTCAAGCATTATATTGCGCTGCAAAATCTTTAGGCAGTCAGCCGGAAATTGCCTGTTGTGTTTGCATTCCACCGCTTTTTCGCTATGAAAAACGCCATTTCCCGCCAGCCATACGGATGTCTCCATGCTTCCCGACCGTTCGTTCTTCAACCGTCTTGCCGAAGCTGCCAAAGCGGAAACCCTGCCGCGCTTTCGCTCGGGCATCAACGTCACCAACAAGCTGTCTTCCGGCTTCGATCCGGTGACGGAGGGTGACAGGGCGGCGGAGACGGCCATCCGCGCCCTGATCGAGCAGCATTTCCCGGAGCACGGCATTCTGGGCGAAGAGCATGGCAATGTCGGCCTCGACCGTGAGCATGTGTGGGTGATCGATCCGATCGACGGCACGCGCGCCTTCATATCCGGCGTTCCGGTCTGGGGCACGCTGATCGGCCTGCAGAAGAACGGCCGGGCGGTGGCCGGCATGATCGAGCAGCCTTTTACGGGCGAGCGCTATTTCGGCGACGAGAACGGTTCGACCTATAGCGGGCCGGAGGGGGAGCGCCGGCTGCAGGTGCGCGATTGCGGCGCTCTTTCCGACGCGATCCTCTTTACGACCTCCCCGCATCTCTTCGTGGGCGAAGAGATGGAGAAATATCGGGAGATCGAAGGCAAGGTGCGGCTCTTCCGCTACGGCTGCGATTGTTATGCCTATGCGTTGCTGGCGGCGGGCCATATCGATCTTGTTATCGAGAACGGCCTCAAGCCCTACGATGTCGGCGGCATCATTCCTGTCATCGAAGGCGCCGGCGGCATCATGACGACCTGGGATGGCGGCCGGCCCGAAAATGGCGGCTCGATCATCGCTGCCGGCAGCAGGGCGGTTTACGAACAGGCAATCGCCATCCTGCAGCGCTGAGAGATGTCGCGCAGACGCGTTCAGGCGGTTTGCTGCAGCGACATGCGTAAACTCGGAGCCTAGACGCCGATCGCCGTCACGTCGTCGGTTGCCTCGGCATCGCTTCCGGGAATGAAGGCGTGGAAGGCGGCAAGCGCGGCCGTGCGATAGATATCCCTCTCCTGGAATATTTCGTGGCGGGCGCCGTTGATCGGAACGAGCTGGCCGGCGCGGAAATAGCGCGAAAGCCGTTCCTGCGCCGTATAGGGCACCAGCCCGTCGCGCGTCGGAGCGATGACGACAGAGGGAATGGTGATCGAAAAGAGGTGATAGGGCTGCGTCACGCGATCGATCGCCTTCATGCATTCGTACATCCAGCGCGCGGTCGGCGCTCCCAGCGCAAGCTCCGGATGGGCCTTCATCATGGCTATGTTGCGTTCGAAACGCGTTTCGTCCGACGTGAGCGGATTGTCGGGGAATTGCAGTTCCTTCATCTTCCCGAGGGGCAGGCTGCCGAGACCAAGAGCGCAGAGCGTGCCAGATACCGAACGGATGACGCCTTGCGAGGCGGCTTGGCCGATGAGGCCGAGGAACGGGGCCGAAAGCACCATGCGCTCGATGCGCGTGGACAAATAAGGTGCCGCCGAAAGCGCGATCAGCCCGCCGGTCGAATGGGCGAGCATGTAGAAGGGCAGGCGGGTATCCGGCAGCACGACCTTTTCGAGAAAGGTGTCGAGATCACGCTCATAGTCGGAAAAGCGACGGAGGTGGCCGTGATTGCGCTTCCTGATCAGGCGCGGCGAGCCGCCCTGGCCACGCAGGTCGTATGTCGCGACCCAGAGACCCTTGGCGGTGAGATCGCGGATCGTTTCGAAATATTTCTCGATATATTCGCTGCGCCCGTGCAGGAGCACCACGGTTCCATGGGCAACCGCTGTCTGCGACCGGAAGACGGCATAACGCAACCTAAGGCCGTCGTGAGTCTCGAAAAAACCCTCGGCACGGTTCTCCGGCGCCGGATTGTCTGGGGTCGAGTAGAGAACCTGTTCCATGCGGGAATGCTTCTTCGCGTGAGGGATATACTAGGGGATATCGCAGAGGCGGGGAAAATCAATGGCAAAGTTACCGCAGAATATGAGCTGACTGTAATATATTCGGGTTTTTCTATACGGCAAGTTTCGCGAAAGCACAGACACGTTATGGTTAGTGCGAACGAAAGATTTGTCCCGGCATGAAGCCGGTTGTCCGCACGTTCATGACTGAAGATTGGGGCGCCGGGAGGCTGGCCATGAATTCGGTTTCTTCCGTCGGGTCTGTCAATTCCGGCGTCCGCCAATCAACCGGCCCGGAGCGGCCGGAGTCCGTTCTCGACTATCTGCAGTCGGATTATCTCGATATCGATCCGCCGGATGTCCATCTGGCGATCCTCAAGATGTTCAGCGACAATCCCAAGGCGCAGGCAGCCTTTGCGCGCGAATATGCTGCCGTCATGGCAATGCCGCAGAATGCCGGCATCTCGCCGGAAAACGGCCAGTTCCTTGCGATCGAGCAGATGATCATGAACAATCGCGATGCCTTTCCGGCAGAGGGGTTCACGATCACCACGAAGCTGCCGGGCGGCGGCTCGATCGTCGCCGAAGTGCCGCCTTCCAACAGCGGCGGCAAGGACAAGGGCAGCCCTCTTGCCATATTTTCAAGCAGCGATTCGGCGGCACTGTCGCGGATCGTCAGCGCTCTCGTCCTCAGCCATCGGGATGCCGGGACAGACAGGCTGGATGCGACACAGGACCAGCTCGCAGAGCTTTATGCCTGAAGAAAAGAGGCCGGCGGAGCTGAGGGAGCTCTTGGCCGGCCGAATTGAGGCTGAAGAAGAAGGGACGATACACTTCAGCCTTCGGGCCAGTGTCACCCGATGCTTCTATCTCTAGACGGCAGAGCCTGAACCTGCGCCGAACCCTCCGTTCATACAGGGTTCACGCAGCAATGGCGGCTGTGTCGAACGAGGGCTTGAACTCCCAGAAAGCCATCCCCATCTGAACTTTGCGGACGCCGGAAGGGTCCGCGTAACCGTCCCGAAACCGCCAAGAACGGGGTTTCAGGGGCATGATATCGCAACACGTCGCTTCCCTAGGAGGACATCATGCGTCACGTAGACTTCTCTCCCCTCTATCGTTCCACCGTCGGCTTCGACCGCCTCTTCACGATGCTCGACAGCCTTGCCCAGCCGGAGCAGGTTCCGACCTATCCGCCGTACAATATCGAGCGGACCGGTGAGAACACCTATCGCATCACCATGGCCGTTGCCGGCTTCGACGAAACCGAACTCGCCATCGAATCGCATGCTCACGCGCTTACCGTGAAGGGTGAAAAGCGCGAGGAAAATGCCGATGGCAGCGAGTATCTCTATCGCGGCATCGCCAAGCGCGCTTTCGAGCGCCGCTTCCAGCTTGCCGACCATGTCGAAGTGACGGCCGCGTCGCTCAAGAACGGTCTCCTGCATATCGACCTTCTGCGCAGCATTCCGGAGGCTCTGAAGCCCCGCAAGATCGCCATTGCCGCTGAGCCGGTCGAGGCTCCGAAGGCGATCGAAGCGCAGGTCGTCAACAGCTAATCCGCCTTCCTGCGGATCAGGCGGAAACGGCGCCTCGCGGGCGCCGTTTTTCTTTTAAGCCTTCTCAGCCGGTCAGGCGGGGCTCGCCGCTTCCTCAACCTCCCTTTCGGAGGCACGTCGGGCCGCGGCGGCTGCATATTTTTGGGCAATGACGGCGCAGACCATCAGCTGGATCTGGTGGAAGAGCATCAGCGGCAGAACGATCGCGCCGATCGACTGGCCGGCAAAGATGACGTTTGCCATCGGGACGCCGCTTGCCAGGCTCTTCTTCGAGCCGCAGAAAGTGATGGTGATCTCGTCGGCCTTGTTGAAGCCGAGCCAACGGCTGCCGAACATGGTCAGAATGAGGACGAATGCCAGAAGCAGCATGTCGGCGACGATGACGGCGGCAATATCGGTGATCGAGAAAGTGCGCCACAGTCCCTCGACGACAGCCGTCGAAAAGGCCAGATAGACGACCATCAGGATGGAGCCGCGGTCGACCGGCATCAGGATCTTCTTCTTGGAGCGGATCCAGTCGCCGATCCAGGGCTGCAGGATCTGGCCGACGACGAAGGGTGCCAGCAGCTGCAGCAGGATCTGCTCCAGCGCATCGAAGGAAAAGCCGCCATGGCCGCCGACCGAGAAGAGCAGGCCGACGAGCAGCGGCGTCAGGAACATGCCGAAAATATTGGAGGCTGAGGCCGAGCAGATCGCCGCCGGCACATTGCCGCCCGCCATCGACGTGAAGGCGATCGAGGACTGCACGGTCGACGGCAGCACGCAGAGGAAAAGAATGCCGAGATAGAGCGGCTGCGGCAGGATCGAATCCGGGATGAAGCCCATCGCCAGGCCGAGAACCGGAAAGATGCCGAAGGTCGTCAGTAGGATGACGAGATGCAGCCGCCAGTGCAAAAGGCCGGCGATGACGACATCACGCGACAGGCGCGCGCCATGCAGGAAGAACAGAAGCGCGATGGCGAAATCGGTCGCCACGCCGAACCAGTCGGCGAAGGTCCCGCTCGCCGGGAAGACCGAGGCGAGGATGACGGTGCAGACGAGCAGGATCGTGAATGTATCGGGCAGAAAGCGGCGCATGGCAGTCTCGCTGGAACGAATGAGTTATTGTTCTGTCACTCATTATGATCCAGGATGCAAGGAATAACAGTTATCACAGATCAGGATGGCGGTCATGCTCGACCTTTCCCAGCTCCGCAGTTTCGTCACCGTCGAACAGATGGGCAGCTTCACACTGGCGGCCGAGAGGCTGGGCCTCGGGCAGTCGACTGTCAGCCAGCATATTCAACGGCTGGAAACGTCGCTCGGGCGCCGCCTGCTGGAGCGCGATACGCACAAGGTCGTGCTGACGGGTGACGGCGAGGCCCTGCTGTCGCATGCGCGGGCCATGCTGTCGATCGAGGGGCAGGTGCAATCGCTGTTTAGGGGCGGCAGCCTGCGCGGGCGCTTGCGGCTTGGCGTTTCCGAGGATTTCGTGACGAGCCAGCTGCCGGCGGTGCTGGAGGATTTTGTGCGCTCTCATCCCTCCGTCGATCTGGAGCTGACGGTGGCGCTTTCCGGGGTGCTCTACGAGATGCAGGACGCAGGCGCGATCGACCTCGTGCTTGCCAAGCGAAGGCTCGGCGATGAGCACGGAAAACTCGTCTACAGGGAACCGCTGGTGTGGCTGGCGCGCGATCCGGAGCACGTGCTGGCATCCGGCCCGCTGCCGCTTATCGCCTTTCCGCCGCCAAGTGTCACGCGCGCCATCGCACTGGAAGCGCTTGGCCGGCATGGCGTGGCCTGGCGCATTGTCTGCACCTGCGGCAGCCTGAGCGGGCTGACGGCCGCGGCGCGCGCCGGCATGGGCGTGCTCGTGCAGCCGCGCAGCATGGCGCCTTCGGGGTTGAAGGAAATCGCGCCCGCCAGGCTGCCGGCGCTGGAAGATGTCGAATTCGTGCTGGTGCCGCGAAAGGGGGCGGATCAGGCGCTCGTCGCGGCCCTTTCGGACGATATTCTGAGGAAGGTCAGGAGCTTGCGCTCGGCCTGATTGCCTTTCAAAAATCCCGCCGGTGAAGGCGGGATTTTCGTCTTCGAAATCAGATCTTTACGGCGAAACGCACTGGCGGCGCGGACCGTAGTAGGGCTGATAGGTATTGTCGTAGGCACGGTAGGAGCGATAGCGCGAATAGCACCAGCGGGTGTGATAGCTGCCGCCGGAGTAATAGCGCGGCTGGCGCTGCGCATTCAGGATGCTGCCGATGATGACGCCAGCGGCAAGGCCGCCGATAATGGCGCCGGCATTGTTGTGCCGGTGATACCGGCGATGACGCCAGCGGTCGTCGCCGTAGCGATAACGATAACGATCGTAACGATAGCGATCCCCGTGGCGGCGGTAATACTGCACCTGCTCGACATTCGAGACCTGCGGCATATCAGGCCTGGCGATTGCCGGAAACGCCTGAGCCGGTGTTATGCCTGTAAAGGCCGTCGCCACGCTCAGGACGATGATTGCCAATTTCTTCATTTCTTCACCTCTTCATAGGAAACGGGTGACACGGGCCGCCTATGAATTGACGGAGGAATGCCGAAGAAGCGGACTTTGTTCCGCACTGGCCGGAATATGGGTTTTCGAGCCGCCATTCCGGCCTTTCGGAAATCAGGCCGCCAGGCACTTCAGGAAGCCATCGACATCGGCTTCCGTCGTTGCAAAGCTGGTGACGAGGCGCACAAGCGTTTCGCCATCGGAAACGAGGTCCGGCATGCCGGCCGGGATCGGCCACTCGTAGAATTTTGCGCCTCTGTCTTCAGCCGTCTTTGCTGCCGATTTCTGAATGACTGCGAAAACCTCGTTCGATGCGGTCGGCCAGGCCAGCCGGGCCGAATTGCTGGCGCCGATGCCGGCGCGCAGACGTTCCGCCATAGCGTTGGAGTGGCGGGCGAGATCGAGCCAGAGGCCGTTTTCGAAATAGGCATCGAACTGGGCGGAGATGAAGCGCGACTTGGAGAAGAGCTGGGCGGCGCGCTTGCGGATGAAGTGCATTTCCTTCGCCTGTCCGGGATTGAAGAAGACGATGGCTTCCGCGCACCAGCAGCCGTTCTTGGTGCCGCCGAAGGAGAGAATGTCGACACCGCGCTTCCAGGTCATCTCGGCGGGCGTCGCGTTGAGCGCGACGAGGGCATTGGCGAAGCGGGCGCCGTCCATGTGCAGAGGCAGATTGCGCTTCCTGGCAATCGCGGAAATCTCGCCGATTTCCGGCAGGGAGTAGACGGTGCCGATTTCCGTCGCC
This sequence comes from Rhizobium sp. GCM10022189, assembly GCF_042656325.1. Lineage (NCBI taxonomy): Bacteria > Pseudomonadati > Pseudomonadota > Alphaproteobacteria > Hyphomicrobiales > Rhizobiaceae > Rhizobium > Rhizobium sp. GCM10022189. Next base: position 262,469 of record NZ_JBHSOR010000004.1, read on the forward strand.
TGCGTGATCGTGACGGCGCTGGCGCGGCCGTGGTGGACGGCGTCTTCGGGAAAGGCGGCAATCCTTGCCGACAGCGCTGCCGGGTCGATCTTGCCAAAATCGCCGGCGACCGGCATCAGGCGGGAAGCGCCGGAGAAGAATTCGGGGGCGCCGCATTCGTCCTGAGCGACATGGGCCTCCTGGTGGCAGAAGGCGATGCCGCCGGGGCGCTGCACGCTTGCGAGCGAAAGCGAGTTCGCGGCGGTGCCGGTGGCGACGAAGAAGACCGAGACCTCGCGCTCGAAGATTTCCGAGAAGCGGGCTTCCACCTTCCTGTCATAGTCGCTGTTGCCATAGGCGGCGGCAAAACCGGCGGATTGAGCCAGCAGGCGCTCGGCAATGGATTGATGGGCGCCAGCCCAGTTGTCAGATGCAAAAAACATGGAAGAAACCATTGAAAATGATGGGGCGGGAGGTTCGGATGGGGACATTACGCCAAAGCTTCACAGGATCAAGGGCGGAAGCCGGAACGCATCACAAAAATTGAACCGCGCAATCAATAAACAAAATAACGCCATTAATGTGTAATTTTATGTCGCCTCTTTGACTGATCCGGCAATCTTCCGTCGCAAATTGACGTTTTTTTAAGAGCACGCTCTTGCGGAGAGGAATTGTTTCTGGCATTGAACTGATGAACTAGGACAGGGTTGCTGTCCTATTTTGGCCTTCCCGGCCGAAGAGGCGCCGAAAGCCCTGGTAGAGAGCGGCTTTCACGCTATAGTTCCTTCGAGTGCCGAGCCTTCAGATGGCGGCGCGCGGAGGCGAATGGCAGGCGCGGAACGCGGCGGTTTGCTTTCCTTGAAGAGCAGACGTCTGCGACCGGATCTTCACAATGCAACAGCGCTGTCACGCGCCGGACCTATTTTCAAAGGTGCGGTGCGCGACGAAAGGCCGCCCGCAGCCCCGCGGGCTTCGACAGGAGGAAAGACGATGACGAAGATGACGCCATCCACGGGTATTGATCGGTTCGCAGCAGCAGACGTGCGCGCAACGGCCAATACGCGTAAATCTGCTTCCGGCCTGCCGAAAAAGCAGGGGCTCTACGATCCGCGCAACGAACACGACGCCTGCGGTGTCGGCTTCGTCGCGCATATGAAGGGCCAGAAGTCGCATCAAATCGTCCGGGACGGTCTTTTCATCCTCGAAAACCTGACGCATCGCGGTGCCGTCGGCGCCGACCCGCTGATGGGCGACGGAGCCGGCATTCTCGTGCAGATCCCCGACCGTTTCTTCCGCGAGGAAATGGCCCAGCAGGGCATCACCCTGCCGAAGGCCGGCGAATATGGCGTCGGCCATATTTTCATGCCGCGCGACGAAAAGCAGATCGAGCATTTCAAGAAGTTGATCAAGGACGTCATCACCGAGGAAGGCCAGGTCTTCATCGGCTTCCGCGACGTGCCTGTCGACAATTCTTCGCTCTCCAAGGCGCCGGCAATTGCCGCCACCGAACCGCATCACGTCCAGGTCTTCATCGGTGCCGGCAAGGATGCCGCGACGAACAGCGAGTTCGAGCGCCGGCTCTTCACGCTTCGCAAGGTGATCTCCAACCGTATCTATGACGAGTTCGACGGCGAGGAGAGCAATTTCTATCCGGTGTCGCTCTCCAGCACGACCGTCGTCTACAAGGGCATGTTCCTGGCCTATCAGGTCGGCGCCTATTACAAGGACCTGGCGGACCCGCGTTTCGAAAGCGCCGTCGCCCTCGTGCATCAGCGGTTTTCGACCAACACTTTCCCGTCCTGGAAGCTCGCGCACCCCTATCGCATGGTCGCCCACAACGGCGAAATCAACACGCTGCGCGGCAACGTCAACTGGATGGCGGCGCGCCAGGCTTCGGTCTCCTCTCCGCTCTTCGGCGAGGACATCTCCAAGCTCTGGCCGATCTCCTATGAAGGCCAGTCGGATACGGCCTGTTTCGATAACGCGCTCGAATTCCTCGTGCGCGGCGGCTATTCGCTGTCGCATGCCGTCATGATGCTGATCCCGGAGGCCTGGGCCGGAAACCAGTCCATGTCGCCCGAGCGCAAGGCCTTCTACGAATATCATGCCGCTCTCATGGAGCCGTGGGACGGACCGGCCGCGGTCGCCTTCACGGACGGCAAGCAGATCGGGGCCACGCTCGACCGTAACGGCCTGCGCCCGGCCCGCTACCTCGTGACCAACGACGACCGCGTCATCCTGGCGTCCGAGGCCGGCACGCTGCCGGTTGCGGAGGAAAACATCGTCCAGAAGTGGCGCCTGCAGCCAGGCAAGATGCTGCTGATCGACATGGAGGAAGGGCGCATCATCTCCGACGACGAGGTGAAGGCGCAGCTGGCGAACGCGCATCCCTATCGCAGCTGGCTGAACCGCACGCAGCTCATCCTTGAGGACCTGAAGCCGGTCGAGCCGCGCGCGCTGCGCCGCGACGTCTCGCTGCTCGATCGCCAGCAGGCCTTCGGCTATACGACCGAGGACACCAGGATCCTGATGTCGCCGATGGCGACGACGGGTCAGGAAGCGATCGGCTCGATGGGCACGGATACGCCGATCTCGGCCATGTCCGACAAGTCGAAGCTGCTCTACACCTATTTCAAGCAGAATTTCGCGCAGGTCACGAACCCGCCGATCGACCCGATCCGCGAAGAGCTCGTCATGAGCCTCGTCTCCTTCATCGGCCCGCGTCCGAACATTCTCGACCACGAAGGCATGGCGAACGCCAAGCGGCTCGAAGTGCGCCAGCCGATCCTGACCAACGGCGATCTCGAAAAGATCCGCTCGATCGGTCACACGGAAGACCGTTTCGATACGAAGACGCTCGACTTCACCTACGATGTGGAGCGCGGTGCCGAAGGCATGCCGGAAATGCTCGATCGTCTCTGCGAGCGGGCGGAAGCAGCCGTCAAGGGCGGCTACAACATCATCGTGCTCTCCGACCGCCAGATCGGCCCGGACCGTATCGCCATCCCCGCGCTGCTGGCGACCGCTGCCGTGCACCATCACCTGATCCGCAAGGGGCTGCGCACCTCGGTCGGCCTCGTCGTCGAAACCGGCGAGCCGCGCGAAGTGCACCATTTCTGCCTGCTGGCCGGTTACGGCGCGGAAGCGATCAACCCCTATCTCGCCTTCGACACGCTGCTCGACATGCATGCCAAGGGCGAATTCCCGAAGGAAGTCGATGCCAGCGAGGTCGTCTACCGCTATATCAAGGCGGTCGGCAAGGGCATCCTGAAGGTCATGTCGAAGATGGGCATTTCGACCTATCAGTCCTATTGCGGCGCGCAGATCTTCGACGCGATCGGCCTGCAGTCGGAATTCGTCGACAAATACTTCTTCGGTACCGCGACGACGATCGAAGGTGTCGGCCTGGAGGAAATCGCCAGCGAAACGGTTGCCCGCCACAAGGCCGCTTTCGGCCGCGACCCGATCCTGGCGAGCAATCTCGATATCGGCGGCGAATATGCCTACCGCATGCGCGGCGAAAGCCATGCCTGGACCCCGGATGCCGTGGCTGCCCTGCAGCATGCGGTGCGCGGCAATGCCGAGGACCGCTACCGCGAATTCGCCGAGATGGTGAACACGTCGGCACTGCGCATGAACACGATCCGCGGCCTCTTCAAGATCAAGAGCGCGGAGGCCCTCGGCCGCACGCCGGTCCCGCTCGACAGCGTCGAACCGGCCATCGATATCGTCAAGCGCTTCTCCACCGGCGCCATGTCCTTCGGCTCGATCAGCCGCGAGGCGCATACGACGCTTGCCATCGCCATGAACCGGATCGGCGGCAAGTCGAACACCGGCGAAGGCGGCGAGGAGAGCGACCGCTACATGCCGCTCTCGGACGGTTCGTCGAACCCCGAGCGTTCGGCCATCAAGCAGATCGCCTCCGGCCGCTTCGGCGTGACGACGGAATATCTTGTCAATGCCGACGTGCTGCAGATCAAGGTTGCGCAGGGTGCCAAGCCCGGCGAAGGCGGCCAGCTGCCCGGCCACAAGGTCGATGCGGTCGTTGCCAAGACCCGCCACTCGACGCCTGGCGTCGGCCTGATTTCGCCGCCGCCGCACCATGACATCTATTCGATCGAAGATCTGGCGCAGCTGATCTACGACCTGAAGAACGTCAATCCGACCGCGGATGTTTCGGTCAAGCTCGTCTCGGAAGTCGGCGTCGGCACGGTTGCCGCCGGCGTTGCCAAGGCGCGCGCCGACCACATCACGGTTGCCGGTTTCGACGGCGGCACGGGCGCTTCGCCGCTCACCTCGCTGAAGCATGCCGGCAGCCCGTGGGAAATCGGCCTTGCCGAAACCCAGCAGACGCTGGTGCTGAACGGCCTGCGGTCGCGTGTCGCCCTGCAGGTCGACGGTGGTCTGAAGACCGGCCGCGACGTCGTCATCGGCGCGCTGCTTGGCGCCGACGAGTTCGGTTTCGCGACGGCGCCGCTGATCGCAGCCGGCTGTGTGATGATGCGCAAGTGCCATCTCAACACCTGTCCGGTCGGTGTGGCGACGCAGGATCCTGTCCTGCGCAAGCGCTTCAAGGGCACGCCCGAACATGTCATCAATTATTTCTTCTTCGTCGCCAACGAAGTGCGCGAAATTCTGGCTTCCCTCGGTTTCACCAGGCTCGATGAGATCATCGGCGCTTCGGAACTGCTGGAGAAGGACGAGATGCTGGCGCACTGGAAGGCCAAGGGTCTCGACTTCGCGAAGATCTTCCACAAGGTCGATGCGCCGAAGGAAGAGACCTACTGGACGACACGGCAGAAGCATCCGATCGACGACATTCTCGACCGCAAGATGATCGCGGCAGCCGAGCCGGCGCTGGCATCGAAGACGCCCGTCGCCTTCGAAGTCGATATCAAGAATGTCGATCGTTCGGCCGGTGCGATGCTGTCTGGCGAGGTCGCCAAGCGTTACAACCATCGCGGCCTGAAGGAAGACACGATCAACGTCACGCTGAAGGGGACGGCCGGTCAGAGCTTCGGCGCGTTCCTCGCCCGCGGCATTACCTTCAACCTGATCGGCGACGGCAACGACTATGTCGGCAAGGGTCTTTCGGGCGGCAAGATCATCATCCGGCCGCCGGAGAACTCGAAGATTGTCGCCGAGAATTCGATCATCGTCGGCAATACCGTTCTCTACGGTGCGACCGAGGGCGAGTGTTACTTCCGTGGTGTCGCGGGCGAGCGCTTCGCGGTTCGCAACTCCGGTGCTATCGCCGTCGTCGAAGGCGTGGGCGACCATGGCTGCGAATATATGACCGGCGGCGTGGTCGTCGTGCTCGGCGGAACGGGCCGCAACTTCGCGGCCGGCATGTCCGGCGGCGTGGCCTATGTTCTCGATGAGGCCGGCGATTTCGCCAGCCGCTGCAACATGGCCATGGTCGAGCTCGAGCCGGTTCCGGAAGAGGACGACATGCTGGAGAAGCTGCACCATCACGGCGGCGACCTCATGCACAAGGGACGCGTCGATGTCTCCGGTGACATGACGCGCCACGACGAGGAGCGCCTCTACCAGCTCATCTCCAACCATCTGCACTACACGGGCTCCACCCGCGCCAAGGAGATCCTTGAGCACTGGGCCGACTATCGCCCGAAATTCCGCAAGGTCATGCCGGTCGAATACCGCCGTGCGCTTGAGGAAATGGAACGCAGCCGGATGGGCATCGCTGCCGAGTAATTCAGCCGAACAATCCGCCACGCCACACAAGCCTGCGTGGCGGATGACCGAAATATCTCGATGACCCACGACGATCGGCCGCAAGCGTGAAGCTCGCGCCACCGCGTGGATGGTTCTCAGGGGATATGTTCAATGACGGTCGAAACCAACAAGCTGCCTCCGCGATCGAGGCTGAACAGACAACTGGCCGCAGGCGAGGCGGTCATGACGGTAAGGGACGAAAATATGGGTAAGGTTACAGGTTTTCTGGAAATCGACCGGCAGGTAGCAAAGTATCAGCCGGCGTCGGACCGCATCCGGCATTTCCGCGAATTCACGATCCCGATGTCGGACCCGGAAGTACAGAAACAGGCGGCCCGCTGCATGGACTGTGGCATCCCCTATTGCCACGGGCCGACCGGCTGCCCTGTTCATAACCAGATTCCGGACTGGAACGACCTCGTCTACAACAACAATTGGGAAGCGGCGATCCAGAACCTGCACTCGACCAACAACTTCCCGGAGTTCACCGGTCGTGTCTGCCCCGCTCCCTGCGAAGAGGCCTGCACGCTGAACCTCGAAGATGCGCCGGTCGCGATCAAGACGGTCGAGCAGGCGATTGCCGACAAGGCTTACGAACTCGGCTTCATCCGTCCACAGCCGGCGACGATCCATACCGGCAAGAAAGTCGCCATCATCGGCTCCGGCCCCGCCGGCATGGCGGCGGCCCAGCAGCTTGGCCGTGCCGGTCATGACGTGCATGTCTACGAACGCGAGACGAAGCCGGGCGGCCTGCTGCGTTACGGTATCCCGGACTTCAAGATGGAGAAGAACTTCATCGATCGCCGTGTCGAGCAGATGAAGGGCGAGGGCGTGACCTTCCACTGCGGCGTCAATGTCGGCGTGGACATCAAGGTCGAGCAGCTTCTGGCCGATCATGACGCCGTGCTTTACTGCGGCGGCTCCGAGACGCCGCGCGAGGCCGGCATTCCCGGCACCGACCTGTCGGGTGTTCACGATGCGATGCCGTACCTGGTGCAGCAGAACAAGCGCGTCGGCCGCGAGAATATCGACAGCACCGGCTGGCCGTCCGATCCGATCCTTGCCGGCGCCAAACATGTCGTCGTCGTCGGCGGTGGCGACACTGCCTCCGACTGCGTCGGCACGGCTTTCCGTCAGGGTGCGGTCAAGGTGACGCAGCTCGACATCCGCCCGCAGCCGCCGGAAAAGGAAGACAAGCTTGCCGTCTGGCCGTTCTGGGCCACGAAGATGCGTACGTCCTCCTCGCAGGCCGAAGGCGCGGTACGCGAATTCCAGGTCGCGACGCTGGAATTCGTCGGTGAGGACGGGGTGCTGACCGGCGTGAAGTGCTGCGAAGTCGACGAGCGCCGTCGCCCGGTTCCGGGCACCGAATTCGTCATCAAGGCGGATCTCGCTTTCATCGCCATCGGCTTCAGCGGCCCGTTCAAGGACAGCGTCCTGAAGGAGCTCGACGGCAAGCTGACGCTCAATGTCGACAGGCGCGGATCGACCAACGTCGTCGCCAACGACCGTGACTACAAGACCTCGGTCGACAAGCTCTGGACGGCCGGCGATGTGCGCCGCGGCCAGTCGCTGGTGGTCTGGGCGATCCGCGAAGGCCGCCAGGCCGCACGCGCCATCGACGAGGCCTTGATGGGCTCCACCGTCCTGCCGCGCTGATCTGCCTCAAAATACCCGTCGTACAACAAGCTCCGCCGTCATCCGGCGGAGTTTTTTATGGTGCGACCGGTTGACGCGTCGCTGCCTCCGGCAAGCTTCGTACAATTCCGCAACCGCAGGCTCTTTGCGTGCGCAGGCCAGAACCGGCCCTGCGGCGACCGCACGGACATGCCCCCACCGATCGGTCGCGAGGCGTTTCACTGCTGGCGGCGGCGCAAGGGACAAGATCGCCGCCGGCCACGACAAAGGACAAACCATGGTTTCCGCAATCGACAGCACGCGGCTGGTCTCAGCCCAATATGCCCTGAAGAACCTGCGCGGTTCCGATGACGACAACAGTCAGAGCGCCACCGATTCCTCCAGCGCTGCCAGCATCCTCAGCAGTTACGGCCTGGATCCGGACACGTCGTCGCTGCTTTCCAACAATGCGCTTGCCAGCCTGTTCGACACGCTTTCGACGCAGAGCGATCAGACCGACGAAACAACAGAGACATCGGGCGAAAATCCCGACGTGACGAGTTCGCCCTTCATGGCCATGCTCAAAAAGCAGCTTGAAGAGGCGGCCGAGCAGGAGGGCAGCAGCGGCACGGCACATGACATGCTGGCTGCTCTTGAAAACGGCACGCTCACGGTTTCCGATCCTGCGCAGGGCGTCTCGATCACCGCCTGGGACGTTGCAAATCCGGACGAGGCCGACACCGACAGCAAGCCCGGCACCGATATCGACACGAGCGGCTGGAACGATTTCCTCAACGCGCATCTGAAGCGCGGCGATGATGCATCCTTTGTCAAGCAGGGCGATCACTATGTGGATCAGCTCGACAACAGCAATGCCTATTTTGGCCAGATCGGCTCGAATTTCTACTATCTGACCTGGCCGCAGGCGGCGGCCAAGTAGTCCGGGGTGCAGACGAGGGTTGCTGCGTAGATCAAGGCGTCAGAGCGCCCGCGTCCGAACAGACGCGCGGCGCCCGGGCGGCCTTCTCACTTCACGGAAACTTCCGCCGTCGTCTTCAGCGTCGGCATGCGGTAGTCGTCGATGCGGCCTGCGGGCGCCGGCGCCATTTCGCCCTGCTCGACCAGGAGATCGCGCGGCGATTTCGTCAGCGCCACCGGTGCGGCCCTGCCGGCGCCGAGCAGCTCGGCGCCACCATCGAGGTTTGGATCGGACAGGCTGATCGGCTGGGTGTGTTCCACCGGATTGGCGGGCAGCGTCAGCGCCGGCAGGTTGCCGGGATCGAGGCGCACCAGATCGGGGCTTGCCTGAGTACCGAGAATGCGACGTGCCGGCTTTTCCACATAGAATGCGAGCTTGCGACGCCCGGCCTGGGTCAGGTTGATCCCGTCAGCGGTGCGCAGGCGCACCTGCTGGCCGTTGACGTCTGAGCCGGTGACGATGAACTTGCCGTTCTCGTCCACGAAACCGTCCCAGATATCGACGAACTCGCCGCCGACGCTTTCCACCTGGTTGCGATAGAGCTGGTTCATCTGCACGGCATCGGCCGTCATCGAATCGGATTCGAAGGCGGGAAGTCCGACCCAGAGCAGGGGGATCTTGCGGCTTGTGATCTCCTTGCCGAAGGCCAGCACGCGGCGCTCATATTCGCTGAACCAGCCATCGGTGCGAAACTTCTCCTTGCCGGCATCCGTCACCATCTGCTGGCGGTCGTTGGCGCCGATCATGACGACGACCATGGCCGGTTTCAGCTCGTCGATCATCTTCGGCAGTTCACCGGGCCAGTTGTAATAGTCGTCGCGCACGAGACCGGACGAGACATTGCTGCGGGCTTCGACGACGACGCCCGGCGAGGCTTCAAAGGCAGCCGTGAGGCCGTCGCCAAGGCCGCCGGCAAGAAAATCGCCGACGATCAGGATTTTCTGCGCGTTGTCCAGCTTCTGGACCACGGGTTCAGCGGGTGCGACAGGCGCCGTGCGCATCGGCGTCACGGCCTTCTGCGCAGGCGGGCGCTTGCGCTGCTGCTGTTGCCGTCGCGGCTGGGCGCGCATTTCGGGCGGCGGGCTCTCGTCGATGTAGCGACGGCCGAGAAAGAAATCGAGAATAGATCGGCGCTGGTAACGAAGCTCCTGTGCCCCGGCGTCGTAGGCCGGCAGCGTAGCACCCAGGCAAAAAGAAAACGCGGCTGCGGCAAGCGCAAGCCTGCTATTCCATCGGGGCCGGTCTATTGTTTTCGTCATCGGGCAGTTCCGCATCTGCCGGGCATCTTGCATAGGCAGCAGCTTTCCGTCCACTCCACCCTTGTTATTTAGGTCAGGCTTTCCCCGCTTCTACAGTATCGGACTGAAAATCGGATTCGGTTTTCGGAAAGTGCGATACGCAGATTCAAGGAGTTAGAGTGTCCCTGGAGAGAGGACGCCTATCGGCGCAGGGCGTGGAGAAGCGAAAGCGAAGGCTCGCCATCCGGCTGCATGCCGAAGCGCTCCTGAACGGCGGCAATGGCCGCCTTGGAACCCGAGCCGAAATTGCCGTCGACATCGCCGCTATAATAACCAAGCGTCTTCAGGCGCGTCTGCAGTTCGAACTTCTCGGTGATATCGAGTGAGCCTTCCGGACGCGGCCAGCGCTGCTGCATGCCGCCAAAGCCGGCAATCTGGTCTGCCAGCAGGCCAACGGCGAGCGCATAGCTGTCGGAGGCATTGTAGTTCTTGATGGTGAAGAAGTTCGCCGTCATCAGGAAGCCCGGACCGTCGCTGCCTGCCGGCATTTTTAGCATGGCGCGGGTGTCGCCGTCCTTGAAAGGTTTGCCGTTCGGTCGCTTCACGCCGAGTGCGGCCCATTGGGCGAGCGTCCGCGTCTTGCCGACCTGCTGCGCTGCGGATGCCGGGACGGCAACCTCGTAGCCCCAGGTCCTGCCGGTGTCCCAGCCGTTCTTCATGAGGAGGTTTGCCGATGTCGCCAGCGCGTCGGGCACGGAATTCCAGATGTCGCGATGGCCGTTGCCATCGGCGTCGACGGCATAGAGAAGGTAGCTTGTCGGGATGAACTGGGTGTGGCCCATGGCGCCTGCCCAGGAACCGGTCATTTGCCTGGCGGGCACGTCGCCGTTCTGCAGGATCTTCAGGGCTGCGATCAACTGCTTCTTGGCAAATTTGGCGCGCTTGGGATCGGCATAGGCGAGCGTTGCCAAGGCGCGCGGCACATAATGAAGACGATCGTCCTTGGTGAGAACCGCGCCGTAATTCGATTCCATCGACCAGATGGCGAGCAGAATCGATTTGTCGACGCCGAAGCGGCGCTGGATCGCGTCCAGCGTCTTGGCGTGCCTGGCGGCCATCTTGCGGCCGATTTCCACAGTGTAGGGATTGACGCGGGAATCGACATAATCCCAGATTTTCGATGTGAATTCAGGCTGATAGGTTGCCTTTTCCAGCACGGTGGGGTCCGGTTCGCTTACCCCTGAAAAGGCTTTCTGATACGTTGCCTTACTGATGCCACTCTGCGCGGCAGTTTGGTAGAAGTTCGCGATCCACTTCTGGAACCGGACATCCGCTTTTGCATTATTGGGGGCCAGTCCAGCCGCTGTGGCGACAACGATGGCGAGAGCAAGACCACGAAGGGAGTTCACATAGTTCTGGGTCATCGGCAGTCGTATCCGTCATCTTCAGTTTTAGCCTGGGCGGTACGTCATGTCCGTCCTACGCCGAAATTACAGGAACGGAGTCAACAAATTCTTTACCATGGAAGGCCGGTCCAGTCACCATTTGCAAAACCGTAGCAATTCTATACTAGTTCAAATCGATGTAGCGTTTCGTTAAAAGCGGTATAGTCAAAACAGGAGGTCGGTGTGGCTCTGAATAAGAAAGTTCGCAAGGCAGTATTTCCAGTCGCAGGTCTGGGAACGCGATTCCTTCCAGCCACTAAAGCAGTTCCGAAGGAAATGCTGACTGTCGTTGATAAACCAATCATTCAGTATGTTGTCGACGAAGCACTTGAAGCAGGCATTGAACATCTGGTTTTTGTTACTGGTCGTAACAAGCATGTCATCGAAGATTACTTCGATATTCATTTCGAGCTTGAACAGACGCTCAAGGAGCGCGCCAAGAAGGCGGAAATCACCCTGCTGCAGCAGCAGCTTCCCAAGGCAGGCACGGTGAGCTTTACCCGTCAGCAGGAGCCGCTCGGCCTCGGCCATGCCGTCTGGTGCGCCCGCGAGATCGTCGGCGACGAACCTTTCGCGCTTCTTCTGCCCGACATGATCATGAAGGATGAGAAGGGCTGCATGAAGGGCATGATGGAGCTCTACGAACACAGCGGCGGCAATATCATCGCCGTCGAGGAATGCGCTCCCGACCAGGCCCACAAATATGGCATCGTCGGTGTCGGCGAGGCTATCGGCGAGGGCTTCCGCATCACCGGCATGGTCGAAAAGCCGGCCAAGGGCACGGCTCCTTCCAACTTCTTCATCAACGGCCGCTACATCCTGCAGCCGGAAATCTTCAAGATCCTGGAAACCCAGGAACGCGGCGCCGGCAATGAAATCCAGCTTACCGACGGCATGCTGAAGCTGCTGAAGGAGCAGGATTTCGCAGGCTACCATTTCAAGGGTGAAACTTACGACTGCGGCGCCAAGGACGGTTTCATCCTCGCCAACGTCGCTTTCGCTCTTGAGCGCGCGGATATCCGTCCGAGCGTCGAAGACGGCTTCAGGAATCTGCTCGGCCGTTTGAAGTAAGGCTTCTCAGCGTTTCACCTTGAGACCGACGCCGGCTCGCCACTGCTGCGAGTCGTCGCCCTCCTTGCGCGTCGTCAGCTCGTAGCCGAGCGTGCTGGTGAAATCGAGGTAGCGATTGATATTCCAGACAAGACCAGACGAGGCGGTGTAAACCGTCTCGTCGCTTATCGTGCTTCCGCTTGGATAGTCGCGCAGCGTCACGCCACCGATGACCGTTGCCACCAGATTGTCGCGCAGCTGATGATCGACCGTGGTCGTGAGCTGGTGCGAGACATAGCCGCTTTCGCCTGCTGCGGTGGACGGCTGGATGCTGGTCTGGAGATCCAGATTGACATTCGTTCCGCGGATCGGCGACCATAGCAGGCTGGCATCGAGCGTCGCCGTATCGATCGCTTTCAGGCGGCTGTCGTCGAAATCGGCCGTCGCATAACCGACCGCGACCTCGCCTTTCAGTTTTTCGCCCATATCGACCTCGACGCCGCCCTTGGCGCCGTAACTGTCTCCGGAGCGGCGGTAGCCCGAGGAATCGACGCGTTCGTCGTAATTGGTCTTGCCGACCGACGCCTCGATGAAGGGAATGAGAGCCGGCGAGAGCTCGTAGCCGATGCGGCCGCGTATCGTGCCCGTCGTCTCGTTGCGGTCGCTCAGCGAAACCGTCGTCCCGTTTGAAAGCTTCGCATCCGAATAGATCGAACGGGAGAGCGCAACGGCGGTCGTACCGCGGATGATGCCGAAATCATGCTCGATCGAGGCGCCGCCGGTAAACTCCTGCACGTCCGACTGCTGCGTCGCATCGGTGATCGCATCCGGATCATCGGTATCTTCACGATAGAAATTATAGCCGCCGGTAATATGGGCGACGGTGTCGCGCGGCAGGTCAAGCCGCAGATCGCCATCGATCTTGAAGGAGGGCTGCTCTTCTCCTTCGCCGCTGATGTTCTTCTGCCAGGCGCCTTCGGTGGTGACGGTCAGTTGATGCCGGCTCCAGTCGGAGGTCAGCGTCGCACCCATATCGGTTTCGAGGAAGCCACGGCTCTGTTTCGTGCTGCCGTCCTTCGTGGTCTCGCTGTTGATCGTCTGCGTGACGCTCGGGCGCAGCACGAAGCTGCCGACGGGGATTCCGGGCGTCTGCTCGGTGGAAACGCTCTCGGAAAGCGTGCGCGCGGGCGTTTCGTCGAGGCGCGGTTCGCGGGTGTTCAGCCTGCGCATGTCCTCGTCGAGGATCGAACCGGTGGTCTCGTCGTCGGGCTGCGCTGTCGGGGCGAGTGCGGCTGCGCTGTCCACATCCTGCGCCGTCGTGTTGGCGGGGGTGGTCGTATCATCAGCTGCGCCGTCGAAAGCCGGTGCGACACCGTTTGCGCCGTTGCGCTGTGCGGCTGTCGTGGCCGTCGCGGCGGAATTCGTCGTGCCAGCCGGTTGTTGCGACGTCGCCTGCTGGGCGAAAGCCGAGGGCGCAAGCAGCAGGCCGACGGCCGTGACAGAAACGACACGGCTCATGGCGCGGAGCGGCGTCACACTGCTCGTCTGTTTTCCCTGGCCCATTAAAATCCGCGCCTGAAATGCTTCGAAGTCTTACCCAAGCGTAAAGCCTTGTGGTTAACCATTCGTTGCGCTGCCGGCCGTGCGTTCATACATGGGAAACATTGTCGGGTGGACAGGTAAAGTGAAAAGGTCTAACGCATTGCCATGATCAGGAGAGCGGTAAAACTCGTCGAAAACAGCGTGCTGGAATCGGGCAGACGCACCGTCAGCATCGAAAGGCGCGCACTTGAGGCGCTCGAACGTGCTTTCGACGATGGGCTCGCCGGACCTTTTACCCGTGCCGTCGAGATGATTGGCGAGAATACCGGCCGCGTGATCGTCACCGGCGTCGGCAAGAGCGGCCATATCGGCACCAAGATTGCCGCCACCTTCGCCTCGACGGGCACGCCCGCGTTTTTCGTCCATGCGGCGGAAGCCAATCACGGCGATCTCGGCATGATCGCCGGCGACGACGTCGTGCTGGCGATCTCCAAGGGCGGCGAGAGCGCCGAACTGAAGAGCATCATTTCCTATACGCGGCGGTTTTCCATTCCGCTGATCGCCATGACCTGCAGCCCGCAATCCTCACTGGCGACGGCTTCGGATGTCGCGCTGCTGATTCCCAACGAGGAAGAGGCCTGTCCCAACGGGCTGGCGCCAACCACATCGACGATGATGCAGCTTGCGCTCGGCGACGCGCTGGCGATTGCGCTTCTCGACGCGCGCGGCTTCACGGCGACGGATTTCCATGTTTTCCATCCCGGTGGCAAGCTGGGGGCGAGCCTGATGCATGTCGCCGACATCATGCATACCGGTGACCGCGTGCCGCTGGTCGCGAAGGGCACGTCCGTGCCCGATGCGATCAAGGTGCTGTCGCACAAGCATTTCGGCTGCGTCGGCGTGCTCGATGCGGATGGCCGGCTTTGCGGCATCGTGACGGATGGCGACATGTCCCGCAACCTCAGCCGCAACCTGGCGGAGCTGAAGGTCGACGACATCATGACGCGAGCGCCAAAGACAGTCCGACCCACGGTGCTGGCGACGGCGGCCCTGGCGCTGCTCGAGCAGCATAAGATCGGCGCACTCATCGTCATTGACGACGAACAGCGCCCGATCGGGCTCGTTCACTTCCACGATCTCCTGCGGATCGGCGTCGCCTGATCAGGTTGGCTCGACCGTCAGGTCGCGGCCGTTGCTCGAAACCACCTTGACCTGCGTTCCGGCCGGAAGATCCGGCCCAATGACCTGCCACATCGTATCGTCGAGACGAATGCGGCCGCGGCCTTCGCGGATCGGCTCGCGCAGCGTGGCGGTGCGGCCGACGAGGCTCGCACCACGCTGATTGAGGAATGGCTCGTCCGTGGCGTCGTTGCGCAGCGTTATCCGCCGACCAATGAACGTTGCGGCGACGGCGAGGACGGCGAAGAGGATCGCCTGAAGTTCCCAGACCCAGAAGGCGGCGTCCCAGAAAAGCAGCGACAGAATACCGACGGCAAGGGCGGCGAGCCCGATCCAGACCAGGAAGAAGCCCGGTACGACCATTTCGGCGGCAAGCAGTACGAGGCCTGCAACCCACCAGCTCCACGGTCCAAGTTCGCCGACGATCCTGGCCAGCATGGCTTATCGCTCCGAATTGGGATTGAAGGGACTGGGCGGCGGGGCGACCGGAGGCGTCGAGCGCGCCGGACCGGGACGCGGCCGCGGCGGAGGCGGCGGGTTGCTGCCGTCGCCAAAGACTTCGCGGGCAATCGCGCCGATGCCGCCGAGCGAGCCGAGAATGGAGGAAGCCTCCATCGGCATCAGCACGACCTTGGCATTGCTGCCCTGGCCGATCGAAGCCAATGCTTCCGTATATTTCTGCGCCACGAAATAGTTGATTGCCTGTACGTCACCGACGGCAATGGCTTCGGAGACCATGCGCGTCGCCTTGGCTTCGGCCTCGGCCAGTCGTTCGCGGGCCTCGGCTTCGCGGAAAGCCGCCTCGCGCTGACCTTCGGCTTCCAGAATGGCGGACTGCTTGGCGCCTTCGGCCCGCAGGATCTGGGCGTTGCGGAAGCCTTCGGCTTCGAGCACCTGGGCGCGCTTCTCGCGCTCCGCCTTCATCTGCCGGGCCATCGCATCCACGAGATCCGTCGGCGGGCGGATGTCCTTGATTTCGATGCGAGTGACCTTGATGCCCCAGGGTTGCACGGCATCGTCGACAACGCGCAGCAGGCGGTCGTTGATGGCGTCGCGGTTCGAGAGCAGCTCGTCGAGATCCATCGAGCCCATGACCGAGCGGATGTTGGTCATCGTCAGGTTCAGGATGGCGTTTTCGAGATTGGAAACCTGATAGGCGGCCTGCGCGGCGTTCAGCACCTGGTAGAAGGCGACGGCATCGGCGGCAACCGAGGCGTTGTCCTTGGTGATGACCTCCTGCGTCGGCACGTCGAGCACCTGCTCCATGACGTTCATGCGGGCGCCGATGCGCTCGATGAAGGGCGTGATGAGATTGAGGCCGGGTTCCAGCGTGCGCGTATAACGGCCGAAACGCTCGATCGTGTAGCGGTAGCCCTGGGGCACCGTCTTGATGCCTGCAAACAGCACCAAGATGACGAAAATCACCAGTGCGATCACAACGATATCGAAGCCGCCGAGCAGCATGTAGTCCTCCCTGAGCCCGTGTAACTGACGTGGTGAGTTACCATGTTCTTTGCAAGGAAGGAATGACGGTCTTGCCTGTCAAATCAGGGTGATAGGCCGGCGTTGCCGAGATGGCGCTTCCCGATGCGGCCGCCTGTCAGGCAGCGGGTGAGAAAGGGCTGATCGTCCGGCTTCGGTTTGCCCGTGCCGGCGCCGGAACAGCCGGCGTCCGCATCGCTCACGCCCAGCCCTGCAGCTCGCGGCGCACGACCTTTTCCAGCACCTGCATGCCGTCCTCGCTGTCGTTCAGGCAGGGGATGTGCGTGAACTGTTCGCCGCCATTGTGCTTGAAAGAATGAGCGGCCTGTTCGGCAATCTCTTCCAGCGTCTCCAGACAGTCGGAAACGAAGCCGGGGTTCATGACGGCGATGCGTTTGACGCCGTCCTGCGCCAGCTTTTCGACGGTCTTGTCGGTGTAAGGCTGCAGCCATTCCTCCGGCCCGAAACGGGACTGGAAGGTGACCATGAAGTTTTCCTCGGCCAGTCCGAGACGCTCGCGCAGCAGGCGTCCGGTCTTCTGACACTGGCAATAATAGGGATCGCCCTGCTGGAAATAGGAGAGCGGAATGCCGTGGAAGGAGGCCAGCAGCATCTCCGGTTTCCAGTCGAGGGTGGCAAGATGCCGTTCGACGGATTTGGCGAGCGCTTCGATATAGGTCTCGTCGTCATGATAATCCGGCACCGTGCGCAGTGCCGGCTGCCAGCGCATGGTGAGCAGCTTCTGGAAGGCCTTGTCGTTGACCGTTGCGGTGGTGGCAGCCGCATATTGCGGGTAGAGCGGGAAAAGCAGGATGCGGTCGCAGCCTTCGTCCTTCAGCGCCTGGATGCGCGAAGGGATGGAGGGCGTACCATAGCGCATCGCCCAGTCGACCTTGACGTTGGGCAGATCCTTCAGCCGCTCGGCCATGAAATCCGACTGGTTGCGGGTATAGGTGCGCAGCCAGCTTTCGTTCAGGTCCTTGTTCCAGATCGTCTCATAGGCCTTGCCCACCTTCTGCGGGCGCGTGTTGAGCACGATACCGAACAGGATCGGATACCATTTCCACGGCGACCACTCGATGACGCGCTTGTCCGTCAGGAATTCGCGCAGGTAGCGGCGCATGGAGGTGTAGTCGGTGCCATCAGGCGTGCCGAGATTGACCAGCAGGATGCCGACCTTGTCGAATTGGACGGCGGGATGGTCCACCGGGCGGATTGCAGTATCTGTCATTCTGGCCCCAACGCGCTTTCGTGTCTTGCCGGCTCACACGAGCCAGCCGACCACGGTTCACCCTATAAGAAGAAAAGCCGGTCCGGGAAACCCCGGACCGGCTATGATGATCGGGACAAATCGTCTTACTTGGCCGGTACCTGGATTTCCTCGCCGATCCTCAGATGGCGCGGGTTCGGGCTGCCGTTGGCTTCCGACAGTTTGCGCCATTCGGCGCCGTCGCCGTAGAAGGTCCTGGCGAGATCCCAGAACGTGTCGCCGGCCACGATGACATGGGTCGAGGGGGCAGCCGGCGCCGAAGCTGCGGGAGTTGCAGGGGCCGGCGCGGGTTCTGCCGACGGAGCCGGCGTCGCGGGGGCCGGAGCCGGTTGGGCCGAAGGCGCCGGTGCTGCCGGTGCCGGTGCCGGCTCGGCGGAAGGAGCAGGTGCCGCCTGCGCAATTTCGGTAATGCGGCCGTCCGTATAGGGCTTATAGGGCGAGTGCGCGGCAATATATTCAGCCGTCACATCGGCGAGGTCCGGACCGTAGTCATAGGCATTCTGACCGTCCTTGAAGGCGACATAGCCGTCGCCGCCGGCGCGCATGAAGTTGTTGGTGGCGACGCTATAGGTCTTGGCATTGTCGATCGGCACGAACGTGTCGCCATCCTTGACCTGGACGTCGCTGACGCGGCTGCCGACCGGCTTCGACTGGTCGAAGGAGAATTTGAGGCCGGCGACCTGCGGGAAGCGGCCGGCGCCCTGGTCGATCTGGCTGACGCCGTTTTCAAGCGCCTTGACGATATCGGCGCCCGTCAGCTGGAAGGTGGCGAGCGTGTTCTGGAAGGGCAGCACGGTGATGACTTCGCCCTGGGTGACGTCGCCGCCATCGATGGAGGCGCGCAGGCCGCCGCCGTTCTGGATGGCGATGGTCACGCCCTGGTTCTTGCTGCGGTCGAGCATGGCGTCGGCCACGAGATTGCCCATCGAGCATTCCTTGACGCGGCAAACCTTGCGGTCGCCCTCGATCGGGCCTTCGGAGGAGCCGATCACCTTCTTGCGCAGTTCCTCGATCGGTTTTGCCAGTTCGACGATGCGGGCTGTCACGGCCGGATCGGGAGCAAAGGAGGAATCGATCAGGATCGGGTCGCCCTTGGCCTCCTTGACGACTCCGTTGTCATCGAAGTTCACGACGAGATCGCCGAGATATTTGCTGTAGGAGGCTGCCTGCACCACCGGCACCTTGTAGCCGCCGGGATTGTCGACCATCGTCGGGTAGGGGCCTTCGGCCTTCGGGTCGGTGTTCGAGAGCAGGCTGTGCGAATGGCCGCCGACGACCACATCGACATCGGGGATCTTGGCGATCATCGCAAGGTCGCGCGGATAGCCGACATGGGTGAGCGCAATGATCTTGTTGACGCCTTCGCCCTTCAGCTTTTGCACTTCGGCCGTGATGCTCTGGACATCATCGGCGATCGTCACGTTCGGGCCGGGCGAGGAAAGCTCCGGCGTATCGTTGGTGACGGCGCCGACGATGCCGATCTTCTGGCCGCCGACATCGAGTACGAGCGAGGGCTTGACGCGATCGCCGATCTTGGAGGCGGCACTTGCCTTGACGTTGGCGGTGACGACCGGGAACTGCACCTTGTCGAGAAAGGTCGCAAGCCCGTCCTCGCTGTCGTCGAATTCATGGTTGCCGACCGTCATGGCGTCGAACTTCATGAGGTTCAGCATCTCGGCTTCGGCCGCGCCCTTGTAGGTCGTGTAGAACAGCGAGCCCTGGAAGTTGTCGCCGGCATTGAGCAGCAGCGTGTTCTTTCCGTTCAGGGCCTGGCGGCGCTGGTCGATGGCGGTCTTCAGCCGTGCGGCGCCGCCAAAGCACTCGTTCTTGCCTTCTTCCTCGGCAGAGCACGTGGAATCGAACTTGTTGATCGATTCGATGCGCGAGTGGAAATCGTTGATATGCAGAATATTGAGTTCGTAATCCGCAAATGCGGCGCTCGTGCTCAGCGCCAGAATAGACGCGGTCAAAAGACCGAAGCTGAAAGACTTCGTCATCCCTGTTCTCCTGATTAAGGCCAGGCTGTTTACCCCTGATCCTGGCCGTCCCTCACGTGGATCGTCACCGACGATGCCGGCGCACGGATGTTTCCACCTCGGCCGGCCAACCGCAAGAGAGAAGCTGTGCAGGTGGTGTCGCTTTCCAAGGGGCTATCGACAAAAAAGCCGGTGGCGCGGCCGATTCCGGGGATGGCGCGATTTAGCTGCGGCGCGTCAGGACGAACTGTGCGCCGGCATCCGACGTGCAGTTCAGCTGGCTCGTGCTGACAAGGGCACAATTGACCTTGGACTGGGTGTTGCGAACCAGCGAGGTCATGTTGATTTCCACCAGCGACGGTGAGGTGTTGACATAGGTGCCTGAGGCCAGAAGCTGGTTGCTGTCGGTCGTGCGCGTCGTGAAGGTGCCGCCCTGGAAGGTGGAAACGATGCCGTTCGGGTCGGCCCAGGTTCCTTCGACACCCGTCGGAGCGGGCGCGGATGCGACAGGCAGCGGCCGCGGACCGGAAGAAACGCAGGCGGCAAGAGCTGCCGATGCAACCGCAAGAACGAGACCAGTTCTGATTTTCATAAGGCTTCTCCCGGCGAATTCGGAGCGGAAATTATTCGCGAACTTCGCGCAAAACATGGCGCGGGCATCCCGCGAAGGCAAGCCTTCGGGAGAGGCCGGCGGGCATTTAGACAGCAGGCGTTACAAAAATGCCCGCCTTGCAGCGGGCATCCTGGAAAGCGTTATGGCAAGGCTTAGCGAACGAGGATGTTCTTGAACTGCCAAGGATCCTTGGTGTCGATGTCTTCCGGGAACAGGCCCGGGCGACCGTCGAGCGGGGTCCAGTCGGTATAGTGGCCTTCGACCGGGCCAAGGTACTGGAGCTGCACTTCGAGGCAGCGCTTGTAATCCATCTCGTCGGCTTCGACGATGCCGGCCTTCGGATTTTCCAGCGCCCAGACCATGCCGGCGAGAACGGCGGACGTTACCTGCAGGCCGGTTGCATTCTGGTAGGGGGCGATGCGGCGGGTCTCTTCCAGCGACAGGCGCGAACCGTACCAGTAGGCGTTCTTGTCGTGGCCGTAGAGCAGCACGCCGAGTTCGTCGATGCCGTCGACCAGTTCGTTCTCGTCGAGAACGTGGAGGACCGGCTGCGGCTTGCCGCCGTTGCCGAACATCTCATGCAGCGAGAGGACCGCGTCGTTGGCCGGATGATAGGCATAGTGGCAGGTCGGGCGATAGGTGACGTCGCCGTCCTTGTCCCGGACCGTAAAGAAATCGGCGATCGAGATCGATTCGTTGTGGGTGACGAGGAAACCGTATTGCGGGCCGGGCGTCGGGCACCAGGTGCGTACGCGGGTGTTGGCGCCGGGCTGCTCCAGGAAGATGGCGGCCTTGGAGCCCTTCTTGTGCTTCTTGGCGTTCTTCGGCATCCAGTTTTCATGGGTGCCCCAGCCGAGCTCGGCCGGCTGCAGCCCTTCGGAGATGAAGCCTTCGACGGACCAGGTGTTCCAGAAGACGTTGAGCGGCTTCGGATGGATCGTGCGCTGCGTATCGCGCTCGGCGATGTGGATGCCCTTGACGCCGACCTTCTTCATGAGCTTGGCCCATTCCTCGCGGTCGTCCTGGCCCGGTTCGTCGAACTTCAGGCCGATGTCCTTGGCGAGGTTGAGCAGCGCCTGCTTGACGAACCAGGACACCATGCCCGGATTTGCGCCGCAGGTGGAAACGGCGGTCGTGCCGCCCGGGTTCTTGGCCTTTTCCTTGCGAACGGTTTCGCGCAGCGCATAGTTCGTGCGGTCTTCGTTCTTCATGTTCTTGTCGAAATAGAAGCCGAGCCAGGGCTCGACGACGGTATCGATATAGAGCACGTCCAGCTTGCGGCAGAGCTTGATGATGTCGAGCGACGAAGTGTCGACCGAAAGGTTGACGCAGAAGCCCTGTCCTTCGCCTTCGGTCAGGAGCGGCTTCAGCAGTTCCTTGTAATTGTCCTTGGTCACATGCGCCTGGATGTGCTTGACGCCGTGCTTTTCCAGAATGTGGGCATCGTCCGTGCGCGGGTCGATGACAACCATCCGGCTCTTGTCGAACTTGAAATGGCGCTCGATCAGGGGCAGCGTGCCGCGGCCGATGGAGCCAAAGCCGATCATGACGATCGGACCGGTAATTTCGCCATATACCGGATAGTTCTGTTCCGTCATTCTTTTCTCCTGTTGGAAGGGAACGAAGGCGTTCAGCCTAAAGAATTCATGTGAAAGTGCGACGAAGCTCGCGAAGTGACCGGCTCTAATCACAAAATGGCGTCACAATAAAGAGCGTTCCCCTGCAAAGATCAATTATCGGCGCTGCAAATTGCGCGCAATTTCCGCACGAGTTCGGCCCGCTGCAGGCTTAGTCCTTTGTACGCGGCCTGCCGGTCATCCAGCGCTTCCAACTGATCGGCAAAGCCGGCTGCCAGTTTCTGCGCCAGCGGATGGCGGGCAATGGCGGCGAGCGGATCGATATAGATGCGGATGGTGAAGAGAATGTCGCCCGACACAGGCAGCTTGCGGAGCGTCTGGCGCTCGACGCGCACGAAACGCTCCGCAAGCGTGAAGGCTTCGGCGTGAGGTGGCCGGCGATGTTTGGAGACCGGAAGGAAGAGATCCGCCGTGGTGTTGACCGACCAGTTCAGCCGCTCGACCGGCTGGGCGATCTGCAGGCTGTCGAAGATGCGGGTGATCAGTGCGGCATTGCGCGAGCCTTCGCCGAAGCCCGGCACATCCGCATGGATCTCATGCATCGGCCGTCCGAATTTCTCCCGCAACGACCATGAGGAGGGAAAGGCGACATGAGCGGCCACGAGATGCCAGCCGTCGTCCCTGCGGCGCATCAGAACGAGATCGTCCTGGATGAGCGAACCGGCCCTGAAAGAGGGGGCAGATCGGACGTATCCTGCCGGTGCATTGCCGGATGCCGCTCGGCAAGATGCGCGAGGAGAACGTCCAGCGCCTCCTGCTGGGCTGCTTCCGTCCCGTCCTCCGCGACGAAGATATCGTCAAACCGCTCGCCCGCCAGCCGCGCCTTTTCCTTCAGATAGACGTCGAGATCACCGTCAGGCTCGATCCAGCGGGCTGTATCGAGCGGCATCAGGCCGATCGTGAACGGTCGGGCCGAACCGTCATAGGGTGTGTAGGTCGGGCGTTTCATCGCCGCTCCTCGGTTGTGCCCGGCGGTTTGCCGGTTCGGCTTGCGGCTCAGCGTTTCAGAGCCTCCAGCCCTTCCGCCACCGTCGTCAGCGCGACTTCCGTGATCTCGTATTCGGCAACACCATGGACGGTGAAGGGATCGGCCGCCACGTAAGCTTCGATCTCCGCGCGTTCGCCAGCGGCAAGAATGACGCCGCCGGTGCGCGGCACCTTGCGGCCGGAGGCGAGGAACCAGCCTTTGGCATATCCTTCCCTCACCCAGGCCATATGCGGCTCCATGTGCCTGTCGGCCTCTTCGTTGGGCTTCACGTAGGTAAGGGAGAGGATAAACATTGATCAATCCTTTTGCAGCGTGGCGCGGATCAGGCCGCGCAGCGAATTTCCGACGTAAAGCACGCCCTTGTCCAGCTCATCCGATGTGATGCGGCCGACTCGGGCCTTGCGCTGGCAGATAAGCTCGGTGCGCAGCACGCCGGCAAGCAGGCCGCAGGAGATCGGCGGTGCCTTGAGAAAACCAGAGCCGTCATCAAGGAAGATCGAGGTGATCGTTCCTTCGCAGACTTCCTGCCGCTCGTTGAGCAGGATGACCTCATCTGCCTGCTGCGGCGAGAATTCGGCGCGCGCCGCCTCGTAGACAGCGCGGCGTGTGGTCTTGATGCGCAGCAGCCTGTCGCCGGAATCGAGGCGCGTGCCGGCGATGCGGACCTTCCAGACCGTGTCCTGCGGCAGCGGCGTGAAGGGGGCGGTGGCGATATCGATCCGGCCCTGTCCGTCGAAAGTCAGCCTGACGCGGCGCGGCTCCTCACCGTCCTTCACCGCATCCTCCAGCTTCGCGACCACATCGACCGGATCGGGAAAGCCGATGCGGCGGGCGGAACGGGAGAGGCGGGCAAGATGCAGGCGCAGGCGAACGAAACCTTCGTCCGGTTGCCAGCGCAGGGTTTCGATCAGCGAAAAATCCGTCATCGGGCGATCCATTGGTCGCCGACGGCGAAGCGGGCCTTGAGCAGGCATTCCTCATATTCAGCCTCAGCCGTGGAATCGAAGACGATGCCGCCGCCGACATTGAAGACCGCCTTGCCGCCATCGAAGAGGGTCACGGTGCGGATGGCGACGGAAAAGCGCATCGCCCCATCGGGCGAGATCATGCCGATTGCGCCGCAATAGGCATCGCGCGGGCCGTCTTCGAGATCGTGGAGGATTTCCATGGCGCGGATCTTCGGCGCACCGGTGATCGAGCCGCAGGGAAAAAGCGCGGCGAAGATGTCGCCGACGGACAGATCGCGCCGCAGCTTTGCCTGGACGTGGCTGACCATCTGGTGCACGGTCGGATAGGTCTCGATTGCGAAGAGTTTGGGAACGTCGAGCGTTCCGACTTCCGATATGTGCGAAACGTCATTGCGCAGCAGGTCGACGATCATGCGGTTTTCCGCCTGCGTCTTGATGTCGGCCTTCATCGCTTCGATGATCTCTGCGTCCTCTGCGGGCGTTGCGCCGCGCCTGGCGGTGCCCTTCATCGGATGGGTCTCGATCCAGCCATTTTCGTCGGTGCGGAAAAACAGTTCCGGCGAGCGGGAAAGAATGATCGGGCCGCCGAGATCGGCAAAAGCACCGTATTTGACCGGCTGACGGTCGATCAGCGACCAGAAAGCGGCAAGCGGGTCACCGCTCCAGCGCGCCTCGATCGGCATCGTCAGGTTGGCCTGATAGATATCGCCGAGGCGCAGATGCCGGTGGAGGCGTTCGAAACGCTCCTTATATATGGGGAAATCCCAGCCCGCCTTCGGTGCGGTCAGGAATTCCTCGTTTTCGAGGCGCTGTCGTGGTTTCGCAAGAGGATGGCCGTTCGCCTGCGGCGCTTCAAAGACGCCGAACAGCAACAGTGGCGTTTCCCGGTTCTCCTGCGCGAAAGGAGCGAGTTTCGCCTCGAAGAGATGGCCTGCCTCGTAGGCCATGTAACCGGCAAGCCATTTGCCGGCCTTCTGCGCCTCCTCCATCTGTTTCAGCGCCGGCAGAAATTCCGCGCGCGTGCGGGCGACGATCATGTCGTCGGGACCGGCGAAGAGCATGACTTCGCCGGTCGTGTCGTCCCGGAACAGAATGAAGGGTTCGGATACTGCCATGAGCTTTCCAGCGCCGGCGCAGGCTCCCGTGGCTTATGCCTTGTCCAGCGCTTCCAGTTCGTCGATCAGCCCTTCGATCATCGACAGGCCCTTGCTCCAGAAGGAGGGATCGGTCGCATCGAGGCCGAAGGGTTTCAGCAGTTCGGAGTGATGCTTGGTGCCTCCGGCCTTCAGCATCTCGAAATACTTCTCCTGGAAACCTGTCTCAGCCTTCTGGTAGACGGCGTAGAGCGAGTTCACCAGGCAATCGCCGAAAGCGTAGGCATAGACGTAGAAGGGCGAATGGATGAAGTGAGGGATATAGGCCCAGTAGGTTTCATAGCCCTCGGAGATCCTGATCGCTGGGCCGAGGCTTTCCGACTGGACGGAGAGCCAGAGCTCGCCGATGTCGTCAGCGGTCAGTTCGCCGGCCTTGCGGGCAGTATGAACTTTGCGCTCGAATTCGTAGAAGGCGATCTGGCGCACGACCGTGTTGATCATGTCCTCGACCTTCTGGGCGAGCATCGCCTTGCGCTCGCGCTTGTCCGTCGTGCGGTCGAGCAAGGCGCGGAAGGTCAGCATCTCGCCGAAGACGGAGGCGGTTTCGGCGAGCGTCAGCGGCGTCTGGCACATGAGCGCGCCCTGCGCACCGGCAAGAACCTGATGCACGCCGTGGCCCAGTTCGTGGGCGAGCGTCATCACATCGCGCGGCTTGCCCATATAGTTGACGAGCACGTAGGGGTGGGCCGAAGGAACGGTCGGATGGGCGAAGGCGCCGGGCGCCTTGCCGGGGCGAACGGGGGCGTCGATCCACTGCTCGTCGAAGAAACGCCTGGCAATATCAGCCATTTCCGGTGCGAAATTGCCGTAGGCCGACAGAACCGTATCCTTGGCTTCCGACCAGGAAATGATGGCGCTGGAGGTCTCCGGAAGCGGCGCATTGCGATCCCAGAAGTTCATCTGCTCCATGCCGAGCCACTTCGCCTTCATTTTGTAGTAGCGGTGCGACAGGCGCGGATAGGCCTCCTTGACGGCTGCAGCAAGGGCATCGACCACATCGCGCTCGACACGGTTTGCCAGGTGGCGGCTGTCGGCAATGTCTTCGAAGCCGCGCCAGCGGTCGGAAATTTCCTTGTCCTTGGCGAGCGTGTTGGTGATCAGCGTGAAGGTGCGGATATTGGTCTTGAAGGTTTCGGCAAGCGCCATTGCCGCCTTGCGACGCACCTCAGGATCCTTTTCCTGCAGCATGTTCAGCGCCACTTCGAGCGGCAGTTTCTCGCCGTCGATTTCGAAGCGCAGCTCCGCCATCGTCTCATCGAAGAGGCGGTTGAAGGCGGCTGCCGACGTCATCGACTTTTCGAGGAAGAGCTGTTCCAGCTTGTCCTCAAGCTGGTAGGGCTTGTCCTTGCGCAGGTCGACCAGCCAGGGACGATAGTGACCGGCAAGCGGATCGTTTGCCATGCAGGCGTCGATGACGGCGTCGTCGATGCGGTTCAGCTCGAGGGCGAAGAACAGCAGGCGGCCGGAATAGTCGGTCAGCTTGGCCTGGACGTCGCCATAGAGCTTGCCGTTTGCCGGGTTGGACGTATCGGAGAAATAGGTGAGGCCGGCAAACGAGCCGAGCCGGCCCATGATATCGTCAAGCGCCTCATATTCCTTCAGCGCCTGGCCGATGCCTTCCTCGCCTTTCCTGGTCGCCGCTTCGGACAGCTTGCCCTTCCACTTGGTTTCGAAATCGGACGCTGCCTTGCCGGCCTTTTCCATGTCGGAAACAAAGGCGGTGGAGGTGGCGGAAGGATAGAGGTCCTGCAGGCGCCAACCGGGAAGCTCGCCCAGGGCCGGGTCCGCCGCTGCGGCGGCAGCCGTTGCCGAAAGGTAAAGATCGGCGTGCGCAAGCTGATGTCTCATCGGGCTGTTCCTCTTCCTCTTTTATAACAGTTTGTCTGTCTAAGCGCCGGAAGGTTCCGCATCAAGGGTTTTCGGCGCCTGGAAGGCCCTGTGACGGCACGAAAACGGCTCGTCACAATCGTTAAAATGCAATTGTTTCTCAAAACAGGATGTTCAAGCCTTTCTGTCAGAGTGCGCTTCATGGTTTCGCATGAAGTGAGGCGACAATGACCGGTTACAATGAGCTCAAGGGAGCAGGGCAGATCCTTGTGGTCGAGGACGATCCCGTGCAGCGCCGTCTGCTCAAGAACGCGATCGAGCGTAGCGGCCATGTGGTGCATCAGGCCGAGAACGGCCGCATCGGGCTGGAGATGGTGAAGCGCGATCCCGGCCTTTTCAACGTTATCGTGCTCGATCTGATGATGCCGGAAATGACCGGCCTCGAATTCCTCGAAGCGCTGCATGATTTCGGCACCCAGATCCCGGTCATCGTCCAGACGGGCCAAGGCGGCATCGAGACGGTCGTGCAGGCGATGCGCGCCGGTGCCTTCGATTTCGTCGTCAAGCCGGTCTCTCCCGAGCGGATCAACACGTCGATTTCCAATGCCATGAAGCTCGACCAGCGCGAGGTGAAGGCCCGTGCCGGCCGTCGTTCGCGCTCGGGTTCCGTCGGCTTCGACGACATCGTTTCGGCAAGCCCGGCAATGATCCGCGTCATCGATCTGGCGCAGCGCGCCTCGCAGTCCAACATTCCCGTCGTGCTCGAAGGCGAATCGGGCGTCGGCAAGGAGCTGGTGGCACGTGCCATCCAGTCGGCCGGCGATCGCGCCACCAAGCCGTTCGTGACGGTCAATTGCGGTGCCATTCCGCACAATCTCGTGGAAAGCATCCTTTTCGGCCATGAAAAGGGCGCCTTCACGGGGGCGACCGAAAAGCATATCGGCAAGTTCATGGAGGCCGATGGCGGCACCATCTTCCTCGACGAGATCGGCGATCTGCCGCTCGAAGTGCAGGTGAAGCTGCTGCGTGCCGTTCAGCAGGGCGAGATCGAGACCGTCGGTGCGCGTACGGCGCACAAGGTCAATGTCCGCCTGATCTCGGCGACCAACAAGGATCTGATCGAAGAGGTCAAGAACGGCCACTTCCGCGAAGACCTCTACTATCGCCTGAACGTCTTCCCGATCACCATTCCGGCGCTGCGCAAGCGCAAGGAGGACATTCCGCATCTGGTGCGCGTCTTTGCCGACCGCTTCTCCAGCGAGCAGAAGAACGGCCGGCGCATGACGGTCAATGCCGGCGCACTGGCACTGCTGACCGCCTATGACTGGCCGGGCAATATCCGCCAGCTGGAAAACGCGATCTTCCGCGCCGTCGTACTTGCCGAAGGCCAGGAACTGACAGAAGCCGACTTCCCGCAGATCGCGGCCCAGCTTCCGAATTACGACGTCGTGGATCACCTGGCACTCGTTGCCGATAATTCGCACCTCGATCCGGACGCGGAATTTCCGGAAGACTATCCGGCGGAGACGGTTGCCGAGACGATACGTCGCGGGAGCGAAGCCCCCGACAACGCGATATCAAGCGTCAACCAGTCCGGCGACGTTCGACGGCTTGCCGATGTCGAGGAAGAACTGATTCGTTTTGCCCTGAAGTTTTACCGGGGGCAGATGAGTCAAGTGGCAAGAAAGCTAGGTATCGGCCGATCCACACTTTATAGAAAACTCAAGGACTACGGTATCGACCCCGATAATCCTCAGAAAGATGCGGCATAACAGCCTTTTTATTAAGAAAGAGGCAACCACATTTCGTTACCGTCCATAAACCACTTGTTAGCGGCTCGTTCACTATGTAAAGAAAAGGTTGAACATGTGTGGCATTTTTGCCATCGTGTGACCGCAATTGACAGCCATTTGAGACAGCACAGGACATTGACTGTCTGACGGGGACCGAGTTGCCGAATCTGAATGGGAATACCAAGCTTTCGCGCTTGAGTTGGCGCCTGCCATGCGCCAAGATTGGCGGAAAGGCAATTAGGACGGCAGCGGCCGCCCTTCTTGCACTCGCGGTTTCCTCGCCGGTATTCGTCGGCACACCGTCTCAGGCCGCCGGGGATACCCGCAGTCTCAAGCTCTATTTCATCCATACCGGCGAGAAGGCCGTCATCACCTACAAGCGCAACGGCAAGTTCGACCCCAAGGGTCTCGAGCAGCTCAACCGCTTCCTGCGCGACTGGCGCAAGAACCAGCCGACGAAGATGGACCCGCGCCTCTTCGACCTTATCTGGGAAGTCTACCGCCAGTCCGGCTCCAGGGATTATATCAACGTCGTCTGCGGTTTCCGCTCGCCGGCCACCAACGAGATGCTGCGCGGTCGTTCGCGTAATTCCGGTGTCGCCGAAAAGAGCCAGCACATGCTCGGCAAGGCGATGGATTTCTTCATTCCCGACGTGAAGCTCGCCACATTGCGCGCCATCGGCATGAAGATGCAGGTCGGCGGCGTCGGCTTCTATCCGAAGTCCGGTTCGCCCTTCGTGCATATGGATGTCGGCGGCGTTCGCGCCTGGCCGCGCATGAGCCGCGACGAGCTGGTCCGGCTCTTCCCTGACGGCAATACCATTCATATTCCCGCCGACGGCAAGCCGTTGCCGGGCTACCAGCAGGCCATGGCCGATTACAAGCGCCGCATGGCGAATGGCAGCCAGATCATGATGGCGAGCGCTGCCGATGTCGCGTCGGACGAACCTCGCAAGCAGAAGACGCTGTTTGCGGTCCTCTTTGGCGGCGGTGCCGACGAGGAAGAGGATAATTCCGAGGATAGCACGCCGGTGGCCGTCGCCAAGGCGACACCGCCCAAGGCCGAGGCCGTTCCGGCCGCCGAGCCGCAGCAGCAGACCGAAGTGGCAAGCGTGAATGCGCCGGTGCCGCAGGTTCGCCCGGCCTTCAGCAACCAGCTTGCCGGCAACGAGGTTGCCAATGCCCTGGTGCCGCCGTCCGCGGGTAACGCCGCCCAGCAGGCGCTTGCCGCCATGCCGGCGGGGCAGCCGCAGGAACCGGAGCATTTTGCCGATCTCAGCGGTTACAGCATTCCGGTCCCCTCGCTCCTCGGTCAGCGTCGTGCCCCGGGTGATGCCGAACTTGCCTCTGTCGATCCGAATCTGATGTCGACCGGTGTTCCGACCCCGTCCGAACGTCCGGCCCTTGCCGAAAACCTGCTTGCCGCGCAGAACGCCGACCCGGAAGCGGAGGAAGACGAGGCCGATCAGGATATGCTTTCGCCCGCCATGGCGGCGGCGCTTGCAAAGCAGCAGGATGAGAGCGGCAATGCCGAGCTTGCCATGAACGCGCCTTCCGAGCCGCAGACCGTCGAACAGGCGATCAATGCGGCGGCGCCGACAAATCCGCCGGCGCTCGACAAGCCGCCGATGCAGCTTGCAGCCCTTGCTCCGATGACCAAATCTGCAAGCTTTGCCGCGCCTGCCGCAGCACCGAAGCCTGTCGCGGTCGACAGTCCGATCGCGCAGGGCGTTCCGACCAAGGGCGGTCGTCCGACGAAGCAGGAGGCGGTTGCCGCCGACGAAAGCCGCCAGACGGTGCGGACCGAGCCGAAGCTGACCCAGAAGATGATTTCGCAGTGGGCGCTGACCAACGCTCGCCTGGAAATGGCCTCCAAGAAGGTGCAGGCGCCGCGCTTCGTCAGCCAGACGCTGCGCGCCCAGCCGACCGCGGTCTATGCCGAAGGTTTCGTGAAGACGGCGTCGGTCGATCCCGCCCGCTTCAGCGGCACGGCCGTCAACTTCATGGAAGTGCGCAAGTTCAACGCGCGCTGATCCTGTCCGTATCCCAAATGGACAAGGCCGCCGGATCGTCTCCGGCGGCCTTCGTTCTTGTGGTGGCGGCACGGCGAATATCGCGGCCGGTCTTTCGATGGGGCAAAAGAAAAGCCGCCGAAACGGCGGCTCCCTGAAAATGCGGTTGGGCCGCCCTCAGCCTTCGGGCGGCGATTCGATCATGCCGAGGGCATGCAGGTAGGTGTCGAGGATCGCATCTTCTTCCATGCGCTCCTGTTCGTCCTTCTTGCGCAGCGCAACGACCTTCTTGAGGATCTTGGTGTCGAAGCCCATGCCCTTGGCTTCGCCATAGACGTCCTTGATGTCGTCGGCGATGGTCTTCTTTTCTTCTTCCAGGCGTTCAATGCGCTCGACAAAAGCGCGAAGCTGATCGCGGGCGACGCCATGTGCATCAGACATCCGTGTTCTCCTGATTTCGGGATATGAATGCGAGTTGCCAGTGACTGCCGCGAAGTGCCGCCAGCGTCAAGGCGCTTTCAGGACGGATGGCTTATTTGTGCGGGTTGTTCACCTCAAAAGCCGCCTTTTGCACAGGCGATGCTTCCGTCTGGTGAAGGTTCTTCCAGTCCTCATAGGGCATGCCGTAGACGATCTCGCGCGATTCGTCCTTCGTCATCGCGACGCCTTCGGCTTCCGCGGCCTCGCGATACCAGTTGGACAGGCAGTTGCGGCAGAAGCCGGCAAGGTTCATCAGATCGATGTTCTGCACGTCGGTCCGTTCGCGAAGATGCGCGACGAGACGGCGGAAGGCTGCGGCCTCGAATTCCGTCTGCTGTTTCTTGCTGAGCGTGGTCATGGGGCAAGTCCTTTCACTCAATAGGGGCCGGTGCGCGAGGCATGCACGCTGTATGCATGAAGGGCCGGATCTGCGTTCATCGCCGCAAAGATGGGGTCCAGGCGCGCCGCCCATTCCTCGACGCCGGCCTCGTCGCCGATAAGGTCCTGCCGCACTTCGAGAAGCGCATGCGGGATGCCCGTTATCATGCAATGACGATACATGGTGTCGCCCTTCAGGGCGCCGTCATAGGGTTCGTTGTCTCCGACGACGAGATCGGGATCGGCCCGCAGTTTTTCAAGCAAGGGGACGACGGCGCGGTGGTCGCTGTCCCAGAGCACGGCAGCGTGCCAAGGGCGGGGAATGCCCTTCCAGGCCGGCGTGAAGGAGTGGAGAGACAGCACCAGCGGGGCCTTGCCCGCCGCATTCGTCACCCTGTCGATCGTCTCCGACACGGCATTGTGATAGGGTCTGTGGAAAGTCTCGATCCGATAGTTCCACTCTTCCTCACTGATTGGATGGTTGCCGGGGACGATGGCACCGTCGGAGATTTTCATGATCAGCGTCGGATCGTCCTCGCCCCGGTTGGGATCGATCAGCAGGCGCGAAAAACCGCCGAGCACACCCGGCACGCCCAGTCGGGCACACAGCTTGCGGGCCAGGCGCTCGATGCCGATGTCGTAGGCGATGTGCCTGGCGAAAGCGCTTTCCGGCAGGCCAAGCCGGCCATATCGTTCGGGCAGGCGGTTCATGGCGTGATCGCCGAGGATCACCATGCCTTTGTCATGTTGGCCGGGTAGGATTTCAAAAGATTGGAAGTGGTCCATCAGGAAATTGCCAATTGTCATTTCGCGTGTTCGCCCAGTGATTGCATGCGCGTTCGGCCGGTTCAAGCGCGATGGGCGGGCCAGCGCGACAAGATGCGCCCGATGGCCGGTTATGAAAGGAAATATAATCGATTAGCATTGCGTTGACTTTCGCTTGACGGCGGCGCAAGAAGACACGGACAACGAATAACCGTGGAGCTATTTGGGAGCCGTGTTGATCCAAGCCGCGCCAAGTTTCCTCACGCGGTCCGGACCGCTGGTCCGTCTCGCATTGTTCGCTCTTGCAGCCGTTTCGCCGTTTTTCATCGCCGATGCCGCGCGTGCGGATTTCCGTGTATGCAACGGCACGCAAAATCTGGTTGGAGTCGCGATCGGATACCGCGCGAAGGAGGGCTGGGTCACGGAGGGTTGGTGGCAGGTGCCGGCAACGACCTGCGCCACGCTGATCGAGGGAGAATTACAGTCGCGCTATTATTACCTCTACGCAGAAGACGCCGCCCGGGGAGGCCGATGGACGGGTGACGTGCAGATGTGCGTGGCGGAAAACGAATTCAAGATCACGGGTGTGCAGGACTGCTATGCCCGGGGTTATCAGAAAATGGGATTCAAGGAATACGATACAGGCCGCCAGGGAAGCTGGATGGTTCAACTCTCCGACACCCCAGGGACGCAAGAAAGCCAGAATTGATGAAGCGTAACCGCAAAGTTAAAATCCTCGCCACCCTCGGACCAGCCTCCTCCGAGGAATCGATGATCGAGAAGCTGCACCAGGCGGGTGCGGATATTTTCCGCATCAACATGAGCCATGCGAGCCATGACCTGATGCGCACGCTCGTGCAGCGTATCCGCGCCGTCGAAGCCCGCTCGGGCCGACCGATCGGCATTCTGGCCGACCTCCAGGGTCCGAAGCTGCGCGTCGGCAAGTTTGCCGATGTCAAGGTGGAACTGAAGCCGGGCCAGACTTTCACGCTCGACAACAACGACACCCCCGGCGACAATACCCGCGTATACCTGCCGCATCCCGAAATCCTCGAAGCCGTCCAGCCGGGCCACCGCCTGCTGATCGACGACGGCAAGCTCGCGCTGCGCGCCGAAAAGTGCGACGGCAAGAGCATCGTGACGACGGTTATCGCCGGCACCAGCATTTCCGACCGCAAGGGCGTCAGCCTGCCGGATACGCTGCTCGGCGTTGGCGCGCTGACCGACAAGGACCGCGCCGACCTCGACGCGGTTCTGGCGACCGACGATGTCGACTGGGTGGCGCTCTCCTTCGTCCAGCGCCCCGACGACCTCGCCGAAGTGCGCAAGATCGCCCGCGGCCGCGTCGGCCTGATGTCGAAAATCGAGAAGCCGCAGGCTCTGGAGCGTATCGAGGAAATCATCGAGCTTTCCGACGCGCTGATGGTCGCGCGTGGCGACCTCGGCGTCGAAATGCCGCTCGAAGCCGTTCCGGGTATCCAGAAGCAGCTCATCCGCGCCTGCCGTCGCTCGGGCAAGCCCGTCGTCGTTGCCACGCAGATGCTGGAATCGATGATTTCCTCGCCGGTTCCGACGCGCGCCGAAGTCTCTGACGTTTCCATCGCCGTCTTCGAAGGCGCCGACGCGATCATGCTGTCGGCCGAATCGGCGTCCGGTGCCTATCCGGTCGAAGCCGTCTCGATGATGGCCTCGATCGCGAGCACGGTGGAGAAGGACCCGCATTATCCGGGCATCATCTATGCGCAGCGCGCCCAGCCGGAAGCGACCGGTGCCGACGCCATCTCGCTTGCCGCCCGCCAGATCGCCGAAACGCTGAAACTGTCGGCCATCGTCTGTTACACCTCGTCCGGCACGACGGGTCTGCGCGCCTCGCGCGAGCGTCCGCAGGTGCCGATCATTGCGCTCTCGCCGATCATCAAGACGGCACGCCGCCTGTCCGTGGTCTGGGGCATGCATTGCGTCGTCACGCATGATGCGACCGATCTCGACGATATGGTCAACCGCGCCTGCCGTATCGTGGCCTCGGAAGGCTTCGGCAAGCCGGGCGACCGTATCATCATCTCGGCCGGTGTTCCGCTCGGTACGCCGGGCGCGACCAATATGCTGCGCATCGCCTATATCGGCTCGGACGGCCAGAGCGGCATCTGATCGCTTTCAGGTCTTTTCCATGCAAAAGCGCTCCTCGAAAGAGGGGCGCTTTTCGGTTTGACGGTTTCGATCTGCGCGCCTCAGCCGCGGGAGAGGTGTCCGACACGATAGACCTGCTTGCCGTCCGAGGCGGGCGGGGCCTCTGCGTAGAGGCCGAAGCGCACCATCGTCCAATCATGCGGATCGAAGGCGGCAATACGGGCGAGAACATGTTTGCCGCCGGCTTCCTGTTCTGCCAGGTCCATCTCCTGCTGACGCAAGTCGGGCAGGGAGGTACGCGGCGCAATGGAGAGCAATTCACTCTGCGCAAAGCGGGCCTCCGCAAGGTCCGGCAAGACATGCGCCTGCCAGACGATCCAGCAGCGAATGCGCGGTCGGCCAAAGGCTTGCTCCAGCGCGGCAAAGCCGGGGCCGCAGATGAAGTCGCCGGCGCCTTCCGGCCGATCCCAGAGATAGAAGGGCGCATACAGGTTTTCCCGGCTGCCGAATTCGCCCCGACGGGCGCTCAGAAAGGCCTTGAAACCGAGATGCGGAAAGCCGTCCATCGCCGGCCCCTTGTCGCGGATACGGCGATCGATGATGTCCATGTCGTAGTCTGCGGGCAGCGTGAAGGAATATTGCATAGCCATCATGGCTGCTGTTCCTTTCCGTCGTGCCAGTCGACGAAGCGTCCCTTCTCAATGCCCTGGATGCTGAGATAGCTGAACGGACTGTCGGCAGTCGCTCCGTGCCGGTGAAGCTCGTCGGGAGCGAACCAAACTGCGTCGCCGGCCCTGACTTCCTCAGCCGGCTCATGCTTTCGCTGGACGAGACCGACGCCGGAGAGGACATAGAGGAGTTGGCCGCGTGGATGCGTATGCCAGTTCGTAACCGTGCCGGGCTCCAGGGTTGCGCGCATGGCGGTGTTTTCGCCTTCGATCTGGCTATCGAGCAGCATTTCGACCCAGAAAGGTGTATTCGAAATGCCTTCGGGAGAGCGAATAGCGTTGCCGGCGCGGCGGACCGTCATTGTCTCCGGATTGGCCGCGCTCATGCCTGATGGCTCCGGGCACGCGCTTCCCAGCCGGGCTCCGCCATTTGCGCCAGGCCGTCTCCGAAGGACCATTCGTCCGGCTCGCTGGTCGAGATGACGATCATCACGTCTTCCGGGCGCAGACCCGGGGACTGCCGCAACAGCTCAACTGCCCGGCGGAAGAAGGCCTTGCGCGTTTCGGTCGTGCGCGGCTTGCCGGCGGTGATCGCAATCAGCACGAAATCATCCGAGCGCGGACCGGCCAGGTAGTTGCGATCGAAGATCAGTTCGCCCGGTTCATGTTGGTGAATGATCTGGAAACGGTCGGCCGGCGGTACGTTGAAGGTCTCGACCATGGCCTGGTGAATGCCGTTCGAAAGGGCACTGAGATAGTCCGGCGACTTGCCTTTCAGAAGCGAGATGCGAGCGAAGGGCATTGGATGCCTCCTTGTTGGATGTCTTGACAGGGGAGCATGTCACGTCACGATAGTCCATAAAATCAGAATTTTATGGACTTATGGTTCCGAAAATCAGGATTATCAGATGCGGCGGATTACCTTCGATCTGGATGTGCTGAGAACATTCGTGACAGGCATGGACCTCGGCAATTTCGCCAAGGCAGCGGACCGCCTGGGGCGTTCGACCTCTGCCGTCAGCGCCCAGCTCAAGAAGCTGGAGGAGCAGGCGGGCACGCCGATCTTCCGCAAATCGGGGCGCGGGCTGGCGTTGACCGAACCGGGCGAGACGATGCTTGCCTATGCCCGGCGGCTGCTGGAACTGAATGACGAGGCGGCGGCGGCCGTTCACAGCATCGAGCTGGAAGGCTGGGTGCGGCTCGGCCTGCAGGAGGATTTCGGCGAGAACCTGTTGCCCGAGGTGCTCGGACGTTTCGCGCGGGCGCACCCGAAGGTGCGGATCGAAGCGCGGGTGGTGCGCAATGCCGAGCTTCTGGAGCGGGTGACCACCGGCAAGCTCGATCTGGCACTCGCCTGGAGCGGCGGCGCGCTGACCGCCCATTGCGAGCATATTGCCGATGTGCCGATGCGCTGGATCGGCCCGGCCAATGGCCCGACGACGTGGACCGCAGCAAGCGGCGAACCGATGCCGCTTGCCTCGCTGGAGGCGCCCTGCCTGCTCAGGAATGCCGCGACCAGAGTGTTGGACGAGGCCGGTATTTCCTGGCGGCTCTCGTTCGTCAGCCCGAGCCTTGGCGGGCTCTGGGCGGCGACGGCTGCCGGACTGGGCATCACGGTGCGCACGCCGATCGGACTGCCTGCCAAGGTGCGGATGCTGGCGCCTGAAGAAGCGGGCCTGCCGGAACTGCCGAAATTGGGGCTGGTCCTGCATCGGGCGGAGGCGGAGCCGGACGCGGCAACGGCGCGACTGGCGGAACTGGTGCTGCAGTCGGTGCATGAGGCAGTGCGGGATATTTCCATATCGTCCGATCCGGAGAAGGCATCGCTGCGGATTGGGTGAGGTGTTGACCCTCCCGGTGCGACCCGCTAGCTTTTGGGTGCCATGAAAATGATCGCTCTCAACATCGCTACGGCCTTCTTCTTGAGCCTCTAAGGCTTCGCCTCCGGGCACAAGACGATGCGGCCGCTCCACCAGCCTGTCGGCTGGCGTGTTGCCGTGGACTGTAACCACCCTGCGTCAGGCGAATGGACAATGCCGGCAGGGTCTGGCGATAGAGAGATAATTCATGACATCTGTTGGCTATCCGCCGGCGCTCAGCGCCGCGCAGATCGAGCAATTCATCGAAGACGGCTTCGTGCGGATCTATGATGCCTTTCCCCGAGATGTGGCCGAGGAAGCTCGCGCCATCATGTGGCGGGACATTCCGTTCAATGCCGATGATCCGAAAACCTGGGTGCGGCCGGTCGTTCGGCTCGCCGGTTATGGCGGCGGGCCGTTCAAAACGGCGGTCAATACGCCCGTGCTGCATTCGGCTTTCGATCAACTCGTGGGCCCGGGACGCTGGGAGCCGCGCAACGGTCTCGGCAGTTTTCCGGTGCGCTTTCCGCATCCGGACGATCCCGGCGATGCCGGCTGGCATGTGGACCTGAGCTTTCCGGGGGAAGACGGAAACCCTGGCGAGCAGCGGGATTTTTCCGCCTGGCGGGTCAATGTCAACTCGCGCGGACGGGCGCTCCTGATGCTCTTCCTGTTCTCGGATGTCGGCGAAGAAGACGCGCCGACGCGGATCCGGGTCGGATCGCACAAGGATATGGCAAGGATGCTCGCGCCAGCTGGCGAGGCGGGCATGGCGCATCTGTGGCTGGAGCATGTCGGCGAAGACAGGCCGCTTGCTCTGGCGACGGGGCAGGCGGGCACCGTCTATCTGTGCCATCCGTTCCTCATCCATGCAGCACAGATGCATCGCGGCAAGGAGCCGCGCTTCATGGCCCAACCTGGCCTTGCGCCTTCCGAGCCATTGAATCTTGTGCGTGAGGACGGTGCCTATTCGCCTGTCGAAATCGCCATCCGCAGGGCGCTCGAGCAAAGCTAAGCGTGGGGCAAAACCGCTGCGCAGCTCTGCGCGGCATGGCAGGTGTGGAGGAGGCCGCTTGGTATCGGAACCTCCTCCACTTCAAGCAACCTCCTCCACAAGTTGCCCGAATTCACGAAGGGCGCGCCTTCTTGCTTCCAGACGGTCACTCGATGCTCTCGGTGGCGGAGGCTGTTTGGTCGAACTTGCCGGAAGTCACTTATAGAGGCGGTACGGCAACGCTTGCGGCTACTCCCGGAAAATACGCTTTCAGCCTCAGCACCTCCTCCACCCCGCCGCGGCCGGAGAGGACGGATTGAGCTTTGCCGGGCGCGTCACGCCTGCATTTCCTGCTGTGCTGCCCGGCGGATCGCCTGTGGCGGCTGGCCGAAGGCGCGCAGGAAGGCGCGGCGCATACGTTCGCGATCGGCAAAGCCGGTTTCGCGCGCAACGACATCGATCGGATGGCGGCCCTGCTCCATCATCAGGCGGGCCGCTTCGAGCCGCAGGTTCTCGACAGCCTTTGCCGGCGACTGGCCTGTTTCGGCGCGAAAGGTGCGGCTGAACTGGCGGGGGCTCAGATGTGCGGCTTCGGCCAGTTCCTCGACCGAGAGCGTTGATTTCAGATTGCTGCGTGCATGCGCAAGTGCCTTCTGGATGCGGTCGGATTTCGGCTCCAGTTCCAGAAGGGCGGAGAATTGCGACTGACCGCCGGCGCGACGATGATAGACGACGAGCTTGCGGGCAACGGCCCGCGCAATCTCCAGCCCGTGATCCTTCTCGACCATTGCGAGCGCCAGATCGACGCCGGCCGTCATGCCGGCGGAGGTCCATACCGAGCCGTCGATGATATAGATGCGGTCTTCCTCCATCCTGATTTGCGGATAGCGGCTTTGCAGTTCGCGGGCGAGGTACCAGTGGGTCGTGGCACGCCGACCGTCGAGAACACCGGCATCGGCAAGCAGGAAGGCGCCGGTGCAGATCGAGGCGAGGCGCCGGGTAGCGGGAAGGGCAGCGCGGATGAAATCCGCCTCGGCCTTGTTGGGCAGCCTGATGTCGGGAGCGCCGGCGACGATCAATGTGTCGAAGGCGGGATCTGCGAAGGCTTCCGTTTCGATGATCATGCCGAGCGAATTGGCCGTCGGGCCGCCGGTCTCCGACAGATAACGGATATCGTAGACCTTTTCGCCGAGTTCGAGATTGGCAAATTCGAAGGCCGAGACGGCAGCAAGGCTCATGATCTGAAAGCCGGGAAAGAGCAGGAAAGCGATTTGCTGCATGGTCGTCATGTCCTGAAAAGAGGATGTCCTAAAAGGTGGTATATATGACATTCAGGACGTCGGCAATTGATCGTAAGACTCTCCTCAAGCGCAAGGCAATCGGGCCGGCGCAGCAAACGGAGAGACGATCATGGCACAGGAAAACAAGGGTACGGCGCTCGTCACCGGCGCGTCCTCGGGCATAGGCGCGATTTATGCGCATCGCCTGGCACGGCAGGGCTACAACCTCATTCTCGTTGCGCGTAACGGCGAGCGGCTGAAGGCGCTGGCAAGCCGACTTGCTGACGAGACGGGCCGCACGGTCGAAACGCTGTCTGCCGATCTCGGCAGGAAGGACGATCTCGCCAAGGTCGAGAATGTGCTGAAGGAAGACCGCAGCATCACCATGCTGGTCAACAATGCCGGCTTTGGCGGTACCGCGCCGCTGCTTGCCTCCGACGTGGACAGGATGCAGGAGATGATCGAACTCAACGTGACGGCGCTGACGCGGCTGACCTATGCGGCGGTGCCCGGTCTCGTTGCCCGCGGCGGCGGCACGATCATCAATATCGCCTCGATCGTGGCTATCGCGCCCGAGATCCTGAACGGCGTCTATGGCGGAACGAAAGCCTTCGTACTCGCCTTCAGCCAGTCGCTGAAACACGAACTCAGCGACAAGAATATCCGCGTCCAGGCCGTGCTGCCGGGCGCCACGGCCACCGAGTTCTGGGGTATTGCCGGCACGCCGGTCGAACATCTGCCGGGCGAGATCGTCATGTCGGCGGAAAACATGGTCGATGCCTCGCTGGCAGGTCTTGCCGAGGGTGAATTTGCAACGATCCCGGCGCTCGAAGATGCCGGCTTGCTTGCCGCCTACGAGCAGGCGCGCCAGGCGCTGATGCCGAACCTGTCGCGGTCGGTGCCGGCCCCGCGCTACAGGGTCGCGTGAGGACAGGAATTGAAGGAATGATATCGTCCGTGGCAGGTGCCTCGGACGATATTGCTACAGCGAGAGATCCGCGCGCAAGGCGGCTGCGACCATTTCTGCCAGGCGATCATGGACGGCCGCGCGGTTCGTTCCCTCGGGATCGTCGCAGAGAGGCTCTTCGCCCTCCTCGCGAAGGATGGCGGCGCCTGCCGGTTTGCACTCGCTGAAGGCGCTGTATTGCGTTGCACCCGTCAGGAGATCGTAGCGCGCACCGGGTATTGCATCTTTCAGGCCCGATGCGCTGAGGCCGGGCCAGACGGTCTGCGCAGTGCCGAGATTGATAAGCCGCACCGGGTTCGACATGCGCGCAAGGCTTTCGGGCGCGAAGCTCGTGGCGAATTCGGGATCGATGACGACGGCCGCCTTCACCCGCGGGTCGAGATGGGAGCGGGTCAGCTTCTGCCTGCCGATGGAATGCAGATCGATGCCGGCGCTGGCGAATTCGCGGCAATCTATGCCGGTACCGCCGGCATCGCAGGATCGTGCGAAGCGTTCCGGATCGAGCTTACCGCCCATGATCGAAAGCGCGGATGTCCCGCCGACAAGGAAGCCCAGCACCCCGATGCGGTTGCGGTCGATCTCCGCTGGCAGCGTGCCGTCCGTTTCGATTGCCGACAGGGCCGCGGAGAGATCGGCCGGCCGGAGCCATATTTCGCGGAGGCTCTCCTCGCTCGTCATGGTTTGCGGATCCGGCTGGCGCATCATTGCCACCACGAAGCCCTTGGAGGCGAGGCGCGATGCCATCCAGGCGCCGACGAACGGACCGGATTTCAGGCCGCCATGAGAAAGCAGGATCAGGGGACGGCTGCCGGCTGCGGCAGGCGCACCTTGATATGCGGCCTCACCCTTGAAGAGCGGACTGTCTCCGATCAGCACCGGAGTACCGCCCGCTGTGGCCGGATACCAGAGCGTGACGTCCGTTGTGCCGCGGCGTTCCGGCACGGGAACCGAAAGGAAGGAAAGACCGACGACATCGGCTTCACCTGCTGGCGTATTGGCGGCAAGCAGGCAGGCCGAAAGCAGCAGGGCGAGAAGATGCATCATGAAAACCTCGCAATGAAGACCGCCACATGGCGGCGAGGCGAGATTTCGCTGCTTTCCGGATGAGAGAGACCCCAATCACGATCGAGGTCGTCGCCGATCGCGATCAGGGTCTTCTGTTGCCGAGCTCCGCGTATGGCTGGAGAATTTCCGACGAGGACTGTATCGCCTTAAATGCCTATCTCTTTGTTTCCAAGCAATTCCGGACGCAAAACCGCTTTACACTTTTGCTGGAATTGCTCTTTGTTTCCACGCAATCCTGGACGCAAAACCGTTTCACACTTTTGCTGGAATTGCTTTAGCCGAAGCGCTCCAGGGCCGTGGTGAATACGTCGGCGTCGATATTGCCGCCCGAGGTGACGACGACAGCCGTATCGCTGTTCAACTGGTCGCCATGGAAGAGCGCCGCGGCAAGGGCGACGGCCCCGCCGGGCTCGACGACGATCTTGAGGCGGGTGAAGGCAAGGGCGACGGCGCGCAGCGCCTCGTCGTCCGTTACGACGATGCCCTGTCCGGCAAGACGCTTCAGGATCGGGAAGGTGATGTTGCCCGGCTGCGGCGTGATGATCGCGTCGCAGATCGAGCCGGTCAGGGCGGCGTTGCGCTCGATCTTGCCCGATGCGAGCGATCGCGTCGTGTCGTCGAAGTTTTCCGGCTCGCAGGGGCGGACGCGAAAGCCCGGCGCGCTTGCTTCCAGCGCAAGGGCAATGCCCGAGCTCAGGCCGCCGCCGCCGCAGGGAACGAGGACTTCGGCGTTCCTGACGCCCTCCTCTTCGGCCTGTTCGGCAATCTCCAGTCCGGTCGTGCCCTGGCCTGCGATGACCAGCGGCTCGTCGAAGGGCTTGATCAGCGTGAGCCCGCGCTCGGACGAGAGCTTCGCGCCGATCTCGTCGCGGTCCTCATTGGCGCGGTCGTAGAGCACCACTTCGGCGCCGAAGGCCCGCGTATTGGCGATCTTCAGCTTCGGCGCGTCGCTCGGCATGATGATGACGGAGGGGACACCGTGCATGCGCGCGGCAAGGGCGACGCCCTGTGCGTGGTTGCCGGAGGAAAAGGCGATGACGCCCTTCCTGCGGCTTTCCGGATCGATGCCCGAGACGGCCGACCAGCCGCCGCGAAACTTGAAGGAGCCGGAATGCTGCAGGCATTCGGCCTTCACGAACAGCCGCCGGCCGGCGATTTCATCAAGGAAGGGGGAGGAGAGAAGCGGCGTGCGCCGCGCATGGCCGCGCAGGCGGGCCCTGGCGGCAACAATCATTTCAATGGAAGCCATGGGAATCTCTTCTGCTCTAATACCGCTCATGCATAGAGCGCGCATCCTTGCTTGTGAACGGCGACTTTGTCACGGTGACATGAATATGACATTGGACGCAGCGCCACCCGATTTCTGCGGGACGCGCCGTTTCCTGAACTGTGTCGGGTTTTCGCCGTTCATACGCGCAAATTCGCGGTTGAAGTTGGACTTGCTGATGAAGCCCGAGTCGAACATGACCTGCGTTATCGGATGATCGGTGCTGACCAGCTGCTCGCAGGCGGCACGGATGCGGAAGTCGTTCACATATTGCGAGACGCTCATGCCATGGATGCGGTTGACGGCGGTGGAGACGCGCCGGGCGGGCAGGTTCATCTTGCGGGCAATGCGGGTCAGGTTGAGGTCGGGGTCGCGATAGAGCTGGCGGGCGCGCATCAGCGTATCGAGAGCGTCGGCGACGGCCCCATCCTCTTCCGTTGCCGGTGGCGGCGGAGGCGGCTCTGCGGAGAACGCCTCCGTGCCGCTGCCGCCGCTTGCCACGGAGGCGGCAGTGCCGAGGACCAGAAGCGCGATGACGTTGCCGAGCGCGACGATGGCGCCCGCGTGCGTGCCGCCGGTCCTGCTGAAATCGAAGCTGATGATGACGTCGGTGACGGCAGAAGCGATGAGCGCGAAGCCGGTGATCTGCAGCGACCGGTAGGAAAGCATCGCGCCGTCGAGGCGGGTGGCGACGAGCGCGTCCGGGCCACCCCAGGCAAGCCGGAGCAGGGCGGCGCCGTAGCCGAGGAAGATCAGGATAATGGCGAGGCTGATGGGCTCGGGATAGAGGGCGATGAAGACGGCGATTGTCGCCGTCGGCAGAAGATGCGGCCAGAAACGGGACAGGGCCGGCTGCTCCTCCATCGCCAGCCCCTTGAAGCAGACCCAGGCAAGCGCTGCGATTGTCGTCGCGATCAGGGACTGGATCGGCATGATCCCGACGACGTCGTAACCCCAGCGGATGCCGATCACGACGGACTGCAGACCATAGAGGCCGATCAGCAGCAGAAAGGGCTGCTTTTCGGCAAACGAGCCGTCCCCCTGCCGCAGCATGCGGACAAGCAGGATGGCGAGCAGCAGGGCGACGACAAAGGGTAGGGGAACGAAGATCATCGGCGTTATCCGGTAGCGGTGATGATTGCAGAATGAACCCGATTGCGTTCGGGGTCGACCCGGATCGTGATCGAGGTCTCGAATCGAAGCCGG
Organism: Rhizobium sp. GCM10022189; assembly: GCF_042656325.1. Taxonomy (NCBI): domain Bacteria; kingdom Pseudomonadati; phylum Pseudomonadota; class Alphaproteobacteria; order Hyphomicrobiales; family Rhizobiaceae; genus Rhizobium; species Rhizobium sp. GCM10022189. Next base: position 306,010 of record NZ_JBHSOR010000004.1, read on the forward strand.
AACCGCGATCGTGATGATGCCCTCGACGGGAGGGTTTCATTCACGGGTGGCTTTCAATGCTCATTCTCCTTGTCATGCCGGTGATGCTGGCAGCGTCGGCTCTGCCGGACGGGATATCTTCAACCGCGATCCCCGATCTTTCCGGCGTGAGGGCGGTTGCCATCAGCGGCGACGCCAACTCGATCAACATCACCACACGCAGCGACCGGCCCTATGGCGCGTCGCTCAGCGGGCGACGGAGGGGCTGGTTCTCGTCATGGTATTCGAGCTGGTACTTTGCCGATTGCCGCGGCAATAGCGAAATGCGGGTCGACGGCTCCGTTCTGCATATCAATATTGCCGCATCATCCTGGCTGGATCCGTCCGACTGCGTCATCGAACTCAATGCAAACGTGCCCACCGGCGCGGCAATCGGGATTGAGCAGAGTGCTTTCACAGCAAGGCTTGATGGCCATTTCTCCGATCTTGCCATCACCGCGAAAGCGGCTGACATCCGCTTTGACGGCCATGCCAGCGGCATCGATATCCGGGGCGAAGCGGTGCGCGCCTCCATCGTTTTCGACAGGGTGGAAGCGGATGAGAACATCGTAATCCGCGCTCGCGCGCTCGATGCCGACCTCGGCTTCGGAGGCGATATCCCGGTCGATTACCAGGTGACGGCAAGGGCCTCCTGGGTCGATGCCCGGCAACCCGGCGTGCGGGGCGCAAAACCGCGCGTCGAGATCGACGGCGATTTCGTCCGGGTCAGGATTCGCTGAGGCCCGTTTCAATAACCGTTTGCCGAGCCTTCGGTCGCGCGATCATCCATCGCACCATTATAGCGGGCGCCGCCGCCTTTCTCGATTGCCGCAAGGCTCTTGCCGCCGACGAGAATGCCGGCCGCCTGACCCCAGACAGGCCCATCATTGCCGCCGTCGAGCCTGTAGCCCATCGCGGCAAGCGCCTTTTCGGTATCCGGAGACAGGGCATAGGGCTCCAGATAAACGGTGTCCGGCTGCCACTGATGATGGATACGCGGGGCGTTGACCGCCTGACTGATGTCCATGCCGAAATCGACGACATTGAGGATCGCCTCCAGCGTGATGGTGATGATTCTTGAGCCGCCGGGGCTGCCGATCACCATGAAGGGCTTGCCGTCCTTGGTGACGATCGTCGGGCTCATGGAAGAAAGCGGTGTTTTCTTCGGCGCGATGGCATTGGCCTCGCCCTGCACGAGACCATAGAGGTTCGGCACGCCGGGCTTGGAGGTGAAGTCGTCCATCTCGTTGTTGAGCAGGACACCGGTACCCGGCGCCACCACGCCAGCACCGAACGAGCCGTTCAGGGTATAGGTGACAGCGACCGCGTTGCCCTCGTCGTCGATGATGGAATAATGCGTCGTCTCGGTGCTTTCCTTGCCGCCGAGCGGCTTCAGACCGGCGGAGGTGCCGGCCTTGTAGGGATCGATCTTGGCGCGGATTTCAGCCGCGTATTTCTTGTCGAGCAGCTTGGACACCGGATTGTCGACGAAGTCGGGGTCGCCGAGCGCGGCGTTGCGGTCCACATAGGCATAACGCATGGCCTCGGCCATGATGTGGACGGCCTCGGCCGATCCGTAGCCGAGGTAAGAGAGCGGATAGGCTTCGAGCACGTTCAGGATCTCGCAGATGATGACGCCGCCGGAGGAAGGCGGAGGCGAGGAAATGATGTCGTAGCCGCGGTAATTGCACTCGATCGGCTTCAGTTCCCGAACCTTGTATTGCTCGAAATCCTCACGCGCGAGAATGCCGCCCTTGGCCTGGCTTGCCTTGACGATCGCATCGGCCGGCGCGCCCTTGTAGAAGGCGTCGGGGCCTTTCTCCGAGATCGACTGCAGGACGGCGGCAAGATCCGGCTGCACCAGCCTTTCACCGGATGAATAGGGGACACCACCCGCCTTCAGGAAAATTTTCGCCGCCTCCTCGTCTCGGGCAAGCCGTTTGGCACCGCTGGCGAAAGTGGCCGCATCGCCCTGCTCCAGCGTGAAACCTTCCTTCGCATATTGCAGAGCCGGGGCGATCAGCTCTTCGCGCGTCTTGGTGCCGTATTTCTCGCGGGCTGTCTCGAAGCCCATGACCGAACCCGGCGTGCCGATGGCCAGATAGCCATCAAGGCTGGCGCGCGGGACGATGTCGCCTTTGGTATCGAGATACATGGTCTTGGTGGCGGCAAGGGGCGCACGTTCGCGGAAATCGAGGAAGGTCGTTTTTCCATCCTTCAGGCGGATCGTCATGAAGCCGCCGCCACCGAGATTGCCGGCTGTCGGATAGACGACGGCCAGCGCGTAACCGACCGCGACCGCGGCATCGACGGCGTTGCCGCCGTTTTTCAGCACTTCGACGCCGACATCGGTTGCCAGATGCTGGGCGGTGACGACCATGCCATGCTGCGCTTCAACAGGCGCCGGCGAAGCGGCAAGAGCCGGCAACGGGGCAAGGCAAAGCGAAATGGCGGCGAGAATGCTAACGGATTGTCGCGAAAAACGGTCCATGATTTTCCCCTCCAAGGACGGCGATCACGAAAATATGGCGTCGATTTCGCCTCAGACAATGATCGGGCTCGGCGCGTTTCATCTCCCCTCCGAACAGGTCAGGAAGAGGCATCGATCGATAGTTCCGGGCTGAAAACCATGCCGGTCAGATCCTTGTCCTTCAGGGCAGCCCACTTCAACAGGGCATCCAGGGCGGGACAAAGGGCCTGTCCCCAGTCGGTCAGCCGATATTCCACTTTGGGCGGCACCTGATGATGGACGATGCGCAGCACGATGCCGTCATTCTCCATCTGGCGCAGCTGCTGGATGAGCATCTTCTGCGAGATGGCGGGGATGGCGCGTTCGAGATCGGAAAAGCGCAGGACCTTGCCGCCGAAGAGGTGGAAAAGGATGATGAGCTTCCAGCGTCCTTCCAGAATCTTCAGCACGTTTTCGACGCCGGTGGCAGCAGAATAGGGTGTCATCGCAGTACCTTACTTTCAGGTAAGTACCTGACTTTCTTGTAGGTTCTTGTCATTCGGTAAGCCTATGCCCATTCTTTTCGCGAAGCAACCGAAGAGGAGTTTGCGAATGCGTATCGAGCTTCCGAAACCGCTGGCCGCCTATTACGCCGCCAAGAACCAGAAGGACGTGGCGGGCATGCTTGCCTGCTTTGCCGCCGATGCGAGCGTGCATGACGAGGGACAGGATCGGCGCGGGCATGCCGAAATCCGCGAATGGATGGAGGAGACGACGCGCAAATATGGTGTGACGGTCGATCCCAGGGAGATTTCCGGCGGGGCCGATAAGCCGGTGGTGGCGGCGCTCGTCGCAGGCAATTTTCCGGGCAGTCCGGTCACTCTATCCTATCACTTCACGCTCGCGGACGGTGCGATCTCGCATCTGGAGATCAATGCATGACGGCCGTCCCGGACTTTCCGTTCGATCCGAGCGAGTTCATCGGCAAGCGGGCGCTTGTTACCGGCGGCACCAAGGGCATGGGCCAGGCGATCGTGAGGCGGCTTTCGGCCGCCGGCGCGAAAGTGGCAACGACGGCACGCTCGCCGCTTCCCGAAGGGCAGGCACCTGCACTTTTCGTCCAGGCCGATATCAGCACGGCGCAGGGCGTGAACAGGGTCGCCTCGGCAGTGCTCGACGCTTTCGGCGGTCTCGATATCCTTATCAACAATGTCGGCGGCTCATCGGCGCCGAGCGGTGGTTTTGCGGCATTGAGCGACGAGCACTGGCAAGCGGATATCAATGCCAACTTGCTGGCGCCGGTACGGCTCGACAGGGCCTTCCTGCCCGGCATGATCGAGCGCGGGCAAGGTGTCGTCATCCATATTTCCTCGATCCAGAGGCGGTTGCCGCTCTATGAAGCCACGCTTGCCTACGCGGCGGCAAAGGCCGGATTGTCGAATTACAGCAAGGGGCTGTCGAAGGAGGTCGGGCCGAAGGGTATTCGTGTGAACAGCATTGCGCCGGGTTTCATCGAGACGACGGCTGCCACGGCGCTGATCCGGCGGATCGCTGCAGAAGCCGGCACCGACGAGGAAGGCGGTCGCAAGCTGCTGATGGAATCCCTCGGGGGCATATCGATCGGCCGGCCCGGACGGCCGGAAGAGGTGGCCGAACTCGTGGCCTTCCTCGCCTCGCCCCGCGCCGCTTCCATTCATGGTGCGGAATACACGATCGACGGTGGCACCGTTCCGACCGTCTGATCGAGGGAGGCGCCGGCCAGCCGCTCTTCCGCCTTGCGGGCGATTGCGGCAAGGTCGCGCGGCTGGCCGGCAATCTTCTCCATCGCGGCAATGGCGACATCGGTCGCAAGATAGTCGGGCTTGTGGCCGAGGCCCCTGACCACGACGAGTTCAGATCCCCTGATATCGCGCGCCAATCCACGCGAATGCAGATGCTCCCAGACGATCTCATCCCTGTCGCCGGTGATGATGACGGTTGGCGCCGATATCTCGGAATAATGCGGCGCGTTGGCCGTCAGATATTCGTGGAGCCTCTTGAAATCGGTGGCGTTGTTGTAGAAAGCGCGCGGCCGCAGCACCAACGACGGGCCGGTCTTGGCGACATAATCGCGGGGCCGGGGATTGGGGTGGAAGACGTTCAGCGTGCTGCGCTCCAACCGCCGCAGGCCGAGCGGCACGACGATCGCGTGATTGAAGAGCCAGCCGACGACCGGTGTCGTCGCGACATGGTAATACCAGTCGATGCCGCCGGGCCATGGATGAGAGGCCGGGGCGAGAAACAGCAGGCCGGCTGTCTTCTCGGGATGGCGGACGCCGAAGGCCGCGGCAATCGCGCCGCCGAAGGAATGGCCGACGATGACGGCCTTTTCGATGCCGCGCTTTTCCATCAGTTTGGCAATGGCGTCGGCCTGGCCCGACGGCAGCGCGTTTTCCGGCCCGCCACGCTCCGAGTAGCCGTGTCCGGGACGGTCGACGAAGAGCATTTCGGCGCGAGCCTGCAAGGGTTCGCGAAAGGCGCCGATCTGGTCGAGCAGATTGCCGCTCGCGCCGTGAATGAAGACCAGGGGCGGAAGATCGGCAGCATCAGGACACGGAACATGCACCGCATTCATGCGATAGCCACCGATATCCGTCAGTTCGCCGATATTGGGATAGACATGCTCGAACTGCCGGGCCTTGTAGGAGGAATAGCCGATGGCGGCGGCGATGGGGGCGAGCAGAGCAGAAATTTCGGCAAGCATGGCTTCAACGGCACAGTGACGGTAGCATCGGGCTAAGATTGTGCGTCCTGTTACGCCGTCAAGTGCGCGCCGGATCTGTCAGGTGCGGCTGCCGGCAAGCTTTTCCGAGAGCGTGCTGACCTGCTCCTGCGCGGTGCGATCGGCGGGATAGACATCCAGAACGCGCTCCCAGGCCTTGAGCGTGATCTGGTCGTTGCCGGTGGTGGCGAGGATTGCCGCCATGCCCGACAGCGCACCGAAATGGCGCGGCTCGATCTTCAGTACCTGTTCGATATCGGCCATGGACTTGCGATAGTTGCCGAGCACGAAATTGAGCGTCGCCCGCCGGTTCCAGCTTTCGGCATAGGTGGGTTTCAGGGCAATGGCTTCGTCGAGAAAATCGAGCGCCGCCGGATTGCGTTTCTCCTCGATCGCCTTGTCGGCCCACTGCATCAGGAGATTGATCGTCGCGCTGTCGGAATCGTTCCATTCCATGCGGATCTGATTGGCGATGCTGCTTGCCTTGTCCGGGTCGCGCTCGCGCTTCAACTGCGCATAGAGCTGGTCAAGGCGCTGCCGGGGCGAGGAGCCGGTATCGGCAGGCTGTTCGACAATAACATCCTTCTGCTGCGCGGCAGCGGGAAGGGCAGGGGCGAACAGGGTGAGGACGAGCGGCAGCGCCGCTGAGGTCATAGCAAAAAAGCGCATGGCGGACATATTAGCCCGCCACTGCCGAAGATCAAACAAATTTGACGTGATCACCGAAGCGACCCACCGATATGCCCGCCCATCAGCAGGCAATCGGATATGCGCAATCAGCCCTGACGAGCCTTATAGCGCGGGTTCTGCTTGTTGATGATGTAGATGCGGCCCTTGCGGCGAACGAGACGGTTGTCACGATGACGCGCCTTGAGCGACTTGAGCGAATTCTTGATCTTCATTTTTCTGATCCGCGATGTTTCTGGGGGAATTCACATTCGCCCGTGTCTTTTAACAATCAAAAGCGCGCCGGCTGGGCGCGCTCTTTAGGTGGGGGAGCAGATAACCCGACCTCTGCCTTGTGTCAACCACATGAAGGCTTTTTTCCGCGGGTTTCAGGCGCTCGCCACGCCTGCTCAGGAGGCCCTGCCCGTCAGCGTGGTCACATGGCCCATCTTCCGGCCGGGGCGAGACTCGGTCTTGCCGTAGAGATGCACAAGCGTGTCGTCGCGCTTCAGCCAGTCCGGCACGGCAAGGATATCGTCGCCGATCAGGTTCTGCATCACGCAATCGGAATGGCGGCGAGGATTGCCGAGCGGCAGGCCGGCGACGGCGCGGATATGCTGTTCGAACTGCGAGACGACGCAGGCCGCTTCCGTCCAGTGGCCGGAATTGTGGACGCGCGGGGCCATCTCGTTGGCGATAAGGCTGCCGTCTGCCAGCACGAAGAATTCGATGCCGATGACGCCGACATAATCGAGCGCGGCCAGGATCCGCTCGGCCGCCTTGCGCGCCGCATCGGCCGTGGCATCGAGGATCGTCGCCGGTATGGTCGAGGTGTGGAGGATGCCGTTGCGGTGGACGTTTTCGGCGGGGTCGAAACAGAGGACGGCGCCGTCGCCAGCGCGGGCGGCGATGATCGAGATTTCGCGTTCGAAGGCGACGAAGCTTTCGAGGATGAGCGGCACGGCGCCCAGTTGCGCATAGACACCGTCGGAAGTGTCGGCCGGCGAGCGGAATACTTTCTGGCCCTTTCCGTCATAGCCGAGGCGGCGGGTCTTCAGCACGCCCTGGCCGCCGAAATCCTTCAGGGCCGATTCGAGATCGGCCTGGCTGTCGACGGCATGGAAACGCGCGGTCGGGATGCCGCAACCATTGATGAAGCGCTTTTCGACCAGTCGGTCCTGGGCCGCTTCCAGTGCCCTTGGCGGCGGGTAGACCGGCACGCTTCTGGCCAGCATTTCGGCCGCGGCGACAGGCACGTTCTCGAATTCGTAGGTGACGACATCGCAGAGCCCGGCCAGTTCGGCGAGTGCTGAAGGGTCGTCATAGGCGGCGACGATCTGGCGGTTGGCGAGCTGGGCGGCGGGGCTATCGGCCTGCGGTTCCAGGATCACCGTGCGGAAATTCAGCCGGGCTGCGGCCATGGCAAGCATGCGGCCGAGCTGGCCGCCGCCGATAATGCCTATCGTGCCGACCATCAGAGATCGTCCATCGGGTATTCGGCGACGGAAGCGCTCTGGCGCTCGCGCCATTCGTCGAGACGGTCGGCGATCTCGTCGTCCGAGAGAGCAAGGACGGCAGCGGCAAGAAGGGCCGCATTGATGGCACCCGCCTTGCCGATCGCAAGGGTGCCGACGGGAATGCCGCCCGGCATCTGGACGATGGACAGCAGGCTGTCCTGGCCCGACATGGTCTTGGACTGGACCGGCACGCCGAAGACCGGCAGCGGCGTCATGGCCGCCGTCATGCCCGGAAGGTGGGCCGCGCCGCCAGCGCCGGCGATGATGACCTTGAAGCCCTCGGCGCGCGCGCCCTTGGCGAAGCTTACGAGCCGGTCGGGTGTGCGATGAGCCGAAATGATGCGGGCATCATACTCGATCTCCAGCGCCTCCAGCGTATCGGCAGCATTCTTCATGGTTTCCCAGTCGGACTGGCTGCCCATGATAATGGCGACTGGCGGTCTGTCTGTTATCGTCACAATCGTTCCTTCAGGCGATGATGTCAGGGATGATCTGGTCTTCCAGCTTGGAGAGCTTGTCCTTGATGACCAGCTTCTTCTTCTTCATGCGCTGGATGCGCAGGGCATCGCAGCCCGTCTCAATCATGGCGTTGATCGCGGCGTCGTAATCCTCGTGCTCCTGGCGCAGACGCGCCACCATGAGCCTGATTTCCGCCTGTTCCTGATCGGCCATTTGCATTCCCCATAATCGTCTTCGGACCTTGTCCGGTCTGCCGATAATTTCCGCAAGCTCCTATCACCAAATAGAGGTAACGGGAAGTTAGTGTTGATCATGAATTTGCCGCTTAGTCTTCATCTTTTGGCCTTCGACAAGCCTTCAAAAATGTGTCACAGTCCGCTGGTTGACACCTTGGATCCTCAGCGATGGATGGCTGGGGAGAGGTAAGAGGAAGGAAGGGTCAAATGACTGTTCAAGCTCATCTTGAATCGCTCCAGAAAAAGCATGTTGCTCTCGAGGAGGAGTTGCATGCCCTGAGAACATCTCCCTCTATTTCCGATACTGAACTTGCCGAATGCAAGCGCCGCAAGCTGCGCATCAAGGACGAGATCGAGCGTCTCAAGTCATCCGTCCATTGATCTTTCCAGGATATCGCCGGACAACGGTCTTGCGCAAGAAAAGGTAAAATTCCCAATTTTCCAGACAATCTCGTAAGACCCGGTGATTAACCGAGAGCAAGCGCCAGTCCCATGCATACGGCATCGGGCTGGCGTTTTTACGAGAGGGGGCGCCTTTACGCCCAGAACTGATCCAGCCAGAGATTAAGCTTGTCGAAGCCGCGGTTGTTGACCGTGTAGATACGCTTCGTTCCTTCCGAGGTCACGGAAACAAGGTTGCTTTCGAGCAAAGCCTTCAGGTGTTGCGACACGGCCGGCCGGCTGATCGGCAGGCCCTCGGCAAGCTCGTTGACCGTCTTCGGTGCGCGCCGTAATTCCTCCAGCAAGAACCGCCGGTTCGGATCGGCAATCGCAGCGAAGGGGTCCGTGTTCGACATTTAAAAAAGCTACGTCAAACAGGGCTTTCCAGCAAGGAAATTGTGCATCGCAACGGAACGCAACCCTATTCGAGCATGCCTTCGCGCAGGATCAGGAAAGCAGCAATCAGCGCCATGGCATACATGAACGGATAGAAGATCTGCGGCCGCATGCGCCGTACGCACCATGCGCCGGCAACGGTTGCCAGCGGGGCGAAAGGCAGGAGCGTGGCGGAGGTCAGAAGATTGCGGGTGTCGAGCTGGCCGAGCGCGAAATACGGAACAAGCTTAACGGCGTTCAGGATGGCGAAGAAGCGAACGCTGGTGCCGGTGAATTCGCGCGGCGGCAGCTGGAGCGGCAGAGCGTAGATCTGAAAGGGCGCGCCGCCAGCGTGGGCGACGAAGCTGCCGTAGCCGGAAAACGTGCCCCAGAGGCTTGCCAGCAGCGGGCGCTGTGGTCGCGGCGGGATGACCCTTCCCTTGCCGGGGCCGAAATTGTTCCAGAAATAACGCAGGCAGAAGGCGATGGTGACGGCGCCGATGACGATGCGCAGCACATGGCCGGGCACGAGCGCCGACGTCGCCCAGCCGAGCGCGATGCCGAAGATGGCGCCCGGCAGCATGATCCTGAGCGTGGTCCAATCGCCGTGCTGGCGCCAGATGACCAGCGATATCATGTCCATGAAGACGAGGATGGGAAGCAGGATCGCGGCGGCTTCGACCGGGGCGACGACGAGGGCGAGGAAGGGAAGGCCGATCAGCGACAAGGCGTCGCCCATGCCGCCTTTGGCAAGCCCGACAAGGATGACAGCCGGGATTGCGGCGTAGTAGAATGACAGGTCCTGCAGCATGCTTTTGAAGTTCCTCCCCTTGCAAGCCCCCTCTATCGGAATTACTCACTCAAAACGAGTGCGGATCCGCCATAGAGCGGGAAAAACCGCCGCAGATGGAAAGACTTCATGACCGAACCCGAAAACCGCTGCCGTCTTGTCCTTGTTGTGCCCGATATCGCCGATGCCGACGAACGGGCCAGGATCGTTGCCGATGCGTTGAAGGGCGGCGATGTCGCCTCCGTCATTCTGCCGCAATACGGTCTCGATGACGGCAGCTTCCAGAAACACGCCGAAAAGCTTGTGCCCGTTATCCAGAGTGCCGGTGCTGCGGCGCTGATTGCCGGCGACAGCCGTGTCGTCGGCCGGGCCAAGGCCGACGGCCTGCACATCACCGGGCCGGCAAGTGAGATTGCCGATGCGATCGATCGTTATGCGGACAAGCTGATCGTCGGCGGCGGCAACGCGGCCGACCGGCACACGGCGCTGGAAGTCGGTGAGGAGCGGCCCGACTACATCTTCTTCGGCAAGCTCGACGGCGACATCAAACCTGAAGCGCATCCGAAGAACCTGGCGCTTGGCGAATGGTGGGCATCGATGATCGAAATCCCGTGCATCGTCATGGGCGGCACCGATCCGGCATCGGCGCTTGCCGTCGCCGAGACCGGCGCCGAGTTCGTGGCCATGCGCATGGGCGTATTTGCCGAGCCGGCTCGGGCGCCCTCGATCGTCGCCCAGATCAATGCCTTGCTTGACGAAAAAGCGCCACGGTTTGAGGATTGATATCGCGCTTATGCCGATCCCCGCCCGCCTTTCGAGATGCGCTCTCCTTTTCACGGCCGCTTTATTGGCGGTGCGGCCGGAACTCGCGCTGGCACAAGCGAACGAGGCGATTGCCGAACCCTCGGCGACGCCCAGCCAGACATTCCGCACCGACCGGCCGCAGCCGCAGGGCGTGGTGCCCTCCGACGGTGTCGGGGTTTTCGATCGCATGGGGGCGAAGCTGCCCGACCTGCCGCCGGAGAAGGAATATAAGGGGCCGATCGACGAGGCGTTCGGCGCCTATCAGCGCGGCTATTATCTGACCGCCATGGACAAGGCGCTGCCGCGCGCGCAGCTCGGCGATCCGGCGGCCCAGACCCTGATCGCCGAGATCCTGTCGCAGGGGCTCGGCGTCAAGCGGGACATGAAGAATGCCGCCTTCTGGTACGGCAAGGCGGCGGAGGGCGGCGATCCGGCCGCCATGTTCAAATATGCGTTGCTCCTGATGGAGGGCAACAATGTCACGCGCGACAAGGCCAAGGCCGACGAATATATGCACAAGGCGGCCGACGCCGGAAATTCATCCGCCGAATTCAATTGGGCGCAGACGCTTGTTGCCGACAATCCCGGCGACAAGGGACTGAAGCTTGCCCTGCCTTACTATGAAAAGGCGGGAGAGCAGGGCGTCGCAGACGCGCAATATGCCGTGGCGCAGATCTATCAGCAGGTGCCGGACCTGCCCGAAGACAAGAAGCGGCTGGCCCGCGACTGGATGGCGCGCGCGGCGCGCGCCGGCTTCGATACGGCTCAGCTGGACATGGGTATCTGGCTGGTCAACGGCGTCGGCGGGCCGAAGGACTACGTGCGCGGCTTCGAATGGCTGAAGCTTGCCGCCAACAGGGGCAATGTCGTTGCGCAGAACAAGCTCGCGCATCTCTACATCAATGCGATCGGTACGGCGCCGGATCCGATCGAAGCCGCCAAATGGTATGTCCTGTCGCGGCGCGCAGGCTTGAGCGATCCCTCGCTCGAGGATTTCTATCTCGGCATCGAGGACGACCAGCAGAAGGCGGCGATTGAGGCGGCGAACAAGTTCCGCCGCCTCAACTGAGGGTCTTTTCTAGAAGAGAGCGTCTTCGAACAGATCCTCGTCGCTCTGGGCCTTGGCAGGCTCGGCAGGGGCCGATGCCGCCGTTGCCTCGGTGGCGGGAATGATATCGCGATGGACATTGCGTTCCTGCACCATGGTGTAGAGCTTGAAGATCCTGTGGTCGAGCGGGGCGATCGTTTCGGCCATGTCGGAAATATCGGCAATCTGGTCGCCGGCCACGGTTTCCAGCACGTCGGCGCAGCGGGCGAGCACGTCGCCGAGATCATGCTGGAAATCGAGCTTGCCGATCAGGAGGCTGATTTTGGTCGCGACCTCGCGTCCATGTTCGGCCAGCACCTTGAGCTCGTCTTCCATCAGGTTGGCGGCGGCGCGGATGGTGCCGACGGCCGACGTGAGGCTTTCGGCAAGGCCGCCATTGCTGGTGCCGGCGGCAGGGGCAACGCGTCCGGCCGAGGCCTCGAGCGCCGGCAGTCCATTGACGATGGCATCGGCTGAATCGTCGAGCTTGCCGGCAAAGATGCGCAGCTCTGCGGTGACGACGTTGATCGACTTGCCCTCTTCGCCGAGGCGGCTACAGCGCAGGTTGGTGTTCAGCGCCATATAGTGAATGTCGGTCTTGACCGCGCGGATCGCCTCGATGGACTGCAGGAGCGTTGCGGCGGTGCCGAGGGTCGACTGGCTGACCTGATCGGCCTGACGGCTTGCTGTATCGACCTGCTTGACGATTTCGTGGGCGGCGGAGACGCTGGATTCCAGCGCGCGCATGAAGTTGCCGCCGCTGTCGTCGCCTTGACCGCTCATCTGGTCGCGCAATCTCAGAATTTCCTGCGTATCCTGGCTGAAGCTCGCGATGGTTTGCACGACATTGCGCGACTCCCGCTGGAAGTCCGTGCACATGTCTGCCATCTGTGCGGCCGTCAGGTGATGGATGACGTTGTGCAGCCGCTTGCGCGCGTCGGCATCGAGTTTGGCGCCGTCTTCGCTCGCGAGGAAATCTTCGAGCAGCGAGAAGGTGCTCTGCACGTGCTCGATGCGCTGGCGGGTGATGTCGCCGATCTGCAGCGCCGAAAGCGTGGAGGCGACCTTGCCCTGCACGCCGCGGGCGATGGCGCCTACGTCACGGGCGATGGCGCCGAGGTTCTGGCGGTGATCGGCAATCTTCTTCGCGTCATCCTTGAGCGCCCTGGCGACGTCAGGCACGGTGTCCGCATAGCTTTTGGAGAGGCTGTTGCCGAAGGAGAGGGCAAGTTTCACCTCCTTCTGCAGGCTGTCGAGATGGGCGGCGAAGCGATTGACTTCGTCCGTTCCCGAATAGATGCGCTCGAGAATTTCCTGAGCGAAGCCGGCAAATTCGGCAAGACCTGCGCCGGTTATCTTGACCGTGACCGCGAAGGTGCGCAGATAGCGCATCGTCTCCTGCATATCCGCGACATGCCGGTGCAGTTCCGAACCGGTCTGGGCAAGTGCAGCGAGAGCCTGCTGGCGGTTTTCCTCGGCACCCGGAAGCTCGATCAGGTTCTGGACGGTCGCATTGAGATCGGCGCTGGTATCGCTCGCCTCATTGCTGTCGAGCGCCTTGGTGATCTGGTCCAGCGACGTCAGCAGACGATTGAGGACATCCATCACCGAAAGCAGAACGGTGCCGCCTTCGAGGAAGCGTTCCTCGACCTGGGTGCGGGCCGATTCCAGGGTCTGGCTGATATCCGAACCCGATGCGTAGAGCGCAGTCTGTACCGATGCCGTCGCGTTTGTCACATTAGTACCTTTACTTATAAACACAGGCAATTTGACTCTATTTTTACGGGCAGGATGGAAACGGCAGGTAAACGCCGCAGACTCGTAAACGTTGTGATTAACAACCCATAAAAGAGTTCGGCTAAATTTGAGACTTTTTGTCCTGTAATAGTGTTATCTATATGATTTCTCATCATAAATTTTGATGTCGCGGGGCATCGGTACAAGATATCCTGGATGAGAAATCAGGGAGTCCGGACTCGCGCTAATTGCAGTTTCCTACAACCGGCGTTTACCCGCTGTTAAGCCTGTCATGAGAGTCCTTTTAAGGTCGTTAAGTATTTCTCCGACCATGGAGGCCGCATTGGATACTCAGGCACAATATTGCGAATCTATATCCCTTCCGGAAGCTCTGAGCATTCGTAATGCTTCGGAAGTATATACGAAGATTATCAATCAATTTCGAGACAGTAATAACGTTACCTTAAGTCTTCCCGAAAACGCGGAAGCGGATCTGAGTTTCCTTCAGCTCATCGAAGCCGCCCGCCGTCAGGCAAAGGCCACAGGCAAGACTTTTACCCTTTTGGCTCCGGCAAGCGGCTCGCTTCTCAGGGTTCTCGAGCGCGCCGGATTTACGGAAGCGTTCGATCAAGAAGACAAGAAATTCTGGTTGCATAAAGAGGTGACGTTATGAGCGCAAACATTCTGACCGTAGACGATTCCGCCAGCATCCGGCTGACCACCAAGGTGACGCTGACCAATGCCGGCTACACCGTCACCGAAGCCGTCAATGGCGCCGAAGGCCTGGCAACGGCCAAGAGCGGCAATTTCGACCTGATCGTCACCGACCTCAACATGCCGGTCATGGATGGGCTGACGATGATCGAGGAATTGCGCAAGCTGCCCGCCCAGGCCGGCGTGCCGATCATCTTCCTGACGACGGAATCCGATGCCGACCTCAAGGCCCGGGCCAAGGCCGCCGGTGCGACGGGCTGGCTGACCAAGCCGTTCGATCCGGAAAACCTCGTCAAGATCGTGAAGAAGGTTCTCGGCAGATGAGCGGGCTTGATCCAGTCGCAGTCTTCCGCATGGAAGCGGCCGAATGCCTCGAGGCAATCGAAGCCGGCCTTCTCGACCTTACCCACGACCTTGAAAACAAGGACCTCGTAGATGCCGTGTTCCGCGGCCTTCACACGTTGAAGGGCTCGGGCGCGATGTTCGGCTTCGAGGCGCTTGCGGCTTTCACGCATCATTGCGAGACGGCCTTCGACCGTGTCCGCAAGGGTGAAGTTCCGGCGACCGCCGAACTGGTCGCGGCCGTCCTTGCCGCGCAGGACCATATGCGGGCGCTGGTCGAACAGCCCGATGCCGATCACGGCGATACCGGCCAAAAGCTGCTTGCCCAGCTTCAGGCTGCCGTTGGCGGCAAGGCCGAGGCCAAGGAGACCGCCGCGCCTGCCGCTGCAGCACCTGCCGTCGCCGCTCCCGCCAGGAAGAAGACCACCTGGCGCATCCGCTTCAGCCTGCCGGCGAATTCCATGGCCAACGGCACCAATCCGCTCGGCCTTCTGGACGAGCTGCGCGATCTCGGCGAATGCACCGTCCGCGCAAATACCGCCGGCATTCCGCCGCTTGCCGATCTGGTGCCGACCGAACTTTACGTGTCCTGGGAAGTCGTGCTGACGAGCGAGCAGGACCGTTCCGCCATCGACGACGTCTTCATCTTCGTCATGGACGACATGGAGCTCGATGTTCAGGAACTCACCGGCCCGCAGGCTGATCCGGCCGAGGCAAAGAAGGACGCCGCTCCGGTTGCCGCGGCATCCGTCGCGCCGGTGCCTGCCGCTGCCCCGGAATTCCGCCCGGTCGAGGCTGTTCCGGTAAAGCGCGAAACGCCGGCGCCCGCTCAGGCGGCGGCCCAGGCAAAGGCGCAGGAAAACGTCCGCGTTCCGGCCGAACGTCTCGACGAGCTGATGGACCGTGTCGGCGAACTCGTCATCGCCCAGTCGCGCCTCAGCCAGCTGGCAAGCTCCAGCTCGGACATCGCCCTCCGATCGGTTTCGGAAGAAATCGAGCGTCTCTCCGGCGAATTGCGCGACACGATGATGGTGTTGCGCATGGTGCCGGTCGGAACGCTTTTCTCGCGCTTCCGCCGCCTCGTCCACGATCTCGCGCGCGAAACCGGCAAGGTCATCGAACTCGTCACGGAAGGCGAAACCACCGAGGTCGACAAGACCGTCATCGAGCGCCTTGCCGATCCGCTGGTTCACCTTGTCCGCAACTCGATCGACCACGGCCTGGAGCCGCCGGCCGAACGCCTTGCCGCCGGCAAGGCGGAAGCCGGGACGGTGACGCTTGCCGCCCGCCAGTCCGGCGGCGAAGTCATCATCTCCATCAAGGATGACGGCCGCGGCATCAACCGCGATCGGGTTCGCGCCAAGGCGGAATCCTCCGGCCTGATCGCACCCGGACAGCCGCTTTCGGATCAGGAACTGCTGCAGCTCATCTTCGCTCCCGGTTTCTCGACCGCCGCGCAGATCACCAATCTCTCGGGCCGTGGCGTCGGCATGGACGTGGTCAAGAAGACGGTCGAGGCGCTGCGTGGCGCCATCGATATCGTCAGCCTGCCGGGGCAGGGTTCGGAAGTCTCGCTGCGCATTCCGCTGACGCTCGCCATCATCGACGGTCTGCTGGTGCGCGTCGGTTCCGGCCGCTACGTCATCCCGCTCTCGGCGGTGGAGGAATGCCTCGAACTTTCGCTGGAAGAGGATCTTCGTTCGCGCGGGCGCTCGTTCATCTCGCTGCGCGACAGCCTGGTGCCGTTCCTGCGGCTGCGCGATCTCTTCCGCACCGGCACCAAGCCGGACGTGCACCAGAAGGTGGTCGTCATCTCGACGGGCACCGAACGTGTCGGCCTCGTGGTCGATCAGATCATCGGCGACCATCAGACGGTCATCAAGTCGATGTCGAAACTGCACAACGACGTGGCGACCTTCTCCGGCGCCACCATTCTCGGCGACGGCAGCGTCGCCCTCATTCTTGACGTCGGGCACCTTGTCGCCGCGGGTCAGCAACAGGAGGCGCAATTGCGCGTGGCAGGATGAGCACAGCAGCAACAGCCGAAAAGTTCGACAACCACTGGAATTACGCCGAGGAAGTCGAAGTCCTGACCTTCGATCTCAACGGCGAGACTTTCGCTCTGGAAGCGGTCATCGTCCAGGAAATCCTGGACCTGCTTCCCGAGACCGCGGTGCCGGGCGCCCAGCCTTTCGTCGCCAGCGTCATCAATTTCCGCGGCAAGGTCATTCCGCTTGCCGATCTTCGTCTCGCCTTCGGGATGGAAGCGTCGGAAGCGACGATCGACAGCCGCATCATCGTCATCGAGGTCGATCTGCAGGGGGAGCAGACGCTCGTCGGTATTCGCACCGACAAGGTGAACGAAGTGACGACGCTGACGAAAAACGCCAGCGAACCGCCGCCGAGCGTGGGTATGCGCTGGCGCGCTGATTATATCAACTGCCTGGTCAAACGGGGCGGGGAATTCATCATCCTCCCGAATTTGCAGGCGATTTTCTCATCGAGGCATGAGACGGCCGGAGCCGTCAACTAGCCGGGGCCAATCATTGAGGGGTTAAGACGATGCGATTGACGATCAAGACCAAACTGGTGAGCGCGTTCACCTTCATCATTCTCATGCTGATGGGCACCGCCGCCTACGGCATTTTCAGCCTCGGTTCGCTGAACGACACGATCGGCAATCTCCTTGCCGGTCCTGCCGCGCGTCTCGACCTGGCGCAGCAGATCAACATCGCCCAGCTCGAAGCGATCCGCCAGCAGAAGAACCTCATGACGGCACGCAATGCCGACGATGCTTCCGGCGCCATCCAGAAGGGCGACGAGGCCCGCAAGGACTTCGCCGAAGCATTTGCAGCCGTGACGAAGATTTCGACCGAGGAGGGCAAGGCGCGCTGGGAACGGGTCGCCGAACTCTCCAAGGCATTCAATCAGGCCGACGATCAGATCCGCGAGTTCATCAAGGCCGGCAACATGGACGCCGCCAACAATATCTCGGTGACGACGGCTCGCCAGTCGGCCAATGATATCGACTCGACGCTCGACGACATTCTGGCGCTCGAGAAGCAGCGCATGCAGGATGCCGACGACAGCGCCGAACAGCAATACGGCACGACGCGCACGATGATGATCGCGGTCGCGGCCGCCGCGCTGCTGATCGCGGTGCTGACCGCCTTCTGGATCGCAAACACCATCAGCAAGGGCCTTACTCGCGCCAACACGGTTGTCCGTGAAGTTTCCGAGGGCGACCTGACGAAGATGGCCGAAATCACCACGCATGACGAAATCGGCGAACTGCTCGCCAACGTCAACGTAATGATCGAACGCCTGCGCGGCGTCGTCGCCGATGCCCTGTCTGCCGCCGACAACGTTTCGTCGGGAAGCCAGGAACTGTCCGCGAGCTCCGAGCAGGTTTCGCAGGGCGCCACCGAACAGGCGGCCTCCGCTGAAGAAGCCTCTGCCTCGATGGAGCAGATGGCTGCCAACATCAAGCAGAACGCCGACAATGCGGCCCAGACCGAAAAGATCGCCCGCCAGTCCGCAAAGGATGCGGAAGCTTCCGGCGAAGCCGTCAACCGCGCTGTCGACGCGATGCGCACGATCGCCGAAAAGATCGGCATCGTTCAGGAAATCGCCCGCCAGACCGACCTGCTGGCACTCAACGCCGCTGTCGAAGCCGCACGTGCCGGCGAACACGGCAAGGGCTTTGCTGTCGTCGCCTCGGAAGTGCGCAAGCTCGCCGAACGCAGCCAGTCCGCCGCCGCTGAAATCTCCTCCATGTCGAGCGACACGGTGAAGGCTGCCCGCGACGCCGGTGAAATGCTCGGCCGTCTGGTTCCGGACATCCGCAAGACCGCCGAACTGGTTTCCGAGATCAGTGCCGCCTGCCGCGAACAGGATATCGGTGCGGCGCAGATCAACGAAGCGATCCAGCAGCTCGACAAGGTCACGCAGCAGAATGCCGGCGCTTCGGAAGAAATGTCGGCTACCTCGGAAGAGCTTGCCGCCCAGGCCGAGGAACTGCAGGCTTCGATCGCCTTCTTCAAGGTCGATACGGCCGGCGCGACCCGCGCTGGCGTGCAGAAGACCGCTGCCAAGACGGTTGCCAAGGTGGTCAAGGCTCCGGCCGCTGCTCCGCGCAAGCCGGCTCCGGCTTCCGCCGCGCATAGCCACAATCACAGCCAGACCGTCTCTGCTCAGCAGGCGCGCGCCAAGGGCTTTGCCCTGGACATGTCGATGGGCGGCCCGGATGCCGGCGACGACGATTTCCGCGAGAGCGCCTGAGCGGCTTCGCTGATGTGAGAACCGCCGCGGACCCCGGCCCGCGGCACAAGGAAATGCCCAACGTGTGAATGCGTTGGGATCGATCGGCAGATGTCCGCCTGCCGGCATGTAAAGCAGGCGGAACATCGGGGCTTCCTTCCGAAAGGGCGGGAACTTCCGCAGTCAGACGCGCTGCGGTTTCGCGTGCCGATCGTGAATTCCGGCAGGGTCCGTGACGACGGGCCTGCGGAACAAGCGACGATGATCTCCATGAGCGAAAGATTCCGCCGTCCGGGCCGCGCAACACGGTTGAACGACGGCTACGCCTGCAGCCCTGTCGGGTTGCTTTGAGGAAATGTCAGATGCGCTTCACTCTCAAACTCGAACTGGGTCTCGCCTTCGGCTTGATACCGCTCGAAAGCCGGTAGGCGCTTCCCGCGTAATGCGTCAGGAGCCGGTTATGGCCCCTGACGGACAAGCTCCGGCGCCCAGGAACGCCGGAGGCCAGGTCGCAGATCCGTTCAGTGACCTGTCTTCGACTGCCGGAATGTTCTGCAGCATGACGCCGCAACAGGAAACCATCGGTTCACTTTCATTACGTCGCTTTCAAATAGGGGTATTTGCGATGCGCATTACGATCAAGCTCAAGCTCGCGGCCGCGTTCGGCTTCGTCATACTGCTGCTGGTGGCGAGCGCAATATACGGAATTATCAGTCTCAGTTCACTGAACGACTCTGTCGGCGATCTGATTGCGGGCCCCGCAAAGAGCCTGGAACTGGCCCTCGAAGCGAAGGCTTCAGAACTCGACGCCATCCGGTGGCAGAAGAACGCGCTTCTGGAAATGGACCCCGAAGCGGCCCGGAAGAACTACGAGAGTTCTGCAAAGAGCATGGACGAAATGCTGGCATTCGCGGCAGGTGGTGAACAGCTTGCGACCGCCGAAACGAAACCCACCTGGGACAGGCTGGTAGAACTCAGCAAACGCTTCGTCGAAGGCTCCGCCAAAGTCGCCTCCATCCAGGAAAGCGGCGACAGGGCAGGGGCCACCGCCTATTCCGGCGGCGAGGTTCGCGGGATCGTAACGGAATTGGATGACGTCTTTTCGGCGCTTGTCATGCATCAGCAGAAGGCGATGACGCAGGCGGACGACGATACGGAACTTCTTTACGGCAACACCAGGAACCTGCTGATCGGCATGGCAGTCGGCGCTTCCGTCATCGCTTTCGCAGCCGCATTGTGGATCGGAGTCGGCATCAATAGCGGCCTGCGCAAGATCATGAACGTCGCCAATGCCGTCGCCATCGGTGATCTCAACCAGAAGGTCGAGATCAGGAGCAACGACGAGATCAGGGATCTGGTCGATACGATCAACGTCATGACCGACAATCTGCGCAATACCGCCGGTATCGCGAACGAGATTTCGAATGGCGATCTCAGTGTTGCTCCGAAGCCGCTCTCGGACAAGGATACGCTCGGCATTGCCATGCTCGGCATGGTGACCAATCTGCGCGCGACCGCCGACGTTGCCAACCTGATCGCCGAGGGCGATCTCGCAGTCGAGGTCAAGCCGCTTTCGGACAAGGACACGCTCGGCATCGCCATGCAGAGCATGGTCGCCAACCTTCGCGCCACGGCCGAGATTGCCACCCAGATTGCCGCCGGCGATCTGACGGTGTCTCCGAAGCCGCTTTCGGCCAGGGACACACTCGGCACCGCGCTGGAGCAGATGGTGGAGCGCCTGCGCGATGTGGTCGCCGACGCAATTGCCGCGGCCGAGAATGTTTCGGCCGGCAGCCAGGAACTTTCGGCAAGTTCCGAGCAGGTGTCGCAAGGCGCCTCGGAACAGGCTTCCGCCGCCGAAGAGGCCTCTTCCTCGATGGAGGAAATGGCCGCCAACATCAAGCAGAATGCCGACAACGCGGCCCAGACCGAAAAGATCGCCCGCCAGTCCGCAAAGGACGCGGAGATGAGCGGCAATGCCGTCAACCGCGCCGTCGAAGCCATGCAGACGATCGCCGTGAAGATCGGCATCGTGCAGGAAATCGCCCGCCAGACCGACCTGCTGGCGCTCAACGCTGCCGTCGAAGCCGCTCGTGCCGGCGAGCACGGGAAGGGCTTTGCCGTGGTTGCCTCGGAAGTGCGCAAGCTTGCCGAACGCAGCCAGTCGGCCGCCGCGGAGATCTCCTCGATGTCGAGCGATACGGTCAAGGCCGCACAGGAGGCCGGCGATATGCTCGGCCGTCTGGTGCCCGATATCAGGAAGACGGCGGAACTTGTGGCGGAAATCAGTTCGGCATGCCGCGAGCAGGATGTCGGCGCCTCCCAGATCAACGAGGCGATCCAGCAGCTCGACAAGGTGACGCAGCAGAATGCCGGTGCCTCCGAAGAGATGTCGGCGACATCGGAAGAACTCGCCGCCCAGGCCGAAGAACTGCAGGCGTCGATCGCCTTCTTCAAGGTGGAGGCGTCGGGCGGCAAGGCAGCGGCAACCGGCGGCCGTCAGGGCCGCACGGCAGCCGCCAAGATGACGACGCGCAGCCCGTCACCGGCGACAGGCCGCAAGCCGGCCGGCAAGGCGGCGCCTGCAAACAGCGTCGCCGGCCAGCAGGCCCGCGCCAAGGGTTTTGCCCTGGATATGTCCATGGGCGGACCGGATACGACGGACGACGATTTCCGGGAAAGCGCGTGACGGAGCATTCACTCAATGAAACAAAAAGATAGCCTAGCGAGGAAACACCCATGACCATCAGCCGCAGAAAGGGGCTCTTTCGCTCCATCGGCGCCAAGATTCTTGCAATCCAGATATCGTCGAGCATTGCGATCGCCGGTGTCATCGGAGGCGGTGCCTATTACGGCATGAACGCCATGACGGAATCGATGAAGTCCATCTATGACGACCGGGTCGTTCCGCTGCAGCAGCTGAAGCTGGTATCGGACGCCTATGCGGTCAGCATCGTCGATACGACCCACAAGCTGCATGCCGACAAGCTGGACTGGCAGCAGGCGGCGGCCAGCATCGAAGGCGCCAAGCGCACGATTTCCGACCAGTGGTCGGCCTACCTCTCGACGCAGCTTACGCCCGAAGAGACCGTGATCGCGGAGAAGGTCAAGACCGATATGGCCCGCTCCGACGTGAAGGTCGCCGAGTTGCAGGCCATTCTGCAGGCGCACGATGCGGCGCGGCTCGATACGTTCGCCAGGAACGATCTTTATCCGGCCATCGATCCCACGACGGAAGGGATCGGCAAACTGACGGAATACCAGCTCAAAGCCGCGAAGGAACTGAGAGAGCAGGGCATCGAGCTTTTCCACTCTCTCATCCAGCTGACGGTGATCACGGGTCTTCTGATCACGCTTGCCGCCATCGGTGTCGTCGTCTTTGTGACGAATGCCATCAAACGCAACCTTGCCATGGCCACGGAACTCGCAAGCGCCGTCGCGCAGGGTGACGTCTCCGCCACGGCTGCGGTCAATTCGAACGACGAGGTCAAGGATCTTGTCGATGCTCTCAATACGATGACCGCCAACCTTCGCAATACGGCCGATATTGCCGACAAGATTGCCAACGGCGATCTGACGGTCACGCCGAAACCTCTCTCCGACAAGGACGTGCTCGGCCTGTCGCTGGAGAGCATGGTCGAGCGCCTGCGCGGCGTCGTGGCCGACGCGATCGCGGCTGCGGAAAACGTCTCCGCAGGCAGCCAGGAATTGTCGGCCAGTGCCGAACAGGTCTCGCAGGGAGCGACCGAACAGGCAGCTTCCGCTGAAGAAGCCTCCGCCTCGATGGAAGAGATGGCCTCCAACATCAAGCAGAACGCCGACAATGCGGCCCAGACCGAGAAGATCGCCCGTCAGTCGGCCAAGGACGCCGAAGTTTCCGGCGAAGCGGTTGCCCGCGCCGTTCAGGCGATGCGCACGATCGCCGAAAAGATCGGCATCGTTCAGGAGATCGCCCGCCAGACCGACCTGCTGGCGCTCAACGCCGCGGTCGAAGCAGCACGTGCCGGCGAACACGGCAAGGGCTTTGCGGTCGTGGCCTCGGAAGTGCGCAAGCTTGCCGAACGCAGCCAATCGGCCGCCGCTGAAATCAGCGCCATGTCGGGCGACACGGTGAAGGCTGCGCAGGAAGCCGGCGACATGCTCGGCAGACTGGTTCCAGACATCCGCAAGACCGCCGAACTCGTCTCGGAGATCAGTGCCGCCTGCCGCGAACAGGATATCGGTGCGGCGCAGATCAACGAAGCGATCCAGCAGCTCGACAAGGTCACCCAGCAGAATTCGGGTGCTTCGGAAGAAATGTCGGCGACCTCCGAAGAACTGGCAACCCAGGCGGAGGAACTGCAGGCTTCGATCGCCTTCTTCAAGGTCGATACGGCCGGCAATCGCCAGTCGCGCGCGGCCGCTGCCAAGATCACGGTTCGCACGCCGGCTCCTGTTGCCGGCCGCAAACCGGCCGCCAGGAAAGCCGCGCCTGCCAACACGGTTGCCGCCCAGCAGGCGCGCGCCAAGGGCTTTGCCCTGGATATGTCGATGGGCGGGCCTGATGAAAGCGACGCCGATTTCCGGGAAAGCGCCTGAGTATCAGGCCCTTCCAATATATTAACAGGCGTCCCCGATAATGGGGGCGCCCGATTCCAACGAAAGCGCTTGATATGGCAACAACATCTCTGGAAGCTCAATTCGTGACCTTCAGCCTGGGCGAGGAGATCTTCGCCGTTCCGGTGGAGGTGGTGCGCGAAATCCTCGACTATGCGGAAGCCTTCAAGATTCCGAACGGTCCCGACTATCTGCTTGGCCTGCGCGATGTGCGCGGCCAGGGTGTTCCGACGATCGATCTGCGCCTGAAGCTCGGCATGTCGAAGACGGTGCCGACGCCGCATACGCGCGTGCTGGTTCTCGACGTTCCCATGGAGAGTCGCGTTCTGACGCTTGGCCTGGTTGCCGACCGGGTTTTCGAAGTGACGCCCTTCCGCCGCGACCAGATCGAGGCCGCTCCCGATATCGGCGTGCGCTGGCGTTCGGATTATATCGCCGGCGTCGTGCGCCGCGAGAACGGCTTCGTCGTCATCGTCGACCTTGCCCGGCTGTTGTCGCGCGAGGATGCCTCTGTCCTGCAATCGGCCGCCTAAGGCCCCCGGTATCTGTTCGGAGCGTCGCGTCTCATGAGTATGGCAGCGGTAGAAACCCAATTGCCGGGTGACAGGATCAGCAAGCGCAACTTCGACAAGCTTGCCCGGTTCATCTACGACTATAGCGGCATCAAGATGCCGCCGACGAAGCTGACGATGCTGGAAGGCCGGTTGCGCCGCCGCCTGCGCGCCACGCGCCATACGAGCTTCGACGACTATTGCGATTTCCTGTTCAACGAGGGCGGGCTCGAGCAGGAGTCGGTCTACCTGATCGACGTCGTGACCACCAACAAGACCGACTTCTTCCGGGAAGCCAAGCATTTCGAATATATGCAGATGGTCGCCCTGCCGGCGCTCGCCGACAGCGGCCTGCGGACGATCCGCACGTGGAGTTCTGCCTGCTCGACGGGTGCTGAGCCCTATACGATGGCCATGGTGCTCAACGAATTTGCCGAGGGGCGCAACGACGTCTCCTACAGCATATTGGCAACGGACCTCTCGACCGACGTTCTTCAGACCGCGCGCAGGGGCATCTACGCCGAAGATCTGGTCGCTCCGGTGCCGCGCGACCTGCAGAAGAAATATGTCATGGTCGCCAAGCAGCAGGGTCGGCGCGAGGTTCGCATTTCGCCGAAGCTGCGCAGCCGTGTCGGTTTCGCCCGCATGAACCTGATGGACGAGAAATATCCTGTCGGCGACCAGATGCACATCATCTTCTGCCGCAACGTGCTGATCTACTTCGACAAACAGACGCAGGCGGGTGTGCTCGGCCGCCTCTGCGACTGCCTTGCCAAGGGTGGCTACATGTTTATCGGCCACTCGGAATCGATCACCGGTTTCGATCTTCCCTTGAAGCAGGTTTCGAATACGGTGTTTCAGCGCATCTGAGAGGGTCTCATGGCCAAAAAAGTCCGCGTCCTCATTATCGACGATTCAGCCAGCGTCCGGCAGACGCTGACACGGGTTCTGGAGGAAGATCCGGATATCGAGATCATGGGCGTCGCCTCCGATCCCTTTATGGCGGCACGCAAGATCCAGGAAGAAATTCCCGACGTCATCACGCTCGATGTCGAGATGCCGCGCATGGACGGCATCACCTTCCTGCGCAAGCTCATGTCGCAGCGGCCGATTCCCGTCGTCATGTGCTCGTCGCTGACCGAGGCCGGGTCGGAAACGCTGATCCAGGCGCTGGAAGCGGGCGCGGTCGATGTCATCCTGAAATCGAAGATCGGCGCGGCAGACAGTCTGGCCGATGACGCGATGCGTATCCGCGAAGTGGTCAAGAGCGCTTCGCATGCACGGCTTTCAAACGTGCGCCGTGCGGCCGGCAGCATCCGCTCGGCCTCTGCGGAGGGGCCGGCCAAGAAGCTGACCGCCGATGCCATGCTGCCGCCGCCGACCGGCCGGGCCATGGCGAAGACGACGGAGATGGTCGTCTGCGTCGGCGCCTCAACCGGCGGGACGGAAGCGCTGCGCGAATTTCTGGAGGCTCTTCCGGCCAATGCGCCGGGCATGGTCATCGTCCAGCATATGCCGGAAAAATTCACGGCGGCATTCGCCAAGCGGCTCAACGGTCTTTGCGAAGTCGAGGTCAAGGAGGCGGCCGACGGCGATCCGGTGCTGCGCGGTCACGTGCTGATCGCGCCCGGCGACAAGCATATGCTTTTGGAACGGCAGGGTGCGCGCTATTACGTTTCGGTCAAACCCGGGCCGCTGGTTTCGCGTCACCGCCCGTCCGTCGATGTGCTTTTCCGTTCCGCGGCGCGTTCGGCCGGATCGAACGCGATGGGTGTCATCATGACCGGGATGGGTGACGACGGTGCGCGCGGCATGCTGGAAATGCATCAGGCCGGCGCCTATACGGTCGCACAGGACGAGGCGACGTCCGTCGTTTTCGGGATGCCGAAGGAGGCCATTGCCAAGGGTGGCGTCGATCGCGTCCTGCCGCTCGACCAGATCGCCCGCGAAGTGCTCATTACGCAGCAGAAATCCTGAATTTCGGATGCTGAACAAGGAAACGGCGGCGCATCTGTGCTGCCGTTTCCTTGTTCAGCGTCAGGCGAGATGACCGCCGTCGATCGTCAGGCTGGCGCGACGACACTGCCGATGAGGGCGCCCGCCTTCATATGGCGAGCGGCCGCCTGCGTGGCGGCAAAGACGGCGCGGAATCTGTCCAGAGTAATTTGGGAACCATCCTTTCGTGCTGCAGGCCTGCCATGCGGCATTCCCCTTGAAATTTCCCTGATTTTGTGGTCTTGAGGCCGCCAATCTATGCAGCGCTGTCGCTTCCGGCGTTCAGGGACATATCCCGCCCCTGACAGCGCGTCCCGTATTATCCAAGGAAAATGCCCACATGGCCCGTTCAGCTCTTCTCAATGTCATGGTTCAGGCTGCCATCAAGGCAGGCAAGTCGCTGGGGCGTGATTTCGGGGAAGTGCAGAACCTGCAGGTATCGGTCAAGGGACCGGGCGACTTCGTTTCGAATGCCGACCGCAAGGCCGAGAAGATCGTCAAGGAAGAGCTTCTCAAGGCTCGCCCGACCTATGGTTTCCTCGGCGAAGAGAGCGAAGAGATCAAGGGCACGGACGGCGCGCATCGCTGGATCGTCGATCCGCTCGACGGAACGACCAATTTCCTGCACGGCATTCCCGCTTTTGCAGTTTCCATCGCGCTTGAGCGCAACAACGAGATTGTCGCAGGGGTGATCTTCAATCCGGCGACGGACGAACTTTACACTGCCGAGCGCGGCGGTGGCGCGTTCCTCAACGATCGCCGTCTGCGTGTCGCCTCGCGCCGGGTGCTCTCCGACAGCGTCATCGGCTGCGGCGTGCCGCATCTCGGTCGCGGCAATCACGGCAAGTTCCTGATCGAGCTGCGCCATGTCATGGGCGAAGTCGCCGGCATCCGCCGCATGGGCGCCGTCTCGCTCGATCTCGCCTATGTGGCGGCGGGCCGTTTCGACGGTTTCTGGGAAACGGCGCTCTCCCCGTGGGACATGGCGGCCGGCATTTTGCTCATCCGCGAAGCCGGCGGCTTTGCGACCGATTGGGATGGCGGCACCGCGATCCTGGAGACGGGTTCGATCATCGCCGGTAACGAGCACATCCAGAAGGCCCTGATGGAAGTGGTCAAGCGGCCCGTTCCGACCCGCTGAGGGCAATCGGAAACAGGCTGTTGTAAAGTCCGGCTTTTCGGCGCCGCATACTTCAATTCGGCACAATGTTGATCTAGTCTCCGGTGCAATGAATCCGGAGGCCGAGGAACCTATGGAAAATGTGAATGTGGCCGAGTTCGGCTCGACCGAGAAGACCACGGGTGGCTACGCCTACAAACTCTCCAGTCCCATGTCGTTCTTCTGGACGATGGTGTTGTTCCTCATCATCGTCGGCTTCATAGCAGCGATCCTGTTCCGTCAGACGCAGACCGCCTTCATGCACAATCCGGGCCTCAACGGCCTCATCCTCGGCGTTCTTGCCGTTGGAATCATTCTCGTTTTCAACCATGTCCTGTCGCTTCGCCCGGAAGTGCGCTGGTTCAATTCCTTCCGCGCCGCAGGCAGCGTCGAGAAGGTGAACCGCAATCCGCGGCTGCTTGCGCCGATGCGGGCGCTGATCGGCAATCGCAAGTCCGGTGTTGCGCTGTCGACCACCGCGCTGCGCTCCATCCTGGATTCCATCGCCAACCGTCTCGACGAATCGCGCGATGTTTCGCGCTATCTCATCGGCTTGCTCGTCTTCCTCGGCCTGCTCGGCACCTTCTGGGGCCTCATCGGCACGATCGGCTCGATCAGCTCCGTCATCCAGTCGCTCGATGCGGGCTCGAACGGCACGGGCGACGTGCTTTCGACGCTGAAGGAAGGACTTGCGACACCGCTTTCCGGCATGGGGCAGGCGTTTTCGTCCTCGCTGCTCGGTCTCTCGGGTTCGCTGATCCTCGGTTTCCTCGATCTGCAGGCCGGCCGTGCGCAGAACCGTTTCTATATGGAACTGGAAAACTGGCTCTCCTCCGTCACCGATGTCGGCTCTGACGTTCCGGTGCAGGCGTTCGACGCCGTCTCCGGTGGCTCTTCGGAAGATATGAAGGCGTTGTCGGAATATCTGCGCAAGGTCGCCGAAGAGGGCGGTCCCGCCAGCCAGCGGTCGGTCGCCGCCATGGCGAGCCTCGCGGAAGGCATTCAGGGTCTCGTCAAGAACATGCGCAACGAGCAGCAGATGCTGCGCGACTGGATAGAAGTGCAGCAGGACGAGGCAAAGGCGATGCGCCGCACGCTCGATCGTCTGGCCGAGCGCATCGGTGTCCAGGGTGGCAGTCGCGAGCGCAGCAACCTGATAGAGAAGAGCGAGGGCAAGTAGACCATGCCTCTTGCCCGCAACCGCCGTCACCAGCGCGCGGTGGATTACTGGCCCGGCTTCGTCGATGCCCTGTCGACGCTGCTCATCGCCATCATGTTCATCCTCACGGTCTTCGTTGTCGGCCAGTTCATTCTGAGCCGCGAAATCTCCGGTCGTGACGAGGTGCTGACGCGCCTCAACAGCCAGATCAACGAGCTGACGCAATTGCTGGCGCTCGAAAAGGGCAGCAATCAGGACCTTCAGGATTCCGTCGCCAACCTGCAGGCCTCGCTTGCAAGCGCCGAGGGCGAACGTTCGCGGCTGCAGGCGCTGCTCAGTGCCGGAGCAGGCGGGCAGGACGCGGCCAAGCAGCAGATCGGGACGCTGACGCAGCAGCTCGACGAGCAGAAGCAGGTGAGCGACCGGGCGCTCAGCCAGGTCGAGCTTCTCAATCAGCAGATTGCCGCGTTGCGCAGCCAGATTGCAGCGGTCGAGGCGGCGCTGCAGGCTTCGGAAGAGAAGGACCAGACCTCGCAGGCAAAGATCGCCGATCTCGGCCGCCGCCTGAACGTGGCGCTGGCAGCGCGCGTACAGGAACTCAACCGTTACCGCTCGGATTTCTTCGGCCGCCTGCGCGAGATCCTGTCCGATCGCGAGAATATCCGCATCGTCGGCGACCGTTTCGTCTTCCAGTCGGAAGTGCTGTTCCCGTCCGGTGGCGCCGATCTCAATCCGGAGGGGCAGGCGGAAATGGCAAAGCTTGCAGCCGCGCTGCTCGATCTCGCCAAGGAGATCCCGCCGGAGATCAACTGGGTTCTGCGTGTCGACGGGCATACGGACAATGTCGCGCTGTCGGGGTCTGGCCGCTATCGCGACAACTGGGAGCTTTCATCCGCCCGCGCGATTTCGGTCGTAAAGTTCCTGATCGCGCAGGGCGTGCCTGCCGACCGTCTGGTGGCGGCAGGCTTCGGCGAGTTCCAGCCGATTGCGCCGGGCGATACGCCCGAGGCGCGCGCCACCAACCGTCGCATCGAACTCAAGCTGACCGAGAAATAATCGCCCGGAGCCTGTCCGTCAGGAAGCTGCTGACGGCCGGGCTGTCGCTGAGGCCGATCGCAATCCTGTAGGCCGTCGCACCGGCCTCGCTTTCGCCGAGTTCCGAGAGCAGGTGCGCGCGCACCGCCCAATAGGGCTGGTAGCTGGCAACGCTCCTCTGCTCCAGAGCGTCCAGCAGCGCGAGAGCGGGAGCTGCGCCTTCCAGCCTGCCGATAACGGCGGCAAGGGCGACTTTTGCGCCCAGTGAGGGCTTCATTGCGATCAGCGCCCGGTAGAGCGTGGCGAGGGCTTCCCAGTCCGTCGTGCCCGTTCGGCGGCGTGTGGCGTGAACGGACTGTATGGCGGCCTGGCACTGGAACGGACCGAAGCGATTGAAACTTCCCGCCTTGCGCAGCAAGGCATCGGCCTCCGCCATCATGATTTCATTCCAGAGGCCAGTATCCTGTTCTTCGAGCGGGATGTAGACGCCGCCGCTGCGCCGCGCGTGCCCTCTGGCCTCGCAATAGAGCATCAGCGACAGCAGTCCCATGACCTCGGGCTCGTCGGAAAGGATTGTCGTCAGCGTGCGGCCGAGCCAGATCGCCTCGCCCGTCAGGCCGGTGCGGCTATCTTGCTCGCCGTCGAGCCCGTCCCAGCCTATGCCGTAGGCGGCGTAGATCGCCGCGAGCACACCAGCCAGCCGTTCCGGCAGCAGGGGCCGCTCGGGAATGGCGAAGGGAATGCCGGCATCGCGAATCTTCACCTTGGCCCGCACCAGGCGCTGGCTCATCGCATCCGGCGAGACGACGAAAGCCCGCGCCATGGTTTTCGCGTCAATGCCAAGCACGGTCTGGAGCATCAGCGGTGTGTGGACCGATTTGTCGATTGCCGGGTGAGTACAGGCAAAGAGCAGCTTCAGCCGTTCGTCCGGGAAGACCGCATCATGGACATCGTTCATGCGCTCCTCGGCTTCCTTGAAAGCCATCGCAACCGTGCTGCGGGCATTGTCGCGCACGGTCTGGCGGCGGGCCGCCTGCAGGAGATTGCGGCGGGCCACGGTGAGCAGCCAGGCTTCCGGATTGTCGGGAACGCCGCGCTCGGGCCAGGTTCGCAGGGCAGCCGCCAGCGCATCGCATAGCGCATCTTCCGCCGCCGGCACATCGCGCGAGCGGGCAGCAAGAAAGGCGATGAGCTTGCCGTAGGACTGCCGCGCCACCTTCTCGGCGGCGCGGCCTGCATCTGATTTCACCAAAGCCTCACGCAACCTGCAGGCGCGGCCGTATCTCGACCGAACCCTGTTCGGAGACGGGAACGCGTGTCGCCCATTCAAGCGCGGTATCGAGATCGGGCACCTCGATGACGTAGAAACCGCCGAGCGATTCCTTGCCTTCCGGATAGGGACCATCCTGCACGTCATGGTCGTCGCCCTTGCGGCGCACGATGGTGGCGGTTTCGGGCGGGGTCAGACCGGCACCGGCAGTCAAGATCCCGGCCTGCATCAGGGCCTTGGTATAGGCAGTCCAGCCGTCGCGATAGGCGGGGTCGCCGCGGCGGACAAAGTCTTCTGCGGATTCACGGATGATAAGCGCATATTGCATCGGAAACTCCTGATCCTCTGATGGCGTTTGACCGGCAGGCAGCATGTAAGGCCGAAATGGCCGAGGCTGCAACGCACCGGTGGCGCGGCTTGGAACCGTTCCGAAACAATGAGGTTTCAGCAGCAGCCATTTCGACATGGCTGTCGAAAATAGTTCACGCTGCAAACGCGCACCAGAAATGCGCCGATAAGGAGATGCTGGAGGCGACTGATGCCGCCTCCGCTTCCGGTCAGGCTTCCGCCTTTGTCTGATCCACCACTTCCGCGCCGGGCGAATTTTTCTTGATGGACTCGATGGCGTTCACTGCGGATGCCTTCGCCTTGTAGCCTTCGGACGAGAACATGGTTTCGCCGTTCGATGCCTTGAAGCGGAAGCGGAATTCACCGGCCTTATCCTTGTAAACTTCAAATCTGTACATGGATCCCTCCTGGTAAGCTGAAATCGTGCTTCAGCCTCCCGAACGTTAGCCCAGAATCGTGAGCTTTTCCACTACCTTAATTAGAATTCAATTGCGGAGCGTCCAATTGCCGCCGCTTGGATCGGGCGCGAGAAAAGAGGCATAACGTCGCCTCCCGCTGCGCTCATTCCATCTGGATATGGGCGCCGTCGACGACCGGTTTCCATTTCGCAAGCTCGGCCTTCACATGGGCGCCGAGTTCTTCCGGCGTGGAGCCGACGACCGTTGCGCTGAATTCCTTCATCCGCTCGGCCACGGCCGGATCGCCCAGCGCCTTGTTGGCGGAAATGTTGAGGCGGGCAACCACATCGGCGGGCGTGTTGGCCGGCGCAAAGAGCGCATTCCACGTATAGGTCTCGTAGCCGGGAATGCCGGATTCCGCGATGGTCGGGATATCGGGGAAGGAGGGCGCGCGTTTGGCGGTCGTCACGGCGAGCGCCCTCAGTGTGCCGGCCTTGATGTGGCTCGACGAGGAGGGCAGGTTGTCGAACATGATCGGGACCTGATTGCCGATGACGTCGTTCAATGCCGGTCCGGCGCCTTTATAGGGGATATGCTGCATGTCGACGCCCGCCATGCTTTTGAAAAGTTCACCGGAAAGATGCAGCGGCGTGCCGTTGCCGGAAGAGGCGTAGCTGTACTTGTCCGGATCGGCTTTCAGGAGGGCAACCAGTTCCTCAACGTTCTTGGCGGGCAATTCCGGATTGACGACCAGCACGTTGGGCACGACCACGAGCAGCGAGATCGGCGAGAAATCCTTCTCGGCATCATAAGGCGTCGATTTCAGGATCAGCGGATTGAGCGCGTGGGTGGCGACGGTACCCATCAGGATCGTGTACCCGCCCGGTGCGGCGCGCGCGACGTTGCCGGCGCCGAGATTGCCGCCGGCTCCCGCAACATTCTGCACGATGACCTGCTGGCCGAGATCTTCGGACATTTTCTGCGCGACGATGCGCGCGACGACGTCGGTCGAGCCCCCGGCGGCGAAGGGCACGATCATCGTTATGGAGCGATCGGGAAAAGTCTCGGCCGATGCGGCCGTAGCCGTGGCGGCTGCGAGCAGGCCAAGGCCAAACGCCAGGCTCATGCGACGGGTCATGTCAGAAAACGCCATTCGAATCTCCTCCCACAGATTTCAACAGCAAAGGCCCCTACCTCGGGCATAGGGAGGTTAGGGCAGGTTGCCACAAAGGCAACCGCATGCGAGGGCCGAAGAGATCAGACTTTAGTCGCGATGGTGCATGAAGCCGCTATTTGGCGGCAGCCAGCACATCCTCGTTGGCTGCATCGAATTGCAGACGGGCGAGCTTCGCATAGATGCCGCCGTGCCGGATCAGGCTTTGATGCGTGCCTTCCTCGACGACGCGGCCCTGGTCCATGACGAGAATGCGATCGGCCTTCAGAACGGTGGCGAGGCGGTGGGCGATGACAATGGTCGTGCGGCCATGCATGAGCCCGTCAAGCGCCGTCTGCACCAGCGTCTCGCTCTCGGCGTCGAGGGCCGAAGTCGCTTCATCCAGAAGCAGGATCGGCGCGTTCTTCAGAATCGCACGGGCAATGGCGATGCGTTGACGCTGGCCGCCCGAGAGCGTGACGCCGCGTTCGCCGACCTGAGTGTCGTAACCTTTCTCCAGCCGATTGATGAACTCATCGGCCTGGGCCGCGATTGCGGCGGCGCGAACCTGCTCGCGCGTCGCCCCCTGGAAGCCGAAGGCGATATTGTCATGGATCGAGGCCGCGAAGATGGTGACGTCCTGCGGCACGATGGCGATGCGCTGCCGCACGGCGTCCGGGTCTGCCTGTCGGGCATCGACGCCGTCGATTTTCACGCTGCCCTGCTGCGGATCGTAAAAGCGCAGCAGGAGCGAGAAGACCGTGCTCTTGCCGGCGCCGGACGGGCCGACGATCGCGACCGTCTCTCCCGGCAGCACGGCAAAACCGAGGCCGTGCAGGGCCGATTTGCCGGGACGGGAGGGATAGGCGAAATGTACGCCGTCGAATTCCACCCGGCCCTGGGCAGGCGAGGGGAGCGGCAGCGGATGCGCGGGGGCGGCGATCGGCGAGACTTCGTCGAGAAGCTCGGTCAGACGGTCGGCGGCACCTGCTGCCTGCGAGAGCTCGCCCCAGACTTCCGAAAGCGCACCGAGCGAGCCGGCCGCGATGACCGCATAAAGCAGGAACTGGCCGAGCGTGCCGGCCGAGAGCGTGCCGGCGAGAACGCTGTGGGCGCCAAACCAGAGAATGGCGACCACGCTGCCGAAGATCAGGGTGATGGCAATACCCGTCAGCAGGGCTCGGGAAGAGACGGCCGAACGCGCGGCGTGATAGGCGGATTCGACGGCCGAACCGTAGCGGTCTGCGGCAATGGTTTCGGCGTTGAAGGCCTGCACGGTGCGGGTTGCAGCGATCGTCTCGCTGGCGAAGGCCGAGGCTTCCGCCAGCGTGTCCTGCGCAGCGCGCGAACGCTTGCGTACCGATCGGCCGCCGGCGACCAGCGGAAAGACGATAACCGGGATTGCGACGATGACGAGGCTCGACAGCTTTGGCGAGGTCACGATCATCATGCCGAGAGCGCCGAGACAGAGGATCAGGTTGCGCAGCGCCACGGAAGCTGTGGCGCCAACGGCGGATTTGATCTGCGTCGTATCGGCCGTCAGCCGCGAGAGGATCTCACCCGACTGGTTGACGTCGAAGAAGGAGGGCGACAGGCGCGTGACATGGGAGAAGACATCGCGGCGCAGATCCGAGACGATGCGCTCGCCGATGGTGATGACGAAATAGTAGCGGAGCGCACTGGCAACAGCGAGCACGATGGCCATGACCATCAGCATCGCGAAATAGCTGTTGATGAAGGTGCCGTCGGCCTGCGTGAAGCCGTGGTCGATCATGCGGCGCACGGCGAGCGGTATGGCAAGAGAGGTGACGGCGGCAAGGGCCAGCGCAATCAAGGCGCCCGCGACCATGCCGCGATAGCGTGCCACGTAAGGTGCCAGCCTGCCGAGCGGCCTTAGCGAACGCGACTTCTTCTCCCCAAGCTCTGCCTGCTCTGCCAAATCGTCTCCGATCGCCCTCAAAGACCGCGTATTGCGGCTCCTTGGCCCTTGTTATCCCGGCGCCCTTCATGTATAGGCACCGCATCCTAATGGGAAGCCGTAGCCTTCACGACTGCGGCTTCATTTATTCAATCGGTTCTTTCCCCGCAACTGTCTGCGGCAAATTGAACCCCGGCATCGCAGGAAGATTGTCATGAAGGAAGGCATCCATCCCGACTACCACATCATCAAGGTAGTCATGACCGATGGCACCGAGTACGAAACCCGCTCGACCTGGGGTTCGGAAGGCGCTGTCATGAACCTCGAAATCGACTCCAAGTCGCATCCGGCCTGGACGGGCGGCAACCAGCAGCTCATGGACCGTGGCGGCCGTGTTTCGAAGTTCAACAAGCGTTTCGGCGGCCTCGGCCTCTAACTCGCTTCCGCCCGACGGACCATACAAAGCCCGGCCTCGCGCTGGGCTTTTTTGTTTCCGGTCTGAGCCGGAGAACAAGCAAAAACCGGCCGCGTCGCCGCAGCCGGTTTCGAGAAATCGCTAATGCCAGATCAGTTGTTGCCGAAGGCGGTCTGCAGCAGGGAAAGCTGGGCCTGGACGCTGTTCTGGTTGTCCGGAACGATCGCCGCTTCTGCCGGGCGATAGATTTCGCGGTCGAGCAAGGCGATGCGGTTCTGCAGGCGAAGCGAACGTTCAACGAGGTCGCGGAAGGATTCCGGCAGGTCGCCCCAGCCCGGAGCGTTGCGGTCGACGTTGAAGCCGTCGAGACGAACCTTGTTCTTTTCGGCCAGAACCTGATCGCGCGACATTTCGCCATTGTTGACGGCGCGCTGCAGCAGCAGCCAGGAGGCCATCTGCATCAGCCGGGTGGTCAGGCGCATCGATTCAGCCGCGTAGAGTACCGAAGCCATGCGCGGCAGTACCTTGGAGGCTGCGCGGCCCTGGCCGTCGAGGTAGGATGCGGTTTCTTCGACCAGCGACATGCCCTCTGCATACAGCGTCTTGAACTGCGAGGATGCGGCAGCGCGGCCCGCAAAACTGATTGTATTCAATCCAAGTTCCGACATCTAAAGAATCCCTGTTGCACGCATCTACTATCAGGTAACGCCGGTTTCCGCGGAAAAGTTTCCCGGCCGGTCTTTATGATTTCAAGATGGTATCTTTAGCCCAATTGCGCAAGCCGTTTCTTAAGAAAAGGTTAATCTCCACAGTTTCGTGGAAACATCTAAGGCAGCGCAAAAAAGAAGAGCCGCAAAAGCGGCTCTCAAGGTAAAACAGGGAGAAAAATCAGACCAATTCACCGCTTGGAAAACTGTCTGAGGTTCAGAAGGATCTGAACAGCATGAGTAATATCTTATAAAGCTTAATTTTTTATTAATGCCGTCTCAATTTAAGACTTAACGAAAGTAATTACGAAGCAATATTTGCGCGTTCACAGTCTTATGAACGGAACAGGCTTTCAGCAGCCAGGCGGCCCGAAGCCTTGCTGGCGGCCTCGGCCTCGAGCCGCGCGATCTCGGCCTTCAAGAGTTCCACACGCGCTTTCAGCTCGTCCACCGAAAGCATGGAAAGATCGCAGCCGATCTCGTGCGCGGTCTTCTTCTGCGGCCGGTCGTCATCGATGAAGCTCATTGTCATTCCTCCTTAAGCGTGTCGCGATCCTGCAGATCTGTTTCCATGCGCAGTCTTGCGCGACACCTTCCACTCGTCAGCCGAACTTTACAGCAGGATCGACGCTTTCGGGAGGCTTGCTGGAACCGCGATCGGCAAGCGACATGCTTTGCGGCGTGAGCGTGGGAGACGTGGCCGTCGGGATCGTCGTGTAGGCGTCGCGGTCGCTTGCCGGAATGGCTGCGCGAATGCGGCTTCTGACGATGGCGTAGCCGGTGATCAGAAGATGGGCGAGCGCCGTCACCAGGAAGAGCGCATGCGGGCTGATGACCGACATGACCGGACCTCCGATCGTCGGGCCGATGACGGTGCCGATCCCGTAAAGCAATAACAAGCCGCCCGATACCTTCACGAAATCCTCCGATGCGGCAAAGTCGTTCGCATGGGCGACGGCGATCGGATAGAGCGTATTGGCGACGGCGCCGTAGAGGATGACGAGGCCGATCAGGAAGGCAGGGGAGGAGGGGTGCAGCAGGAAGATCAGGAGGCCGGCGAGCGCTGCGATGGCCGACATGGCCGCCAGCACGTAACGGCGGTCGATACGGTCGGAGAGGCGCCCGGCCGGAAGCTGCATTATGGCGCCGGCAAAGATGGTGGCGCTCATCATGACGGCGATCGCGGTATCGGAAAGGCCGGCACCCGCGCCGAAGACGGCGCCGAGCGTGCCATAGGCGCCGTTGGCGATGCCGACGAGCAGGATGCCGAGGCAGGAAACGGGTGAATTGCGATAGAGCGCCGGCAGGTCGAGTTTCACCGCCTTCAGAGGCTGCGGCGAGGCGGCGGTCGACAGCGTGGTCGGCAGCATGGCGATGCAGTAGAAGATGCCGCAGATCATGAAGAGCGCCGGCGTGCGCACGTCTTCCAGCGGGATCATCAGCTGGCCGCCAACGACGCCAAGCAGGGTGATGCCGATATAGAGCGAGAAAATCGCGCCGCGGCTTTCATTGTTCGCCCGCTCGTTCAGCCAGCTTTCGATGATCATCGACGTGCCTGCGGTCGAGAAACCGGTGACCGCGCGCAGGATGACCCACCAGACCGGGTCGATGATGATGCCGCTGACGAGCGCGATGATGGCGATGATGGCGATGAAGCCGGAGAAGGCGCGCACATGGCCGACACGGCGCACCATCTTCGGCGCGATCAGGCAGCCGACGACGAAGCCCGCCGCCCAGGAGGTTCCGAGCAGGCCGAGGGTGGTCGTGGCATAACCTTCGAGATTACCGCGTACGGGAAGCAGAATGCCCTGCAGTCCGTTGCCCATGAAGAGGAAGAGCGTGCCAAAGAGCAGCGCAGCGACGGACAGCAGATTTCTTGTCATATCCCCAGACTCGGCGTGTTCGCTTTGAGAAGGACATAAGGCGAGAGCTTGATCCGCCCAGTCCATAAGAATGTTGATTGTGCCCCGGAATGCCTTTACGGCGAGTAGATATCCTGTGTTCGCGTGAAAAAATGTCCGTCCTGTGACATTCTGATAGATGGAAAAAATAAAGCCATGACAAAGCTGATAGCGTTGCTGCTCATCCTTGCCATGGCAATCCAGGTCATCAAGCCGCTCGGCTATCCGGGGCTGCGCCGCCGGATGGATTTCTGGAAGATCGCGCTGATTGCCTTCGCCGTCTGGGCGGTGGCGCTGCTGACGCGCGATTTTTTCGTGCCCTGAAGCGGGACGCTATCTTTCAGATCCGCTTGCCACGCTTGGGCCTTGTTTTGCATGTCGCTCGCAAGACCGCCGAACGCCTTTGCGCAACCTGCTCCAGGCGGGTTCAGTCCTGCAGGAGGATCTCGCCTTTCATGACCGGCACGCAGCTTCCCGAGATCGTCACGTCGGTGACTGTACCGGCCTTCTTGACGACATCGAGCTCGATGATGCTGCGCCGGCCCATTTCGACGCCCTGCTCGATCGTCACGTGCTGGCTGATGTCCGTCTCCGGCAGCAGCGAGACGAGATAGGCGGAAAGGGCCGCCGATGCGCTGCCGGTCGCAGGGTCTTCGATGACGTTATCCAGCGGCGCGAACATGCGGGCGCGGATCTTCCATGGGGTGGCGGCAGGGCGAACGTAGAGGAACAGGGAGAAATCATGACTGCCGGCTGTCGTCCTTGCCGCGTCCTGGAAGCCGTTGAGATTGGGGCTTGCCGCGGCCAGGGCCTCCAGGCTTTCAAGCTCGGCAACGGCAAATTTCAGGCCGACGGAGACGAAGACAGGGGCATGGGTCTTCTTGCAAATCGAGCCGGGATCGATGGAGACGCAACCGGCGATCACGGTATCCGGTATCGTGCCTTCTATTTCAAGCGGCCGCGGAGCGCGGATCGTCGCTGCGACAACGCGGCCTTCGCTGCGCTGCAGGGCGACTTCCACAAGGCCGGCCTTCTCCTCGAAGCGCAGCGTATCGCCGACGGGGCGGCCGAAAAGCTCTCCCTGCCGCGCGATTACATAGGCGGTGCCGACATTGGGATGACCGGCGAAAGGCACTTCCATCGTCGGTGTGAAGATGCGCACCCTTGCCGTGTTTTCGGGATTCTCGGGCGGCAGCACGAAAGTGACTTCGGAATAGCCGAATTCGGCGGCGATCTTCTGCATCGCCGCGTCGCTGATGCCCCTGGCGTCGCTCATGACCGCGAGCGGATTGCCCTCGAAGCGGGTTGAGGTAAAGACATCGACGGTGACGTAGGACAGGCTGTTCATGGCGGCTCCAGCGGTTGGCGCGCCATGATTAGCGAGGCTGGCGGTTGCAGCGAAGAATTATCTTGTCGCCATGACAAATCGGCTTGGCGGCAGTGGCAGCACAAAAACGGGCGGCGAAGGTGTTCGCCGCCCGCATCATCTTTCAATCGTCAAAAGGCTTATGCGGCCTTTTCGAGCTCGGCCTTCCAGCTGCCCTTGGCGGCGAGGCTGTTCATTTCGGCGCGGTGCGCAAATTCGCGCTGACCGGCGGCGACATTTTCCTGCTTGCCGTTCCAGGCCTTGAGCGCGCTGTCCTGCAGGGCGCGGCCATAGGAGAAGGTGACGAACCAGGGCAGGTCGTAGCCGGAATTGATCGCCGAAAGATGGGCGGTCGCCTCTTCCGTCGTCTGGCCGCCGGAGAGGAAGGCGATGCCCGGGACGGCTGACGGAACCGTGCGCTTCAGGACCTGAACGGTGCGTTCGGCGACTTCGGCGACGGAGGCCTTGCGGGCGTTCTTGCCGTCGATGACCATGTTGGGCTTCAGGATCATGCCTTCGAGGCT
This sequence comes from Rhizobium sp. GCM10022189, assembly GCF_042656325.1. Taxonomy (NCBI): domain Bacteria; kingdom Pseudomonadati; phylum Pseudomonadota; class Alphaproteobacteria; order Hyphomicrobiales; family Rhizobiaceae; genus Rhizobium; species Rhizobium sp. GCM10022189. The sequence goes on from NZ_JBHSOR010000004.1 coordinate 345,161, forward strand.
GACACGGGCATCGGCCAGTTCCTCGAACACGATGCGCAGCGTGGATTCGGTGACTTCGGCGCAGCGGTCGATATTGTGGTCGCCCGGCTTGCCGTCCATCAGGCATTCAGGCTCGACGATCGGCACGATCTTGGCTTCCTGGCAGAGCGCGGCATAACGGGCAAGTGCCTGGGCGTTGGCGCGAACGGAGCCGCGGCTCGGCAGGGTCCCGGAAATGGCGATGACGCCGCGCCACTTGGCAAAGCGGGCACCGGCTTCGTAATATTTGGCAAGGCGGTCTGCGAGACCGTCGAGGCCTTCGGTGACGGTTTCACCCGGGAACTTGGCCATCGGCTTGGCGCCGGTATCGACCTTGATGCCCGGAATGCTGCCGGCGGCCTTGATGATGTCGACGAAAGGCGTGCCGTCGGCCGCCTTCTGGTACAGGGTCTCCTCATAGAGGATGACGCCGGAAATATACTTCTTCATCGCGTCTTCCGACCGGAAGAGCATCTCGCGATAGTCGCGGCGGCTGGTTTCGGTCGATTCAAGATTGATCGCATCGAAACGCTTCTTGATGGTGGAGGTCGATTCATCGGCGGCAAGCAGGCCCCGACCGCCAGCAACCATCTTCACTGCAATGTCTTCCAGTCGTTCGCTCATCTCGTTCTCTCCACAATGAAATCCGGCAGAATTGATAATATAGAACTCGGATAACAGAAGTTTATAGGCAGAAAAAAGAGCGGGCTAAGTCATTGAAACGATTGAAATGATTTCAATCGTTTGAAAGTTTGGGAATTTTTTCTCCGTTTGAGCAAAAGACCGCGGAAGCGTTCGCCTCCGCGGTCTATCCTGCTGGAATATCTGGTTAATCGACCGATCGATTATCGGGAGAGAACGGCCACTCCCGGCAGTTCCTTGCCTTCCATCCATTCAAGGAAGGCGCCGCCTGCCGTCGAGACGTAGGTAAACTCTTCGGCAACGCCGGCATGGTTCAGCGCCGAGACCGTATCACCGCCGCCTGCGACCGAGGTGAGCTTGCCGGCCTTGGTGCGTTCGGCTGCATATTTTGCGGCGGCAACGGTCGCCGCGTCGAAAGGCTCGATTTCAAAGGCGCCGAGCGGACCGTTCCAGACGAGCGTCGTGGCGCGTTCGATCCAGGCCTTGACGGAATCGACCGACTTCGGGCCCACATCGAGGACCATGGCATCGGCCGGAATGGCTTCGATGGAGACGATCTCGTTGGCGGCCCCGGCCTTGAATTCGCGCGCGACGATGCCGTCTTCCGGCAGGACGATCGCGCAGCCGGCGGTCGCGGCTTCGATCATGATCTGCTTGGCGGTATCGGCGAGATCATGCTCGCAGAGCGACTTGCCGACATTGGTGCCGCGGGCGGCGATGAAGGTATTGGCCATGCCGCCGCCGATGACGAGAGCATCCACCTTCTTCACGAGGTTCATCAGGAGATCGATCTTGGTCGAAACCTTGGCGCCGCCGACGATTGCGACGACCGGACGGGCCGGGTTGCCGAGGCCCTTTTCCAGCGCTTCGAGCTCGGCCTGCATGGTGCGGCCGGCATAGGCCGGCAGGTGATGGGCAAGGCCTTCGGTGGAGGAATGGGCGCGGTGAGCCGCCGAGAAGGCGTCGTTCACATAGAGATCGCCGTTGGCGGCAAGCGCCTTGGTGAATTCAGGATCGTTCTTTTCCTCTCCCTTGTGGAAGCGGGTGTTTTCCAGAAGCAGGATATCGCCGTCGTTCATCCTGGCGACAGCGGTGGCTGCTGCATCGCCGATGCAGTCGGAGGCGGTCAGGACCGCGTGGTCGAGGACTGCCTCAACCGACGGAGCGATCAGCGAAAGCGAGAACTCTGCCGAAGGGCCATCCTTCGGGCGACCGAAATGGGCAAGCAGGATGACCTTGGCGCCCTTTTTCGACAGTTCAAGGATCGTCGGCGCGACGCGCTCGATGCGTGTCGTATCCGTAACCTTGCCGTCCTTGACCGGGACGTTGAGATCGACGCGGACGAGAACGCGCTTGCCGGCGATGTCGTTGAGGTCGTCGAGGGTCTTGAAAGCTGCCATGGGAAGATCCGTTCGTGGTTGGCGAAAGTTGGCCGACCATAGCAAGGATCGAGGGAGACGCAAGGCAGTCGGCCGTCGTTTTAGCGTGGGCTTTCGTCACGTCCGGCAGTGCTTTCCGCCGCGGCTGCCTCGTGTTTTTTGCGCCCCTTCATACGGTCGCGCGTGCGCTGGATAATCTCGCGCAGATTGATGAAGATCGGCAGCGTGATGGCCGGTTCCACGGCCTCCAGCGACATGCCGACGGAGGTGATGTGGTCCTGGTCGTCGAGGTCGCGGACGATGAGGATGAGCGAGCCGAGACGGACGCGATCGGCATAATCGGCCTTGCCGCCGAGGCGCTGTTTCATCAGTTCGGCAATCGTCAGGCCCTTCTCGGATTCGTTGAGAAGGCCCGGACCATAGGCGGCATCGAGATCGGCCGCCGGGCGGGCAGGCGACAGCGCGAAGGCGCCGAAGAATTCGGCGTCATCCTCGTCGACAGGCGCGCGGCTGGCGAAGATGCGGTCGAGCAGACGCGAATAGCTGGGCGCGATGAAGAGGTAGACGAGGTCGTTCTCCCGCAGGCGACCGGCATATTGGTAACGCATCGACTTGCCGTCGCGGATCACCAGCGAAGGGGTGGCCCAACGCGGGATGCGCTCGCCGCGAAGGATCGGACTGTCCTTTATGACGCGGTAGGAGAGCAGTTCGTGATTGGCCGCACCCGGCAGGTCGACCTCGACTTTGTCGACTGCGCCGATGCGCGGCGGGATGATGAGGCCGAGGCGCTTGGCGACCGGTTTGATCGTCCAGCCCTGCACGAGCAGCGAAACGAGCACGATGATGAAGGCGGTGTTGAAATAGATCTGGCTATGCTCCAGCCCGCCGAGGATCGGCATGATGGCGAGCAGGATCGAGACGGCACCGCGCAGGCCGACCCAGGCGACAAAGCCGATTTCCTGCTGCGTATAATCGAAAGGCAGCAGAGACAGCCAGACGGCGAGCGGCCGGGCGACGAAGATCAGGAACAGGGCGAGCAGGACCGCCGGCACGATGATGACGGGAAACTGCGAGGGCGTCGCCAGCAGGCCGAGCACGAGGAACATTATGATCTGGGCAAGCCAGGTCATGCCGTCCTGAAAACGCCTGATGGTGCCGATCGCCTGCATCTTGCGGTTCCCGGCATAGATGCCGGCGACATAGACCGCAAGGAAGCCGCTGCCGCCGACAGCGCCGGTGAAGGAGAAGACGAGAAGGGCGAGTGCCAGCACGAAAATCGGTGTGAGGCCGCGATCCGTTTCCAGCCGGCCGGCGATGAGCACGATCATCATGCCGCCGAGCAGGCCGAGGATGACGCCAAGGCCCATCTGCTGGATGAACATGGCCAGCATGCCGATATTGATGCCGGCATAACGTTCGCCGCTCGCGAGAACCTCGACCAGGGCGATGGTCAGGAAAATTGCCATCGGATCGTTGGTGCCGGATTCGACTTCCAGCGTGGAGCGCACCTTGTCCCTGATATTGATGCCGCCGATGCGCAGCAGGAAGAAGACGGCGGCGGCATCGGTGGAGGCGACGATCGAGCCGAGCAGCATGCCTTCGAGCCAGGTGAAGTCGAGCAGCCAGCGGGCGGCGAAGGCGAAGAGTGCCGCGGTCAGAAGCACACCGATCGAGGCGAGCGTCAGTGACGGTATCGCGGCGATGCGGAAGGCCTGCATCGGCGTGCCGAAACCGGAATCGAACAGGATGATCGCAAGCGCGATGGAGCCCAGAATATAGGCGAGATAGTTGTTGCTGAATTCGATGCCGAGACCGTCGACGCCGGCGGCAAGCCCGATCATCAGGAAGAGCAGAAGGAGGGGAGCGCCGAAGCGGAAGGCCAGCAGGCTGGAAAAGGCTGCAAGAAGCACGAGCGCCGTCGCGACCAGCACCACGATATAAAACGCTTCCATGCCCACCCCTTTCGCTTCATCACGCCATTCCGCAGCTGCCCCGGCTGTTCCATGCCCCCACGTCCAGCGCGATCTATCAGTAAACGGCAAAATACGGCAGAAGGGTAGGCCTCGCGGCTTAACCTCGGCTGCATTGCTGCATCATGCTGCTGGACGGTCCTTGGGCTTGGGACCAGTGAAGAATGCTACGGGAAAAAGTCTGTATAAAGAATGTATAAGCAAATCAGGCGAGAGCAGGGCAGACAGAGGCCGCGCCACACTTTTTGTTGATGAGGCCGTTAGCGGCCGCTTCGATCTTCCTTGACCTGATATTGCTTCTGGATCCGGTCAACCGGCGTCCCGTCCCTGAGGGGCACTTTCTCGAGCGTGTTATAGGTGCGGAAGCCCATTTTCTCGTAATAGGCCAGTCCGCCGGTATTGTCGGCGCGGATGGTCGCGTTGATGATGTCGATCTTGCGCTTCCTGGCGGCGGCAAGTGTTGCGGCAAACAGCGCGGTGCCGACGCCGGGGATCTTCGGGTTCAGCCGCGCGAAGGTCGCGATATCGGCCCACGCCTCCGGCAGATCGCCGTAGAGGCTGAGAGACTGAAAGCCGGCAAGCCCGGAGCCTGCCTGCGCCACATGGCAGATGAGGGCGAATTCGCCCGATATGAACCAGTCGGCCAACAGTTCGGGGGAAAGGGGTTCCTCGATAGCAGTCGTGCCGCCGGCTTCGATGATCTCATTGATAAGCCCGCAGAGTTCCTCTGCGTCATCGACGGTCGCTTCGCGGATGGTCAATTGTGCCATGCTCTCCATCTTCCCGATCGCCGGAAACGAAAACGGCCCGGTTTCCCGAGCCGTTTTCCCGATCTCTGCGCCTTGGGCTCAGATGAGCTTTGCGAAGGCCACGGCCGTGTCGGCCATGCGGTTGGAGAAGCCCCATTCGTTGTCGTACCAGGTGAGGATACGAACGAAATTGCCTTCCATCACCTTGGTCTGGTCGATCGCGAAGATCGAGGAGTGGTTGTCGTGGTTGAAGTCACGCGAAACCAGCGGCTCCTCGGTGTAACCGAGAACACCCTTCAGCGCGCCGTTGGACGCGGCCTTGATGGCTTCGTTGATTTCGGCAACCGTCGTGGCCTTCTTGGCAACGAACTTGAAGTCGACGACCGAGACGTTCGGGGTCGGAACGCGGATCGAGGTGCCGTCGAGCTTGCCCTTCAGGTGCGGCAGGACGAGGCCGACAGCCTTGGCAGCACCCGTCGACGTCGGGATCATCGAGAGAGCGGCAGCGCGGGCGCGGTACAGATCCTTGTGCATCTGGTCGAGCGACGGCTGGTCGTTGGTGTAGGAGTGGATGGTCGTCATGAAGCCGTGGTCGATGCCGACGGCGTCGTCGAGAACCTTCACGACCGGCACCAGGCAGTTGGTGGTGCAGGAAGCGTTGGAGATGACCATGTGCTCCTTGGTGAGCTGGTTATGGTTGACGCCGAAGACGACCGTCAGGTCAGCGCCGTCGGCGGGAGCCGAAACGATAACGCGCTTGGCGCCGGCCGTCAGGTGAGCGGCCGCCTTGTCGCGGGCGGTGAAGATGCCGGTGCATTCCATGGCGATATCGACGCCCAGCTCCTTGTGGGGAAGCGTTGCCGGATCCTTGATGGCCGTGACCTTGATCGGCTTGCCGTTGCCGACGATGATCGTGTCGCCTTCAACCTTCACGGTCGCCGGGAAGCGGCCATGGATGGAATCGTAACGGAGCAGGTGGGCGTTGGTTTCGACCGGGCCGAGGTCGTTGATGGCGACGACTTCGATGTCGGTGCGGCCGGATTCAACGATGGCGCGAAGAACGTTGCGGCCGATACGCCCGAAACCGTTGATGGCAACCTTGACTGTCATGTTCATTCACTCCCTAGAGATTGGGATTGCGGATAGTAGTTGAGGAAGTGCCCGAAGGCACTCCCCTTAGAGCTTGGCTTCCGCCGCGGCGACGACGGCGTCGGCAGTGATGCCGAAATGCTCGAAGACCTTCTTGGCCGGACCGGAGGCGCCGAAGCCCTTCATACCGATGAAAGTACCTTCCGGGCCGATGAAGGCATCCCAGCCCTCGCGAACCGCCGCTTCGACGGCGATCTTGACCGGCGAGTTGCCGATGACGTCCTTGCGATAGGCTTCCGGCTGCTCGAAGAAGAGTTCCGTGCAGGGAACGGAGACGACGCGGGTGCTGACACCCTTGCCTTCCAGCGTTGCGCGGGCGGCAACGGCGAGTTCCACTTCCGAACCGGAGGCGAAGATCGTGACCTTGGCGTCGGCATTGCCGGCCAGCGTATAGGCGCCGAGTTCGCAGAGGTTCTTCTCATTATATTCGGTGCGGACCGTCGTCAGGTTCTGGCGCGTCAGTGCCAGAGCGGACGGATGATCCTTGCTCTTCATGGCGATCTGCCAGCACTCGGCGGTTTCAACCGCATCCGCCGGGCGGAACACATGCAGGTTCGGCACGGCGCGCAGGCCGGCGATCTGCTCGACCGGCTGATGGGTCGGGCCGTCTTCGCCGACGCCGATCGAATCGTGGGTGAGCACGTGGATGACGCGGATGCCCATGAGCGCGGCAAGGCGGATCGGCGGACGGCAATAGTCCGAGAAGATCAGGAAGCCGCCGCCGTAGGGGATGAGGCCACCGTGCAGCGCGATACCGTTCATGGCAGAGGCCATGCCGTGTTCGCGGATACCCCAGTGCATGTAGCGGCCGGCGAAATCCGTCGGCGTGATCGAATGCATCTGGCTGGTCTTGGTGTTGTTCGACGGCGTCAGGTCGGCAGAGCCGCCGAGCGTTTCCGGCACGAAGCCGTTGATGACTTCGAGTGCATCTTCGGATGCCTTGCGGGAGGCGATTGTCGGCTTGGTTTCGGCAAGCTTCTTCTTGTAGTCGTCGATGGCCTTGTCGAAGCCTTCCGGCAGGTCGCCGGCGAAACGACGGGTGAACTCGGCCTTGGCCGGCGACTTGGCAAGCGTTTCTTCCCAGGCCTTGACGATATTGTCAGAGCGGGTGCCGGCGGCGCGCCATGCATCGAGCACGTCGGACGGGACGACGAAGGGCTCGTAATCCCAGTTCAGCGCCTTGCGGGTAGCGGCGATTTCGTCGGCGCCGAGCGGATTGCCGTGCACCTTGTGGGTGCCCTGCTTGTTCGGAGCGCCGAAGCCGATGACGGTCTTGCAGGCGATGAAGGTCGGGCGGTCGGACTTGTGGGCGGCTTCGATCGCCTCGGCGATGGCGGCCTGGTCGTGACCGTCGATCTCGATCGTGTTCCAGTGAACGGCCTTGAAACGGGCGATCTGGTCGGTCGAGTCCGACAGCGAGACGGCGCCGTCGATGGTGATCGAGTTGTTGTCCCAGAAAAGGATCAGCTTGTTCAGCTTCAGGTGGCCGGCAAGCGCGATCGCCTCATGGCTGATGCCTTCCATCAGGCAGCCGTCGCCGTTGATGACGTAGGTATAGTGATCCTGCAGTTCCCGACCGAATTCCTCGCGCAGCTTGCGTTCTGCAATCGCCATGCCGACGGCATTGGCAATGCCCTGGCCGAGCGGGCCGGTGGTGGTTTCGATGCCGGTGGCATGACCATATTCCGGATGGCCGGCGGTCTTGGAGCCGAGCTGGCGGAACTGCTTCAGGTCCTCGATGGACATGTCCGGATAGCCGGTCAGATAGAGCAGCGAATAGAGCAGCATCGATCCGTGGCCGGCAGAGAGCACGAAGCGGTCGCGGTTCGGCCAATGCGGCTTCTTGGGGTCGAAGCGGAGATATTTGGTGAAGAGGACCGTTGCCACATCCGCCATGCCCATCGGCATGCCCGGGTGGCCGGAATTCGCCTTTTCGACAGCATCCATGGAGAGGAAACGGATCGCATTCGCCATCCGGTCGTTTTGTTCGCGTGAGGTCATGGCTTTTCCGCTGGTTCCGGGTTGGGGATGGCCTCGAGCCTGCCAAGACCATCAAAGAGAGCGGTCGAGACATAGCAGTTGGAACGGCCAAGTCAACAAAATGGAAGCCGTTTCGAGGCCGGGTGCGACGATTTTTGACATTTGACCGTCAAGTTTTACAAAAGACGAATTTTGTGTGACGGACTTATGTAAATCGCTCATCCACAGAATAGGGCGGGTGCGGGCAGGGCGGCTTTATTGACGTGTTCCAGCCTAGCTGCATATCCTTTTGAAAATACAGGATCGGCAGCAGGGGCCGATTCGCGGGTCTTGCGCGGGGAACCGGAAAGACATGACGCCCAACGGCAAAACCATCGAAGCTGCGCTTACGGAGCTCAAACAGGCAATCTCAGGCCTCGAGAACGCCGTCGACATGCGTATCGAGCGCCAGCGCGAGCAGGGCGAGATCGAGGGCGAGGTTCGTCGCGTCCATGCCGACCGTTCACGCCTTGCCCAGGAGCTCGACCAGGCCGAGTTCCGCGCAAACCGTCTGGAAGAGGTCAATCGCGAGGTTTCGCGCCGGCTCGTGACGGCGATGGAAACGATCCGCGCGGTGCTTGACCGCTAAGAGGACTTGGAAGACATGGCGCAGGTAACGGTGACGATCGACGGCAAGGCCTATCGCATGGCCTGCGAAGAAGGGCAGGAAGATCACCTGACCGACCTTGCGACCCGCTTCGACCGCTATGTCGGCCATCTCAAGGGGCAGTTCGGCGAAATCGGCGATCTCAGGATCACCGTGATGGCCGGTATCATGGTGATGGACGAGATTTCGGAGCTGACGCGGCGCGTCGCCGGGCTGGAATCCGAGCTGGAGACGCTGCGCAGCAACCGGGACACCGTGCTTGCCGCCACCGCGCGCACCGAAGAGGGCATTGCGGCGGCGCTTTCGGAAGTGACCAGCCGAATTCAGGGCATTACCGACAAGCTCAACGGCCGTGCGCCCGCCGAGCTTAATTAATTTGAGACAGCACCGCTGCCCCACTGGTGCGGCGAGATAAATGCCCCTATATTCGCGGTCGCGGTCTGTGCTTCTCGACAGGAACAAATGAATCCTCGGGGCCATACCCGATCCTTAGGGAGCTGTCCCTGTCCGGGCTCGTGGGTCTGGACACACGGCGCCCACCTACTTTCGTAGGCGCCCAGGATCGAAAGTTTCCACCGGTTGTCATGGATCGCACTTCTCTCGTTTCGGCCCGGTTCTTTTCAATCGGCCGGGCACGTCTCCCCAAAAGGCTTTGTTCTCAGTCGCCCGGTGGTTCCATCCATCCGGTAAGCCTTGCCCAATCGTAGGCGCCGTCCATGATGATATCGAAGACCGGATCCTTGATGTCGTAATAGGCATCGGCATTGTCGGGAAAGAAGCCGGCGAGGCGCTGTTTGATCAGCCCGTAGGCGGCGGCAGCCGTCGCATGGGCGCGCAGGAAGTCCCGGCAGAGGAGCGCGTAGCGCTGATTGAAGCGCCCCTTTTCCCGAACGTGGATGTTCGCAGGGCGGCCGGTGCTTTTGAAGTAGCGCTTCCTCAACTCGTTTTCGGCCAGATCGAGACCGGGCGGGCAATGATCCGCCACGATCGAGCGGCTTTTGAACCCTTCGCGCTCAAACGCCGTTTCATCGACCAGGTCAAGCGTATCGACGCTGACCTGAATATCGATGATGTCCTTCGCTGCGAGGCCGGGCACTGCGGTAGAACCGATGTGGTGGATCGTTGCGCCAGCGGGCGCGGCGCGCAAGATGGCCTGCTTCAGGTCTGCGAAGTCGTCGAGCCAGCTCTGTCGTGGCGGATGAATTTCTATCGGCATGAAGCGCTCGTTATGCTTGGCCCATGACGGGGCGATGACGGCGGTTCGCTGTCCCGGCCTCTTTATCTGATGTTTCTGACCAGGAAATCGATGAAGGCGCGAATGCGGGCGGCAAGATGCTCGTGACCGGGATACACGGCGTGGATGAGTTCGATATCCTCGGCGTTATAGGCTTCCAGCACGGGTACCAGCGTTCCGGCATCGATATCCGGCTGCACATGGAACTGGCCGACGCGGGCGAGGCCGAGACCGGCGATGCAGAGACTACGCGCGGTCGGTCCGTTGTTGGTTTCGAGATTGCCGAAGACGGGTCTCGAAAAACGGTCGCCATTCCCGGGATCACGAAACGGCCATTCTTCCGCGGTCGAACGGAAGCTGAAGGTAAGGCAGTTGTGGCGGTCGAGATCCTCGGGGCTTTCCGGCATGCCTGCTCTTTTCAGATAGTCGGGGGAGGCGACGATGACGCGGCGGCTTTCGAGCAGCTTGCGAGCCTTCAGCGAGGAGTCGCGCAGGGCGCCAGAGCGGATGGCGATATCGGCGCGCTCGCCAACAATGTCTATGATGCCGTCGCTGAGGGCGAGGTCGAGATCGACTTCCGGATAGAGTTTGAGGAAATCCGGCACCAGCGGCACGATGTAGCGCACGCCGAAGGCGACGGAGGCGCTGACACGCAGGCGCCCGCGCGCTGCCGTCGTGCCGCCGGCCGAAACCGCACGTTCCGTCTCCTCGATGTCGGCGAGGATGCGGCGGGAACGTTCGAGATAAATTTCCCCTTCGGGCGTCAGTTGCAGGGCGCGGGTGGTGCGCACCAGCAAACGCGTGCCAAGTCGGTCCTCCAGCCGGGTGACGAGCTTGCTGACGGCGGAGGGCGAGAGCTTGAGCTTGCGACCGGCGGCCGAAAAGCTCCTGAGCGCGGCCACCTGCACAAAAACATCCATCTCGCCGATCCGGTTGTCCATCCGTTTCCCATCTTGAATTGAATTCACAACTGTTGAGCCATTATAGGTGATTATCGAGCAAGTGCGCCACGCCCATATTCCGGCCCGAACAAGAACCAAACCATCGGGTCACTCTCATGCCACTTGCTCTCTTTGCGTTGACGATCGCAGCCTATGCGATCGGCACGACGGAATTCGTCATCGTCGGCCTGCTGCCGACGGTTGCCAACGACCTCCACATCACCCTGCCGCTCGCCGGCCTCATCGTCAGCGTCTATGCGCTTGGCGTCACCTTCGGCGCGCCTATCCTGACGGCACTGACCGGACGGATCGAGCGCAAGCCGCTTCTGCTCGGGCTGATGGCGCTCTTCATCGTCGGCCATATCATCGCCGCGCTCAGCCCCGGTTATGAAGTGCTGCTGATTGCGCGCGTCGTCTCGGCTTTTTCGCATGGCGTCTTCTTCTCCGTCGGCTCGACGATCGCTGCCGATCTGGTGCCGGAAAACCGCCGCGCGTCGGCCATCGCCATGATGTTCATGGGGCTGACGGTCGCCATCGTGACCGGCGTGCCGCTCGGCACCTTCATCGGCCAGACCTTCGGCTGGCGCACAACCTTTGCCGTCGTTGCCGGCCTCGGTGTCGTTGCCTTCGCAGGCATTGCCTTGCTGCTGCCGTCCAATCTCAAGAAGGCTCCGCCTGCCGGTATCGGCGAACAGATCCGCGTGCTTGCCACGGGCCGGCTGCTGCTCGTCTATGCGATGACGGCGCTCGGATACGGCGGCACTTTCGTCGCCTTCACCTTCCTTGCGCCGATCCTCGAGCAGATCACCGGTTTTGCCTCCTCCGCCGTCGGTCTGATCCTCATGCTCTATGGCGTGGCGATCGCTGTCGGCAACGTCGTCGGCGGGCGCATCTCCAACCGCGATCCCGTCAAGGCGCTGACCTTCCTGTTCATCGCCCAGACGCTTGTGCTTGTGCTTTTCGGCTTCACCGCCGTCTCGCCCTGGCTGACCATCCCCACGCTCGCGGTCCTCGGCTTCCTGTCCTTTGCCAATGTTCCCGGCCTGCAGCTCTACGTCGTGCAGCTGGCGCGCCAGCTGCGGCCGAATGCGGTCGATGTCGCCTCGGCGCTCAATATCGCCGCCTTCAACCTCGGCATTGCCATGGGTGCCTGGATCGGCGGTCTGGTGGTCGAATCCCGATTCGGCCTGGGCGCCACTCCGTTCGTTGCCGCGGGTCTCGTCACCGTCGCCCTTGGCCTCACCATAAGGAGCGGCGCGCTTGACCGCCGCTCCGTCCCGGCCGCAGCCGTTGCCGGAACTGCCGCCTGAATTCTCCCTCTCGAAAGGATAAAGACATGACATTCATCAGCGCCAACGGCGCCTCCATCCCCGCCCTCGGTTTCGGCACCTTCCGCGTGCCGGGACCGGATGCCGAACGCATGGTCTCGCATGTGCTTGCCAGCGGTTATCGTCATATCGATACGGCGCAGATCTACGGCAACGAGGCCGATGTCGGCGAGGGGATACGCCGTTCGGGTGTCGCCCGCAGCGATATCTTCCTGACCACGAAGGTCTGGGTGGAAAACTACAGGCACGATGCTTTCCTCGCTTCGGTCGATGAGAGCCTGAAGAAGCTGAAGACGGATTATGTCGACCTGCTGCTGCTTCACTGGCCGAACGAAGCCGTGCCGCTTGCCGAGCAGATCGGCGCGCTGAACGAAGTCGCCAAGGCGGGAAAGGTGCGTCACATCGGCGTGTCGAACTTCAACACCGACCTGATGCGGCAGGCCGTGGCGCTCAGCAGTCAGCCGATCGTCACGAACCAGGTGGAATACCATCCCTATATCGACCAGACGCCGGTTCTGCGCGCCGCAAAGCAGCTCGATATGTCGGTGACGGCCTACTACGCCATGGCGGACGGCAAGGTGTTCGACGACGCGGTGTTGACGGCGATTGCCGCCCGGCATGGCAAGTCGGTTGCGCAGGTCGTGCTGCGCTGGATCGTGCAGCAGGGCGTGATCGCGCTCTCCAAGACGGTTTCGGAAAACCGCGCGAAGGAGAATGCGGCAGTCTTCGATTTCGAGCTGTCGTCCGACGAAATGGCGGCAATCCATGCGCTGGCGAGGCCCGAAGGCCGTATCGTCAGTCCGGAAGGGCTGGCGCCGGTGTGGGACAAGGTCGCTTAGAGCCGCTTCAGGAAACGGGGCCTGGCCCCGTCTCCGTATGGCGATTGCATTGTTGGAGCGGCGGCGAAGACGAATGATCCGCCGCCGTTTGGCGTTTTACTTCCGCAGGCCCGGCAGGGTGACTTGATAGACCTGGAACATGGTATCGACATCGGCGCCGCCGTCAGCCTTGTAGGCAGCGCCCACCTGGAAGCCGTCCTGGGTGAAGAAATCGTTATCGTTGGCGATGAAGAGGAAGTAGTCGTCAGGCAGGTTCGGATCGAGGACGCTTGCAAGACCCATAGCTTCCCACTTTTCCGACAGGTCGTTCCTGTCGTTCGGCGCGCCATTGTGCAGGCCGAAGCGAGCGAGGTTCGCCTTGTCGTTGATATCGATGAAGGGCGTCAGGCTGGCCGGCGTGATCGAAGCATCGACGATGCCCTTGGGCGCGACCGGCTTGTCGGAATCGAAATCCGTGCCGGCGATATCGGTTGCACCCGACGTATCGACGATGCTGATGATGCGGTAGAGCGAAGTATCGTTTTTCAAACCCTGGCCGTTGCCGCTGTCGCGGGCCAGCATCAGGAAGCTCGTATCGGATAGCGCGACGATTTCGCTCTGGGCGGCGACCGTCGTCTTGTCCTTGGCATCCTTGAAGACCGGGAGCGGAACGACATATTCGTGCACCAGCTTCAAGTGATCGGGATCGGCAGCATCATAGACCATGGCACGGGTATTCTGGCGGGTCGCGCCGGAATCGCCACCGTCCTGACGGGCGGCCGATTGCAGCACGGCGACGATGAATTTGCCATCCGGCGTCATGGCCATGCCTTCGAGGCCCTGGTTGTTCTGGCGGCCGGTTTCGGGGTCCTTCGGATCGGGCGCGGAAGCGCCGGGGCCGGGATTGTTGGAAGCAAAGCTCAGCATGCCCTTGCGCATCGGCAGCAGTGCCTTCGGCGGTTGGGTTGCGCCGGTCAGACGGCCGTCGGCCGAGAAACGGTAGATGTAGGGGCCATATTCGTCGCTGATGAACATGCTGCCGTCGGCCATGCGGATGATCGCTTCATTGTCGAGGGCGATCTTGCCGTTGGTTGCCTGCGGCAGCGCCGGAAAATCGCCCGACGGGGCGCGGATGCCGGATTCCGGGTCGAGGCCGGTCGTGTCATTGCCCTTGTCGTCGAGCAGCAGCATGGAATCGGCAAGTGTCGCCTTGACGCCGGACTGTTCCTTGCCGGCTTCAGGCGTGGCGCCCGGAGCGACCGGTGTGAACTCGATCGACAACGTGTTCAGGCGCGGGCGATAATCGGTGGTGCCGACGGCGTTATAGCCGCGGTCCGGCAGCAGGTAGAGCGTGCCCTTGTAGGCGACGCCATCCCTTGTCCAGGCGGCGGGGTCGATCGCCATGCCGGAGCCGGAGCCGAAGGTCTCGCCGAACTTGTCGCGCTGATTGGCCGCGATGCGGCCGACGCCGACCAGGCCCTTGTTGACGAAGGCTGCGCCACCGACGGTGACGGAGCCGTCCGCAAAGGCGGCGGCGGGAAGGACGGCGGACGCCAGCAGCGCGGCCGTCAGCAGGCGCGTTGCAAATGAATTTGCGGTCATGATGGAAATATCCTCTCGGTCGAAAAGCGTTACCGAAACGGCGGCCGGCCGGCAGGCTGGACACCGCTTCAAATGACACCCCGGCTTTGGATTCGATTTCCGGCCGGTACGCACAGACCGCGGATTTCGCCCTTATTCCCCGCCAGACGATCTAGGATGCGAACGTGATATTCCGATGACGGTTTCCGTGAAGAGCGCGGCTTTTCTCCGAACTGGATCAACGGTGTCGGAGGGGGTAAGGCCCATCCGTGAAAAGCTCGTCATGATAACCTTTGGAGCCGACTGCCAGAGCAAGGGGGCTCCTCCATTCCCTGCCTTCGCGAAGGCAATCGAGCACATGGGAAAAATCATATTTCGGGCTCCAGCCGAGTTCCCGTCGTGCCAGCGCATTGACATAGACGCGGTCGAACTGGGCAAACATGGTCCAGCCGCGCGCAGCGTAGAGCGCCGTCATGCCGGGAAAGAGACGTTCCACCGTCGCGGGGGCGCAGCGACGCAGGTCGGCGAGATCGGTTTCGGTGAAAGGCGTGGTCGCAGAGACGATATAGCGGCCGAAACCGATGGCCGGCGCCCTGTCCAGGGCCAGCAGGTGGGCGTCGACCACATCCTCGATATCGACACGGCGATAGAGGAGTTCGTTGGCCTGAGCATTTTCGGTCGAGTAGCGGTTGCGGATATCGGCATCGTCGTCATCCTCCGGGAAAAAGCGCGAAGTTCTCAAGACGATGACGGGGAGGGACATGGTGCGCGCGAAGAGTTCGCAGACACTTTCCGCGGCTGTTTTCGTGACACCGTAGATATTGCGGGCAACGGGCAGCACATCCTCTGTGACCCAGGCGGCGGGTTGGCCCGGTGCCGGGCGCAGGGCCGCTCCGAAAGCACTTGTGGTGCTTGTGAAGACGAAGCTCCTGGCGCCGGCGGCAACCGCCTGTTCGAGAAGGACCAATGTGCCGGTTACGTTCGTATCGACAAAATCCTGGTTGCCGTGTGTTCCGACATGCGGCTTGTGCAATGTGGCGGCATGGATGACCGCAGTGATGCCCGTCATCGCGCGGCGGACGAAATCTGCATCGGCGATCGAGCCGGTCATATCGGTGAAGGGCGACGGCTTGATATCGATGCCGCGCGCCTGGCGGCCTCGATCCCTCAATGTCCGCATCAGCGCTTCGCCCAGATGGCCGGCGCTTCCCGTCACCAGTATCGTCATTCTGCATCTCCCGTCAGATGGAGACGGACGCTAACAAAGGCGACTTCCGCGGGACAACGCATAATTTATGCACTGGAATGCAGGAAATCTGAAGGCTCAGCCGAGGGTCGTGACCAGCCGGGCGGCGCGGCCATCGGCGAGGAGGATACGCTCCCACAATACCTGCCCTGCGACGATCGGCAGGTGTGGATTGCCGTTTGCGCCCGTTTCCAGCGTCAGCGAATTCACCTCGCCGTCGTGCCAGCCGAGGTCGACGAGGTCACGGTCTGCCGCCGCGATCTCGTCCGAGGCATAGGAGAGCAACGGTTTGCCGAGGAAGGCGGAGAGCGGCAGGCGCCATTCGCTCTGGCGGGCATGGGAGGCGGCGAGGAGCCGGTGCGTCCGGTCGCAGATCAGATGAACCTTGCGCCTGGAATCCTCGACCAGCCGCTTAAGGGCGGCATCCGCGGAAGATGAGGTGGAGGCGAGGATGTCTTCCAGGCGCCTTGCCTGCGCGGCCGTGACCGGCAGGATGCCGCGCTCCCAACGGGAGACGGTCGCCTGATTGACAGAAAGCAGTTCGGCCAGATGCTCCTGCTTCATGTTGCGCAGCCGGCGCATGCGCCGGATCGTCGATCCCTGTATCGGCATGGTTCTTTTCCCTGCCTGCACCGTAAGGCAGCAGCGCGTATCGTGGCAAGCTAGCGCGACGAGCCCTCGAGATCGCTTTTCAGCCGGTCCAGGATGGAGAGCGCATGGCCGGCATAGGCACTGATCCAGCGGTCGTGGATCTGCTTGATCGGCAGGCTGTTCAGCTGGTTCCAGCGCTCCCGTCCCTCCTTCCTCGCAATCACCAGGTCCGCCTCCTCCAGCACCTTCAGATGCTGCATGACCGTGCAGCGGTCCATCTCCGGAAAGGCGTCGCAGAGCGCGCCCGTCGTGCGCGGTTCCTCCTTCAGAAGGTCGAGAATATCGCGGCGGCGGCGATGGGCCAGCGCCTTGAAAATGGGGTCGTCATCCGATTCGCTTGACATGTTATATTTTTATAACATAATTGGGCCGGATACAACGCAGAAGGGGAGGAAGTCGCATGTCCCTCAATATTCGCGTCTCGGGCCGCATCGGCCGCCCGGTGGCCGATGTTTTCGACGCGGTGGTCAATCCGAAGAAACTGTCGAGCTATTTCACCACGGTAGGCGGAGCGAGCGCGCCGCTGGTGCAGGGGACGACGGTGATCTGGTGGAAGGATGTGCCGGTCGAGGTGATCGAACTCGTGCCCGACAGCAAGATCGTGCTGCGCTGGGACGGCGCAACGGACGAGCAGAAGAAGCCGTACAAGACGCTTGTGGAGATGAATTTCAAGCCGCTCGACGACGGGGGCACCATGGTGACGATCGCCGAGGACGGCTGGCGCGAGGATGAGCCAGGGCGCCGCGGGACCTATCTGAACATGGAGGGCTGGACGCAGATGTTCTGCTGCATGAAGGCCTTTGTCGAATATGGCATCAATCTGCGCGAAGGCATGTTCCTCAGCGAGATGCGCGGTGAGCAGGCCAAGGCGCAGGAAGGCTGACGTTCGACGGCAATCCGGCGGTTCGATCGATATGAAGCAGGACGATATGGCCGCCGCGAGGCGGCTATACGTCTTTTAGAGACTTGGAATTCCGCTCCAAAGACGGCAGATTGTTGAGCGCGGAGAATGCAGCCCGTGCAAGGTGCAACAGACGCGCTCGCCTTTGTGACAGAGACTTCGCTTGCCTGTCACGGTGCCAGTGTTAGTTTCCGGAATCATATCGATTAAATCCCAGGAGATTTCATATGCAGCTTGGCATGGTTGGTTTGGGCCGTATGGGCAATTACATGGTCCAGCGCTTGATGCGGGGCGGCCACGAATGCGTGGTTTATGACACCAGGCCGGAAAGCGTCGCCGAGCTTGTGGGGCTCGGCGCCGATGGCAGCGCTTCGCTCGAGGAATTCGTGTCGAAGCTCGCCCGGCCGCGCGCGGTCTGGCTGATGCTGCCGGCTGCAATCACCGACAAGGTCATCGCCTCGATCGTTCCGTTGCTGAACGACGGCGATATCCTCATCGATGGCGGCAATTCCTACTATCACGACGATATCCGTCGTGGCGCCGAACTCATCACCAAGGGCATCCACTATGTCGATGTCGGCACCAGCGGCGGCGTCTTCGGCCTCGAACGCGGCTATTGCCTGATGATCGGCGGCGAAAAGGGCATCGTGCAGCATCTGTCGCCGATCTTCGCGACGCTGGCGCCGGGTGCGGGCACCACGGAAAACTCGCCGAACCGTACGCCGGAAGCTGCGGCCCTGAGCACCGCCGAGCAGGGTTTCCTGCATTGCGGCCCGCACGGTGCCGGCCACTTCGTCAAGATGGTCCATAACGGCATCGAATATGGCCTGATGGCCGCCTATGCCGAGGGGCTCAACATCCTCAAGCACGCCAATGTCGGCGCCCTGACGCACGAGGCCGATGCCGAGACGGCGCCGCTCTCCCATCCCGAATATTACCAGTACGATTTCAACCTGCCGGAAATTGCCGAAGTCTGGCGCCGCGGCAGCGTCATCACCTCCTGGCTTCTCGATCTGACGGCCGATGCGCTGCACAAGGACCCGGTCCTTACCAAATATGCGGGCCGTGTTTCGGACTCCGGCGAAGGGCGCTGGACGATCATGGCCGCCATCGATGAAAGTGTGCCGACGCCGGTGCTCAGTGCCGCGCTGCACGGCCGTTTCTCCTCGCGCGACCAGGACGAATTCGCCAACAAGGTGCTTTCGGCCATGCGCGCCGGCTTTGGCGGCCATGCCGAGAAGCCGCACAAGTAAGCGAAGCATATCGTTTCATGCCAGCCGCCGGTTCGCGAGGGCCGGCGGCTTTCTTTTGGCTGTCGTTGCAACTTAGACCATTTGTTCGTCTGGCTTTTCCGCTGCAGCACTTGCATAAATACATGACGTGCAAAACCGGAGGCGGGTATGGGGCGAATTTCTGCGATCGGCATCTGCAGCACCATGATGCTGCTTTTTCTTTTCGGTGCGGTCCGCGCCCAGACGACGCCGGCCGCTTCCGCTGATGTCGCACCACCGCCTGCCCAGGTGCGGCAGATGATGGAGCTGATGCAGACGCCGGAGGTCAAGCAATGGATGGCGACGCAGATGGCCACACCTGCGGCCCCGACCGATAACGACGAAGAAATGTCGATCTTGTCCGGCCGTCTCCAGCATGCCCGCAGGCACATCGCCATGGTTTCCGGTGCCGCGATGACGCTGCCCTCCGAAATTACCCGGGCTTCATCGCTCTTCTTCGGCGAGCTGGCCGATGCTGGTCCGCTGCGCATGATCGGGCAATTTCTCGCTATCCTGCTCGCCGGCTTTGTCGTCGAAATCCTGGCGCGAAGGGCCGTGCGCGAAAGGCGCGAGCGGGCAGCGCAGATGACCGGCACGCGGCTTGTCGCGCGCATCGTTCCCGCCATCGTCTTCGGCCTGGCAACAGGGCTCGCCTTGATCAGCTTCAGCTGGCCGCCGGTCAGCGAGAATATCGCGATTGCCATTGCCATCGCTCTCGTCGTGCAGCGCTTCGCCGGTTCCATCGGCGGCGTCATCGTCGATCTCGTCACCCTGCCGCGCGGCGAGGGAGAGACGGTTGCGGTTGATCCGGCTGTCGCGCAATTCTGGTTCCGCCACTGCCTGCTGTTTGTCATCTATTTCGTGTTCGGCTGGGCCGTTCTGCAATCGATGGAACCGCTCGGCTATTCGATGGGCGCCCGGTATCTGGTCGGCTACGTGCTCGGTATCGGCCTTTTCCTGATCGCGACCGAGACGGTCTGGTCGCGGCCGGGCAATCACACGCGACGCAGCTACGCCGTTACCTGGCTGCTCACTTTCTATTTTCTGCTGCTCTGGGGCATATGGGTGCTGAGCTTCGACTGGCTGCTCTGGGTCTGCATCTATGCCGTCCTGCTGCCAAGGGTGCTTGCCGTCTCGACGCTTGCGGTCAAGTCCTTCCATCACGCCGAGGCAGGTTTTCTCGCCAAGCGCCGCATCGCGACCGTGCTGCTCGATCGCGGCGTGCGGGCGCTGATCATCGCCTTTGCAGCGATCTGGCTCGGGCGCATGCTTGGGGTCGAAACCGCGACGATGATGACATCGAACGAAACGATGATCGACCGGGTGGCGCGCGGCATCATCGGCGGCATCGTCATCCTGCTCGCCGCGGACCTGCTCTGGCATCTCGTCAGGGCCTATATCGACGGCAAGCTGCTGGATTCTCCGGTCGAGGGCACGGTCAGCGACGAGGAGAAGGTCAAGCGCGCCCGCCTGCAGACGCTGCTGCCGATCTTCCGCAACATCCTTGCCGTCGTCATAGTCGTCATTGCCGTCCTGATGGTTCTCTCCGGTCTGGGCATTGAAATCGGACCGCTGATTGCCGGCGCCGGTGTCGTCGGCGTTGCGGTCGGTTTCGGCGCCCAGACCATCGTCAAGGATGTGATCAGCGGCATGTTCTATCTATGGGACGATGCCTTCCGCGTCGGCGAATATATCGAAAGCGGCAGCCACAAAGGCGTCGTCGAGGCGTTCAGTCTGCGTTCCGTCAAGCTCCGTCATCACCGCGGGCCGCTGACGACGGTACCGTTCGGCGAGCTCGGTGCGGTCAAGAACCTCAACCGCGACTGGACGATCGACAAGATCACCCTGAACGTGACCTACGATACCGACCTCGTGAAGACGAAGAAGATCATCAAGCAGATCGGCCAGCAGCTTCTCGAGAATCCGGAATGGGGTCCGAACATCATCGAGACGCTGAAAATGAAAGGCGTCGAGCAGTTTGGCGAATTCGCAATCGAGATCCGGCTGTCGATGATGACCAAGCCCGGCGAACAGTTCGTCATCCGTCGCAACGCGCTGGCGATGATCCGCAATGCCTTCAAGGAGAACGGCATCGAGTTCGCCGTTCCGACCGTGCAGGTTGCGGGCGAGCGTGAGGTCGACGCCAATGCCGCTGCCGCCCGTTATGCGGCGCAGGCGCATAGCGGAGGCCAGCCGCCGGCCTGACCATCCTGCACAAGGCAGGCTTACGAAATTGCAATGCGACCGGGCTTCGGCGCTGCGCAAATTTGCCCCAATTGAGGATGAAGGAGGCGGCAAGCGCGCGGGTGTGGGTAGACGCAACTTGGTTCATAGAGCTTGCATGCTGCCTATGTTACGTCTTTCAAAAGAGATTCCCGCCAAACTCGCAATTGCGGCAGGTACGAAATGTCGGGTCACGACAAGTTGGAAGAGAATACGGGATCGGAAGAAGGCTTTTCGCTAGGCGTGCTTTTCCGGCGCTACCGCACGCCGCTGACGGCTTTCGCCACCCTGCTTATCTTCTGTCTCGTCGGCTACGCGATCATGCAATTGACGGACGAGGTGCGCTACGACGACGTAGTGGAGGCCCTGGCCGAAACGCGGCTCAGCTCGATCCTGCTCGCGCTGTTCTTCACGGCGCTGAGCTTTCTGGCGCTCGTCTTCTACGATCTCAACGCCATTGACTATATCGGCAAGCGCCTGCCTTTCCCGCATGTCGCGCTTACGGCGTTCAGCGCCTATGCGGTCGGCAATACCGCCGGTTTCGGCGCTCTGTCGGGCGGGGCGATCCGTTACCGGGCTTACACCCGGCTTGGGATTTCGCCGGAAGATATCGGCCGCATCATTGCGTTCGTAACGCTTTCCTTCGGCCTTGGCCTTGCTGCCGTGGCGGCAATCGCGCTTCTCATCATCGCCGACGAGATCGCGCCGCTGATCAATGTCAGCAGCCTCTGGCTTCGGATCATCGCGGCTGTCATTCTGGCAATTCTCGGCTCTCTGATGATCGTCGGCCGCGAGGGCCGGGTCATCGAAATCGGGTCGATCGCGCTTCGCCTGCCGGATTCACGCACATGGTCGCGTCAGTTCCTGGTGACGGCGTTCGATATTGCGGCTTCCGCCTCGGTCCTCTACGTGCTCCTGCCGCAGACGGCGATCGGCTGGCCGGTGTTCCTCGCGGTCTATGCGATTGCCGTCGGGCTTGGCGTGCTGAGCCACGTGCCGGCGGGCCTCGGTGTCTTTGAGACGGTCATCATCGCCTCGCTCGGCAGCGCGGTGAATATCGATGCCGTTCTCGGTTCACTGGTTCTCTATCGGCTGATCTATCACGTCCTGCCGCTGCTGATTGCCATCCTTGCGGTCTCTGCCACCGAGCTTCGCCGCTTCGTCGATCATCCGGCCGCCTCCAGCGTGCGGCGTGTCGGCGGACGGCTGATGCCGCAATTGCTTTCGGCGCTGGCGCTGCTTCTCGGCGTCATGCTGATCTTTTCGAGTGTGACGCCGACGCCGGATCAAAATCTCGAATTCCTCTCCAACTACCTGCCGCTGCCGATCGTGGAAGGAGCGCATTTCCTCTCCAGCCTGCTCGGGCTCGCACTGGTCGTTGCGGCGCGCGGTCTCGGCCAGCGGCTCGATGGTGCGTGGTGGGTCGCGGTGTTTTCAGCCGTCGCCGCGTTGACACTGTCGCTGCTGAAGGCGATCGCGCTCGTCGAAGCGGCCTTCCTGGCGTTCCTCGTTTTCGGCCTGTTCGTCAGTCGCCGGCTTTTTACCCGCCATGCCTCGCTTCTCAACCAGGCGATGACGGCTTCCTGGCTGATGGCGATCGCGGTCATCATCGTCGGCGCGGTCGTCATCCTGCTCTTCGTCTATCGCGACGTGGAATACAGCAACGAACTCTGGTGGCAGTTCGAATTTGCGGCGGAAGCGCCGCGCGGATTGCGCGCCGTGCTCGGCATCACCATCATTTCCTCGGCCATCGCCATCTTCAGCCTGCTGCGGCCGGCGGCCTTCAAGCCGGAGCCGGCGGACGAGGAGGCGGTGCGCCGGGCCGTCGAGATCGTCGAGAAACAGGAGAGTGCGGACGCCAATCTCGTGCGCATGGGCGACAAGTCCATCATGTTCTCGGAAAAGGGCGACGCCTTCATCATGTATGGCCGGCAGGGCCGCTCGTGGATCGCGCTGTTCGATCCGATCGGCGATCATCATGCCGTGCAGGAACTGGTCTGGCGCTTCGTGGAAGCGGCGCGTGCCGCGGGCTGCCGTGCCGTCTTCTACCAGATTTCCCCGGCCCTGCTGTCGTACTGCGCCGATGCCGGCCTGCGTGCCTTCAAGCTCGGTGAACTCGCCGTGGCCGATCTGCGCACCTTCGAGATGAAGGGCGGCAAATGGGCGAACTTGCGCCAGACCGCAAGCCGTGCCCAGCGCGACGGGCTGGAATTTGCGGTTGTCGAACCTGCCGACGTGCCTGCCATCATGGACGATCTAGCCAATGTTTCCAGGGCATGGCTCGAGCACCACAATGCGAAGGAGAAGGGTTTTTCGCTCGGCGCCTTCGATCCCGACTACGTGGCGTCGCAGCCGGTCGGCGTTCTCAAGAAGGACGGCAATATCGTCGCCTTTGCCAATATCCTCGTGACCTCGGCAAAACAGGAGGGGACCATCGACCTGATGCGTTTCTCGCCCGACGCGCCGAAAGGATCCATGGACTTCCTGTTCGTGCAGATCATGGAATATCTGCGCGCCCAGGGTTTTGCGCATTTCAACCTCGGCATGGCGCCCCTCTCCGGCATGTCGAAACGCGAGGTGGCGCCCGTCTGGGACCGTATCGGCGGTACGGTCTTCGAACACGGCGAGCGCTTCTACAACTTCAAGGGGCTTCGCGCCTTCAAATCCAAGTTTCATCCGCACTGGCAACCGCGCTATCTTGCTGTTTCCGGAGGGGGCAATCCGATGATCGCATTGATGGATGCGACACTTCTGATCGGGGGCGGATTGAAAGGGGTAGTGAGAAAATGATGAAAAAGTTCCTGTTTGCCGCTGCGTGCGTCGGCATGCTCGCGGCTGTGCCGTCTTATGCTGCGGACGAAGCCACGCAGAGTTTCGAGACCGGCCTTATCCCTTCGCCGCACATCTTTCTGCCGCAGGGCGAGGTGAAGGGTGCCGTATTCCTGATTTCGGATGCCGGCGGCTGGGGAGACAATGAAAAGACCGAGGCCGATCGCCTGGTGTCCCAGGGTTCGGTCGTCGTCGGCATCGATTTTCCATCCTATATGGAAGCGCTGAACCGCTACGATGTCAGCCTTAACGACGGCTGCATCTATACCGTTTCCGATATTGAATCGCTAAGCCAGCAGGTGCAGCGCGCCGCCGGCAACAGTCCCTATCACCTGCCGATCGTTGCCGGCATCGGCGAGGGTGGCGCGCTGGCGCTTGCCATTGCTGCGCAGACGCCGGATGCGACCATCGGCCAGACATTTGCCGTCGATCCGCGCGCGGGCATTCCGCTCACCAAGGAGCTTTGCACGCCAGCCACACGGCAGGTGGTCGGAGACCGGAGCGTCTACGGGCTCACCGATGGCGCTCTTCCGGACCCGATCATCGCCACTTTCACGCCGCAGGCCGACAAGGACGGACGCGCGCACGTCGAGGATCTGAAGAAGGCGCATGACGCTATCGAAATCCGCGACTCCACTGACGATGCGCAGACCGTATTTGCCGATACGCTCGACGATCTGGTCACGGCTTCGGGCGCCTTCGACAATCCGCTCGCGCTGCCGCTTGCCGTGCTCGACGCGACACCGAACCTCGACACGATGGCGGTGATCTATTCCGGCGACGGCGGCTGGCGGGATATCGACAAGGAAGTAGGCAGCATGCTGCAGAAGGAGGGCATCCCCGTCGTCGGCATCGATTCGTTGCGCTATTTCTGGACGGAACGGAAACCGCAGGAAACGGCCGACGATCTCGCGCGCATCATCGAGTTCTACCGAAAGCAATGGAAGGTCAAGCATGTCCTGCTGATCGGCTATTCCTTCGGCGCGGATATCCTGCCCGCCACCTATCAGCGGCTGAAACCTGCCGAGAAGACGACGGTGGCGCAGATTTCGCTCCTGTCGTTGTCGCATCAGGTTGATTACGTCATTTCCGTCATGGGCTGGCTCGGCCAGAAGACGGAAGGGGCAGGGGGCGATCCGGTCAAGGACCTCAAGGGGGTCGATCCGAAACGCGTGCAGTGCATC
Source organism: Rhizobium sp. GCM10022189 (assembly GCF_042656325.1). Taxonomy (NCBI): domain Bacteria; kingdom Pseudomonadati; phylum Pseudomonadota; class Alphaproteobacteria; order Hyphomicrobiales; family Rhizobiaceae; genus Rhizobium; species Rhizobium sp. GCM10022189. The sequence continues at coordinate 369,901 of NZ_JBHSOR010000004.1, forward strand.
TACGGCAAGGATGATGACGACGATGTGGCTTGCCCGGCCGTCAAGGATGTCGGCGGCGAGGTCATCGAGCTGCCGGGAGATCATCACTTCGATGAAAACTACGACCTCCTGACCAAGACGATCATCGATGGCCTGAAGGCGCGCCTCAAGGGCTGAATTTTGCTCACTGACGCGAATGCGAAGGGAAGACCGCGGCGCGTGTTCGCGGGCATATTCTAGCGCATCAGCATCTGTTCGCTCCAGCCGAGGGCGGCCATCTCGCCGCCACGGAACCTCGCGTCGTCGTCGACAATGAATTCGTCGAGTTGCGGCGGCGCGACGCTGGTGCCGGAAAGCATGGCATGCACCTGGCCGCGATGGTGCGTCTGATGCTGGAAGAGGTGGCTCAGCACATCTTCCATGCGTTCCCGCTGGATGCGGCCGTCGCGCTGAAGCTCCACGGTCGAGACAAGTTTCTCGACTGTCAGTCCTTCGCAGATTGCTACAAGGCGCCGGTCGACTTTCGCCTGTTCTGCCGACAGCGATCGGATGTCGTCGAAGGGTTCTTCGACATCGAAAGCGCGAAGGCCGAGCGAGCCGCCTTCCAACCCGTCGACATAGAACCAATCGACCGTGAGGATGTGGTTCAATGTCGATTTGATCGACGGGAAGAAGCTTGTGCGCGTGGCTTCGAATTCACCGGGCCTGAGCGATGCGCAGGCGGCAAGAAGCCGGTTGTTGGCTAGGGCATTGTTATAGGCAAGCTTTCGGAACATGCGGCAGGGGTCGAAACTCGTCATCGCGCCTCCTCCTCAGAGCCTTTCCGGTTTTCACTGAAACACGAAAATGATCCATCCCTTTGTTTATCTGAATTCCGGACGCAAAACGCCGCGCACTTGCAGGAATTGCCTCAGTCCTTGTCGTCGAGATCGCCGTCGCGCCACACCAGGTGACGCGGCGAGGCGGGCAGGTTTTCTATCTCGCTGGCGATGAAATAGGGCGGAATATCGAGCGCGCTCAGGGCCTGGAATGTCGCCGGCACCCATTTGAATTCCAGATGATTGTCGCCATCTTCCACGCGGTGGATGATCTCATGCGTGCGGAACGGGAAATGCTCAGGTATTTCCATGAGATAATAAAAGCCGAGTTCGTGCCAGTCGCGGCCCTCGTAGTGGAAGAAGTTCTCGACGATCCAGAGCAGGCGATCGACGGTGACTTCGACGCCAAGCTCTTCCATCATTTCTCGTTTCAGCGTTTCCTCCGAGGTTTCGCCGATCTCGGCGCGGCCGCCGGGAAAGGTCCAGAAGGGTTCGTGAACGGCGCGATGGACGAGCACATGCCCGTCACGAAAGCCGAGCCCGGCGATGCGGTAGTTGAAGCGCTGACTGCCTGCATTGAGGCGAACGACGGTTCGCTTGGGCATGGTATTATCCGAGATCGATGACCAGAATTTCCGGCGGGACGCCAAAGCGAATGGGCGCGATGGAGCAGCCGAGACCGCCGGAGACGATGATATTACGGCCGTTCTCGATGATATGGCCATAGGCATAACGATCGCCATAGCGCGAGGGCACGACCGGCGAATAGCCGAAAAAGCGGATCTGCCCTCCATGCGTATGGCCGGACAGGGTCAGCGATACACGTTCGGGCACGCGCGGAAATATGTCGGGCTCGTGGGCAAGCAGGATAACGGGCGCGTCGTCGGATACTTGCGCAAGCGTTCCGCCGAGATCGTCGAGGCCCTGCATCTGGCTGCGGCCCCACTTCCTGCCCGGCAGCAGCGCCAGCTGGTCCTCCAGGCCTGCCAGCCAAAAGCCATGGCCGTCCTTTTCGAGCCGGGCCGCGCGATTGCTGTAGACGGGGATACCCACGTCCGCCAGGGCCCTGTGCGCGAAGGTGTCACCTCCGCCGTTCGTCTGCGCGGTTCTGTCCTCCCACCAATCATGGTTGCCCATGATCGCGTGGACGCCGAGCGGCGCCTTCAGCGTAGACAGAGCCTTCGACCACTCACTGGAATGGACATAGCGCGTCACCAGGTTCATGCCGGACACGTAATCGCCAAGCAGAAGCGTGATATCGCCCCCCAATTCGTTGGCGAAAGAGCAGATCGAGGCGATGCGGGCCGCCGACATCCAGGGTTCGCAGGCGTGAAGATCGGCAAGTGCCACGAGCCGCAGCTTCAGCCCCGGCGGCCATCCCGGCGGGCTCAGCGCGTAACGGGAAACGGTCAGCCGTGCCAGCGGTTCATAGGCCAAGGCATAACCGCCAAGGGCCATGAGGCCGACGAAGCTGCTGCCCATCAGCTTGAGAAGGCCGCGCCGGCTGATCAATCAGTCGTCCTCCCGGAACAATCCGAACTGGGCAGCCTCCATATCCTTCGGCGGCTGCATGCCCAGATGTTTCCAGGCGATTGCGGTCAGAACACGGCCGCGCGGCGTGCGCTGGATAAAACCCTGCTGGATCATATAGGGCTCGATAATGTCCTCGATCGCATCGCGCGGCTCGGAGAGGCCGGCGGCGATGGTTTCGATGCCGACCGGGCCGCCGCCGAAATTGACGGCGATCATATTGAGATAGCGTTTGTCGAGCTGGTCGAGGCCCATATTGTCGACCAGCAGGCGGGTGAGAGCCTCGTCGGCGATCTCGCGGGTGACGGCTTCGGCCCTTGCGACTTCGGCAAAGTCGCGCACGCGGCGCAGCAGGCGGCCGGCGATGCGCGGCGTACCGCGGGCGCGCCGCGCGATCTCGCGGGCGCCGTCATCGGTCATGCCAAGACCCATCAGGCGGGCGCCGCGGCGGACGATCAGCTCCAGTTCCTCCACCGTATAGAAGGAGAGGCGGACGGGAATGCCGAAACGGTCGCGCAGCGGCGTCGTCAGCAGGCCGAGGCGGGTGGTGGCGGCGACGAGCGTGAATTTCGACAGGTCGATCTTCACCGAACGGGCGGCGGGGCCTTCGCCGATGATGAGGTCGAGCTGGAAATCTTCCATGGCCGGGTAGAGGATTTCCTCGACCGCCGGGTTGAGACGATGGATTTCGTCGATGAAGAGAACGTCGCGCTCTTCAAGATTGGTCAGCAGAGCGGCAAGATCACCGGCCTTGGCGATGACTGGGCCGGAAGTCGAGCGAAAGTTGACACCGAGTTCCTTCGCCATGATCTGCGCCAGCGTCGTCTTGCCAAGGCCCGGCGGACCGACGAAGAGAACGTGATCGAGCGCCTCGCCGCGGTTCTTGGCCGCTTCGATGAATATCTTGAGATTGGCGCGTGCTTCCGCCTGGCCGGTAAACTCGTCCAGCGATTGCGGGCGCAGCGTCGTATCCAGGTCTTCGCCACGCTTTTCCGACGATATCAGGCGCGCATCATTCATCAGGCATTTCCGTTAAAAGCTTGATCCAGTCCATACACCAAGCTGATGCCATTGACATCCCGCCGGGCGATCAACGCGAAAGTTCCCGCAGGCCAAGGCGGATCAGCTTGGCGCTGTCTGCATCCTCACCGGCCGTCTTCATGGCGGCGGCGACGGCATTGGCGGCCTGATCGCGGGAATAGCCGAGATTGGTCAGCGCCGAAACGGCATCGGCGACAGGGGCCGCGGCGACGCCTTCGCCGATCTCCTGCTTGAGGCCGATATTGATCGCCTCGCCGGCGAAGGCGGGCGCCTTGTTCTTCAGCTCGGTGACGATGCGAACCGCGACCTTGGGGCCGACGCCCTGGGCGCGCGAGACAGCGGTCTTGTCCTGCAGGGCGATCGCATTGGCAAGCTCAGGCGGCGTGAGCGCCGACAGCACGGCAAGCGCCACTTTCGCACCGACGCCCTGCACGCTCTGCAGCAGATTGAACCATTCCCGCTCAAGCTGCGTCTGGAAACCGAAAAGCTTGAGCTGGTCCTCGCGCACATAGGTCTCGATGAAGAGAACGCAGGCCTCGCCGACGGAACCGAGCTTGGAAAGCGTGCGGGCCGAGCAATAGGCGACGTAGCAGACGCCATGCACATCGACGAGCACATAGTCGTCGCCGATCTCGTCTATGGTGCCTTTCAGCTTGCCGATCATGATGTTGTTCCGTCAGGGGTGGGTTTCGGGTGAAATGATATCGAGCGAAGGGAAGTAGGAGCGGTAGCGGGCCGGATCGCGGGTCAGCAGGCGGTGGCGATGCCACTCCGCGTGGGCGCCAACCAGAAAATCGGGAAGCGTCCGCTCCCGCTGGCCGCCCGCAGCCCGATAGTTGCGATGCGCCTGCCCGGCGCGGTAGGCTGCCTCGAAAGGCAAATTCTCTCGTTCGAGATTAAGCCAGGCAAAGGCAAACAGAAGCTTCTCCTCTGTCAGCGGCGCAGCGCCGAGCTCAGCCCAGACAATCGGGGTCAGCACCAGATTTCCCTCCGACGCACAACGCTTAAGAGCGTCAAGCGACCATTGGCGAAACGAGCTTTGTGGTCCCAAAATGTCGATGAGAATATCCGTATCAATGACGGTCGAGATCTTCACGCGGACCCCTTAGCCATTCCATATACTCGTCCGTCGTCATGCCGTCGAGGTCCAGCAGCCCCTCGACGCTGGCGGCCCATTCTTCGAAATTTCGAACCTGCGAGCCACTTTCGCTAACCTTCACCAAAAGGGCTGCATCGTCTTTCGCGATAAATTCCACTTCGGAACCCGGAACGATTCCCAGTCTGTCGCGAATTTCCTTCGGGATGGTCACCTGACCTTTTTCAGTCACACGCATGGTAATACCTCTGCGGTAATACCTACGTGGTTACTGAGAACAAGTCAAGAACATATCAGCCGGCAAGCGCCTGCCGCATCTTGTTTCCGCCGCGATGATGAGCGTGGCAAATGGCGATCGCCAGAGCGTCGGCGGCGTCGTTGCCCTTGAACTCGGCCTTCGGCATCAGGATCTTCAGCATCATGTGGATCTGCTGCTTCTCGCCGTGGCCGACGCCGATAACGGTCTTCTTCACGGCGTTCGGGGCGTATTCGGACACCGGCAGGCCGGCGCGGGCCGGCACCAGCATGGCGATGCCGCGGGCCTGGCCGAGTTTCAGGGTCGCCACCGCGTCCTTGTTGACGAAGGTCTGCTCGACGGCCGCCTCTTCCGGCTTGTAGCAATGGACCACATCGGCGAGGCCGTCATGCAGCTGGCAAAGGCGGGAAGCCAGATCCATGTCGCCATCCGAGGTGACGGTTCCCGAGGCGACGAAGCGCAGCGAATTGCCGAGCGTATCGATAATGCCCCAGCCGGTGCGGCGAAGGCCGGGATCGATACCGATGATGCGAATCGTATTTTGCATGGTTCACCCTATAGCGGAGGGCGAATAAGTGCCATCGATATGTGAACAAAGCAAAAACATATCCGGTTTTCGGGTGGCATTTACCGCGAATTAAACCGGATGCACGAATTCTGATCCATCAAATGTGAGAGGGGCCGGCTTCTGCGGAGCTTAAGGCCTCCAATGTTCTGTTAACAGGTCAATCGGCCGGGTGATTTCCCGGCCGACGGTGCCGTTCCGGAAGGGTTCGTTTTTCATGGCTCAGAGATTCCAGTCCCTGTCCTTCAAGGTGATAGCCACCTTCATCCTGCTGACCACGCTTTCGGTCGCGGTGATCAATATCCTCGCCTATTTCGCCAGCAGCCGCGTTTCGGACGAGCAGGCGCTGAAGGCCAAGGAGAGCGTGCTGATCTTCCGCGGCGACATGCTGCAGGACCAGCTTGTGCAGCTTGAGAACCAGGCGACCTCGATTGCACGTATCGAAGCGCTGCAGATGTCGATCACCAACCTGAAGAGCGGTTGGAAGACGATGGAGAAGAGCTCCGGCGATGCACGGGGCGAGCTGAAGTCGGTCTTTATCACGAACAATCCGAACCCGGCCGACCAGCGCGAGAAGCTCGTCAAGCCGGAGGGGCCGAGCGGCTTTTATTATTCCAGCCACGAGAAGACGCAGGGCGAAGTGGCGCGCGATCTCGCCGACACCGCCTTCAGCGATCTCCTGATCGTCGATCTCGACGGCACCGTGCTCTATTCCTACAAGAAGAACGACGATTTTGCCGAGAACCTGAAGTCGGACGCCTGGAAATCGACAGGTGCGGGCATCGCCTATGCCAAGGCGATCGAAAATACCGCCAAGGCGACCGACGATTCGGCGCCCACGGCTTTCTCCGGCCTGCGCGTCGATGGCGGCAGCGGCAGGTCGGCGATCTTCTATGCGGTGCCGATCGTCAAGCTCGGTCAGGCGAAGGGCCTGATGCTGTTCAAGGTGCGCGACGATATCGTGACCGGCATTCTGGCAAAGGGCATCGTCTCCGGCAGCACGGCGAAGGCGGCGATCATTTCGGCCGATGGTTCGGCTGTCGGTCTCAATGCATCCGGCCAGCTTGCGACGCTCGATACCGCGCCGTTCTCCTTTATCAAGGCTGCGCTTGCGAGTTCGGCGATGACGGTTGCCGATTTCGATCGCGCCGATGGGGCAGCACGGGCCTATGTGCGCGGCATCGATTATCGCGGCGACCGTTTCCTCGTCGTCGAAAGCGTGCTGCTCAGCGAACTGAATGCCGGCTCGATCGAGATCGCCACGCTGTTGACCTGGATCGGCATTGCCGTTCTCGTCGTCATGGCGCTCGCCACCGGGCTCATCACCAACTTCCTGTTCTCGCCGCTTGCCCGCCTTGCCGGCGTGACTCGCGAGGTCGCCGACGGCAGGCTCGAAGTCGAGATCGGCAGCCAGAATCGCAAGGACGAGATCGGCACGATGGCGAAGGCGCTTGCCCGCTTCAAGCAGTCGCTGCTCGAAGGCCGCGAACTCGAAGCTCAGAGCGAGCAAACGCGTGCGCGGGCTGAAAACGAGCGCCAGCAGAACCTGGCCCAGCGCGAGGCGGAGGCCCGCAGCCTGCAGGATGTCGTCACGGCACTCGACGAGGGGCTTCATCATCTGGCGAGCGGCGACCTGGCCTACCAGATCGAAACCCGCTTCCCGAGCGAGCTCGAAAGCCTGCGCGTGAACTTCAACGAGGCGCTGGCAACGCTCAGCGAAACGATGACGGCGATCGGCGGCAATTCCATGGCCGTGCGGGCCGGTTCCGAAGAAATGCGTACAGGCGCAGACGAACTGGCCGGCCGCACCGAGCGGCAGGCGAGCTCGATCACCGAGACGGCCAATGCAATCAGCGCCATCACACAGTCGGTCCGGCTGCAGATCGAACGCGCCGAGCAGGCCGAGCGCATCGCCCGCGACGCCAAGAAGGAGACGGCCGGGTCCAGCCAGATCATGCGCGAGACGATTGCCGCGATGGAAGCGATCCAGGCTTCGTCACGCCAGATCAACACCATCATCTCGGTCATCGACGATATCGCCTTCCAGACAAACCTGCTGGCGCTCAACGCCGGCGTCGAGGCGGCGCGCGCCGGCGAAAGCGGCAAGGGCTTTGCGGTCGTCGCCATGGAGGTGCGCGAGCTGGCGCAGCGCTCTTCAAGCGCCGCCAAGGAAATCTCCAGCCTGCTGCAGAAATCCACGCATGAGGTGGAAAGCGGCGTTGCGCTCGTCGAAAGGGCCGGTATCGCGCTGACCGGCATCGGTAGCCATGTCGAAGCCATCAACGGCCAGATCAACGAGATCATGGAATCCACGCGCGAAGAGGCCGACACGCTGAAGCAGATCAACAGCTCGGTCGCCGAACTCGACACCATGACGCAGCAGAATGCGGCGATGGTGGAGGAGACGACGGCTGCAATTCATCGCCTCGCAACGGAAGCGGTGGAGATGGACCGCCAGCTTGGCAACTTCAGGCTTGCGGACGGATATCAGCAGCTGTCCGGCGCCGAGGTGCATCAGCTGCGCAAGCGAGCCTGATCGCAATGCTGATCCGGCTCGAACGGCCTGAAGATGCGGATGCCATCCACGAGCTGACGTGGATGGCGTTTGAGCCGATGCCGTTCAGCAACAATGCCGAAGCCCGCATTGTCCGGGACCTGCGCGCGTCGGGCGATCTGACACTGTCGCTTGTCGCGGAAGACGGCGGCGAGATCGTCGGTCATGTGGCTTTTTCGCCAATTGCCGTCGGTGACATCAAGGACGGATGGTATGGGCTGGGACCGATTTCGGTAAAGCCGGAACGGCAGCGGCAGGGCATCGGCCGGGCGCTGATCCTGAAAGGGCTCGACCTGTTGAGAGCGCGGAACGCGACCGGCTGCGCGCTGATCGGCGATCCCTCGGTCTATCGCGGCGTCGGTTTCGAGAGCGACGGGAAGCTGACCTATGGCGATCTCGACACGCGGTATGTCCAGAGGATCGTCTTCAAGGGGACGCCACCGTCCGGTGCGTTGAAATTCTCCCCGGCTTTCGACGAATGACGGTTATTTTCCGCGGCGCTTATGTGCGTTCCGCGATTTGGAATAGCGCTGCCGAGAACCTACATAGACCGCACTCCCATTCTTGCGCGGCAGGTTTCCATGGTTCCCTTTTCCATTCTTGATCTTTCCCCCGTGGCCGAAGGCACGACCATCGGCCAGTCCTTCGAAGCCTCCAAGCGCATGGCGCAGAAGGCCGAGGAATTCGGCTATACGCGTTTCTGGATGGCGGAACATCACGGCATGCCGGGTGTTGCGAGTGCGGCGACCTCGGTCATCCTCGGGCAGATCGGGGCGGTGACGAAGACGATCCGGATCGGTTCGGGCGGCGTCATGCTGCCGAACCACGCGCCGCTCGTCATCGCCGAACAGTTCGGCACGCTGGAAGCGCTGTTTCCAGGCCGCGTCGATCTCGGTCTCGGCCGTGCGCCGGGAACGGATATGCGCACGGCGCAGGCGCTGCGGCGCAACCTCGATGCCGGCGCAAACAGTTTCCCCAACGACGTGGTGGAGCTGCAGCAGCTTCTGGGTACGCCGATAGACAACCAGGCGATCCTCGCCGTGCCCGGCAACAATTCGCACATCCCGATCTGGCTGCTCGGCTCCAGTCTCTATAGCGCCCAGCTTGCAGCCATGCTCGGCCTGCCCTTCGCCTTCGCCTCGCATTTTGCGCCGGACATGCTGCTCGATGCGATCGCGATCTACCGCGACCGGTTCCAGCCCTCGGCCGAACTCGACAAGCCCTATGTGATGGTCGGCGTCATGGGCGCCGTCTCCGAAACCGACGAGGAGGCGCAATATCACTTCACCTCGGCCCAGCAGCAGTTCGTCAATCTCAGGCGCAATGTGCGCGGGCCTTTCCCGCGGCCGGTCAAGGATATGGATGCTTTCTGGTCGCCGATGGAAAAGATGAATGTCGAGCATACGCTGCGCTACGCCGTCGTCGGTTCGCCGGCCACGGCCGAAGCCCAGCTCAACGAATTCCTCAAAGAGACGCAGGCGGACGAGGTCATCATCTCCATGCCGATCCACGATATCGAGGCGCGGTTGAAATCGGTGGAGCTCTTTGCCGGGCTCGGCAGTTTCATGCGGGCTGCGGCCTGATCGCGGAAGATCTCGGCAAACAAAACCCGGCGGAATGAACTGACCCCGAAGTTGGCTGTCCAACTTTCGGGGTCAGTTCAGAATGGCCGGGTTTTCGATTCCATATTTGGGGAGGGCTCAGGCCGAGAGCTTGGCCAGGACTTCCTCGGAGACTTCGAAGTTCGAATAGACGTTCTGAACGTCGTCGTCGTCTTCCAGCGAGTCGATCAGCTTCAGCAGCGACTGGGCTCTTTCTTCGTCGATCGGCACATTGTTCTGCGCGCGCCAGACCGCCTTCACGGTCTCGGCTTCACCGAGCGAAGCTTCGAGCGCCTTGGCGACTTCGCCGAGGGATTCGAAAGCGGTGGTGATGTAGTGGCCGTCCTCGTCGGTCTCGACATCGTCGGCACCGGCTTCGATCGCGGCTTCCATGACCTTGTCGGCATCGCCGGCAGAGAGCTTGTAGGTAATCTCGCCGACATGATCGAAGGAGAAGGAGACGGAACCGGTTTCGCCGAGGGCGCCGCCGGCCTTGGTGAAGATCGAGCGGACGTTGGAGGCGGTGCGGTTGCGGTTGTCGGTCAGGGCCTCGACGATGATCGCCGTGCCGCCCGGGCCGTAGCCTTCGTAACGGACTTCGTCATAGTTCTCGGTGTCGGCGCCCGAAGCCTTCTTGATGGCGCGGTCGATATTGTCTTTCGGCATCGACTGGGCCTTGGCGTTCTGGATCGCCAGGCGCAGGCGGGCGTTCATCGTCGGGTCGGGCAGTCCGGCCTTGGCGGCAACGGTGATTTCGCGCGCGAGCTTGGAGAACATTTTCGACCGCACGGCATCCTGACGGCCTTTGCGGTGCATGATGTTTTTAAACTGTGAATGGCCAGCCATGGCACCCCTGTTCACGTCTCATTGTTCGGAATGGGCCGCCTTATAAGATCGCAAGGGGCGATATTCAAGGAAAAAGCAGCTTTTCGATCTGCCCCTGGCGGTATCGGGGACGGCGGAACAAAGCGTGGGAGGCGACGTTTTCAACCGACAACACCAGCAGGAAAGGAACGGCCATGGCAAGCTTCAGCGAAGCCCGTGAACAACCGGCACGTCAGCTGTGGGACCAGATCAACGATATCCATGCCGGCATGCTCGGCCTTTCAGGCGTCGACATGCACATGCAGCCGATGGCTCCGCATGTCGATCCGACCACCAATACGATCTGGTTTTACACCAAGACGGATGCCGCACTCGTGCAGATGATCAAGCCCGGCAGCCGCGCGCATTTCTGCGTCGTCGGCAAGGACCATGATTATCATGCCTGCCTTTCCGGGGTGATCGAAGTTCGTCCGGATCCCGCCAGGATCGAGGAGTTCTGGAATTCTGTCGTGGCCGCCTGGTACGACGGGGGCAAGAAGGATCCGAAGCTGACGATGCTGTCCATGCATGTCGATGATGCCGACATTTGGGTTTCGACCGGCAGCAAGCTGAAATTCGGCTGGGAAATCGCCAAGGCCAATTTCGACGGGGAGAAGATGCCCGAGGTCGGCATCAAGCGGCATCTGCAATTCGCATGAGCCGATTGGGCCTTTTACTGAACGTCTCTCATCACATAGATCAGCGGCTTCTTCGGCAGCGTGCGCAGCGAAACGGTGATGCTGTTGTCGGGCGCGTAATTGACGTCGAAGCCGCTGCCGAACATCGAGACGAAAGTGTTGACCGGCGGACCGCGGCGATGCATCGGCAGGATCAGCGACGAGCGCAGCCGCTTGATGACGCGGCTCATGCTGTCAGCGCCCATGGTCAGGCCGCCGTCGACCGGAACCATGACCACGTCGAGCCTGCCGATTTCCGTATAATGCGTATCCGTCAGCTCGTAGTGGAGGTGGCCGAGATGGCCGATGCAGAGGCCGGCGATTTCGAAGATGAAGATGGAATTGCCGTCGAGCTGCGATCCGCCCAGCCCGTAGCTGAAGCGGATATCCGTCGTGACATTGCGGATATAGGCATCGCCGACCACAAGATTGATCTTTGCCTTTTCACCGGGCACATCGCTCCAGCCGTGCAGCACATGTTTGATGCCGGGATCGGGCGTCAGTGTGAAATGCGTGGAATGCGCCTTGTTCATGGTCACGACGTCGGGTGTCACGACCGGCCGGTACCAGCCATTGTAATCGGTGGCGATGACGATGCCGCCGGGCGTGTCGATCTCGAAGGTGGAATGGCCGAGATAGGTGAATTTGACGTCCTCGCCCTCGGAGACGGCCGGGATTACCGGTGCCGGACCCGAGACGCTGGCGAAGCTTGCCTTCGGGATATTCTGGGCGATGGCCTGGCACTGGCTGACAGGTCTTCGTTCGTCCTGGGCTTCGGCAGGATTTGCTGCGGTGAATACCGCGAGGCATGCGATAGCGAGGACAAGACAATGCGGCTTCATGCCACCCCTCCGGCGCTTTCACGACGCGGCGAGGATGCGGCATGCCGTCGCAGCGGTCCAGACGGAGCGTGCTCACAATTGCGTGTTGCGATCGGCTAAAGCGTGTCGCGAATCTGCAGGATTCGCTTGTCCTGCTTCAGGTCCTTGTTTTTGCGCATGTCGTCATCCGAGAACAGCTGCGCAATTTTTCGCGACAGGCTTTAGCGCCAGAAGTCGGGGATCGTTTCGGCAAGCCTTGGACCAAGGCGCAGCGGAGCGATCTTTTCCGCAAGGCCCGTCGCATCCGAAATTTCCACGCCGACACCGCAAATGGTGGCGGGGCCGGTGGCAGCTTCCATGCGGCCCTTCGGCATCTTGGAGATGAAGCGATTGAGCGGCTCTTCCTTGTCCATGCCGAGGGAGGAATCGTAATCGCCGCACATGCCGGCATCCGACATATAGGCGGTACCGCCGTTCAATATCTGCGCATCGGCAGTCGGGACATGGGTGTGCGTGCCGACGACGAAGCTGGCGCGGCCATCGACGAAATGGCCGAAGCACTGCTTCTCGCTGGTGGCTTCCGCGTGAAAGTCGAAGATGATGGCATCGGCCTGCTCCTTCAGCGGGCAGGCGGCGAGGATCGTCTCGGCCGCCTTGAAGGGATCGTCGAGCTCGGGATGCATGAAGACGCGGCCCATGATGTTGGCGACGAGCACGCGCGCACCGTTGCGCGCATAGAAGAGACCGGAGCCGCGACCGGGCGTTCCCTGCGGGTAGTTTGCCGGACGCAGGAACTGATCGTGACGGCCCGCAAAGGCGACGGCATCCTTCTGATCCCAGACATGGTTGCCGGTCGTCACCACATCGGCGCCGGCATTGATCGTTTCCAGAAAGATGTCTTCCGTAATGCCGAAGCCGCCGGCGGCATTCTCGCCGTTGACGATGACGAAGTCGAGCTTCAGGTCGGAAACCAGACCGGGCAGGCGATCCCAGACCGCCGTCCGTCCCGTCTTGCCGACCATGTCACCCAGAAATAGCAGTCGCATTCCCTATCCAATCCGCGAGGTAAAATGGCGCAGGCCGCTTTCCGTCAGGATGGCATCCAGGCTTATGTCATGCGGCTCAGCGGGTACCTCTGCCACTTCCTGGCAGTCAAATGCAATGCCGATCAGCTTCGGAGACAGCCCTTTTTGCCTGGCACGGTCGATTGCCCGGTCATAATGGCCCGCACCGTAGCCGATCCGGTGGCCGCGGGAATCGAAGGCCGACAGCGGCACGAGCATGATTTCCGGGTCGAGGACGGCAGCCTCTTCGCTGGGGCCGACCGTGCCGAAACCGGTGCTGACCAATGCCGTGCCGTGGACGAGTTCGCGGAAGACGATGGTCTGCCTGTCAATGATTGCCGGTACGCAGAGACGGGCGCCGCGGCCGCGCCACCGTGCCATCAACGGCTGCAGATCGGCTTCCGAACGGATCGGCAAAAAGGCGGAAATGATCGTGCCCGGCACAAAAGCAACCGCATCGCCGGCGTGAGCCGCCATGTCGAGGCTCTTGGCTGCACGAAGATTCGCCGGGATGGCATCCCGGGCCGCCAGACGCTCGGCGCGCAATTGAGCCTTCAATTCCTTGGGGGTCATTTCATATCCAATATCGTTGTGCGGCGAGGATAATCGCTTGCGACTGCCTGCGGTGGGCGAAAATGGTCTATTGTTCGCCCGATTGCGCCTCGTCCTCGTTATGGGCATCGGCGAGCTTCAGCATGATTTCCGACGCCTCCATCAGTGTTTTGCGTTCTTCCGGCGTCAGGCGGTCGTCCATCGCTTTTTCCAGCCAGGCGCGGCGGGAGCCGATGTCCTGCGAGAGTACCGTGCGGCCGTGAGGTGTGATCGACAGTTCGATCTCGCGGCGGTCGGTTTCGCTGCGCGCGCGGCTGATAAGCCCGTCGCGTTCAAGGGCCGCGATGATGCGCGTGACCGATTGCGGTTGCAGGTGTTCCTCAAGGGCAAGCCGCCATGCGGGCATCGGCCCCAGGCGGTGGAGGGTGGCGAGAATCGCGATCGTCGACAGGCTGTGCGGGCCATCCGGGCGCGCGGCGCGCAGCCGGCGGCCGAGCAGCAGGACGGAACGCAGGATCAGTGTCGCAGGCGCATCGCGGTTGCTAGACATATCATACGCACTGCGTATTATTTCGATCGAGCCCAGCTTCGGGCTTGAGGGGCAGCTGATGGAAAAGACACTCAATCACGTAGCCGGAGCCTTTCGCTGGTCGACTGAAAAGGAAGTGACGGCGATCGAAATCGTCGTGTCGGCGCTTGCCATGGCCGTTCCGGCACTGCTTGCGGCGAGGGGCCATCATACGGGGCTCGGCCTGATCGGCGGCATGGCGATGAGCGGGACGGTAGCGCAGGGCAGACTGCAGGCGCAAGCAATGAGCGCGGGTGCTGCCTTGCTCACCCTGATGCTTGCGGCGGGAATTGCCTGCGCATTCGGTCGTTTCGGGGGAGCCTGGCAGATCGGCCTTTTGGCGACGGCTGCGTTTGCCGGCGTTATCGGCGGTTTTGATCGCGCAACGGTCGCCGCCTCCATACGCTTCATCTTCTATCTCGTCATGGTCGGCGGCATCGTTTCGACAACGACGGCAAGTCCGCCGCTTATTTTTGCGGTCGTCACTGGCGGGGCGCTCTTTGCCGTCGTCCTGCACATGGGGATGGCAGCCATCGTCGCCCAGGTAAGCGGCCATGCCGCAGGGGCCGCGGAGGAGGAAAGGAAGCCGACCGCCCGACAGAAATTCATGAGGCTGCGGCGCTCGCTGACGGAGCCGGCTGGCTGGCAATATCCTGTCCGGCTGGTCTCCTGCCTGGGCGCCGTCTCGCTCGTCCACCTGTTGTTTCCCGGTCATGACGTGCATTGGGCGGGGCTGGCGCTGGTGCTGCTGATCGAGCGGCGGCCGGAACGTTTGCCGCTCAAGACGACGCAAAGAGTGATCGGCGTCCTTTTCGGCGTCTGCTGCGCGGGACTGCTGTCTTTCCTTGCCTTGCCCGCCTGGATCGATGTGCTTCTTGTTGCCGTGCTCGGCGGTATCAGGCCCTTTCTGCGGGCCAGGAACTATCTCGCCTATTCGATCGTAACGACGCCGCTGCTCATGATGGCGATGGGAACAGCCGATCATGCCCTGCCGGCCTCCGCCCTGCTGGACAGGCTGTTTGCGACCGTCTTTGCGGCCTGCCTCGTCCTGCTCGTCAACCAGGTGACCATTTATCTGCTGCCGCAGACGGCAGCGCCGAGAGCCTAGACCACGATACTGGAGGGAATGGTCGCCGCCGGCACCGCAGCCGAGAGGCCGGTCACGGCCGACTGCGCCGCACCGATCGCAGCGTCTGAAGCGGCATCGCGGTTCTTCTCGCGCAGGTCGCGCATCGCCTTTTCGAGAATCTGCTTCAATTCGCGGACGATGGATTTGAACTCTTCCATCGCCTTGCGGTCATCGGCCGAAATTGCCGACGACTTCGGGCCATCTTCGACGATTTCCTGATAGGCCTTGCGGGCATGGGCCGCACCATCCGTTTCCGCGGCATTCGTGCCGTCGTCGGTCGCTTCCGTCGTCGCTTCTGTATCCTGCGTCGTCTCGGTGGAAGCCGCCGCATCGCTTGCGACAACGCTGGCCGTAGCATTCGTGGCGGTATCGGTCGTTGCGGCGGCGGAAGCCGATGCTGCTGCCGTGCTGGTCGCGGCACTTGCGTCGGTGGAACCGCCGGTGGCCACGGCCGAAGCGAATTCGGAGGCAGCGGCGCCGACCTTGCGCGCGAGTTCGGCGGCAAGACGCGCAATCACTTCAGGCGGAAAGCCCGCCGTTTTCAGCGCCTGCAGCTCCTGCTTCGCTTCTTCGAGCTTGCGCTGGGCGCGGCTCTTTGCATCGTCGGCGGAGCTTGCGAGAGAATTGCGCACCTGCTCCAGCGCCAGCGATTGCTGCTGGATCTTCAATACGCCGGTGTCAGGCTCGTCCCCCGTGGACGAAACGCCGGATTGTGCCGGTTGAGTGCCACGCAGAAGGGTGGATGCCGAAACGGTTGCAATCTGCATAATAGACCCCCGATTACATTTGGGGCGCACTTTGCCAGATCAGACTTGCGTGGAACTGGGCCGGGGAAGCATTTGTTTCTCGGCTAACTGCCCCATCGTCTGCTCGAAAAGAGGCATGCCGCCGGGCTTCCAGCCAAGCGCACGGATCTTGCCCGTATTCATGGCACAAAGCTTCGTCTTGTCCGCTCCCTCGGGCAGCGGGAAGGGACAGTGGGCGCGATGTTTTATCGGTGAAAGAATATCCCTTGTGTCGACGGCGATATCCGAGACGTTGAAGACTTCCCCGGAAATCCGGGTGCTTTCCGTTTCCAGCATCAGCCGCACGGCGCGGCCGAGATCGCGCCCGTGTACTTCGGTTCCGGCGCGCGCGGGGACAGGTCGGCCGGTGAGATAGTCGTCGATCAGGCGATCCCATTTGTTTGGAGAACGGTCGCCATAAACGCCGGTCGAGCGCAGGCTTGCTCCCGCAAAGCCTGGGCCGGAAAGGTGGGCGAGCGTGCGTTCCGCGTCAAGCTTGACCTGGCCGTAGAGGGTTTCAGGTGCTGCGGCCATGGTTTCGAAAAGTTCGGAGCCCGATGCGTGTTCGCCATAGGCGGCGCGGCTGGACAGGAAGATGCAACGGCGCGTGCCGGCGCGCTTTGCCGCTTCGAAGAGCTTTGCCGTGCCGTCGAGATTCTGGCGGCGGAACGCCTTCGGGTCATCGCCTTCGCCGCCGCGGTATTTTCCTTCGACGTGGCTGAAGGCGGCGTGCACGAAGAAATAGGCGTCATCGAAGGCGCCGATAGCGTCCTCGTCCGGATCGAGCGAGAGCGGAGCGAAATCGACCGGACGGGAGAAGGACCGAGGGAGCGGTGCGCGCCGTCCGCCGACTATCACCTGATATCCGGCCGACAGCAGCTCTTCGACGATATAACGTCCGACGAGGCCTGTCCCGCCCGATACCAGTACTTTCATCCCGCCTCATCCGGATTGGCCAGAGATGCGATCTCCGGCACAGGGCCGCCCGTGTGGAAACTGTGCCACAAATCGATCAAGGGTTGTAGCCTTGTCGCCTTGGGATGATCTTTTTCCCAAGGTTTTTCATATTGATAGTGCAGGATGGAAATGCTCTTCCAATCCCACAGGGCCGGCATTGTGAACCAGACATATTGCAGCATGTTGTAATAGACCGGCAGGCCGTGCCAATCGGGAAAGAACGTCTCGAGGAAGGTCTGGTCGGTGCGCCGCCAGAAAATGGCGGGCTGATCCAGAAGCTCGAGCATGCGCCGGAAGGTTTCCTCCGACGGACGGGCAACGAAGACGCCGGAATTCATGCGGCGGAAGTCGGCGAGACTTTCATAGACATTCGGTGCTGCGGAGAATTCCGGGTAGTCGAAGAGTTTGTCGATGTTCTTCAGAACGATCGCGTCCGCATCGATGAAAACGCAACGCTCATATTCGACGAGCTGCCAGAGGCGGAGCTTGCAGAAGTTATCGAGCGGCGAATGAAAGGCCGGCTTGCGGCCTTTGGTGAAAGGGGCGGCTGCGTGGAGACTGCCGCGTGCATGGCGCTCGTTGAAGGCATCGGACAGCGGCAGATGCTCGACTTCGATCAGCCGGCAGCCGAGACTTTCCAGCGGGGCGAGGCTGGCCGCGACGACACCGCCGGTATGCAGGATGACGATGGCGGCCTCCGTGCCCGTGCGGCGCAGGGAGTTTGCCAACGCCGTGGCACCCAGGGCGTAATCGGCATTGGTGACAAGAGTGACGTAGGCGAAACGCGGGGCGGGGGTCATGGATGCGGAGCACTTTCCTGAACGGCCTCGCTCCCGCGGGGGCGGTACGTCGAAAGGAAAGCGCCACTCATGATACGGACTTCAGCCGCTTGCCTTCCGGGTCGTGATTGATCGTCGCGGCAATATCCTTCGTCCAGGCGGAGACGGCCGGGACACGGGAGCGGTCGACGCGGTAGGCGAATTTCCTGGCGACCTCGACGATTTCGTCCAGCAGGCCTGCCTGCAGGGTGATCGGATTGAGGCCGAGGCCCAGGAACTTATCGTTCTTGACGACGAGATCGTTCTCGGCCGCTTCCTTGCGCGGGTTGGGCAGCCAGACGATCTCGGCGCCGCTCATCCTGGCGATCATCTCGGCGAGATCGCGCACGCGATGGGTCTCCGTCATCTGGTTGAAGATCTCGACGCGGGAGCCGCGGGCGGGCGGGTTCTTCAGCGCCAGTTCGATGCAGCGGACCGAATCCTGGATATGGATGAAGGCGCGTGTCTGGCCGCCGGTGCCATGAACCGTGAGCGGATAACCGATGGCCGCCTGAATGAGGAAACGGTTCAGGACCGTGCCGTAATCGCCATCATAGTCGAAACGGTTGATGAGCTGCGGGTGACGGCGCGTCTGTTCGGTGTGCGTGCCCCAGACGATGCCCTGATGCAGATCGGTGATCCTGAGGCTGTCATTCTTGGCATAGAACTGAAAGAGCAACTGATCCAGGCATTTGGTCATGTGGTAGATCGAGCCGGGATTGGATGGGTAGAGAATTTCCTGGGAGGCCGTTTCGCCGTCCATCGTTTCGATGCCGACGGGCAGATAACCTTCGGGGATGGCGGCTCCAACAGTCGAATAGCCATAGACGCCCATCGTGCCGAGATGGACCAGATGTGCATCGAGCTGCAGTTCGACCAGCGCGTTCAGGAGGTTATGTGTGGCGCTGACGTTGTTGTTGACGGTGTAGTTCTTGTGGCGGTCGCTCTTCATCGAATAGGGCGCGGCACGCTGCTCGGCGAAGTGGATGATCGCGTCCGGCCGGTTTTCCGCGAGCCATTTCTTCAGCAGTTCGTAGTCGCGGGCAAGGTCGATGAGATTGAAGTGGATGCGGCGGCCGGTCTCTGCGTGCCAGATACGGGTACGCTCCTGGATGGAATCCATCGGCGTCAGCGACTGGACGCCGAGTTCGGTGTCGATCCAGCGGCGCGAGAGATTGTCGAGGATGTGGACGTCATGCCCGGCATCGGAGAGATGCAGCGAGGTTGGCCAACCGATGAATCCGTCTCCGCCCATCACTGCAATCTTCATGCCACTGGCTCCTCATGGGTTGCTTCCTAACGGGAATAATTAGGAAATATGACAATTGTTCAATGCTTGCCTGTCGAGACGCGTTGCGTCAAACAGGGCCGGAAAGTTTGGAGAAAATTATGGCGGAACACGGCTTTTCTATTTCCGGAGAACTCACCGAGGCGGGGCACCGGCTCGTGCAGCGGGTCTATTATGAAGATACGGATTTCTCCGGTCTGGTCTATCACGCACGCTATCTGCATTTCCTCGAACGCGGCCGCACGGACTATCTTCGCTGCCTTGGCGTCGAGCAGCGCGAACTCGTCAATGCCGACGAGGAAGGGCTCGTCTTCGTTGTCCATCGCATGGAGATCGACTTCAAGAGCCCGGCGCGCATGGACGATATCCTGACCGTCGTGACCCATACCGAAAAGGCCGGCGGCGCCAAGATGGTGCTCAACCAGGAGATCCGCCGCGACGAAACGCTGCTGATATCGGCAAAGGTCATCATCGCCGTCATCAACGCAAAGGGGCGGCCGCGCCGGTTGCCGGAGGCACTGGCGCGGCAGATGCTTATTCCGGAAAGCTGAAAGGGTCGGGATGGGCAGCCGTTTCCTGCGTCAAACTGGCGGAATCGAGGGCTTGTAAAAACTTGAATTTTGTGAAGGAATTGCCGCGCTGCAAGATGAGCGCTGTGTTCAGCAACCGGACAATTCTCCGGTCAAGTTAATCCAGGAACAAAATCTCCCGCGACATTCCCGCTGTCATAGTCCGGCACTAACGATCTATTAACCATAATGGTGTCTTACTCGCGGAGTCGGAGTTTGTGCGACGCACGCCTTCCTTTGACCAAATTTGACGGCAAGAAGGCGGAAGAAGAGCTTGGAAGCTTGACCAGGGCTTTGGGCGGCGGCCGCCAGACATTCTTGCGAGATCACTTTGTGCCGCCCGGTCAAGCGCCGGGCGTTTGGATTCGGGGATTTTGGATCTATGGAACAAGTAGGATTGGCAGCAGCCACGACCGACGTCAGCCTCTGGTCGCTTTTCATGCAGGCTGGTCTTGTCGTCAAGCTGGTCATGCTCGGCCTCATCGCCGCCTCGGTATGGACCTGGGCGATCGTCATCGACAAATATCTGGCTTACGGCCGTGCCCGCCGCCAGTTCGACAAGTTCGAGCAGGTCTTCTGGTCGGGCCAGTCGCTGGAAGAGCTCTACCGGACGCTTTCGGAGCGCAACAATACCGGCCTTGCGGCGATCTTCGTTGCAGCGATGCGCGAATGGAAGAAATCCTTCGAGCGCGGCGCGCGGTCGCCGATCGGCCTGCAGATGCGTATCGACCGCGCCATGGACGTAACGCTTGCCCGTGAATCCGAATATCTCTCGGCCCGCCTCGGCTCGCTTGCAACGATCGGCTCGGCCGGCCCGTTCATCGGCCTCTTCGGCACGGTCGTCGGTATCATGACCTCGTTCCAGGCAATCGCCGGTTCGAAGTCGACCAACCTTGCGGTCGTCGCACCCGGTATCGCGGAAGCGCTTCTGGCGACCGCCATCGGCCTCGTCGCCGCTATTCCGGCGGTTATCGCCTACAACAAGTTCTCCGCCGACGCCGGCAAGCTCTCGGCTCGCATGGAAGGCTTTGCGGACGAATTCTCCGCCATCCTTTCGCGCCAGATCGACGAGAAGCTGCAGCCGCGCCAGGCCGCGCAGTAACGGAGTAGACGACCATGGGTATGGCTGTAGGAGGCAATAGCGGAGGAGGCGGCGGACGCCGCCGCCGCGGTGGCCGCAGCAAGGGAGTAATCTCCGAAATCAACGTGACGCCGCTGGTCGACGTCATGCTCGTGCTGCTCATCATCTTCATGGTGGCGGCCCCGATGATGACGGTCGGCGTGCCGATCGACCTGCCGGAAACGCAGGCCAAGGCGCTGAATTCCGAGACGCAGCCGATCACGATTTCGGTCAAGAACAGCGGCGAAGTCTATCTGCAGGAAACGCCGATCCCGGCCGAAGAGATTGCGGCAAAGCTCGAGGCGATCGCCACCACCGGCTATAACGAGCGCATCTTCGTGCGCGGCGATGCGACGGCGCCTTACGGCGTGATCGCCGACGTCATGGCCCGCATCCAGGGCGCGGGCTTCAAGAATATCGGCCTCGTGACGCAGCAGAAGAAGGACCAGTAACGCTCAAGATGAAGACCAGCGTCGTCACATCTGCGGTTCTGCACGGGCTGGTGCTCACCTGGGCGCTGGTGTCGCTGAGCGCTCCGGAATCCTTCAAGGTGGAGGATTTCGAGGCGATGCCGGTCGATCTCGTGCCGGTGGAATCCATTACGCAGATGCAGCAGGGCGACAAGAAGGCTCCGAAGAAGGAGACTTCTGCGCCGGTGCCGACGACTCGCCCGCCGATCGCGCAGCCCGCGGAAAATGCCGGCGACAACAATGTCGACCTGAAGACGCCGCCGGTTCCGAACGCAAAGCCGAGCAACAGCGAAGCGGCTGCCGCCAATTCGAGCGACAAGCCGCAGCCACAGATCGACCCCAAGCCGAACGACGTCAAGGAAATCAACAAGGAAGAGACCGAGGTCGAACAGCCGAAGGAAGTCGCTTCCATTCCCCAGACCAAGCCGGCAGAAATAACGCCGCCGCCGAAGCCCGAGGAAAAGCCGCCGGAAGAACAGGCCAAGCCTGAAGAGCCGCCGAAGCCGGATGCGGAAGCATTGCCCGACAAGGTGCCGACGCCGGTCGTCAAGCCGCAGGTCAAGCCGCCGGAGCCGAAGGCTGCCGAAAAGCCCCCGGAGAAGACCCCGGACCAGCCGAAAGCTGCGGAAACGCCGACGGACAAGAAGAAAGCTGACAAGAAGCAGGAAGTGGCGAAATCCGCGTCGTCGATGAAGAGCGACTTCAATGCGGACGAGATTTCGGCACTTTTGAACAAGACCGATCCCTCTGCCGGCGGTGCCAAGCGTTCGACGCAGGAAGCGTCGCTGGGCGCAAAGAAGGCCACCAACGGCGCTTCGAAACTGTCTCTCAGTGAAATGGATGCGCTGAAGAGCGCAATCGCCGGCAACTGGTCGGTCATTCCTGGCATGGAAGGCATGGCGGATGTGCGCATCAAGGTGCACATGAAGCTCGATCAGGACGGCAATATCATCGGTGAACCGGAAGTCGAAGCGACCGGTGGCGATAATGATTCTACCCGCCGGGCTCTGGCAGGCGGCGCTTATCGTGCCATCATGAAATCGGCGCCGTTCTCAAGCTTGCCGAAAGACAAATACGACGCCTGGAACGAAGTCGTCGTCAATTTCGATCCGAGCGATCTGGGAATCTAGATGCTGACGGACCTCTCGCACGGTACCAAGTCTCTTGCCGCCGCGATCCTGTTCGGCGCGCTGACGGGCTTTGCCTGCGAGGTATCGGCGCAGCCCTTCGGGACAGCGACATCCGACGCGTCAGCGGAATCAATCCGTCAGGCAGTATCCACTTATTTCAATGTCCCGGCAGATTCGCTGAAGAGTGGCAAGGTTCTGATCACTGTTCACCTGAAGCTTGCGATCAAGGGGTCGCCGCTGGTAACGGCGTCGGGCGGCGATGAGGCTGCGCGGCAAAGTCTGTCAGCTGCAGCTCTCCGCGCGGTGCAGCGCGCGTCCCCATTCACCACGCTTCCGAAAGACAAATACGAATCCTGGAAAGAAGTCGTCCTGCGCTTCGAACCCGGCGATCCGACTCCATAGATGCTGAAAGGCTGTTTGGTATGACAAAGTGTTCCTTCTTCCGCGCCATCATGGTCGCAGCCGGCCTGATGACCGCCGCCGCCTTTGCAACGCCGGCCAACGCGCTTGTTGAGATCAACATCAACAAGGGTAACGTTCAGCCGCTGCCGATCGCAGTGACGGACTTCCTGCAGGGCAACATGGGCGCGCAGGTTTCCCAGGTCATTGCCGCCGACCTGCAGAGGTCCGGTCTGTTCGCGCCGATCAACAAGACGGCCTTCATCGAGAAGATTTCCAATCCGGACGCCTCGCCGCGCTTCGAGGACTGGAAGGTCATCAATGCCCAGGCCCTGGTCACAGGCCGCGTCACCCAGGAAGCGGATGGTCGCCTTCGCGCCGAATTCCGTCTCTGGGACACTTTTGCCGGCCAGCAGATGACCGGCCAGCAGTTCTACACGCAGCCGGAAAACTGGCGCCGCGTCGCCCACATTATCGCTGACGCGATCTACAAGCAGATCACCGGCGAAGAGGGTTATTTCGATACCCGTGTCGTCTTCGTATCCGAATCGGGCACCAAGCAGCAGCGCAAGCGGCAGCTGGCGATCATGGACCAGGACGGTTTCAACGTGCGCATGCTGACCGATGGCAGCGACCTCGTCCTGACGCCGCGTTTCTCGCCGAACCGGCAGGAAGTCACCTACATGTCCTTCGCCAACCAGCAGCCGCGCGTCTATCTGCTGCAACTCGAGACCGGGCAGCGTGAGGTCGTCGGCAATTTCCCGGGCATGACCTTCTCGCCGCGCTTTTCTCCCGATGGCCAGAAGGTCATCATGAGCCTGCAGCAGGAAGGCAACTCGAACATCTACACGATGGACCTGCGCTCGCGCACGACAACCCGCCTGACGTCGACGGCTGCGATCGACACGTCGCCCTCCTATTCGCCCGACGGCAATCGCATCGCCTTCGAAAGCGACCGCGGCGGACAGTCGCAGATCTATGTCATGAATGCCGACGGCTCGGGCCAGACCCGTATTTCCTTCGGTGACGGCCGCTATTCCACGCCGGTCTGGTCGCCGCGCGGCGATCTGATTGCCTTCACGAAGCAGTCGGGCGGCAAGTTCTCGATCGGCGTGATGAAGCCGGACGGTTCGGGCGAGCGCATTCTGACGACCGGTTTCCATAACGAAGGCCCGACCTGGGCGCCGAATGGCCGCGTCATCATGTTCTTCCGTCAGGCCGCGGGGGCGGGCGGTCCGCAGCTCTATTCGATCGACCTGACGGGTTACAACGAACAGCTCATCAAGACCCCGACCTTTGCATCCGACCCGGCCTGGTCGCCGCTTCTGGAGTAGTGGAGGGCTGAAAAATCGCCTTCATGTCGCCGCAAAGTCCTGAAAATGGGCAATGCAGGGACAAATCAGCAAATCGTTAACCATAATCTTTGATGGCCGGTTAACCGAGTGCGGTTACTGTCCGGCAACCCTGATTGAAGTCGCAAGGAGACCCGGCCATGAGCCGAATTCACACCCCGGCAATGAGCCGTCTGCAGAATTTCGCCCGCAACCCCGTCATGATCGCACTTGTCGCCGGCCTCGCTCTTGCGAGCTGCGCCAACAAGAAGAACGTGCCGAACAGCGCTGGCGATCTCGGCCTCGGTGCCGGCGCGGCAACGCCTGGCTCCGCCCAGGACTTCACGGTCAATGTCGGCGACCGTATCTTCTTCGACACCGATTCCACGACGATCCGCGCAGACGCTGCCCAGACGCTCGACCGTCAGGCCCAGTGGCTTGCCCGCTATCCGAATTACGCAATCACGGTCGAAGGCCATGCCGACGAACGCGGTACGCGCGAATACAACCTCGCTCTCGGCGCCCGTCGTGCGGCCGCTGCCAAGGATTATCTCGCTTCGCGCGGCGTTCCGGCCCAGCGTATGAAGACGATCTCCTACGGCAAGGAACGTCCGGTTGCCGTCTGCGACGATATTTCCTGCTGGTCGCAGAACCGCCGCGCCGTCACCGTCCTCGGTGGCGCAGGCATGTAATTTCCGGCAAAACCGGGATTTTGAGGAGGCGGCCCCTTGCAGGCCGCCTTTCTTTTTGACCACACTTTGGCCAGACTCCGTTGCTTTTTGACAGCAATTGGAAAAATCTCCTGTTCGTGCCATCGGGGCGCGAAGAATCACTGGGACAGGACGATACAGATGAAGAAACTAGTCGTGGCAGGCATGCTGTGCCTTGCGGCCGTGACCGGGAGCGAGCGAGCGGCTTATTCCGCTTCGTTCTTCGGCTTGCATATCGGCGGCCAATCCGCGCAACAGGGCCAGCCGACAGCGCCAATTGTCAAGGTGCAGAGCGGCGATGCGGAAATCCGCATCCAGCAGATGGAAGACCAGATGCGGCAGCTGAACGGCCGTATCGAGGAAATGAGCTATCAGCTCCTCCAGATGCAGGAGACGATCCGCAAGCAGCAGGAAGACAACGAATTCCGCTTCCAGCAGCTCGAGAAGACGGGCGGCGCAAGCGGTGGCGGCGGAGCCAAGACGCCGGTGAAGAAGAGCGAGGCCGATGTCGCGCCGCCGGCATCCGGCGGTGGTGACGATATCGCCAGGGTCATCCAAGCCCCGCAGGGAGCCGAAACGGCTCCCTCCACCGATGTGCCGGCCAATGACGGCCTCGGTCAGCCGCCGCGCGAACTCGGTTCCATCCAGTTCGACCAGAACGGCAACCCTGTCGGCAATTCCATGAACGAAAACGCGACGGTCGGTTCCGCACCGCTGCCGGATGCGGCCGGACCACAGCAGACGGCCTCGCTCGGTAGCGAGGGCGACCAGTACAGGGCGGCCTACGGCCACGTGCTTTCCGGCGACTATGGTACGGCCGAGCAGGAATTCACCCAGTACATTTCCCGTTATCCGAACAGCGCACGCGCCCCGGATGCCAATTTCTGGCTCGGTGAGGCGCTTTATTCGCAGGGCAAGTTCAACGAAGCGGCGAAGACCTTCCTGAACGCCCACCAGAAATACGGCACGTCCGAAAAGGCGCCCGAGATGCTGTTGAAGCTTGGCATGTCGCTTGCCGCGCTCGACAATACCGACACGGCCTGCGCCACGCTTCGCGAAGTCACCAAGCGCTATCCGAAGGCCTCCCGTGCCGTTATAAACAAGGTCGCGAGCGAACAGAAACGTCTCGCCTGCTAAGGTCTTCCGGTTTGCTTCCGGAAGACCCCATTTCTCCCGAGGCGGCAATCAGCCGTTTCCTCGCTTCGCTTAAGACGCCCGCGCGCATTCTCGTCGCGATTTCCGGCGGGAGCGATTCCAGTGGCCTGCTGCTTTTGCTGCGAGACGCGCTGAAGGCCAACCCTGATATTCCCATTTCCCTTTGCGCCGCGACTGTCGATCACGCTCTGCGCAGCGAATCCGCGAATGAGGCCGGCCGGGTCGCCGCTCTCTGCGCGTCGTCGGGCATTGTGCACCGGACGATGGTCTGGCAGGGGGAAAAACCGAAAACCGGCATCATGGCCGCAGCACGCGAGGCGCGTTACGGCCTTCTTGCCGAGGCGGCGCAAGCGCTCGATGCGAGCCTCATCGTGACCGGGCATACGCTGGACGACCAGCACGAAACGCTGCAGATGCGTGGAATGCGCGCGGAGCAGATTTCGACCGGCATTGCGGACGGCGTGCTGTTCGACCGGCGTTTCTGGATCCTGCGGCCGCTACTTTTCTCCACGCGGGCCGATATCCGCCGCTATCTGACCGCGCGCGACGTGGCCTGGATCGACGATCCCAGCAACGAGGATGTGAAATACGAGCGTGTGCGGATGCGCCGGCAGCTTGCCGCCGAGGGGAGCGCCGGGACCGATGTCCGCGCTGCCTGGAGGGAGCGGCTGGCCCTTTCTTCCGATGGGGCCGCGTGGCTGGATCGCCATTTCCGGCTCCATGGCGGTTTGCTGGGGCAGGTGATGCCTGAAGGCTTGAGGCAGGATCGCGGAGTTCTTGACTATGCGCTCGGTCGTCTGACGGCCGTTTTCGGCGGCCAGCCGTTTGTACCGGGACGGATGCAGATGGAGCGACTTCTGGCATTCGCCACCGCTGGCAAGCCCGGGCGCACGACTGTCGGCCGCGTCGTATTCGATCTGCGGCATGACGGGCTTTACCTGGCACGCGAGAGCCGGGGCATCCTGCCTCTGGTGCTGCGGCCGGGAGAGCTCGGGGTCTGGGATGGGAGATTTGCTGCGAGAAACAGGTCAGGGGCAACCATAGAAATCGTGGCGCGTGCCGGCGCGACGAATGACGTAACAAGGCGGAAGGGGTCTTCCGCCCCCGAGGACCAGGATTTGCCGGATCCCGGTCACGGGCGGGGCGATGACCGGGACTGGAGCCGGGATCTGCCCCGGGCGATATGGAAACGGGCAGCCGCCTCTGCGCCGGTCATCTCTGCCCGGGAGGGGTCTTTATTGCCGGAAACGGCGCGGTCGGTCGATTTGGCGCCCCATTTTGCCCCCTTCGACCGCTTTTTGACACGATTTGATTTCACCTTTGCCGACAGGCTTTCGGCAGTTTTCTCAAGGGCGCCCTATGCGGAGCCGCCTTTAAGAAGTATTGACGGAAAAACGATCTGACAGAGTGGATTGCCTTGGCAATGGCCTGGCGCAACCCTATGTTAGAGACCAAATATGACGGCCGCCATGAGGCGACCGTCCAGTGCTGGGGAGTTCGATGAACCCTAACTTACGTAATTTCGCCTTGTGGGCGATCATAGCGCTTCTGCTGATCGCCCTCTTCAGTATGTTCCAGACGGCTCCGGCGCAGACGGGTTCGCGTGAAATCCCTTATTCGCAGTTCCTGCGTGAGGTCGACGCGGGCCGGGTGAAGGATGTCGTGGTCACCGGCAACAGGCTGACCGGAACCTATCTGGAGAACAACAATACGTTCCAGACCTATTCGCCCGTGATCGACGACAGTCTGCTCGATCGCCTGCAGTCCAAGAATGTTGCCGTCACTGCGCGTCCGGAAACCGATGGTTCTTCCGGCTTCCTCAGCTATCTCGGAACGCTGCTGCCGATGCTGCTGATCCTTGGCGTCTGGCTGTTCTTCATGCGCCAGATGCAGGGCGGTTCCCGCGGAGCGATGGGTTTTGGCAAATCCAAGGCCAAGCTTCTGACCGAGGCGCATGGCCGCGTCACCTTTGACGACGTTGCCGGTGTGGACGAGGCCAAGCAGGATCTCGAAGAAATCGTCGAGTTCCTGCGCGACCCGCAGAAGTTCCAGCGCCTCGGCGGCAAGATCCCGCGCGGCGTGCTGCTCGTCGGCCCTCCCGGTACCGGCAAGACGCTCCTTGCCCGCTCGGTTGCCGGCGAAGCCAACGTACCGTTCTTCACCATTTCCGGTTCGGACTTCGTCGAAATGTTCGTCGGCGTCGGTGCAAGCCGCGTGCGCGACATGTTCGAGCAGGCCAAGAAGAATGCGCCCTGCATCATTTTCATCGACGAAATCGACGCCGTCGGCCGCCATCGTGGCGCCGGTCTCGGCGGCGGTAACGATGAACGCGAACAGACGCTGAACCAGCTCCTCGTCGAGATGGACGGCTTCGAAGCCAATGAAGGCATCATCCTGATCGCCGCGACCAACCGTCCCGACGTTCTCGATCCGGCGCTGTTGCGTCCGGGCCGTTTCGACCGGCAGGTCGTGGTTCCCAACCCCGATATCGTCGGCCGCGAGCGCATCCTCAAGGTTCATGCCCGCAACGTTCCGCTGGCGCCGAATGTCGATCTCAAGGTCCTGGCTCGCGGCACGCCCGGTTTCTCCGGTGCCGATCTGATGAACCTCGTCAACGAAGCTGCCCTCATGGCCGCCCGCCGCAACAAGCGCGTCGTCACCATGCAGGAATTCGAAGACGCCAAGGACAAGATCATGATGGGTGCGGAGCGCCGCTCTTCGGCCATGACCGAGGCGGAGAAGAAGCTCACGGCCTATCACGAGGCCGGTCACGCCATCACCGCGCTGAACGTCGCCGTCGCCGATCCGCTGCACAAGGCAACGATCATTCCGCGCGGCCGCGCACTCGGCATGGTCATGCAGCTCCCCGAGGGCGACCGTTACTCGATGAGCTACAAGTGGATGATCTCGCGCCTGTGCATCATGATGGGCGGCCGCGTTGCCGAAGAACTGACCTTCGGCAAGGAGAACATCACGTCGGGTGCTTCGTCCGATATCGAGCAGGCGACCAAGCTTGCCCGTGCGATGGTCACTCAATGGGGCTTCTCCGACGAACTCGGGCAAGTTGCCTATGGCGAAAACCAGCAGGAAGTCTTCCTCGGTCATTCGGTTTCGCAGTCGAAGAACGTTTCGGAAGCCACCGCGCAGAAGATCGACAACGAGGTGCGCCGCCTGATCGACCAGGCCTATCAGCAGGCCAGGGACATCCTGACCGAAAAGCACGACGAGTTCGTCGCCCTTGCCGAGGGGCTGCTCGAATACGAAACGCTGACCGGCGAAGAGATCAAGGCGCTGATCCGTGGGGAAAAGCCTGCGCGCGACCTTGGCGATGATTCGCCTCCGAGCCGTGGCTCGGCCGTGCCGAAGGCCGGTGTGCGCCCTGCTTCCAAGGGTGACGAACCCGAGGGCGGGCTGGAACCGCAGCCCCACTGAAATAAAAGGGGATTTCTCCTAAAGGGCCGGATTTCCACAGGGAATCCGGCCCTTTTAATATTAGTAACAGGATATAATCGGTTTTCTTGGTAATTTACGTGCCGGTTGCGCGGTTTTGTGGCATTCCGCTGACTGAAGACAGGTCTGAATCAAGGTTTCAGGCGCAGCACCAATCTTGACGACGGATTCCTGGTTGAGAAATGCGTAAGCTTCTACGACGCGCGGAAAGCGCAGGAGTGCATATGAAAAGACGTTATTTTGGGACGGACGGCATCCGTGGCGAGGCCAACATCTTCCCCATGACGCCGGACCTTGCCATGCGGGTCGGCATCGCTGCAGGCACGATCTTTCGCAACGGCGCCCATCGCCATCGCGTGGTGATCGGCAAGGATACGCGCCTTTCGGGATACATGCTGGAGAATGCCCTGGTGGCAGGTTTTACCGCGGCCGGGTTGGACGTGTTCCTGCTCGGGCCTATTCCGACGCCGGCCGTTGCCATGCTGACCCGTTCGCTCAGATGCGATATCGGCGTGATGATTTCGGCTTCGCACAATCCGTTCCAGGACAACGGTATCAAGCTTTTCGGCCCCGATGGTTACAAGCTCTCCGACGATATCGAGGCGCAGATCGAAGACCTGCTCGAGAAGGACCTGTCGGGACAGCTTGCCAAGGCTGAGGAAATCGGACGCGCCAAGCGCGTCGACGGCGATATCTACCGTTATCTCGAGCACGTCAAACGCACCTTGCCGCGTGACGTGACCTTGCAGGGCCTGCGCGTCGCAGTCGATTGCGCCAACGGTGCAGCCTACAAGGTGGCACCCGCCGTGCTCTGGGAGCTCGGCGCCGACGTGGTGACGATCGGCAACGATCCGAACGGTACGAACATCAATCTGAATTGCGGCTCCACCAGCCCCGTCGCCCTGCAGAAGAAGGTCGATGAGGTGCGCGCCGATATCGGCATTGCCCTCGATGGCGATGCAGACCGCGTCATCATCGTCGATGAGAACGGTTCGATCGTCGATGGTGATCAGCTGATGGCCGTCATCGCCGAGAGCTGGGCCGAGAGCCAGCAGCTGCGCGGCAACGGCATCGTCGCGACCGTCATGTCCAACCTCGGCCTTGAGCGTTTCCTCGAGGACAAGGGCCTCGGCCTTGCGCGCACGAAGGTCGGCGACCGCTATGTCGTCGAACACATGCGCCAGCACAATTACAATGTCGGTGGCGAGCAGTCCGGCCATATCGTGCTTTCGGACTATGGCACGACCGGCGACGGTCTGGTGGCGGCGCTGCAGATCCTTGCCGCCGTCAAGCGCACGGGCAAGACGGTCAGCGAAGTCTGCCGCCGCTTCGAGCCGGTGCCGCAGCTTCTGCGCAATGTCCGCATCGCGGGCGGCAAGCCGTTGGAAGACCTGCAGGTGGTCAAGGCGATTGCCGATGCGGAAGCCGAGCTTTCCAAGAACGGCCGCCTCGTTATCCGCCCGTCCGGTACCGAGCCCCTGATCCGCGTCATGGCCGAGGGCGACGACCGTGCTCAGATCGAGCGTATCGTCAACGATCTGATCGGCACGATTTCGAGCGTCCGCAGCGCAGCCTGAAAGCGCCGCAAAAGAGATTGAAAAAGCCGGCCCTCGCGCCGGCTTTTTCATTGGTGGCTCTATCGGTGTTGGGCGAGCCAGACCGTGTGGTTGCCGCAGGTCGGGTCTTCGGCTTTGTGAGCGACAACTGCAAAACCGTGATCCTGCAGCAGGGCACGGTATTCGTCCGCGCCGAGGCTGCTGTGATAAAGCGGCTCGCCGACGAAGACGCCCATGGCTTCACCATGGGCCGGACCGCTGGTGAACATCAGCGCCGTTCCCGGCTTCGAATGGGCACGGAACAACGGGAACATGCGCCGCTGATCTTCCGCTGTCAGATGGAAGAAGCTGTCCCAGGCAATCAGCCCATCGAAACTTCTGCCAGACGAGAGGCGGCGCATGTCTGCGACCTGCCAGCTGGCATTCGGGAAACGCGTTCGGCACATGTCGATCAGGCTGGGTGAGGAATCGATGCCGGTCAGCGCATAGCCGCTTTCGATGAAATGGCGCGCGAGGGGCTCGCCGGACCCGCAGCCGATATCGAGAATCGCGCCGCCTTGCGGGATCAGTGCGGTGAAGCGATCCAGCCAGCTGCGCTCAAAAAGCGTCTTGCCGCGGCTCGCATCCCAGATTTTGGCATGCCGCTCGTAGAGCTCGGTAATGTTATCGGCGGCCTGGCTGCTGCTGTTCTGCATATGCTGATCCGACATTGAAAATATTAGCCTTCTTAAGCGGTCCGCGGCTCAAAGACCATGCGTGTGATGCGGTTTGCCTCTCTTTCCGCTCTCTTTGTCTGCTGCCGTGAAATTAGCGTCCCTTTTATTTGTCCGGTTGCCGATCTTGGAAGTCAAAACGGGAGGGGCGCGCGCATTTACTTTTCTGAAACATGTTCCGCTGCGAATATGCGAATTACTTCTTATGGTTAAGCAGCTTTTAACGTTTCCGATTCATTATCCATAAAAAGCGTATCCGTTTTGGCGGCCACTGCGCGCCGACGCAACCGACTGGGGTGAATCCATGAAACGAACTTTGTCCGGTATTTTCGCCGCGCTGCTGGTCGCGTCGAATGCATATTCTGCCGATCTTGCTCCGGTCGAGCCCGTGCCGGAACAGCCGCCGGAAGTCGCCGTCAGCGAAGCCACCGGCTGGTATCTGCGCGGCGATGTCGGCTATGCCTTTACCGACCTGCGCGGCGCGAAGTTCTTCCAGGGCAGCAATGCTCTCGAAGCCGATTTCGACAGTGCGGATCTGGACGATACCTGGACCCTCGGCGGCGGTGTCGGCTATCAGATCAACAGCTATCTGCGCACCGATTTGACCTTCGACTATCTCGCCAAGTCTGACTTCCACGGTTCGACAACGGGCGGCGGCGCTGCCTTCGGTGCCTGCGTTGTCGCATGTACTTCGCGCGACGTATCGTCGATGACGGCCTACACGCTTCTCGCCAACGCCTACGTCGATCTCGGCACCTATGCCTACTTCACGCCTTACGTCGGCGCCGGTATCGGTGGTTCCTACGTCAAGTGGAAGGACCTCCGCAACGTCGCCTGCGCCGATGACGGCAGCGGTTGCGATGACGAGGTCGTCCATGGCGGTCGCGGCGGTTGGCGGTTCAGCTACGCCCTCATGGCCGGCGCTTCGATCGACGTGACCTGCAACGTCAAGGCCGACGTCGGCTACCGTTACCTGCATATCGATGGCGGGAACATGTTCGGCTACAACGAAAACGGCGGTCCGGGCCGCGACCGTGGCGTCAATGTCCACGAAGCTCGCGTCGGCGCCCGCTACCTGTTCGGCGGATGCGCACAGCCGGTCGCCTACGAGCCGCCGGAAATTCCGCTGCAGCAGCCGGTCTATAAGTAAGCCCAGAGCTTCAAGGATAATCGAAAGCCGTCCGTAGAGGGCGGCTTTCTGTTTTGGCGGATGATTCCTGAGGCCACTGCCAGGATGCCCCCGCGCCGAAGGGGCGGGCGCGGATCTGCGCTGGTCCATGAAACCAGCGGGACCTGACTGAAAACGTGATCGCCGCTGCGGCAAAATAGCTTCCAGAAACGACATCACCCGCTTGACTATGACGGGCTTCGCCCATAAACACGGCGGCGGGACACTCCTCCCCAACGAGGAGCCATCTATCTGGAAGGGTAGCAATATGGCGAATACCGCAAAGCCGGACGTGCGTCCGCAAAACACCCATTTTTCTTCTGGCCCCTGCGCGAAACGTCCTGGTTGGACGCTCGAAGCTCTTTCCGACGCGGCCCTTGGCCGTTCGCACCGTGCGAAGGTCGGCAAGGCCAAGCTGAAGCAGGCGATCGATCTTACCCGCGAAATCCTGGAAGTGCCTGCGGATTACCGCATCGGCATCGTACCGGCTTCCGATACCGGTGCTGTCGAGATGGCGCTGTGGTCGCTGCTCGGCGAGCGCGGCGTCGATATGGTCGCCTGGGAAAGCTTCGGTGCAGGCTGGGTCACTGACGTCGTCAAGCAGCTGAAGCTCAAGGACGTTCGCAAGATCGAAGCCGGCTACGGCGAGCTTCCGGACCTTTCCACCGTCGATTTCGACCGTGACGTGGTCTTCACCTGGAACGGCACGACCTCTGGCGTGCGCGTTCCCAACGCCGATTTCATCCCTGCCGACCGCAAGGGCCTGACGATCTGCGATGCAACCTCTGCCGCCTTCGCGCAGAACCTCGATTTCGCCAAGCTCGATGTCGTCACCTTCTCCTGGCAGAAGGTTCTGGGCGGCGAAGGCGCGCATGGCATCCTCATCCTGTCGCCGCGTGCCGTCGAGCGGCTGGTTTCCTACCAGCCGGCCTGGCCGCTGCCGAAGATCTTCCGCCTGACGTCGGGCGGAAAGCTGATCGAGGGCATCTTCCAGGGCGAGACGATCAACACGCCGTCGATGCTTTGCGTCGAGGATTATATCGATGCGCTTCTCTGGGCCAAGCAGCTCGGCGGGCTCAAGGCGCTGATCGGTCGCGCCGATGCCAATGCCAAGGTGATTGCCGATTTCGTCGCTGCAAACGACTGGATCGCCAACCTCGCCGTCAAGCCGGAGATCGAATCCAACACGTCGATCTGCCTGAAGATCGTCGACAAGGATGTTGCAGCTCTCGATGCCGATGGCCAGGCGAATTTTGCCAAGGGCCTCGTCGCTCTCCTCGAAAAGGAAGGCGTTGCCTTTGATATCGGCGCTTATCGCGACGCGCCGTCCGGCCTGCGCATCTGGGCAGGTGCGACGATCGAGACCGCCGACATGCAGAAGCTGATGCCCTGGCTGTCCTGGGCCTTCGCAACGCAGAAGGCTGCGCTTTCCCAGGCTGCTGCCTGATGTGATCGCATCCGGCTCCGCCTGATGGCGGAGCCTCGCATTCCCGATTCAAGTTTATCGCTGAACTCTTTGAAGGAGGCCCGCATGGCACCTCGCGTTCTCGTATCCGACGAACTGTCGGAAACCGCCGTCCAGATCTTCCGCGATCGCGGCGTCGAAGTCGATTTCCAGCCGCAGCTCGGCAAGGACAAGGACAAGCTGTTCGAAGTCATCGGCAATTATGACGGCCTTGCCATCCGTTCTGCCACCAAGGTGACGGAAAAGATCATCGAAGCCGCCAAGAACCTCAAGGTCGTCGGCCGCGCCGGTATCGGCGTCGACAATGTCGATATCCCGGCCGCCTCGCGTCGCGGTATCATCGTCATGAACACGCCCTTCGGCAACTCGATCACGACAGCCGAACATGCGATCGCCCTGATGTTTGCCGTTGCCCGCCAGCTTCCGGCAGCCGATCTCTCCACGCAGGCCGGCAAGTGGGAAAAGTCGAAATTCATGGGTGTCGAAATCACCGGCAAGACGCTGGGCGTCATCGGCGCCGGCAATATCGGCTCCATCGTGTGCGCCCGCGCCATCGGCCTGAAGATGCATGTCGTTGCCTATGACCCGTTCCTTTCCAAGGAGCGCGCCGAGGAGATGGGCGTCACCAAGGTCGAGCTCGACGAGCTGCTCGCCCTGGCCGATTTCATCACGCTGCATGTGCCGATGACGGACAAGACGCGCGGTATCCTGAACAGGGAAGCGCTTGCCAAGACCAAGCCCGGCGTTCGCATCATCAATTGCGCCCGCGGCGGTCTCGTTGATGAGGCAGCCCTTGCCGATGCCATCAAGTCCGGCCATGTCGCCGGTGCGGCTTTCGACGTGTTTGAAGTCGAGCCTGCCAAGGAAAGCCCGCTCTTCGGCCTGCCGAACGTCGTCTGCACGCCGCATCTGGGCGCATCGACCACGGAAGCGCAGGAGAACGTCGCCCTGCAGGTTGCCGAGCAGATGGCCGATTACCTCGTCAAGGGTGCGGTTTCGAACGCCATCAACATGCCGTCGATCACGGCGGAGGAAGCGCCGATCCTGAAGCCGTTCATCAAGCTCGCCGATGTTCTCGGCGCCTTCGTCGGCCAAGTCACGGAAGAGCCGATCAAGGAAATCGAAATCCTTTATGACGGCGTAACCGCCAGCATGAATACGCGGGCGCTGACCTCGGCGGTTCTTGCCGGCCTGATCCGCTCGCAGGTGGCCGACGTCAACATGGTTTCGGCACCGATCATGATCAAGGAAAAGGGCATCATCCTCTCCGAGGTCAAGCGCGACAAGTCGGGTGTCTTCGACGGTTATATCAAGCTGACGGTGACGACGGAATCCATGACGCGCTCGGTTGCCGGAACGGTCTTCTCCGACGGCAAGCCGCGTTTCATCCAGATCAAGGGCATCAACCTCGACGCCGATGTCGGCAGCCATATGATCTATATCGCCAATACCGACGTCCCCGGCATGGTCGGCTTTATCGGCACGACGCTTGGCGCGGCCGGCGTCAACATCGCCAACTTCCAGCTCGGCCGTGACAAGCAGGGCGGTGACGCCATCGCTCTTCTCTATGTGGATGCAGCCGTGGACGATGTCGTTCTGGGCAAGCTGACGGCCCATCCGGCGATCCGGCAGGCCAAGCCGCTGACCTTCAACGTCGATTGAGTTTTCCTCCCAAGGAAAGACATGAAAAACCGGCCCGGTCTCCGTGCCGGTTTTTTATTT
This sequence comes from Rhizobium sp. GCM10022189, assembly GCF_042656325.1. Lineage (NCBI taxonomy): Bacteria > Pseudomonadati > Pseudomonadota > Alphaproteobacteria > Hyphomicrobiales > Rhizobiaceae > Rhizobium > Rhizobium sp. GCM10022189. Next base: position 405,822 of record NZ_JBHSOR010000004.1, read on the forward strand.
GGTCCAGCTGCACCGTCCGTGGCCCGTGATCAGTGGCGGGTCGTATCCGTGTCGTGATGCAGGAAACTGTCTCTGCTCGCGTCGAAAACCCTGAAGAATTCGTCCCAGGAAATATTCTCGACAGAGGTTTCCTGCCTAACTCGACTCCGACCAGGCCGCTTTTCATCCGGGCGGGATGGCCGCCGCGTGCTTCGATCCATTTCCGGATCTTGTCGTGGTTTGTCATTGCGGAGGTGCCCATCGTTGCCTCCCTGCAGATGGGTTGTATTTTCAGCTGGAAATAACTCTTTGGAAATGAATTGGTTCCACCTGACAATCAGCTATGTGTTCGAACCTTGGGGTGGCGGTCGGCAGAACTTTCAACTGTATCGCGAATTGGCTGAGTTTTGAAACGTCCGCTGCTTATTTTACAGGCGGCCGCCCAAAGTTTGGGCCTCTTATGATTGTGATTTTATTTAGCTTTCTCGGCTATACCACTTTCCATATTGGTTTCAGTTCCGCGTGAATTTCTCAATGGCCTCGTTTCAGACGATATCCGGGCAGCCCGAAGCCCTTGTCGACGATTTCCGTTCGCTGTTTGCGACGCATCCTTCCCCGATGTGGGTCTACGATCCCGATACGCTACGCTTCCTGATCGTCAACGATGCGGCGCTCACGCTCTACGGCTACAGCCCGCAGGACTATCAGCGCATGACCGTGCTCGATATCCGCCCGGCAGCCGAGCGGGAGCGGATGCTCAGCGCCGTTCATGATCGTTCCGACATGGAGAAGGCCGAGCGCTGGACGCATCTGAAGGCCAATGGCGAGACCATCGAAGTTCTGACATACGGACGGGAAGTGCGTTTCGAAGGAAGGAATGCCATCCTGGCGATCGTGCAGGACCGGACCGAGGTGAATGCCGCACAGCGCCAGATCACCGATACGCGTTCCCTGCTCGACAGCATCGTCGATAACCTGCCGGTCGGCGTCTTCGTGAAGGATATGGGCGAGGATGGCCGCTATATTCTGCTGAACGAGGCCTGTGGCGAGATCATGGGCTTTGATGCCGGCGACGTGGTTGGAAGGACGGACCGGGACTTCTTCCCGCTCGAGCAGACCGCGATCTTCCGTAAACAGGATCACGAGGCATTCGCCACCGGTGCGACGATCAGCTTCGAGGAAACGATGGAGCGGGCTGACGGCGGCAAGCGGATCCTGCGCACTGTCAAGCGTGCCCTGCCAGCGCCCGAGGGCAAGGAGCCGCGCTATCTGCTGGGCATCTCCCACGACGTGACGGAAGAGCGCGCGGTGGAGGCAAAGCTTGCGCATCTTGCCATGCACGACTCGCTCACGCGCCTGCCGAACCGCGCCGCCTTTTCCAAGCATATCCGCAAGCAGGCCATCACTGCTTCCGTCGAAAAGCCGGTAGCGCTGCTCTATATCGACGTCGATCATTTCAAGACAATCAACGACAGCAAGGGCCATGCCGCCGGCGATGCGCTTCTCTGCCAGGTGGCGGAGCGTTTGCTGGCTCTTGCCGACGAGGGCGATCTCGTGGCGCGTCTCGGCGGCGATGAATTCGCCGTCGTGCTGCAGCTCGTCGAACCCGACCGAGCCGAGCGTTTTGCCGATCTGCTGCTCAAATCGCTTGCCAGGGCCTTTGATCTCGATGGCACGCGAGAGCATGTCACCTGCAGTATCGGCATTGCGCTGGCACCTGTCGATGCCGGCGAAGCGGAGGTGCTGATGCGCCATGCCGACCTTGCGCTCTATGCCGCCAAGGAAAGCGGCCGCTCGACCTACCGGTTCTACGAGCCGGCGATGCGGCTCGAGGCCGAACGCCGGCACCATCTGACCGGCGAATTGCGCGATGCGCTCGAACATGGCCAGTTCGAGCTTTACTACCAGCCGATCATCCAGCTCGATGATGATGACATCGGCGGTTTCGAGGCGCTGATCCGCTGGCGGCATCCGCTGCGCGGTCTTGTGCCGCCGATGGAATTCATTCCGCTGGCGGAAGAAACGGGGCTGATCGTTCCGATCGGCGACTGGGTGTTGCGGGAGGCCTGCCGTGCGGCCGCTTCCTGGCCGGACCATGTGAAGATCGCGGTCAATCTGTCTGTCAGCCAGTTCCGCCATGCGAGCCTGCTTTCCAGCGTTGTCTCGGCACTCGACGAGGCGGGTCTGCGCCCCGAGCGGCTGGAAATCGAAATCACCGAATCCGTCTTTTTGACCGATGTCGCGCAGAGCCTGCCGCTGCTGCGGGCGCTGAAGGAACTCGGGGTGCGCATTGCCATCGACGATTTTGGCACGGGCTATTCCTCGCTCAGCTATCTGCGTGCCTTCGCTTTCGACAAGATCAAGCTCGACCGCAGCTTCGTGTCCGGCATCGAGACGGACCCCGGCAACCTTGCCATCGTGCGGGCCGTGGCCGGCATCGGCTCCGGTTTCAACGCGGTGACGCTCGCCGAGGGCATCGAGACCGAGGAGCAACTGCAGAAGCTGCGGGCGGAAGGCTTTGGCGAGGTGCAGGGATTTCTGCTCGGCAAGCCCATGCCGCAGCATGAGGCGGAAGCATTGATCTACGGTCGCCAGCAGAAGAAGGCGTCAGCCTGAAATCATCGCATCGAAAGCATCGGCTGCCTTGCTGCGATAGCGCTCCTCATGGCGCAGCAGGAAGAAGGGCCGGGGCAGGGGTGGCATATTCACCTCGGCCAAAAGACCGGTTTCCAGCTTCATGGCAATGACGCTGCGCGACATCAGCGTCGCGCCGATTCCGGCTTCGACGACGCCGACGAGCGGCTCGTTCTCCGGCAGCACCATCGCCACGTCGAGCGCTTCGATATCAAGGCCGGCCTTGTGCAGAAGGCTTTCGAAGGCAAGGCGGGTGCCGGAGCCCCGTTCGCGCAGAACCCATTGCGTCTGGGGAAAATCAGCCGGACCGCGCGCCTTGCCGTCCGCCCAGGGGTGGCTGGGGGCAACGACGACGATCATCTCGTCCATTGCCACCTGCCTTGCCGAAAGGCCGCGCCGGTCATTCGGCCACTCGATGAGGCCCACCTCCACCTCGCCGTTGGCAACGGCGTTCGACACTTCGGCCGTATTGCCGATGCGAACGGCGAGTTCGATCCCCGGATAGTTCCGCCGGAACGCTGCGAGCCGCGGCGAGAGCCAATAACCGCCGATCGTCTGGCTTGCCATCAGCGAGAGTTCGCCATGCATGAGGCCGGAGAGATCCATCAGCGCAGCCTCAGCCGCCTTTGCGCTGGCAAGTACGGCCTGGGCTTCCTTCAGAAACAGCTGGCCGGTCCGGTTGAGCACGATCGAGCGGCCGACGCGGTCGAAGAGGGTAATGCCGTGGCGGGTCTCCAACGCGGTAATTGCCGCGCTGACGGCTGATTGGGTCATGTTCAGGTGGTCGGACGCCTTGGTAATGTGCTGCCGCGCCGCCACCTCAGCGAATATTCTCAGCTGTTCCAGTGTCATGCCGGCCTCCAGAAATCATTCGATTTTATCGAACAAAATTACAAATATAAATCGTTGGAATCGATTATTTAGCAGAGATAGGAAAACGGTCAACGAAAGGAATTCGTCATGACCGCTCTCCAATTTTCTCCCTCCGTGCCGACCGTTCGCCCGCGGGCGCGGGCTCTGCGCCATTTCACGCCGAACTGGTTTGCAACGACGATGGGAACCGGCATCCTTGCCGTCTGCCTCGGGCAGTTCCCCGCTTCGCCGGCGCTGCACGCGGCAGGTGAGGCGCTGTGGCTTGCGAATATCGGCTTGTTTGCGGTGCTGACCTGCCTGTATGCCGCAAAGTGGGTGCTGCATCCCGGCGTTGCGCTCAGGGCTTTTGACCATCCCGTCGTCTCGATGTTCTTCGGGTGCATTCCCATGGGGCTTGCCACCATCGTCAACGGCCTGCTGATCTTCGGCCCGGATTTGTTCGGCAGTGCAGCTGTTCCTGCCGCCGCGCAATTGTGGTGGCTGGATTCGGCGCTGGCGGTCGTGGCGGGGCTTGCCGTTCCGTTGGTCATGTTCACGCGACAGCAGCATGCCATCGAGCATATGAGCGCCGTGTGGCTTCTGCCGGTCGTGGCCTCCGAGGTCGCCGCTGCCAGCGGCGCGCTGCTGCTGCCGCATCTTGCCGGGGGCGCGCGGCTTCCTGTGCTCTTTGCGAGCTTCGTGCTCTGGTCCTGTTCGGTGCCGCTGGCGCTCGGTATTCTCGTCATCCTCTTCCTGCGCATGGCTTTGCACAAGCTGCCGCCGGCCAGCATGGCAGCGACGAGCTTCCTGGCGCTCGGTCCCATCGGCACTGGGGCACTGGGTCTTGTCCTGTTTTCCGTGAATGGCCGGCAGGCTCTTGCAGCCGGTGGCCTCGATGCGCTGGCCCCGGCAATTTCCGGTGCGGCTCTGCTGGGCGCGGTCCTGTTGTGGGGTTACGGTCTCTGGTGGCTTGGCCTGGCGGTCGCTATCACCGTCAACCAGCTGCGGCAGGGGCTGCCCTTCAATCTCGGCTGGTGGGGTTATACTTTCCCGATCGGCGTCTATGCCGTTGTGACGCTGCGGCTTGCCGGTATCTTCCCGCTGCCGGCGCTCACGCTATTCGGGGAGGTTCTGGCCGCCGTGCTCGCCGCAATCTGGATCATCGTTGCCATCCGCACGAGTTGCGGCGCCTATAACGGATCGCTCTTCGTCGATCCCAGCCTGGAGAACTGAAGGGCCGGCCTGCACACTGGCTTCAATCATTCGTTATTTTGATAATGCCGGTCGGCATTGCATACTTCCGGCGGGCTGGAAAAGGAGGATGCACATGAAACGCTACACGCTTTCGATGATCGGGCTGGCGATCGTGACTGCCATCATCGCCAATCCGGGCATCGCGCTTGCCTGCAACAAACTGATCGGCACCTGAGCCAGCAACATCCACCTCTTTGCTTCAAGGCGCAGCTTCGGTTGCGCCTTTTTTGGTGCTCCCTTTTCGCAGGTCGCGGCGCGGCCTGAATGTGATCGCATGGCGGCTTCCGGGTGCCTGGCGACCAAACGCACTATCGTGTCGGCGCGGCGGCCTCGCCTTCGACCGGGGTCGTGGCAATCGGCGACTGGGCATCACCTGAAGCGACGGCCGCAGGCAGGGGCACATGGCGCTTGCGCTCGCGGATCAAGGTCAACAGGCCCGAGCAGATGATGAGCACGATACCCAGGGCCATCGGCAGATCGACGCTGTCGTTGAAGAAGAGGTAGCCGAAAGCGATCGCCCAGATCATCTGGCTGTATTGCGGCGTTGCGACGAGCGTTGCCGGGGCAAGCCGCGCGGCGGTCATCAGCATCACGTTGCCCGCTGCACCGAGCAGGCCGTAGCTTGCAAGGAACAGCCATTGCTGCGGCGTCGGTGCAACCATCTGCGACAGCATGAGAAGGCCGCTGACGATCAGGGTGCCGAGCAGCGAGGCGCCATAAAGCGAAAGGCGCTTCTCGGCCGGGCCGAGCTTGCGCAGGATGACGATGGCGACGGCAGCCGCGATCGCACCGATGGTCGCCGCCAGATGGCCGACGGACAATTCGCGGAAACCGGGCCTCAAAACCACGAGCACTCCGAGGAAGCCGACGATGACGGCTGCCCAGCGCTGCCAGCGCACATCCTCCTTCAGGAAGATCACCGAGAGGATGGTAACGAAGGACGGCAGCAAGAAGAGCAGGCAGAAGGCTTCCGCCATCGGCAATTTGGTGAAGGTGATGATCGAGGCGATTGCGCCGGTTGCGCCGGCCGCGAAGCGCACCAGCCAGAGCGGCCGGTTCGTCGTTCTGAAAATATCCAGCCAGGAATCGCCCGGTCCCTTGATGAACGGCAGGGCGGCAAGGCTGAGGATCGCACCCGTGAACGCGACCTGGAAGGAGGGAACCGTGCCGTGCAGGGCCTTGATGGATGCATCGCTGAAGGCAAAGACGGCATAGGCCGCAAATGCGACGAGGACGCCACGAAGCGTGGTGGAGGCGGCTGTCATTTATCCGAATCTTTTAGAAGGTGGGTTGTTTCATCTATGGGATGAAATGCGGCCTATCAAAGGTCGATTGCGAATAGCTGCAATGCATGACCCGCGCATGACGTTGCCGGAAAGGCCGGAACGCCGGGCCTTGCGCGCAGACGCAATAGTTTCTATATCCGTCGCCCATGCAAGCTGGCGGCCGATCCCGCCGGAAATACAGGAAATCCGCCATATTTCGCGATCAGGAAGGCGGATCGAAACAGCACAGAATTTGGCAGCACTCGTGAACACACTGGATTTTGACAAGCAGCCGGAAGACACCCGTGTCGTCGTCGCCATGTCGGGCGGCGTTGACAGCTCCGTCGTGGCCGGGCTTCTCAAACGCCAGGGATATGATGTGCTCGGCATCACGCTGCAGCTTTACGATCATGGCGCGGCTGTTCATCGCGCCGGTTCCTGCTGCGCGGGCCAGGATATCGACGATGCGCGCCGTGTCTGCGAAACGCTCGGCATTCCCCATTATGTGCTCGATTACGAGAAGCGGTTCCGTGAAACCGTCATCAATCCGTTTGCGGAAAGTTATGTCGCCGGCGAGACGCCGATCCCCTGCGTTGCCTGCAACCAGACGGTCAAATTCGCCGATCTTCTGGCGACTGCGAAGGAGCTTGGCGCCGATGCGCTGGCAACCGGCCACTATATCCGTTCGCGCCCCAATCCGTCTTCCGGCAATCCCGGCCGCCGCGCGCTCTATCGCCCGGCCGATGCCGACCGCGACCAGAGCTATTTCCTTTTTGCCACGACACAGGAGCAGATCGACTATCTGCGCTTCCCGCTCGGTGGTCTGCCGAAGTCGGAGACCCGCCGGCTGGCCGAGGAGATGGGTCTCGTCGTCGCCAAGAAGGCCGACAGCCAGGACATCTGCTTCGTGCCGCAGGGCAAATATTCCGATATCATCACCAAGCTGAAGCCGAATTCGGCTCTGGCCGGCGACATCGTGCATCTCGACGGCCGCATCCTCGGCCAGCACGAGGGCATCCTGCATTACACGATCGGCCAGCGGCGCGGCATCGGCATTGCGACCGGCGAGCCGCTCTATGTCGTCTATCTCGACGCTCGCTCGCGCCGCGTCATCGTCGGCCCCAAGGAGGCGCTGGAGACGCACCGCGTCTATCTGCGCGACGTCAACTGGCTTGGCGACGAGCCGCTTCAGGTCGCAGCCTCGGGCGAGGGTTTTGCCTGCTACGCCAAGGTCCGCTCCACCCGCGCGCCGGCGCCTGCCGTGCTGCATGCCGATGCGAGCGGCATCTATGTCGACCTGACGGTGGGCGAAGCGGGTATTGCGCCCGGCCAGGCCTGCGCGCTCTACTCGGCTCCCGGCGACGACGCCCGCGTCTTCGGCGGCGGCTTCATCGAGCGGTCCGAGCGCGAGCCGGCAGCGGAAGCCTCCCTGAAGGCGCTGCTTTCCACTCACGCCATGGCCTGAAAGGGCGAAAAACGGTGCTGCGGAAAGCCCACCGTTTTTCTCCATCATGTGCTTGACACAAAGCGGAAGCGCACCTTATAAGCCGCACATCCCACGAACCGGAAGCGCTTCGCGAACGGTGTCGTTTGACCAGTGGCGGAGTAGCTCAGTAGGTCAGAGCAGAGGAATCATAATCCTTGTGTCGGGGGTTCAAATCCCTCCTCCGCTACCATATTTCCGAAAAGTAAATCAGTAAGTGCGCACCACCCGCGCAAGCGATATAACTTTGTCGCAGGACGCTTTGCTATCCGGGGACCCCACGATGAAATACGCCGTTGTCGCAGCGCTTCTTCTTGCCGCCGGCTGCAGCACGACGACGCAGGACCAGCCGGTCCCGGGCAGCCTGACCTATGGCGGCAAGGTTATTCACTCGCCTTACAAGCCCGGCACGGTGATAAAGCACACTTTCCTCGGTGAATTCGGTTATCGGCAGTTCGAGCGTTATGTCGTGCAACCCGACGGAACGCTGAAGCTTGCCTCCCGCATCGAAAGCCAGGATTTCCTCTGGGATTGAGCGCGGCGCCAAGATTGACCTGCGTCAAGGCGCGGGATTACGATTGCGGCTGAATTCCTTCCATCTGAATTCAGCCAGCAGAACGGATCTCCCATGTACAATCGCATATTGCTGCCCACCGACGGTTCGGACCTTGCCGCCCGGGGTGTCGACCACGGTCTTGCGCTTGCCAGGGCGCTCAACCTTCCGGTGACGGTCGTCAGCGTCATCGTGCCGCTGACCGGCTTTGCGCTGCAGGGGGTCGTGCAGGCCGAGGCGATCGACAGCTATAACGAGGGCCGCCGCAAAGAGATCGAGGATCTGGAAAAGATCGTCGGCGAGAAGGCCAGGAATGCCGGGGTTGTCGCCGACTTTGTCAGCAAGGTAAACCTTTCGCCGGCGGCAGCCATTCTGGAAACGGCTGCGGAACGGGGCTGCGGCCTGATCGTCATCTCCTCGCACGGCCGCCGCGGGATCTCGCGGCTCATGCTTGGCAGCCAGACCTCCGAGGTCCTTTCCGAGGCTGGCATCCCGGTTCTGGTGGTAAAGTAACCGGCTCAGTTTTCCGCCAGCGCGGCAAGGGGCATTCCGCGCTCGGCAGCATGATCGGCCACCTTTGCCGGAGGCGCGCCATTTTCCCTTTCGACGCGGTCGGTTTCGTTGCGGCTGCTTGCCTCCGGCGTCATGTAGAAGGCAAGCATCTCCTCCAGTCGGGAGGCGGTCAGGTTGGCTGCAAAACCCTTCATGGCTTTCCTCGGCGGTGTTTCCGGTCGGGGAATTCATAACCCAGGTCCCGGCAAATCCGGAACGTGGGCGGCAAGGTTGTCACCAACTTTCGAAGATCGTCATCTAGTGGCCGATGCGTTCGAGGCAGAATTCGATGAAGGCATTGACCTTGGCCGGCACATGATGCCGGGAGGGGTGGATGGCATAGAGCGGAAAGGTCTCGCCCGGCCAATCGGGATAGAGTTCGACAAGGCGCCCCTCGGCCAGAAGATCCTTGACGCTGAGCGCGAGCACCTGGGCGATGCCGGCGCCTGCAAGGCAGGCGTCCAGCATGGTGCCTGGGTCGCTCATCAGAAGCGGCCCGCGCGCGCTAAGCGACACGATCTTCCTGCCTCTGTGCAATTCCCATTCGAACGTCCGTCCGGTCAGCGGATCCCGGAACTGGATGCAGGAGTGGCCGGCAATATCGGCAGGTGTCTTCGGCGTGCCGTGTTCGGCGAGATAGGCCGGCGCTGCGACCGTCAGGACGCGGGTTTCCATCAGCTTGCGGGCGATGCGCGAGGAACTCGGCTGCTGGCCGAAGCGGATGGCAATATCGATGCCGTCGGCGACGAGATCGCTCATCAGGTCGCGGGTTATCAATTCGAGCTCCAGCCCCGGATAGCGGATCATGAATTGCTTGAGATGCGGTGCGAGGACCATGCGGGAAAAGATCGGATCGACATCGACGCGCAGGCGGCCACGGACGGTCTGCGAAGCGCCTGACGCGAGCATCGCGGCTTCCTCGATGCCGTCAAGATGCGGTGCGACCTGCTGGTAGAAGCGGGCGCCTTCATCCGTCAGCCGCACCGAACGGGTGGTGCGGTCGAGCAGGCGTACGCCGACACGTGCCTCCAGCCTCGATATGGCCCGGCTGACGCCGGAGGCTGAAAGACCGAGCGCATCGGCCGCCTTGACGAAGCTGCCGCTTTCGACCACGGCGGCAAGCGTGCTGACACCGGAAAGCAGGCGGCCGTCGAATGCCATGGATTACTCCTGATTTGATGTCATGGATGATGCTGACGAAATGCGACCTGGTCAAGAAAGCGGAGGGTTGTCGCTTTGCGGATAGATCCGAAAAACCGCTTCAATGGAACATCTTGCCGCCAATTTTGTTTCTCCGTTACAGATTGGAGGATCAAGCGATGACCCAATATGGTGACGACAAGAACCGGATTGTGGATGAGAATACAGGCATGCCGCTCGGGCAGGCATCTTACCAGGAGGAAAAGACGCTCGCCGATGAGCGGCGCAGCGTCTCGCTCTGGGGCATGCTGGCAGCCGGCATTCTGGTCATTCTGATCGCTGCGGCAAGCTTTGCCATCTGGCCGGGCACGAGCAACGAACCGGCTTCGACCGCGTCCACGACTTCGGACCCGATCAATGCCCAGCCCTCGGGCCAGGGCACGCTCGACAACAATCCGGCAACCGGCTCGATCAAGCCGCCGGCAGCGGCAGAGCCGGCGCCTGCCGGCGGCGCCAGCGGCCCGACGGGCGCGCCCGCGCCGAGCGCACAGTAATATCGTGATCCTGCATCACGGCTGGGGAAGGGCCGCGCGGCTTCCACGCGGCCCTTTTCGTTTCGTCTGCCCTCGGCTCAGGGCGCCGGCCATTTCCAGTTGCGCACTTCAGGCATGTCCTCGCCATATTCGCGGACATAGGCATGATGTTCGACGAGCTTGGCCTTCAGGCTCTCCAGCACTTCAGGCACTTTTTCCTTCAGGCCGGGAACCCGTTCGATCGCCTCGATGGCGAGGTGGAAGCGGTCGAGTTCGTTGAGCACCGTCATGTCGAAAGGCGTGGTGGTCGTGCCTTCCTCGATGAAGCCGCGCACGTGGATGTTGCGATGGTTGGTGCGCTTATAGGTCAGCCGGTGGATGAGGTAGGGATAGCCGTGATAGGCGAAAACGACCGGCCTTTCCGTGGTGAAGATCGCATCGAAATTCTCGTCCGTCAGGCCGTGCGGATGCTGGTCCTTCGATTGCAGGGCGAGCAGGTCGACCACGTTGACCGTGCGGATCTTCAGTTGCGGAATATGCCGGTGCAGAAGATCGACCGCGGCGAGCGTCTCCATGGTCGGCACGTCGCCGGCGCAGGCCATGACGATATCGGGCGCCACCGTGTCGTCCTCATGACTTGCCCAATGCCAGATGCCGATGCCGGCCTCGCAATGTCTTACCGCCTCGTCCATCGTCAGCCATTGCGGCTCCGGCTGCTTGCCGGCAACGATGACGTTGATGCGGTCATAGGTCTTCAGGCAATGGTCGCCGACCCAGAGCAGCGTATTGGCATCCGGCGGCAGGTAGATGCGCACGATATCGGCCTTCTTGTTGGCGACGAGGTCGACGAAACCGGGGTCCTGATGCGAGAAGCCGTTGTGATCCTGCCGCCAGACATGTGAGGTCAGCAGATAGTTCAGTGAGGAAATCGGCTTCCTCCATTCCAGTTCACGCGTGACCTTCAGCCATTTGGCGTGCTGGTTGAACATGGAATCGATGATGTGGATGAAGGCCTCGTAGCAGGAAAACAGGCCGTGCCTGCCCGTCAGCAGGTAGCCCTCCAGCCATCCCTGGCACAGATGTTCGCTCAGCACCTCCATGACCCGCCCGTCGCCGGAGAGGCTGACGTCATAGGGTTCGATCCTTTCCATCCAGACGCGGTCGGTCACTTCGAAGACGCTGCCGAGACGGTTCGATTCCGTTTCGTCGGGGCCGAAGATGCGGAAGTTGGCGTTGGCCGCGTTGAGCGTCAGCGTGTCGCGCAGGTAGCGGCCGAGGATTTCGGTGGATTGCACCATGGCATCGCCGCGCTTCTCGATCTTCACCTCATAGGCGCGGATATCGGGTGTCATCAGTTCCTTGCGCAGCAGACCGCCATTGGCGTGCGGATTGGCACCCATGCGGCGCTTGCCTGCGGGCGCGAGTGCGCGCAGTTCCGGCTTCAGTTTGCCGGAGGCGTCGAAAAGCTCTTCGGGACCGTAGCTGCGCATCCAGTCCTCGAGGATTTTTCTGTGCCCCTCGTCATCGCGGCAATTGGAAACCGGCACCTGATGGGCGCGCCAGAAACCTTCGACCTTCTTGCCGTCCACCTCCTTCGGTCCGGTCCAGCCCTTGGGGCTGCGCAGCACGATCATCGGCCAGCGCGGGCAGGCCTGCGGCGCCTTGCCGTCGCGCGCCTCTTTCTGGATGGCGCGAATGCGGTCGAAGACGGTTTCGAAGGTCGCCGCCATCTGCTGGTGCATCTTTGCCGGTTCGTGGCCCTCGACGAAAAAGGGCTCGTAACCGTAGCCTTCGAACAGGTGCGTCAGATCTTCGTCGCTGGCACGGCCAAGGATGGTCGGATTGGCGATCTTGTAGCCGTTCAGGTGCAGGATCGGCAGAACGGCGCCGTCGCGGGCGGGGTTCAGGAACTTGTTGGAATGCCAGCTTGCGGCAAGCGGACCGGTTTCGGCCTCGCCGTCACCGATGACGCAGGCGACGACGAGATCGGGATTGTCGAAGGCTGCGCCATAGGCATGGACAAGCGCATAGCCGAGTTCGCCGCCCTCGTGGATGGAGCCGGGCGTTTCCGGCGCGGCATGGCTCGGGATGCCGCCCGGAAAGGAGAACTGGCGGAACAGCTTGCGCATGCCGTCTTCGGTCTGGGCAATATCGGGATAGATCTCGCTGTAGATGCCTTCGAGATAGGTGTTGGCGACCATGCCGGGGCCGCCGTGACCGGGGCCGCACATATAGATGATGTCGAGATCGCGGGCGCGGATGACACGGTTCAGATGCGCATAGATGAAGTTGAGGCCCGGCGTCGTGCCCCAATGGCCAAGCAGACGGGGCTTGATATGGTCTGGCATCAGCGGCTGGCGCAGCAGCGGATTGGACAGGAGATAGATCTGGCCGACCGAAAGGTAGTTGGCTGCCCGCCAGTAGCGGTCGATAAGCATAAGTTCGGCGTCGGAAAGAATTGCTGGAGTCGAGACATGCTTTTCCATGGATTTCTCCCGTTTAAACTTGTTCAACGTCAATTCTAGCTGATGGTACCGGCACGCATTTGATCTGGATCAGCCAGGGCCAAGAATAGAAAGCGCCTCCTGAGCGATGACCTGTTCCTCGTCGGTAGCAATGACATGTGCCGTTATGCGGCTTGCGGGGGTCGTGATGGTGAAGCCGTTGGCGGCATTCGCCCTTTGGTCGATCGCAAGACCGAGCCAGCTCAGGTGCTGCAGGACCGCCGTCCGGATCTGCGGCTGGTGTTCGCCGATGCCGGCCGTGAAGACGATGGCGTCGAGCCCGCCGAGCGTCACCGACATGCGGCCGATCTCGCCGGCAATGCGCAGCGTGAAGAGGTCGAGCGCCTCGCGGGCTTGCGGACTGCCGTCCTCGAGAAGATCGCGACTGTCGGCATTGATGCCGGAAACTCCAAGCAGACCGGAGCGATGGTAGAGCATGTCTTCCACCTGATCGACGGATTGCTTCTTTTGCTGCTGCAGGTGCAGGATCACGCCCGGATCGAGCCAGCCGGGTCGCGTGGCCATCGGAATGCCGTCAAGCGTCGAAAAGCCCATGCTGCAATCGCGACTGGCGCCTTTCTCCAAAGCGCAGAGGCTTGCGCCGCTGCCGAGATGGGCAGCGACGATTTTAGGTTTGCTCGACAGTCTCCGACCGACCTCACCGGCGATGAACTTGTAGGAGAGGCCATGAAAGCCATAGCGCTTGATGCCCCCGTCATGGAGCGCGCGAGGGATGGCGAAGCGGCGCACGAGATCGGTCTGAGTGGCGTGAAAGGCGGTATCGAAGGAGGCTGTCTGGGTCAGATGCGGCTTCAGGTGCTTCAGTGCGCGGATGAAGCGGAGCGCCTGCGGCTGATGAAGGGGGGCAAGCGGTGTCAGCGCATCGACAGCATCGATTGCCGCGTCATCGAGCACTGTCGCTTCGATGAAACGGTCGCCGCCATGAACGACGCGATGGCCGGCAGCGCGGACGGCGCCGATATCGAAATGCTGCGAAAGCAACGCAAAGGTTTCGTCGATAACAGCGTGCAGATCGTCGGTGAGCTCGGCCTCGAGCGGCGTGTCGAAGGTCTTCGGGCCTTCCGTAATGCTGAAGGTGAGGGGCTCGGCGCGGAAGTCGATCATGCCCTTTCCGATACGCCGCACCTTTGCATCCTCGATTGCAAAGATGCCGATCTTCACCGTCGAGGAGCCGGTGTTGAAGGTCAGGAGAAGGTCGGTCGACGGCATTTGCTTGATGCTCCCCGGCAAGCGTGACGATGAACAAACTTAGCGTCGTCGCGCCGGGTGGAAAGCCTCTTCCGCAAACGCCGGGCAATTTTTGGTTGTCGATTTCGGCCCGTGGACGATGCGCGCCCAAGGGAGGGCGCACGTGGGCCGCGTCATGAGAGCTTCACGCTAGGGATTTATTAACAAATGGCAATTTTGCAAATGGAACAAGGAACTATGCCATGGCTGACATTGCCCCAAGCCAAGGCGACGTTTCCCATCCGCTGCAGCATTCGAACTCCACCGGCAAGTGGTTCCTGCCGGTGTTCGGGCTCGTTGTGGTCTGCGGCCTTGGATATGTTGCCTATGCCCTCGCCCGTGATCTGACTGCCGCAATTGCCGTTCCCTGGATACTTCTCGGCCTTGCGCTGCTGATCGCGCTCGGCTTCGAGTTCGTCAACGGTTTCCACGATACGGCCAATGCCGTGGCAACCGTCATCTACACCCGCTCCATGCCGGCGGAATTTGCCGTCATCTGGTCGGGCTTCTTCAACTTCCTCGGCGTTTTGACGTCGACAGGCGCCGTCGCCTTCGGCATCCTGGCGCTGCTGCCGGTCGAGCTCATCCTGCAGGTCGGCTCCGGCTCCGGTCTTGCCATGGTCTTTGCACTGCTGATCGCGGCGATCATCTGGAACCTCGGCACCTGGTATCTCGGCCTGCCGTCCTCAAGTTCGCACACGCTGGTCGGCTCCATCATCGGCGTCGGTCTCGCCAACCAGTTCCTGGCGCCGGCCGGCACTGCCACCAGCGGCGTGGACTGGTCGCAGGCCACCAGCATCGGCCTGTCGCTGTTGATCTCGCCAGTCATCGGCTTCGGCCTTTCCGCCATTCTCCTGGTGGTCCTGAAATTCCTCGTGCGCAAGCCCGAACTCTATCAGGAGCCGAAGGGCAACCAGCCGCCGCCGCTGTGGATCCGCGCCATCCTGATCTTCACCTGCACCGGCGTCAGCTTCGCTCACGGCTCGAATGACGGTCAGAAGGGCATGGGTCTCATCATGCTGATCCTTATCGGTCTTGTGCCGACCGCCTTCGCGCTCAACCGCACGCCCGACGTCAACTATCTCGAAGCCTACAAGTCAGCCTCCGCGCAGGTCGAAACGGCGCTCGGCAAATATGTGAAACCGGGCGTGACCGTCACCGATTACAAGGCTGAGGTCGGCAATGCCGTCAAGAACAGGGTCTGGACGGATGCGACCACGCCGGCGCTGCAGCAATATATCCACCAGACGAGCGCCGAGGTAGCCGCCTTCCCGACGCTGGAGGCCGTTCCGACCAATCTCGTCAGCAACATCCGCAACGATATCTATCTGATCGGCGAGGCGCTGAAGCTCATCGACAAGCAGAAGCTGCTGCCGATGGATGCCAATGACCTGAAGGCGGTCACGGCCTATCACGCCTCGGTCGACAATGCGACGAAGTTCATTCCGCTCTGGGTCAAGGTCGCCGTGGCGCTCGCTCTCGGCCTCGGCACCATGGTCGGCTGGAAGCGCATCGTCGTCACCGTTGGCGAAAAGATCGGCAAGACGCACCTGACCTACGGGCAGGGCGCTGCGGCGGAAGTCGTTGCCATGGTGACGATCGCCTCGGCAGACCATCTCGGCCTGCCGGTTTCAACCACGCATGTGCTGTCGTCGGGTGTCGCCGGCACGATGGCGGCAAACGGTTCGGGCCTGCAATGGTCCACCGTGCGCAACATGATCATGGCCTGGGTGCTGACGCTGCCGGCCTCGATTGCGATCGCCTTCCTGCTGTTCGTGATCCTGCGGCAGGTTTTCTGAGGTCGGTTAAGCTGTAGAGGCCAGATTGGCATTCTGGCTTTTGATGAAGGTGGCCGCTTCTGCGGCGGGCATCGCCTTGCCGAAGAGATAGCCCTGGCCGATATCGCAGCCGAGTTGCAGCAGATAGGCGAGCTGGGCATGTTCCTCCACGCCTTCCGCCGTCGTCTTGATATTGAGGCTTCTTCCGAGAGCGAGCATGGCGCGGACGATCTTTTCCTGTTTCTCGTCTTCCCGGCAGGTGGCGATGAAACTCTTGTCGATCTTGATCTTGTCGAAGCGATAGCGGGCGAGCTGGGCAAGGCTCGAATAGCCCGTGCCGAAATCGTCGAGCGCGATCTGCACGCCTGCCGCGTGCAGTTCATCGAGAATATGGGCAGCGATCACCGGATCCTGGATCAGTGCGTTTTCGGTGATTTCAACTTCCAGCCGCCAGGCCGGCAGGCGGCTTGCCGCGAGCACTTTGAGGATGCGCGAGGCAAGCAGCTTGTCTTCCATCTGCACGGGCGACACGTTGAAGGAAAGCCTGACGTCGTCTGGCCAGGCGAGCGCATCGCTGCAGGCCTGGGCGAGGAGGTCTTCAAACAGTTCGGTAATCATGCCCGTCTCTTCGGCAATGCCGATGAAGACCGGGGGCGGAATGTTCATGCCGTCTTCGTCCGTCCACCGGGCCAGCGCTTCGAAGCCGCAAAGCCTGCCGCTCCTGAGATCGATCAGCGGCTGATAATTGGTTCTGATGGCCTTGTTCTGGATGGCACCGCGCAGCTTGGTCTCCAGCGATGCGCGTTCCGTCACCCTGTCCTGCATGGATGGTTCGAAGACCAGCTGATGGTTGGGGCCGCGCGATTTCGCCTCGTACATGGCAAGGTCGGCGCGGTGGGCGGCATCGTCCAGCGGCTCTGCGCCTTCGCTCCAGCGGTCGTAGCCCACGCTGGCGCCGACCTCGACGGCGAAACCGTCGATCAGGATGGGTCGCGTAACCGCCTGGATCAGCACCTTGGCAAACCATTCCTCGCGCGCGGCTGTGAGACCAAGGGCGATGATGATGAACTCGTCCCCGCCGAAGCGGTAGACGCAATCGGCATTGCCGAGCGCGCAGATGCGCTTGGCCACTTCCACCAGCAGCACGTCGCCGCCCTTGTGACCGACGAGGTCGTTGACTTTCTTGAAGCCGTCGAGATCCACGGAAAATATCGTGACGTTGCCCTTGGCTTCGTCGGGAATAGTGCCATCCTTGTCAGCGGGCCTGGGCAGGATCTTGCGTTCGAAGGCGTAGCGGTTCGGAAGCTTCGTCAGGTGGTCGTGGGTAGCGGTCCAGTCGGCGCGTGCCTGGGCGGCATCGCGAAGCTGCATTTCCTTGCGAAGGTCGGCGATACGCAGCACGGAATAGATGAAACTCATGGCACCGGCAATGCCGAGGGCGAGCACAAACTTGTCGGCGCCGTAATTCTCGAAGCGGCTCATGAAGGTGACGAGCCAGCTATCGACATCCAGCAGGGCGCCCGAAATCCACAGCGCCGCACCGAGCGCCACGATCGTCAGACATTGCCTTCCCGCCCTGCTTTTGAAGAACTCCAGCATCGATTTCTCCATCTCCACCCGCGGCGGAAATATCATCAAATTCTGAAATGTTTATTGAAACCTGAAGGCGAATTGTCGGGGCCATGCCAGCAGGCGGCAGCAGGTTTGGCGGGGACGGGCTTGCATTCGATACCCGGAAAAACGTTTCCCGACAGGTGACGGGGCGTTGAATTTCACCGGCGATTTGAAACCTTTCGCCGGCTCCCGCCTTATGGCTTGGCAACGGACGCTGCCAGATGTCGCACTTCTATTTCAAGACCATGGACAATGACGGCATGATCCCGGGGGATCTGCCCTTCGAATTTCCCGATCTCTTCGCCGCGGTGGAGGAGGCAAAACATGTGCTTGCCGAAATGGCGCTCGATGGCCTGCCGCAACGGCCGGGCGGAACCTTGGGCATCGAGGTGCAGAATGGCAATCGGTCCGCGATCGTGCGCCTGCGGCTGGAGCTGAAAGTGGACTACATCGATTCGTCCTGAGCGGAACCAATGCAGCGTTCAGGCCGTTTTCCGGAACCACCCACGAGAGAGGACGATCTCATGCAACTTGTCGGTACCCAAGTCATACCCGCCTATGGCGGCAAGGGCGGCTTCACGGTCGAGTTCGTGGGCGATGGCGGCGAAGTCGTCTCCGTGCAGATCAGGAACGAGCACGGTCAGCAGCTGAACCGGCTGAACGCGGTCGAAAAGGCGAGGGAAGTGATGAGCCGCTTCGCCACGGCGCAAATCCGAGACGACGCGGGCGATCATGCCGCCGCCCGGCGCAGTGCGCGGTCGGTGAGGGACGAGGAGGCGATGGAAGAACAGCTGGACGAGGGACTGGAAGGCACTTTTCCGGCCAGCGATCCGGTCTCCGTCACCAACACGGCCATACCGAAGGGCAGCAAACACTGATCCATCCTTTCATGGCCGTCATACAAGCAGGCGCCCTGCGATCATCGGCTTGATCGCAGGGCGTTTTTCGGTCACTGCTATTTCAAACCCGCTCAGAGATCGCCCTTCATGCCCTCCTCGAATGCTTCCTTCGTGCGCTCTGCGCTGATCATGCTGGCGCTCGGCGTGCTGATCCTGGTGGCGATTGTCGGGGCCTCGCTCTGGCTTGTGCGGCAAAACAGCTTCTATTCCGATGAAGTGGCGCAGATCCGCCGCGTTCGCAGCGCGGCAGCCGACCTGTTGTCGACGCTGCAGGATGCCGAAACGGGCCAGCGCGGTTTCCTGCTGACGCTCGACCGGGCATATCTCGACCCCTACAACACGGCGATCCAGAACCTGCAGCAGCGGCGTCAAAGGCTGCGGGAGGCGACAGAGGATGTTTCCCGTTACAGCGAGAGCCTGGCGCCTCTCGACAATGCGATCGATGCCAAGCTCAAGGAACTTTCGTCGACCATTACGCTCGCCTCCGAGGGGCAGATGGCGGATGCCCTCTCGATCGTCCGCAGCGATACCGGCAACGCGGCGATGGTGGTGGCGCGCTCGACGCTGATCGCCCTAATCGCCTCGACCGATGACCGGCTGCGCGTCATCGTTACCGAACAGCTGGAAGCGGCCGACGATCTGCAATGGGTCACTATCGGCGGCGCGCTTGCCATTGTCATCGTCATCGGCGGCGCCATCCTCATCATCGTTCAGCATGTGCGCGAGCTCTCGCGAGCGCAGGCGGAACTCGAAATCCTCAATGCCGGTCTTGAGGAGCGCGTCAGCGAGCGTACCGAGGACCTGATGCGGGCCAACCAGGAGATCCAGCGTTTCGCCTATATCGTGACGCACGATCTTCGCGCGCCGTTGGTCAATATCATGGGCTTCCTGAGCGAGCTGGAAACCAGCCTGAAGGCCGTGACCGCCTATGTTCTGGCAGATGGCAAGCCGCTCAATGACGATGAAATCAAGGAAGCAAGGCTTGCGGTAGAGGAGGACCTGCCGGAAGCGATGGGCTTCATCCGGTCTTCTACCCGCAAGATGGATGCGCTGATCAATGCCATCCTGAAGATTTCACGCGATGGCCGGCGCAAGCTTGTTCCCGAGCGGGTCGACCTCAAGGCGGCACTCGAGACGGCTGCGGCGAGCGTCCAGCACCAGATCGCGGCCTCCGAGGGCAAGGTGGAGATCGACGTGCGCGTGCCCGTGCTCGTGACGGACCGCTTCTCGCTCGATCAGATCTTTGGCAATCTCTTCGACAATGCCGTAAAATACCGATCGTTGAACCGCCCGCTCGATCTGCATGTGACGGCGGTGCCCGCCGGCAAGGGGCGCGTCCAGATTGATGTCAAGGACAATGGCCGTGGTATCGGCAAGACCGATCTGGAGCGCGTATTCGAGCTTTTCCGGCGTGCCGGCGAGCAGGATCAGCCGGGTGAAGGCATCGGGCTTGCCTATGTGCGTTCGTTAATACGAAATTTGGGAGGCGATGTTACGGTCAACTCGACCGAAGGCGTCGGCAGCACATTTTCGCTGGTGCTGCCTGCAGACCTCAGCACAATCATAAAGGCAGAGACATGAAAGCCACCGGCAAGGAAGTCACGATCGTCATGATCGAGGACGATGAGGGGCATGCCCGCCTCATCGAGAAGAATGTGCGCCGCGCCGGCGTCAATAACGAGATCGTCCCGTTCACCAACGGCACCGGCGCGCTCGATTACATTCTCGGCGCGGATCGCAGCGGTGAAGTCAGCCGCGACCGCTATCTACTCGTGCTTCTGGATCTGAACCTGCCGGATATGTCGGGCATCGATATCCTGGAAAAGATCAAGGGCAACGACCATACCAAGCGTCTGCCGGTCGTGATCCTGACGACGACCGATGACGAGCGCGAGATCCAGCGCTGCTACGATCTCGGCGCCAATGTCTACATCACCAAACCGGTCGATTACGACAATTTCGCTCACGCGATCCGTCAGCTCGGCCTGTTTTTCGCCGTTATCCAGATTCCGCAATAAGGCGGCAAAGAGAAAGGCGAGCGGCCGCGGCACGCTCGCCTTTGACGTATTCTGACAGTTCAGGCGACGTTGATCAGCAACGGCAGGCCGATCATGACGCCGACGAGAACGGCGACGACAGTTGCGACACGCACGATGCGAATACGCCGCGTGCGCTCCCCACTCCAGTCATAGGTCATTTTTCGTCTCCTCAGGGAAGGACGTAGAGCCCGGGGTTCCGGGTTCGCTATGTATGATCGCGTTTGCTTGTGTAAGGCTGGACTAATTTACGAGGATCATTCAGAAACGCAGCGACCAACGGCGGCCGTCATGGGTCATGCGCACCATGCCGAGCGGCGGGACGTCGATGGTCCAGAAGGCGGCGGGCGGGGCCTTCAGCACATTCAGGATCGCTGCGCGAATGACGGCTGCATGGCTGATGGCAACGGTGTGGCCACCAAGCGGCATTTCCTCGTTCATCCAGCCGGCAACGCGGCTTGCAAGCTCCTGCAGGCTCTCGCCCTCATGCGGGGCTGCTTCGGGATCGGACATCCAGAGGGCGAAATTTTCAGGTTCTTCCGCGTGAAGGCTCATGAGCGGCCTGCCCGCCCAGCGGCCGTAGTCGCAATCCCTGAGAGAGGGGGCAAGGATCGCGTCGAAGCCCAGAATCTCGGCGGTCTGGCGCGCGCGCAGAGCCGGGCTGACGAACACCGTGTCCGCTCGCCCCGGTGCCGGGAGGGCGGCTTGGCCCGGCGCGTTTTCCTCCAGCGGCTCGTCGGTTGGGAAGGAGGCGGTGCGGTTGGCTGCTGTCGCGCCGTGGCAGATCCATGTGAGGCGGGTGGTCACGTTTCGCGCCCTCCGAAGATAGGGCGGGATGGCAGCCGCCCGCATATGAAGTTTCGTTGACAGTCTCTTTGAGCAGCAGATATAACCGTGACGTTGCGGGTTTGGAAGCCGGTGAAAATCCGGCGCGGTCGCGCCACTGTGACCAGCGTGTCGAAATTCTTCGCGTTGGAAGTCAGACCCTACCGTACGCAAGATCTTCGACTGAACGCGTCATTCCAGGAGGAATACATGTCTGACACCACTCTCGCGCCCGTCGCGTCACCCGCGCCAATTCCCGTAGGCCAGATCCTGCCCTGGGCGATCTTCGGCGGCCTGCTGATGCTGATCGCCATCTATTTCGTCGGCACGGAAGAAGGGGCGATGGCGCTCTTCAACGGTATGTACGTGCACGAATTCGTGCATGACGGCCGCCACCTGCTCGGCTTCCCCTGCCACTAAGGGAGTGTCTCACATGGTTGGAAATCTTCTGCTCCGCGGCATGGTCGCGGGCGTGATTGCTGGCATCCTGGTTTTTGCCTTCGCGCGCTTCTTCGGAGAGCCGCTTGTCGATGCGGCGATTGCCTTTGAGGAGGCGACGGCGCAGGCTGCCGGCGAGGCCGCCGAGCCGGAAATCGTCAGCCGCGCCACGCAGGCGGGGCTTGGGCTCTTCACGGGCGTCATGGCATACAGTGTTGCCGTCGGCGGCCTGTTCGCACTTGTCTTCGCCTTCGTGCATGGTCGCTTCAGCAGCCTTTCGGCGCGCGGCACGTCGGCCGCCATCGCCGCAGCCGCTTTCGTTGCCGTCGTCATCGTTCCCGCCATCAAATATCCGGCCAATCCGCCGGCTGTCGGCAATCCGGATACGATCGGCGTGCGCACCGAATTGTTTTTCCTGATGATCGTCGTTTCGATTGCTTCGCTGGTCGCCGCCATCGCGATTGCCCGCCGGCTGGCTGCGAATTTCGGCACCTGGAATGCGGCGATCATCGCCGGCGTCCTCTTCGTCGTCTTCATCGGCCTCGTGGAATATCTGCTGCCGCCGATCAACGAAGTGCCGGAGAATTTCTCGGCCATGGTGCTGTGGCGGTTCCGCACGACCTCGCTCGGCATGCATGTGATCCTCTGGTCCGTTCTCGGCTTTGCCTTCGGCGCCCTGGCGGAAAAGCGCCTCGGCTTGAAGAGCGGGCTGCGCCCGGCCTATCGATAGAATGCGGAGCAGGGGCTTTTGAGCCCCTGCCTCTCCGGGCTCATGGCCGCTTCGTTTCGGATCGCCCTGTTGTGAAAAGATCATTGCTCAGCATCTGGTTCGGGCTTGCCTTGCTTGTCGCAGGCAGCGCATCCGCACATATCCGCAGCGGCGAGGGCAGTCATGCCGGTCTGCCGGTGGCCGAAATCTCTCACGGCGAGATGGCGGTCATTGCCGATTATCGCGGACGCATCATGGATCTCGCCTCGCGGGCGGTCGATACGAACGAAGCTTTCCGGCGCGTGCTGAACTACGCGGAAATCCAGTATTCCTATTGCCTCTGGGGTCGAATGCCGGGGAGCGTGACGGATGAGGAAAGCCCGTTCAACGAATGCGCCCATGCTTATCTCGCGGCGACAAAGGCGGTGCTGCTGGCGATGCGGGATATGCCGCAAGAGGCAGCGGCGGCGGCAGAAATCATATCGGCCGTGGATATCGACATGGTGCGGCGCGGGCTTTCGCTTGTGACCTGTCGCTTCAGCGGCGAAGGGTTCAATACGGCGGATATCGTGCGCCCGCACTGGGGTGAAATTCCATTGCACCCGGCGAGCATGGCTTCGCTCACGGGACTGGCGGCGATCCTTGCCGCAGGATACTTTGCCCTGAGGCGGGTTCTTCGCGTTCAATCTTCCGAATAGCGCTGCTCGCGCCACGGATCGCCGTACATGTGGTAGCCGTTCTTTTCCCAGAAGCCGGCCTTGTCCGACGGCATCAGGTCGATGCGGCGCAGCCATTTGGCGCTTTTCCAGAAATAAAGGTGCGGCACGACAAGACGCATCGGCCCGCCGTGATCGCGGGTGAGCGGCAGGCCCTCCCACGCGGTGGCGAGGATCGCATCCTCGGCTGCGAAATCCGAAAGCGGCAGATTGGTGGTGTAGCCGTCATAGCTGGTCAGCATGACGTAGCTCGCCTCCGCCTTGGGCATGGCGAGATCGAGCAGATCGCGGGTGGCAACGCCCCTCCATTTGTTGTCGTAGCGCGACCATGTCGTCACGCAATGGATATCGCTGACCATGCTACTCTGTTCCAGGGCGTGGAAGGCCGCCCAGTTGAGGTCGAGTTCCGTCTCGACGAGACCTCGCACCTCCAATTTCCAGCTGTCGATGGCAATGACCGGCTGCTGGCCAAGATCGAGCACCGGCCAGTTCTTGACCAGATGCTGGCCCGGCGGCAGGCGCTCGGCTTCCGGGCGGCTGACGCGGCCGGTCAGGAATTTTCCCTCTGCCGCCCAGCGGCGCTTGGATGTCGTGAGCTTGCTGTCTTGCGGGATCTGCTCGTCGCTCATGGCGGTCTCCTTGCGGTGCGGCAATCAGACATGCGTGCCTGACAAGTGTCAAGTTTCGGCGCCCCTTGGAAAACTCTGCCGTGCTCATTACACTTGAGCGGTCGGGTTATGCCTCCACGGGGAGCGGAGGCGGAAAGGGAGGAGCGAGACCCTGTCTTCGCGCTATCGTGTCATTGCGGCGCTTTGCGCCGCACCCTTGCTGGTCTTCGCTTTCTTCTACTACGGGAGCGCGGTCGCGACACGTGCCTATATGGGGGAAGCGTCGGCGCAAGCGGGCACGGCGCTGCGGCTCGCGGTCTCGGCGCTCAGCGGCCATCTCAGCCGCTACGAGGCTCTGCCGGCACTGATTGCCGATCACGACGATATCAAGGAGCTGGTGAGCCGGCCGGAGGATCGCTCGCTGCGTGACACCGCCAATCTTTACCTCAAGGAAATCAACGGACTGCTGAAATCCTCCGACATTTACGTCGTGCGTCCGGACGGTGAGACGATCGCTGCCAGCAACTATGACGGTCCCGGCAGTTTCGTCGGTGAAAACTTCAGCTACCGCCCCTATTTCCAGGAGGCGATCGGCGGGCGGCAGGCACGCTTCTACGCGCTCGGCACGACGTCGCTGAAGCGCGGCTACTATTTCTCTTCGCCGATCCGGGTGGATGGGCAAATCCGCGGCGTCATCGTCTTCAAGGTCGATATCGATGTGATCGAATCCTCCTGGAGCGGCGGCGAGTACCGTATCTTCGTCTCCGATCCCGAGGGCATCATCTTCATGTCGGATAGTCCGGACTGGCTCTATGGGGCAATCCTGCCGCTGAGTTCGGATCGGGTAGCGCGTACCGAGGCGTCGCGGCGTTATGCTAATGCGAAGCTTGTCGAACTGCCGGTCGTCCGCCATCACTTCGAGGATCATGACCTGATGACGCTGACCGGCGACCACGGGCAAAGCGAATATCTCGTGCTCTCTCACTATATGCCGGCCGAAGACTGGACGGTGAACGTGCTGATGGACACGGGCTCCATCCGGGCGCGGGCGCGCACCGCGCTTGTCGTCGTCTTTCTCATTCTCTGCATCGCCGGCCTGACCTTTGCCATTCTTCGGCAACGGCGCATGCGGCTTGCCGAACGCCTGCAGCTGCAGGCCGAGGCGCAGAACGAGCTGGAGCGGCGGGTCGAGGAACGCACAGCGGATCTTGCCCGCGTCAACAGCCGCATCGAGCAGGAGATTGCCGAGCGGCGCCTGACCGAGCAGCGGCTGCGCCAGACCCAGGCCGATCTCATCCAGGCGGGCAAGCTTGCGGGTCTCGGTCAGATGTCGGCGGCGCTTTCACACGAGTTCAACCAGCCGCTTGCCGCCGCCAAGACCTATACGGACAGCGCCGCCGTGCTGCTGGAGCGCGGCCGAACGGCCGAAGCGCAGGACAATATCCAGCGCATCGGCGGGCTGATCGATCGCATGGCGTCCATCAGCCGGCACCTGCGCAATTTCGCGCGCAAGCCCAATGAGAAGCTCGGTCCGGTGCCGCTTGACGAGGCGATCCGCGATACGCTGGAGATCATCGCCTGGCGGCTCAAGGCGGCTGACGCCGATCTCCGGCTGCATCTCGGGCCGCGGCCGCCGGTGGTCAAGGCCGGTTCGGTGCGCCTGCAGCAGGTGCTGGTCAACGTGATCTCGAATGCAGCCGATGCCGTCGAGGGGCTGGAGGACCGTCGCATCGAGGTTTCGGCTTCCGAGGAGGCCGGCAGGGTCATCCTGGCCGTGCGCGACCACGGGCCGGGCGTGCCGGCGGCGATTGCCGAGCGCATCTTCGATCCCTTCTTCACCACCAAAGGGGTGGGCAAGGGGCTCGGCCTCGGGCTTTCCATTTCCTATAACATCATCAAGGATTTCGGCGGCAGCCTGACCGTTTCCAACCATCCGGAGGGCGGGGCGGTGTTCCGTATCGAGCTTTCCGCGGCAGCTGGCATGATGCCGGAGGCGGCGGAATGAACGAGCAGAAAATATTGCTCGTCGATGACGAGGAGGAACTGCGCCGCTCGACCGCGCAGGCGCTGGAACTCTCCGGTTTCAGCGTCGAAACGTTTTCGAACGCCGATCACGTGCTGGAACTGATCGGCTACAGTTTTCCCGGTGTCGTCGTTACCGATATCCGCATGCCGGGCATGGACGGCATGACGCTGATGCAGAAGATCCGGGAACTCGATGCGGAAGTGCCTGTCATTCTCGTCACCGGCCATGGAGATGTGCAGCTCGCCGTCAAGGCGATGCGTGAGGGTGCCTATGATTTCATCGAGAAACCCTTCACGCCGCAGATGCTCGCCGGCGTCATCCGTCGCGCCATGGAGCGGCGCAGCCTCGTGCTGGAGAACCGGCTGCTGAAGGCCGTTGCCGGCAAGCGCGACGATATCGAGGCGCGGCTGCCCGGACGCACGCAGATCATGGTCGACCTGCGCTACCGTATTCGCGCGATCGGGGCGAGCGATGCCGATACGCTTGTCGTCGGCGATACCGGGGCGGGCAAGGAAGTGGTGGCGCGGGCGCTGCACGATATCAGCGCACGGGCAAGCCGGCCGTTCATCGCCATCAATTGCGCCGCCCTTCCGGCAAACCTGATCGAGAGCGAACTTTTCGGGCATGAGGCCGGCGCTTTTCCGGGTGCCGTGCGGCCCCGCTACGGCAAGTTCGAGCATGGCCGCGGCGGGACCATTCTGCTTGACGAGATCGGCTCTATGCCGGTCGATCTGCAGGCGAAGTTCCTGCGGGTGCTGCAGGAGCGCATGATTTCACGGCTCGGGTCGAACGAGACCGTGCCGCTCGACGTGCGGTTCATCGCCACGAGCAAGGTCGATCTGGAGGCCGAGGTCGCCAGTGGCCGGTTCCGCGCCGACCTGCTTTACCGGCTCAACGTCGCGACCATTCATGTGCCGTCGCTCTCACAACGCCGGGCCGACGTTCCGCTGCTCTTCATGCAACTCGTCAGGGAGGCGGCCGCGCGCTACGGCAAGGACGATATGGCCGTGCCGCCGGATGTGATCTCCGACATTGCGCAACGCGAGTGGCCGGGCAATGTCCGCGAATTGCGCAATGCCGCCGACCGCTTCGTGCTCGGCCTTGATGGCGGCGGGCGGCAGGTCGAGGCTGCGGGGCTTGCCGAGCGCGTCGCCGAATTCGAGCGCGGCGTGATTGCGAGCGCGCTTGTCGCCCATGGCGGCAGCCTGAAGCCGGTCTATGAATCGCTCGGCATTTCGCGCAAGACGCTTTACGAGAAGATGCAGAAATACGGTCTCGACAAGAAACTGCTGGCCAACGAGATGGCCGGTGAGATGCGCCGCGAGTTCTGATCCCGTTCCGAATTCCCGGTGTCGTGGCCTGCTTTCAGGCCTTGTCCGCGTCAGGTCTTGACAGGCAACCATTTGGTTGCCTATAAAATGAAAACAGGCAACCAAATGGTTCCATATCGGCATGGATGAAGACACGGTTTTTCGGGCTTTGGCGGACGGCAGCCGGCGTCGCCTGCTGGACCGCCTGCATGCGCGCAACGGCCAGACGCTCGGCGAATTGTGCGACGGGCTGGAGATGACGCGCCAGGCGGTAACGAAACATCTCGGCATTCTGGAGGAAGCAAATCTCGTTTCCACGCGCAGGCAGGGGCGCGAGAAGCTGCATTACATCAACCCGGTTCCGATCAACGAGATCGCGGATCGCTGGATCAGCAAGTTCGAGCGCCGTGCATTGGACGCGCTCTCCGATCTCAAGAAGAGCCTCGAAGGCAGCAAGGACGAATGAATCGCCCGGCCTGCCGGCGAGGGTGTGACCCAAGCCTTGGCCAAAAGGGAGTATCATCATGGCAGGCAGCGCATTCAACTACGTCACCTATATTCGCACCACACCGGAACAACTCTGGTCTGCGCTCACGACATCGGAATTCATGAAGAAATTCTGGCTTGGAGTGCAGTTTGAAACCGATTGGAAGGCCGGCTCTGCCTGGCGGATGCGTTATTCCGACGGCACCGTCACCGATACCGGCGAAATCCTCGAGTTCGATCCGCCCAGGCGGCTTGTCCTGAAGTGGCATAACCAGTTCAGGCCGGAGCTCAAGGCCGAAGGGTTTTCCGAGTGCGTGATAGAACTCGAGCCGGCTGGCGAGGCGGTCAAGCTGACGCTGACGCATTCCATCCCGGTCGAGGGCTCGAAGTTCATCGGTGCCGTCTCCGGCGGGTGGCCGCAAATTCTCTCCAACCTCAAGTCCCTCCTGGAAACGGGCGAGGTCGTCCTGCCTCCGAACCGTTGAAGAACAAGCGATGGGTGGATTTCCACCCATCGCTTTAACCATTTGTTTCCGAATCGACCCATGCTGCGGCGCACTGTCGCAAAATCGTCATTCCTCCCTTCGTGCCGTGATTGCGGCTGCTGCTTTCCCGCCTGCAAATGGGTCATCCGAGCCGGTGCGGAGGATGCGTCGGCGGGACAACCTATTTTCATCAGGGAGGAAAACGATGAAAATCCTGAAGGCCATGCTCGGCGTGACCGCCGCCGCTGCCGTTTCGCTTCTTGCCCATGCCGCTTCGGCGCAGACCTATCCCGAGCGCACCATCACCATGGTCGTGCCTTTCTCGGCCGGCGGCCCGACCGATACTGTCGCGCGCCTCGTCGCGGAATCCATGTCGAAGGATCTCGGCCAGCAGATCGTCGTCGAAAATGTCGGCGGCGCGGGCGGCACCCTGGGCGCCGGCCGGGTGGCCGCTGCCGATCCGGATGGTTATACGATCCTGCTGCACCATATCGGCATGGCTACCAGCGCCACGCTTTACCGCAAGCTCGCCTATGACACGCTGAATGCTTTCGAATATGTCGGCCTCGTCACCGACGTTCCGATGACGATCGTCGCCCGCAAGGATTTCGAACCGGCCGACCTGAAGGGTCTGGTCGAATATGTGAAGGCCAACAAGGACAAGGTCACTGTCGCCAATGCCGGCATCGGCGCGGCATCCCATCTTTGCGGCATGATGTTCATGAGCGCCATCCAGACGCCGCTCACGACCGTTCCCTACAAGGGCACCGGCCCGGCCATGACCGATCTTCTCGGCGGCCAGGTCGATATCATGTGCGACCAGACGACCAATACGACGAAGCAGATCCAGGGCGGCACGATCAAGGCCTATGCCGTGACCTCGCCAGCCCGCCTTGATGTGCTCAAGGACATTCCGACCGCCGTCGAAGCCGGCCTGCCTGGCTTCGAAGTCGGCATCTGGCACGGCATCTACACGCCGAAGGGCACGCCGGCCGAAATCAACGAGCGTCTGTCGAAGGCGCTGCAGGTCGCGCTGAAGGATCCGAACGTTGCCGCCCGTTTCGCGGAGCTTGGCACGGCCCCCTCATCGGACGCCGATGCAACGCCGGCGGCGCTGAAGGCGAAGCTTGAGAGCGAAATCGCTCGCTGGAAGCCCGTTATCGAAGCTGCCGGCGAATACGCAGACTGAGCCTGACTGCGACCTTCGCACCCTCCTCCCGGCCGGGAGGAGGGTGTCTGCGCAGCCCGGCATCGGCAGCGACGCTCCATCTCCAACACCGGGAGACATTATGAAATCCCTCAGTTTCGACACAACCAACGTCATCTGCGGCGCCTTGCTCGCCGCAACCGGCGCCTTCTTTGCCTATCAGTCGCTGGAACTTGAAATCGGCACGGCGCTGCGCATGGGGCCAGGCTATTTCCCGCTCGTCCTGTCGGGCATCCTCGTTCTGCTCGGCCTCATCATCCTCGTGCAGGCGGTACGGGTTCAGGGTGAGCCGATCGAGCCGTTCGCCTGGCGCGGCATGCTCTTCATTCTCCCCGCACCCGTCTTCTTCGGGTTGACGGTGCGCGGGCTCGGCTTTGCGCCGGCCATTTTCCTGACGGCCCTCATCGCCTGCTTTGCGTCTTCCCGCATGAATGTGCTGATGGCGCTTGTCCTTTCCCTGGTACTGACGGTCTTTTCTGTCGCCGTCTTCAGCTACGGGCTCGGGCTGCCGTTCGAACGTTTCGGCCCCTGGGTGCGGTTCTAGGAGGCGGGGATGGAACTTTTCAGCAATCTCGCCCTCGGTTTCTACACGGCCGGAAGCCTGGCAAACCTGTTCTTCTGCCTCATCGGCGTGCTGCTCGGCACGTTGATCGGCGTGCTGCCCGGCATTGGCGCAACAGCCACGATCGCCATGCTGCTGCCGATCACGTTCCAGCTCGAGCCGGTTTCTTCGCTCATCATGCTCGCCGGCATTTATTACGGTGCGCAGTATGGCGGCTCGACGACGGCGATCCTCATCAATATGCCCGGCGAATCCTCCTCGGCCGTCACGGCCATCGACGGTTATCAGATGGCGCGGAAGGGCCGGGCCGGGGCGGCTCTTGCAATCGCCGCGCTCGGCTCGTTTTTCGCCGGCACGGTCTCGACCTTCCTTGTGGCGATCTTTGCGCCACCGTTGACGGCAATCGCGCTGCAATTCGGCTCGGCGGAATATTTCTCGCTGATGATCGTCGGTCTCGTGTCTTCGATCGCACTGGCGCACGGCTCGGTCGTCAAGGCGCTGGCAATGGTGGCGCTCGGACTGCTGCTTGGCCTTGTAGGCACGGACATCTATACCGGCACGCCCCGTTTCACGCTCGGCATTCGCGAATATGCCGACGGACTGAATTTCGTGGCGCTGGCGGTCGGCGTCTTCGGTATTGCGGAAATCCTGCGCAATCTGGAGGGCGAGAAGACGCGCACGGTGCTGATGGCGAAAGTTACGGGTCTGCTGCCGTCGAAGGAGGAATTCAAGGAGATGATTGCGCCGGTTGTCCGCGGCACGGTCATCGGCTCGGCACTGGGCATTCTGCCGGGCGGCGGAGCAATCCTCGCGTCATTTGCCTCCTACACGGTGGAAAAGCGCGTTTCGAAGAAACCGGAAGAGTTCGGCCACGGTTCGGTTGCCGGCGTCGCGGGGCCGGAATCGGCCAATAATGCCGGGGCTCAGACTTCATTCATTCCACTGCTGACGCTCGGCATTCCGGCAAACCCTGTCATGGCGCTGATGGTCGGCGCGATGATCATCCAGGGTATCGTGCCGGGGCCGAATGTGGCAACGGAACAGCCCGCCCTGTTCTGGGGCATTATCGCCTCCATGTGGATCGGCAATCTGATGCTCGTCATCCTCAACCTGCCGCTGATCGGGCTTTGGGTGAAGCTGCTGACGGTGCCCTATTACGTGCTTTTCCCCGTGATCATGGCTTTCTGCTCGATCGGGGTCTACAGCGTCAATTCCAACGTCTACGACCTCTATGCCATCGCCTTCTTCGGTCTCATCGGCTACGTGCTCGCCAAACTTCGCTGCGAGCCGGCGCCGCTCCTGCTCGGCTTCGTGCTCGGGCCGTTGCTCGAGGAGAACCTGAGGCGCGCCATGATCCTGTCGCGCGGCGATGCAACGACTTTCCTCACCCGGCCGATCAGCGCCATCCTGCTGGCGATCGCGCTTGCCGTGTTGATCGTCGTCTTCCTGCCCAGCGTGAAGCGCAAGCGCGAAGAGGTCTTTGTCGAAGAGGCGTGAGGGCTTGCGCTCCCGGCCTGTTTGATGAAGAAAGAACGATCTGATACGGGCGCTATCGGGCGCCCGTTTTCGTTTTACAGGATATCCAGGCTCATGAGCATTCCCGCCCGGATCAGCAACGATCTGCCTTTTCTGACCTCTCTGCGTCGCGATCTGCATGCCCATCCCGAACTCGGCTTCGAGGAGGAGCGCACCAGCGGGATCGTCGCCAGGCTTCTGGAGGAGGCCGGTATCGTGGTCCATCGCGGCCTCGGCGGCACGGGCGTCGTCGGCACGCTGCAGATCGGCAACGGCACACGCGCGATCGGGCTGAGGGCAGACATGGACGCGCTCGCCATGCCCGAGACGGCAGAGCGGCCTTACAGGTCGACAGTGCCGGGCAAGATGCATGCCTGCGGTCATGACGGGCATACGGCGATGTTGCTCGGCGCGGCACGCTATCTCGCCGAAACGCGGAGTTTCTCCGGTACCGTGCATTTCATCTTCCAGCCGGCAGAAGAGGGCCGCGGCGGCGCAAAACGCATGGTGGAGGAGGGGCTGTTCAAGCTCTTTCCCTGCGATGCCGTCTATGGCCTGCACAACATGCCCGGCCTTGCCGTGGACGAGATCGCTGTCGTCGAGGGGCCGCAGCTTGCCTCGTCCGACAGCTGGCGGATCACCTTCCGCGGCATCGGCACGCATGGGGCAAAGCCCCATCTCGGGCGCGATCCGATCACGGCAGCCGCCACCTTCCTTTCGTCCCTGCAGGCGATCGTCGGGCGGGTCGTCGATCCGCTTCAGCCGGCAGTGGTCAGCGCCTGTTCGCTGCAGGCCGGCAATCCCAAGGCCCTCAACGTCATCCCCGATATCGTCGAGATCGGCGGGACGGCGCGGGCCTATTCGCCCGAGGTGCGCGATCAGCTGGAGTCCGAAATCGGCCGTCTGGCGCGGGGCACGGCCGCCATGTTCGGCATCTCGGCGGATTATGAATTCGAACGCCGCATTCCGCCCGTGGTCAACAATGCGGATGCGACGGCGCGGGCGCTGGCTGCCGCAAAGGCCGTCTTTGGCGAAAAGGCCCGCACGAGTTTTCCGCCGTCAACCGCCGGCGACGATTTCGCCTTCTTCGGTCAGAATGCTCCCGGCTGCTATGTCTGGCTTGGCAATGGCCCGGCCGTCGATGGGGCGCTGCATCACAATACGGCATATGACTTCAACGACGAGGCGATGCAATATGGTGCGGCCTATTGGGTGTCGCTGGTGGAGCGGGAGCTCAAGGCTGAGGCTTAAATCGCCTCAGAAGACCTCCAGTATCGGGCTCTCAAGAACCTTGCCGGCGATGACGTCGGCGATGCCACGATCGGTCTGGTGCGGCCCGGCATTGCAGGCGAGCGTCGCGCCGAAGCAGGCCTTGAAGACCAGATAGGGTGGTTTCCAGTCGACGATCTTCTCCATCGCCTTGCGGATGCCGGCAAAGCCGTTGGCGGTTTCCTCCAGCGACGCATCGGTCACGAGGCCGGAGAGCGGCAGGGGCAGAAGGACTTCGACGCGGCCGTCCTTTGCCACGGCCATGCCGCCGCCGACCTCGATGACCGCGTTTGCTGCAAGGGCCATGTCTCGCGCATTTCCGCCGAAGACGGTGAGATTGTGGCTGTCATGCGAGACGGTGGTGCAAAAGGCGCCGTGCCATTGGCCCCAGCCCGTCAGGAAGCCGACACGCGGCCTGCCGTCCGCCAGTCCATGACGGTGCGCGACCGCGATCATGGCGCTGCCGGCCGGGGGGACGACAAAGCCGTCGCGAACGTCTGCCTCCGCTTCGCCCCACTGGGTGAAACGCGGGCGGTCGATCGTTGCCACGCGCACCCTGGTGCCCGCTGAGCGAATGCGGAAATCATCGTCGGCAAGCGGCGCAAGCTTGACCGATTGCATGAGCGGGCTGGTATCGAGCGGCGGGATCGGATCCCTCACCGCGCCATTTTCGGCAACCAGGCGGCCGTTGGCGATGACGGCGCGGGCTTTGAATTCGCTCATATCCGCAAACAGCACGAGATCGGCGCGGCGTCCGGGAGCGATGAGGCCGAGATCCGAGCGTTTCAGACGCTGCGCAGCGTTGAAGGTCGCAGCGCGCAAGGCCCATTCCGGGCGCATGCCATAACGCACGAGGCGGCGCACCACATCGTCGAGGCCGCCATTCTCGTGAAGTTCGTCGGGGAAGACGTCATCGGTGCAGAGTGTGACGGTCGGCGGAAGATGGCCGATGCCGTTCAATGCATCGACGAATTCCTTTAGCAGGTGATCGTGCGAGCCGCGCAGCTCGATCGTCATCCCGGCCGCGAGTTTCTGCAGCAGGTCCTGGCCGGACGTGAGTTCGTGATCGGACGTAATGCCGGCAGCCATGAAGGCATTGAGGTCGGCGCCTTCCAGCCCGCGGGCATGGCCGCAGACGAGTTTGCCGGAGGCCAGGCCGGCATTGACGATCGCCGTCATGCGAGGATCGCCATCGATGACGCCGTGCATGTTCATGACCTCAGCGACACCCCCGATCGCCGGCGCGCGCAGCAGTTCGGCGATGACGCCGGCGTCGAAATCCGCGCCGGCCAGTTCAAGCCCGGGGGCGGAAGGGACGCAGGAAGGAGCCAGCAGGATCATGCGCAGCGGCAAGTTGCGCGCAGCCTCGATCGCCCATCGCACCCCGTCAAGGCCATGGACATTGCCGAATTCGTGGGGATCCCAGACGACCGTCGTCACGCCGCGCGGCAGCACGGCTTCAGCATATTCGGCCGGCGTCACCATCGAGCTTTCGACATGCATGTGCGTATCGATGAGACCGGGAGAAACGATGCTGCCGGCGGCATCGATTACATCGGCCGCGTCCGTGCGGCTTGCCGGTACGTGCACGCTCGCAATCAAGGCGCCGACGAGGCCGATATCGGCTTCGCGGATCAGGCCGGTGACGCTATCGAGAATGCGGCCGCCGGTGATCAGCAGATCGAAGGGGCTGTCGCCACGGGCGGCGGCCACGGCGCGGGCGCGTAAGGCGGGCTCGTTGAGATCGCCAGGTTCCTGGCGCGGAGTGGCGGTCATTTGCGGGCCTCGTTGACCAGGGCGGCGAGAATGATGACACGCGCCATGTCGGCATCGATGTCGGCGGCGAACTGTGCATTGAACGTTGCGTGGGTGGCGCGGGTTTCAACGACCGTGCGCCCGCGCGTATGTTGCCCCTGCAATTCCACGTCGATGCGGGCAGGGCGGAAACTCACCACTTGCGGAGCAACGAAGGCGACGGCGGCCGAAGGATCGTAGATCGCCATGGCGGGGCGACCGCGGCTGGTGCCGATCGCGATATAACCAGCAAACATGTCGGCGATCAGATCGGCATTGGCGCCGCCCGCGGCGCGGACCGGATCGGCATCCTCGGGTTTTGCGAGGACCTTGCGGCAGAGATCGAGATCGACCATGCGCAGCGGCAGTTTGTGGGCGATGACGATCGCCAGCGCTTCGGGGTCTGCGAGCGCGTTGAATTCGGCCGATGCCGTGTGGTTGCCCGAGGTGACGCCGCCGCCCATCCAGACGAGTTCGGTGATGCGGGCGGCAAGATCGGGGCGGGCAAGCGCAAGGGCTGCGATGTTCGTCAGCGGTCCAAGCGCCAGGATACGGTGCGGGCCTTCCAGTTCCAGCCAGCGGCAAAGTGCGGCAAAGGCGTCGCTATCCGGCAGGATCGCGGCAGGCGGCAGGTGTCTGCCGGTCGTGGGGATGCCGCTTTCGCCAAGCACTGCCTGGGCCGTCTCGAGCTTGCCGAGGACGGGCATGTCGCGGCCGGTATGGATCGGAAATTTCCAGCCGAAGGCTTTGGCGGCACCCGCCGCATTGGTGCGCACCTGCGGCAGCGGGGCATTGCCGAACACCAGGGATACGCCGTCGATCGTGAGTTCGGCATTCGTCACCACCATGATGGCGGCGATATCGTCGAAACCCATATCCGTGTCGATCCACACACCCATGATGTCACCCGAAACGCTTGAGGCTTGCGGCGGCCGCGACCGGCAGGTCGAAGGCGATGGCGCTGCCGAGTTCGTATTGCGGCAGGGCGGCATCGACCTCCGCCTTGATCGGCCCGAGCGTGCTGTCCAGCAGATATTCGCGGCTGTTGCCGGCAAAGGATGTGCCGCGCACGGTGCCCTGGAAAGGACCGGAACCAAGCATCACCGCGCGCGGCCGCCAGGCCAGGCCCGCCGTACCGTCCGGCGCCGGAGTTGCAAGCGCGACCGGGCCATTTGCCGTCGCAAGCTTTCCGTCCTTCAGCGCAAAGATATTCTCGAAGCCGACGAAATCGGCGACGAAGGAGGAGACAGGCTTGTTGTAGATGTCCTCGGGCGTGCCGATCTGTTCGATTCCGCCATTCAGCATGACGATGATGCGGTCGGCAAGGGCGAGTGCCTCTGCCTGATCGTGGGTGACGAAGATCATGGTGACGCCGGTCTCCTTCTGCACGCGTTGCAGTTCTGCGCGCATTTCAAGGCGCAGACGGGCGTCGAGATTGGAGAGCGGTTCGTCGAGCAGCAACACTTTCGGCTCCATGACCATGGAACGGGCAAGCGCCACACGCTGCTGCTGGCCGCCGGAGAGTTCAGCCGGTTTGCGGCCTGCGAATTTCGCCAATCCGACGGACTTCAGGCCGCCATTGACCCTGGTGTCCAGATCCTGGCCGCGAAGACCTTTCAGGCGCAGGCCGAAAGCAACGTTTTCGTAGACCGTCAAATGCGGGAACAGCGCATAGGATTGAAAGACGAGACCGACAGCACGCTTGTTGGCGGAGACGCGGGTAATATCGGCGCCATCGAGATTGATGCGGCCGGAGGCTGGGGTGAGCAGACCGGCTATGGCGCGCATGGTCGTCGTCTTGCCGCAGCCGGAGGGGCCGAGAAGCGCAACCAGCTCACCCTTTGCGATCGACAGGTCGAGGCCCTTCACCGCGACCGTATCGCCATAGGCAAGCGTCAGCTTGTCGAGTTGAAGGTAGGCATCAGACATAGCGAGAAAATCCCAGGAAGCGTTCGGCGAGGAAGACGATGCCGATCGAAAGGAAGGCGAGCAGCGCCGAGAGCGCGGCAACGGACGGGTCGTAAGTGGTCTCCATATAGCCCAGCATGTCGATCGGCAGCGTGCGCACGCCGGGGCCGGAGAGGAACAGCGAAACGGGCACCTGGTTGAAGCTGGTGACGAAGCCGAGAATGAAGGCGGCGAGAATGCCGCCGCGAATATTCGGCATGACCACGCGGAAGAAGGCGCCAAACCGCGACGAGCCAAGCAGGACCGCGGCTTCCTCGATATCCGAGCGAAGGTTCCCGAGGCTCGCAGACACCACGCGCACGGCATAGGGCAGCACCAGGGCGGTATGGGCAAAGAACAGCGCCAGCGTGATGTTGAAGCCGAAAGGAACGACGAGATAACGCAGCAGCGCCAGGCCCACGATGATGCCCGGCACGATGATCGGCAGCGAGACGACAGTTCTCATCGCCTCGGAGCCGGGCAACCTGTAGCGCGACAGGGCATAGGCGGCGGGAATCCCGAGGACGAGCGCTGCCAGCGTGCCGAAAACCGCGAGAAACATCGACATGGCAAAGCTGTCTCGGAAGCTGTCGATGGTGAAGACCTTGGCAACCCAGCGCAGCGACAGGCCCTGCGGCGGGAAGGCCAGCGTATCGCCGGCCGAAAGGGAGGCGGCGATGATGATCAGGAAGGGACCGATCAGGAAGACCAGCAGCAGGAACAGCACGACCGGTGAGAACAGGCGGATGCTCATCGACGGTTCCTCGCAGTTGCGAGCCGTTTCAACAGAATATTGGCGGCAAAGCTCATGACGATCAGGATGAAGGCGATGACGCTCGCCGAGACGAAGTTGTTGGCGACCGATACCTGCTGGTACATCAGCGTTTCCAGCATCAGCACCTTGGAGCCGCCGAGAATGGCCGGGGTGATGTAGGCCGTCAGCGAGCCGGTGAAGACCAGCGTGCCGCCGACGACAAGCCCCTCCCTGGTGAGCGGCAGAATGACCTTCCAGAAAACCTGGAACCAGTTGGCGCCGAGCACGCGGGCGGCGGGAATGGCATCCTTCGGCATGTTCTCCAGCGCGCTGATGAGCGACAGGATCATCAGCGGCAGGAAGAGCTGCAGCAGGCCGATGAAGACAGCGGTTTCCGTAAAGAGAAGGCGCAGCGGCTCTGCGCTCAGGCCGAGGCCGGTGACGGCTTCGTTGACGATGCCGGTACGGCCGAGAATGACGATCCAGGCATAGGTACGGGCAACAGGCGAAATCATCAGCGGCAGGGTGACGAGGCCAATCATGCGGCCCTTGCCCTTGGCGGGCAGATTGACGATCGCGAAGGCTGCGGCATAGCCGATAACGGCCGAAACGGCCGTCACTTCAAGGCCAAGCCGGAACGTGCGGAAGAAGACGGTGCGGTTCAGCGTCTGCGCGAAGAAATCCGTATAGGCCGCAAGCGTCCAGGCCCCGCTGCTGCGAAAGCCTTCGGAGAGCAGGATCGCGACGGGCAGCAGAAAGACCACGGCTGCGAAGATCGCTGCCGGCAGGGCAAGTGCCAGGGCTTCGGCGCGGTTCTGGAACATGGGACGCCTTTCGAGCGGGGGAGAGGTCGGTCCCGGCCGGCGCCGGGACCATTATCGGCGGCGGATTACTGGCCGACCTTTTCGTTCCATTCCTTCAGCCAGCCGTTGCGATTGTCGAGCGCGGCGGCAGAGGGGATGAGCTTCAGGCTCTTGGCGGTTTCCTCGCCGTAGGTGATGTTGTTGGCGACCTCGTCGGAGACCTTGACCTCCTTGTTCGCCGGGCTGTCGATCAGCTTTTCGGCGAGCTTGGTCTGAACTTCGGTCGAGAGCCAGAAATCCATGAACTGCATGGCGAGGTCCTGGTTCTTCGAGCCCTTGGTCATGACCAGCACGTTCATGCCGCCGGTCTGCCCTTCCTTCGGCGTTGCCCAGGCAACGGGAACATTAAGCTTGGTGAAACCTGCCCAGGAGAACCGGCCGATCGGAGCCGCCCAGATTTCTTCCTGCTGCATGAGCTGCACGAGCTGGGAGGATTTTTCGTAGAAGGTGACGATCTCGTCCTTCTTCTCGCCGAGCGCTTCGATCGGCGCCTTGAGATCGGGCGTGTCCTTGCCAAGCGCGAGGCCGAGCATATAAAGCGCCGGCGGACCCTGGTTGGTCGTGACATTCGGGAAGGCGACGTGGCCGACATATTCCGGCTTCAGCAGGTCGGCCCAGGATTCGATCTTCATCTTGTCGGAGCGGTAGGCGATCGAGGTGGCGTAGAAGGTGTAGCCGACGCTCATGCCGTCGCCGTTCGGATCCTTGGCGACATCATAGAGCTTGGAGAAATTTTGAAGCTTGGACGTATCGACCTTGTCGATCAGGCCGGCGCGGGCGGCGGCAAGACCGTCAGCCATGGAGACGGCGGCAAGATCGACCACCGGATTGGCCTTGTTGGCTTCCATCTTGGCGAGGCGCTCGACGCTGTTGCCGGTTTCGACGACGAGCTTGCAGCCGCACTTGGCTTCGAATGGATCGTAGACGATCGTCTTGTAGTCGTCCTGCGCAAAGGCATAGACGGAA
This sequence comes from Rhizobium sp. GCM10022189, assembly GCF_042656325.1. Lineage (NCBI taxonomy): Bacteria > Pseudomonadati > Pseudomonadota > Alphaproteobacteria > Hyphomicrobiales > Rhizobiaceae > Rhizobium > Rhizobium sp. GCM10022189. Next base: position 444,626 of record NZ_JBHSOR010000004.1, read on the forward strand.
ATGGTCAGCGTGCGGTCCTGTGCTGCGGCGCCGAGCGGGAAAAGTGCGGCAAGCGCCACCGATGCGATGAGGGCTTTCTTCATTCTACATGTTCTCCATCTCTGAGGTTTTTTGTGCCGGGTTCGCAGGCCCGGAGGATTGGCGGACGATCAGCTGCATGGGCACGCGTTCGGTCTCCGCCGTAACCAGCACGCCCTCTCGTGTGCCGCTTTCGTTTATTCTGTCGACCAGCGCCGAAACGGCGATTTCGGCGATCGTATCCATGTCCATCCTCACCGTCGTCAGCGACGGCGTGACGACAGGCGACCAGATGAGGTCATCGAAGCCGGTGACGCTGACATCGGCAGGCACGCTGATACCCTCCTGCTGCAGCTCGGTCAGCGCGCGCAAAGCCTGCAGGTCGGAAAGCGCGGCAAAGGCGGTGAAGCCCTGACCTGCCTTTTCCGCAAGGCCCAGGCGGCAGCCGGCGCCTGTCTCGGCCTCGAGCCGCTCGATCCAGAGCGTTTCCGAGCGCATGCCGGGCTGCAGGCCGGCCCTGATGCCGCCGGCCCTGTCGTTCTGGACATTGGACTCGTGATTGTTGCCGATGATCAGGATCTGCCTGTGACCGAGGCCGGCGAGATGGGCGGCGATCTCCCTGCCGCCTTGCCAGTGGTCGGCGGCGACCGTATTGCCGGGCGTGGAGGCGGTGTCGATAACGGCAACCGGGCAGCTTGCGCCAGAAATGCGGGTCGCACGACGCGGCACAACCACCATGCCGTCAACGCCACGTTCCACCAGCCGGTTGATCGCCTCGGTCTGCGCCGTGATATCGCCGCGGGAGTCGGCAATCAGCACGCCGTAGCCTGCAGCGGATGCAGCATATTCGATGGCCTGGGCGATCTTGGGAAAGAGAGGGTTGGCGATATCGGGCAGGACAAGGCCGAGCACGCCGCTGCGACCGGTGCGCAGGGCCCGGCCCGCCTGGCTCGGCACATAGCCGAGTTCGGCTGCATGCGCGCGAATTCTTTCGATGAGGGCGTCGGACACCCGGCCCTTGCCGGACAGCGCATTCGAGACGGTGGCAACAGAGACGCCGAGCGACGTCGCTATCCTGCTGAGGTTGGGTCCCGGGCGTTGTGAAGCCATTGTTCCGACGTGCTTCGCTTAATCGTTTAAGCAACTGCATAGCGTAGCGATCGCGGCTTGTCGAATCCAAATTCCTCCGATGCGCAATTATCTGTCCGGTCGAATGGTCGCGCAAACAAAAAGCCCCGCGAGAGACCTGACCCGCGGGGCTTCACGATAAGATTATGCGAGGACCTCAGCTGCCCTTGGCAACCTTGACCGGTGCCGGAGCCGTGGTCTTGCCGCCGGGAGCGAAGCCGCCGCCGGTTGCGATGTTGAGCGCGGCGTAGTCCTTCGCCATCTGCTGAACAGCGGCGGCGAGGCTTGCCTGAGCGAGAGAAACCTGACGCTGGGCATCGAGAACGTCGAGCAGCGAGGAAGCACCGTCCTTGTAGGATGCCGTCGAGAGTTCGAGCGTTTCCTGCGTCGTGCGGACCTGTGCGCGCAACGCATCGACCGTCTGAGCATCGCGGCGAACGGCCGACAGGGCGTTTTCGACCTGCTCGACCGCCGTCAGCACGGTCTGCTTCCAGGCGAGGTAGGCTGCGGCCGCGTCGGATTTGGAAACGTCGACATTGGCGCGCAGGCGGCCGCCATCGAGGATCGGCAGGTTCAGCGTCGGGCCGAAAGACCATGCCGACAGGCCGCCGTGCATGCCGCGCTGGTTGATGTAGCTCGGCGAGATCGAACCGGACAGCGAGATCGACGGATAGAGCTGCGCCTCGGCGACACCGATCTGGGCGGTGGCGGCAGCGAGATTGCGCTCAGCCTGACGAATGTCGGGACGGTTGCGGATCAGGTCGGCCGGAATGCCGGAATTGATGCCGCCGCGGAAAGTCGGCTGACCGGAGCCGCGCAACAGTTCATCGACCATGGAGCCGGCCGGCTGGCCGACGAGGGTGGCGATATGGTGGGCCGAAACGCGGATATTGGTTTCGAGGCCGGGGATTTCTGCGAGCGTCGACTGGACGAGGCCTTCGGCCTGCACGACGTCGAGGCGGGAGGCCGCACCGGCATCAAGCTGGAACTTGGTGAGGTCGTAGGTTTCCTGACGAGACTTCAGGTTGGCCTTCGAAAGTGCCAGGCGCTGCTGATAGAAGCGCAGATCGATATAGGTTGAGACAAGGTCCTGGATGTAGGAGAGCTTGGCGATGTCGGCGGCCGCGTAAGCGGAGTCGAGCGAGGCGAGGGCGCTTTCCTTGCTGCGCTTGTAGAGGCCGAACATATCGAGCAGCCAGGACAGGGAGAGCTGTCCGGCGCTGGTGTTGCGGGTGTTGAACTGGGTGCGCAGTTCGCCGGTCTGGCCGCTGACGGTGTGAGAGGCGCCGACATCGAGGGCGGGCAATGCGCCGGCGCCGGCGATGGTCACGTTGGCGGATGCGGAATTGATACGTTCAATGGCCTGCTGAACCGTCAGGTTCTGATCGAGGCCGATCTGAATAAGGCTGTTGAGCTTGCGGTCGTTATAGGCGGTCCACCAGGCCGTGGTGGCGACGTCGCCGTTGCTCTTTTTGCCGCCTTCGCTGAATTTTCCAGGGAGCGGCATTTCAGGAGGTACGTGATCAGGGCCTAAAACACAGCCCGACAGCAATAACAATAGCGCCGGTGTGGCATAACGAAGAGGTACCATGCATTTCATCCTGTAACTCGAGCAAGTCAATTCTTGTCCGAAGCGTCATGCTTCACTATCGGCCCGACGCGCCTCGTTTCTTACGCTAAACACATGCCGAAGCAGTCCGTGCGCAATGTAGCAATCCGGAAAGCTTTCTCACAGTGCATTTTTATCACACTCCCGCCTCATTTTTTTGCCGTGTGGCAAAGATGCGGCGGATGACGACGAAGAAGGACGGCACGAAGAAAATGCCGAGCATCGTCGCAGCAAGCATGCCGCCGAGGACGCCGATGCCGATCGCGTTCTGGGCGGCGGAACCCGCGCCCGTTGCGATGGCCAAAGGCACGACGCCGAGGATGAACGCCAGAGAGGTCATGACGATCGGGCGCAAGCGCAGCCTTGCCGCTTCCAGCGTCGCTTCGAAGAGCCCCATGCCGGTCTCCATTCGGTCCTTTGCGAATTCCACGATCAGGATCGCGTTCTTCGCCGCAAGGCCGATGGTCGTGAGCAAACCCACCTTGAAATAGACATCGTTCGCCTGCCCGAACAGCGTTGCTGCCGCGAGCGCGCCGAGCACGCCGACCGGGACCGCCATGATGACCGAGAACGGGATCGACCAGCTCTCGTAGAGCGCAGCCAGGCAGAGGAAGACGACGAGAACCGAAATCGCGTAGAGCATGGGGGCTTGCGAGCCCGAGAGCCGTTCCTGATAGGAAATGCCCTGCCAGGCGACCGTATAGCCGCCGCCGAGCTGTGCCGTCAGGGCCTCCATCTCGTTCATGGCTTCGCCCGAGGAGACGCCAGGGGCGGCCGCACCGTCGAGCGGGATGGCGCTGACGGCATTGAACCGGGCAAGCGACGGCGCGCCTTCGACCCATTGGGTTGTCGTGAAGGCGGAGAAGGGCACCATTTCGCCGGCGTTGTTGCGGGCATACCAGTGATTCAGATCGGTCGGCTGCATGCGGAAGGGGGCGTCACCCTGCACGTAAACCGGCTTGATCTCGCCGTTCAGCGTGAAGTCGTTGACGTCGCGTCCGGTGAAGATGATCGACAGCATGGAGTTGACCGACGCAAGGTCGACACCCATGGCGCCGATCTTCTCCTGATCGATCAGGATCTTCATCTGCGGCTCGACTTCCTTGTTGTTGGAGCGAAGGGCCACGACCTTGCCGGTGCCGCCGGCCATCTGGATCAGCCGCTTGGAGGCGGCCGTCAGGGCCTCATTGCCGTGGCCGCCGGTATCGACAAGATACATGGAGAAGCCGCTCGATACGCCGAGACCCTGGATCGCCGGCGGCAGCAGCGCAAAGACCTGGGCTTCGCGGATCGTAAAGAAGTTCCTGAGAGCCCGGTTGACCACCGATTGCGCGCTGAGATTGGGATCGGTGCGCAGCGAGAAGTCCTTGAGCTTTGTGAACACGATGGCGCTGTTCTGGCCGGAACCGTTGAAGCCGAAGCCGAGCGCGCCAAAGACGGAATCCACCGCGTCCTTCTCGTTCTCACGGAAGTATTTTTCGACCTTTTCGACGACGGCCTGCGTCTGCTGCGTGGTGGAGCCCGGCGGCGTGGTGACGATGGTGAGCAGCACGCCCTGGTCTTCCTGCGGCAGGAACGAGCTCGGCAGGCGGGTGAAGAGATAGGCGCAGCCGGCGCCGACCAGCAGGAACACCAGCATGACCCGGATCGGCCGCTTCAGGAGATAGCCGATGGCGCGCACATAGCCGTTGGTCGAGCGGGTGAAGTTGCGGTTGAACCAGTCGCCGATGCGGTGCTTCTTGTGCTCGTCGACCGGCTTCAGCATCGTGGCGCAGAGCGCCGGCGTCAGCACGATGGCGACGAGTGCCGAAAGCAGCATGGCCGAAACGATGGTGACGGAGAACTGGCGGTAGATGATGCCGGTCGAGCCGCCGAAAAAGGCCATCGGGATGAAGACGGCGGTCAGCACGAGAGCGATGCCGACGATGGCGCCGGTGATTTCACCCATCGACTTCTCGGTCGCTTCGAGCGGCGAGAGCTTTTCCTCCGACATGATGCGCTCGACATTTTCGACGACGACGATGGCGTCGTCGACGAGAAGGCCGATCGCCAGCACCATGGCAAACATGGTCAGCGTATTGATCGAGTAGCCAGTCGCCGCGAGGATGCCGAAAGTGCCGAGAAGCACGACGGGAACGGCGATGGTCGGGATCAGGGTCGCCCGCAGATTCTGCAGGAAGATCAACAGAACCACGAAGACGAGCACGATCGCCTCGATCAGCGTGTGCACGACCTTTTCGATCGACAGTTCGACGAAGGGCGTCGTGTCGTAGGGATAGGTGATCTCGACGCCTTCCGGCAGGCCGCGACCGATCGTCTCGAGCGCGGTGCGCACACGCGCGGCGGTGTCGATGGCGTTCGCACCGATCGCAAGGTTGACTGCAAAGCCCGACGACGGCAGGCCGTTATACCGTGAGCTGCCCCCGTAACTTTCCTGACCGATCTCGACGCGGGCAACATCGCTGAGGCGAACGGTCGAGCCGTCCTTTTCGACCTTCAGGATGATGTGCTCGAAATCCGCAACCGTGGTGAGCTGGCTCTGGGCCGTGATCGTCACGTTGATCTGCTGGCCCGGAACGGAGGGCTGGGCACCGAGCGAGCCGACGGAGACCTGCGTGTTCTGCGCCTGGATGGCGGAGGTAACGTCGCCGGGGGTGAGCTGGAATTTCTGCAGCTTGAACGGGTCAAGCCAGACGCGCATGGCGTAGCCGGAGCCGAACACGTTGATGCTGCCCACGCCTTCCAGGCGCTGGATCTGATCCTCGATCGAGGTCGACATGATGTTGCCGAGGTCGACGGAGGTGCGCTTGCCGTCGGTCGAGATCAGCGAGCCGACGAGAAGAATGCTCGAGGTGGAGCGCGTGACGCTGATACCGGCATCTATGACGTCGCCCGGCAGCTGCGACTGGACGAGCTGCAGCTTGTTCTGCACCTGGACCTGCGCGATGTCGGGATTGATGCTGGTGCCGAAGGTCAGCGAAATGCTGGCAGAGCCTGTCGACGAGGTCGAGGTCATGTAGGTCAGATCGTCGAGACCGGTCATGCCGTCTTCGATGATGGTCGTCACCGATTTTTCGACCGTTTCGGCGCTGGCGCCACGATAGGTGGCGTTGATACGGACCGTGGTCGGCGCAATGTCAGGATATTGCGAGATCGACAGCGTGAAGATGGCGAGCAGGCCGGCGAGCATGATGGTGATCGCAATGACCCAGGCAAAGATCGGTCGTCGGATAAAAAACTTGGCCATCGGTTATTCCTGTGCGGCTGGGACGGTGACGATGCGAAAATGCCTGCGCATTATTTTGCTGCGGGCTTCTGTTCGCCTCCGGCCGCGGGCTGATCGGCAGGGACAACCACGCCGTTGTCGTTGATCTTCATCGGGACCGGTTTCACCGGCATGCCTGAAACAATCGACTGCAGGCCGCTGACAATGAGCTGGTCGCCATCTTTCACGCCCTCGGTCACAAGCCAGGAGTTGTTGGAGGGTGCGGCGTTCTGGAATACGCGAGTTTCGACCTTGCCCTCGGCGGAAACGAACTGCGCGGTCAAACGACCGTTGGCGTCGCGGGTGGTCGCAAGCTGCGGCAGGGAATATCCGGATTCTGCGCCGAGTTCGACGGTGGCGCGCACATACATGCCCGGCAGGATGACGCGGTCCGGATTCGGGAAGACCACGCGGATGATGAAGGTGCCGGTCGTTTCGCTGACGACCTGCTTCGACATGTCGAGCTTGCCCTTCTGATTATATTCACGGCCGTCCTCGAGGATCAGCCGGAACGCGACATTGCTGTCCTCGCCCTTGACTTCGCCGGCAGCGATCGCGTCACGCAGCTTCAGCAGGTTGATGCTCGATTCCGTCAGCGAAATGTAGATCGGATCGAGTTGACGGATCGTGGTCAGCGCAGTTGTCTGGTTGGCCGCAACGACGTTGCCGATATTGTAGGCCGTCTGGTCGATCACTCCGTCGAACGGAGCAATGATCTTCGTATGGTCGAGATCGATCTGCGCCGCGGTAAGGGCGGCCTTGGCTGCTTCGACTTCGGCATTCGCCTGAGCAAGGGCCGTGCGGGCGGTTTCGAATTCGATCTGCGTTGCGCCGCTGCCGACCAGGCGCTGGTAACGGTCGAAATTGCTCTGGGCGCTGGGCACGCTTGCCTCGGCCTTGGAAATTGCGGCCTGGGCCTGCTCGACGGCCGCGCGGTAGGCGGCGTCGTCGATCTGGTAGAGCAGGTCGCCCTTCTTGACCTCGCCGCCTTCCTTAAAGGCAATTTCGCGGATGATGCCGTTCACCTGCGGGCGGATATCGGCCACCTGGAAGGCTTCGGCGCGACCGGGCAGGATCGTGGTGATCGGATAGGTATCCTTCTTCAGCGTGACAACACCGACGGGGGCGGCCTGCTGGGCGGCTCCGGCACCTGCATTGCCGGCGGGCTGGCTGCCGCTGTCGTTGCAGGCGGCAAGGCCCATAACCAGCAGGAGGGCCGAGGAGACGATGAGGGAACGCCGAGTCATGCTGAATTCCTGTGCGGTTGGCAGTAGCGGTTCAATCGCCGGCCCTGTGATGCGCCGCTCTATATAAGCGTGACGATTGATCCGGAAACAGATGCCGTTATCCGATATTAAGAAAAGCTTTCTGAAGTGACGTAATTCAGCAATCGTCACTTAGCAAGGGTTATTTTGCAGTGCGGCATCCACGAAACACACGATTTTTTCGGCACGGTGCACAAGCGTGTTTTTGTCGTCCTTGGCGATGAGAATGGGGTGCAGAACGCAAGCCAGAACGTCTGCGACGGTGCGCGCGGCCGCGTCCGTATTGTCGCAGCGGTAATTGCCTTCGGCTACGCCTTCACGGATGATCTCGCCAAGCTTCTGCTCTATCCGCTCGCGATAGCGATGACCGGCGTCGAGCTTGGCATCGATCGTCGAGATCACCATTTCGAAGATGTAGGGGTTCTGCTGTATGTCCTGCAGATGGCTGTCGAGCAGGCGCAGGACGAAGCTCAGCAGCTGTTCCTTCGGCGGCAGGCTGGTGTCGACGGCAGCGAAGCGCTCGGTGGCGTTGCCGAGATGGCGTTCGGCAATCGCATCGACGAGCACCGCCTTTGAATGAAAATGCTTGAAAACGTTGGCCGGCGACATGTGCAGCGAAGCGGCGATATCGGCGATGGAAACCGCGACGAAGCCGCGCTGGCGAAACAGGGTCTCTGCCATCGAGAGGATATCCTCCCGGGTTTCCTCGGCCTTGCGTCTGGGCCTGCGTGCCATCTGTCCCCCGCCGGGCTTGGCCCGGCACCTCTTTTTCACGATGCTAGCGCGATTGGCCAAAAACCTGCAAGCGGTCTCGCAGCTTGGCCTTCAACGGTTCAGGGGAAATAGGGCGCGAGATTTGCCCGGATACGCGCCGCGGGCGTTTCGCCGCTGATATCGGCGACGAAAGGTTCGCCGGTAATCCATTCATAGGCCTTGATATAGACGGCGGAGGTCTGCTCGATCAGCTCGACCGGAATTTCCGGGATCTCGTCTTTGTAGGGATCGCAGCGCTCCGCCACCCAGGCGCGGACGAAATCCTTGTCGAAGCTTTCCGGCCGTTGGCCCGCGTCGAAGGCCGCGGGATAGGTTTGCGCCACCCAGTAGCGGCTGCTGTCAGGCGTATGGATCTCGTCGGCAAGAATGATGTTGCCGTTTTCGTCCGTACCGAACTCATATTTCGTATCGACGAGGATGAGGCCGCGCTTTGCCGCCATTTCCTGGCCGCGGGCAAAAAGAGCCAGCGCATAGTTCGACAGCGTTTCCCACTGCTCTTTCGTCAGCAGGCCGCCGCCGACGATTTCGGCCGGTGTCAGCGGCTCGTCGTGGCCGCCGTCGAATTCCTTGCTGGTCGGCGTGATGACCGGTTCAGGCAGGATCTGATTGTCGCGCATACCATCGGGCAGGCGGATGCCGTACATTTCCCGCTCGCCCTTTTTGTAGAGCGTCAGGATCGACGTGCCGGTCGTGCCGGCGAGATAACCGCGCACCACAATCTCGACCGGCAGAATATCAAGACGCTTGCCGATGACGACATTCGGGTCGGGATAGCCGAGGACATGGTTGGGGCAGATATCCTTCGTCGCCTCGAACCAGTAACGGGCCGTCTGCGTCAATACCTGTCCCTTGTAGGGAATGCAGGTCAGGATGCGGTCGAAGGCGCTCAGCCGGTCGGTGCTGATGATGATGCGCCGGCCGTCCGGAAGATCATAGTTCTCACGCACCTTGCCGCGATAGTAGTTCGGCAGTTCCGGGAAATGGGCTTCGGAGAGAATACGCACGGCGCCTGGCTATCCTTCTATCGGCTGAGGCTAAAGCGTGCCGCGATCTTTGGGGTTCGCTTCCGACGCTTCAGGTCTTTGTTTTACGCATGTCGTTATCGCAAAACCGCTCCACGCTTTTGCACCGCATGCTCTGTCCCTGCTCTAGTTTCATTGCCGCGGAAGTCAAGCAAAGGCTCATTCAAAGCCAGAAGAGGGCGATGAGAACGAGCGTCAATATATAACCGGCGAGCGTCAGCGGCCAGCCGGCCCGAAGGAAATCGCCGAAGCGGTAGCTGCCGATGCTCATCGACAGCGTATTGTTGTGATGGCCGAACGGGGTCAGGAAATCCTGCGAGGCGCCGGCGGCGACCGCTATCAGGTAGGCCTGCGGTGCATGCTGTCCGGCGCGCGCAAATTCCAGAGCAATCGGCGCAAGCACGATCGCGACCGTCGCGTTGTTGACGAAGGGCGTCAGCGCCATGGCGAGAAACAGGACGAGCGCAATACCCCACAACGGATCGGCAATGGGGAATACAAGGCTCAGCCAGGTCGCAATGGTTTCGGCCATGCCCGTTGTGGCGACCGCCTGGCCGATCGGGATCATCGCCGCGAGCATAATGATGATCGGCCAATTGAGATCCGCCATCGCCTGGCGGATGTTGAGATAGCCTGGCAGGGCAAGTGCGAGCACAACGAAGGCAAGCGCGATGTCGGGGCGCAGGCCGAAGGCGGAAGCGGCAACGCCGCAGGCAAAAATGGCGAAAGGCCGCCAAGAGGCCGCCGCGGCAGGGGTGGGCGCTGCCGAGGCGAGCGGCAGGCATTCGCACTCTTCGAGCGCTTCCGCGATCGCCGCTTTCGGACCTTCCAGCACTAGGATGTCGCCGATCGAAAGCTGCAGATCGGCAAAGCGCCCTTCGATGCGCGGAGAGCGCATCGACAGCGCCGAGACCGTGACCCCGCGATTGCGGAAGACCTCCAGCGATGCGACACGTGAACCGACGACGGTGCTTTCCGGCATGACGACGGCCTCGATGCTGGTGAAATCCGGCTGCAGCCCGTGCGGATGGGCCTCCGCCACCAGGGCCTGCGAGGCGGCCAGATCCGCGAAGACGGAATCGGCGCCCTGCGCCAGCAGAATGTCGCCCGACTGGATGACGGATTGTTCGAGCGGGCCGAAGACGAAAGCGCGGTCGCGGATCAACGCATGCGGCTGGATGCCGAAACGCTCGGCACATTGGGCAAGCGTTGCGCCGATCAACGGCGAATGCTCGGGAATGGTGCGCTCCGCGACGATGCGGCGGGCCGGCGGAACTGGCGTTTCCGCAGCTTCGTCCGGCTCCGGAAACAGTTGCCGCACGATCAGGGCGATGAGCAGAATGCCTGAAATGGCGACCGGAAGGCCGACATAAGCGAAGTCGAAGAAACGGAAACCCTTGCCGGTCGCGTTTTCAAGCGCGTCGCTGACGAGAAGATTGGCGGGCGTGCCGATCAGGGAGACGAGGCCGCCAAGAAGAGCGGCAAAGGAGATCGGCATCACGAGCTGCCGGCGCGGAATGGCCATAAGCGTGTTCAGCCGGAGCGCCAGCGGCAGGGTAATCGCAAAGGCGCCGATACTGTTCATGAAGATCGAGATGAAGCCGGTCAGGGCGGAGACGCCTGTTATGACCCCGAAGTGCGAGAGGCCCGAGGCCACGAAGCGCTCGGCGAGACTGTCAAAGAGTTTGGTGCGGGCCAGCACCTGGACGATCAGCAGGATTTCGACCACGGTGATGACGACAGGGCTCGCGAAGCCGGCAAAGATACCGTCGGAGGGGTACAGGCCGAGCGCGTAACCTGCAAGCAATCCGCCGATCGAGATGACTTCCATGCGCAGGCGGTCGAGGGAAAACAGGAAGAGCATGGCCGTCAGCAGGATCAGGAGGGCTGCTTGCTCGAGCGTCATCGGGGTTCCTGTCTTCGATCACAGGCCGAATGTAGCCATTCGTCCGGCGCTGTATAGCCTGCTCAGACGAAAGAATGATTGCTCCTCACATGCCCTGCCAGTGGCCGTCCAGCGGGCGCTCAGGCCGGCCTGCGCCATTTCCCTTCGGCCGTCCGCTCGAGGATGGGCGTTGCAAAAACGCCTTTTGTGCGTGCCTGCCATTGCGGTCCCGCGGCGTCGAGCCGGGCGCGCCAGCGGTCCGATTGCAGCATCGCCGCGCCGATGACGACCGGCTCTATGCCGCAGCTCGCGAGAAGATCGAGGCCGGCGACGATCGAGGTCCCGCTCGAGATGACGTCGTCGATCAGCGCAACGCGGCATCCTTCGAGAAGCGGCAGCATGCGCGGATCGACATAGAGCCGTTTCTGCTGTTCCGGAGTGGTGATCGAGGAGAGGGCGACCGAGAGTTCGTCGCGATACCAGAATTTGCGCGAAGTGCCGAGTGGCACGTAGCGGCTGTGCCCGAGCTTCTGGGCAACGGCGGCAGCAAGGGTGAGGCCGAGTGTCGGCAGGCCGGCAACCACATCGATATCGAGGGGCTCTATCTTTGCCGCAAGGTTTTCGGCGAGCGCATCGAGCACGGCAAAACCTGCCTGGTTGATGATCAGCGAGGCCAGCGCGTGCTCGCCGTCCGCGAGCAGGCGGATCGGCAGCCGCAATTGCCTGCCGTCTTCCAGTTCGGCCACGAAGAAGGAGGTGAAATCGCCGTCCGTTTCGAAGCTGCCCGGTGGATGGATGTCCTGCCAGAAATCATGCGGCTTCATCTCGTTCATTCTCAACCTCGCATCGCCTTGCCGGTACCGACCTTGCGGCGCAGGTCCTTCAGCTCGGATTCCGTCAGTTCCCTCACCGAACCCTTCGGCAGATCGCCGAGTTCTAGCCCACCGATCGCGACGCGCACGAGCCGCAGGCAGGCAATATCGAGCGCTTCGAGCATCCGCCGGATCTGCCGGTTGCGGCCTTCCTGAAGTTCCACTTCGATCCAGGAATTGCGGTCGCCTTCGCGCAGCCTGCGGGCGGCGGTGGCGCGCAGCAGTTCGCCGTCATGTCGAAGACCCGACGTCATCGCCGCCAGCATGTCGTCATCGGCGATCCGATCGATCTGGACATGGTAGGATTTCGGGACGTGGGTGATCGGATCGAGCAGTGCCTGTGCGAATTCCGTATCGTTGGTGAAGAGCAGCAGGCCCTCGCTCGCCTTGTCGAGCCGGCCGACAGGCGAAAGATGCGGGACGTCGAAATCAGCCAGGCAGTCATAGACGGTCGGACGACCTTCCGGATCGTGACGCGTGGTGACAAGGCCGCGCGGCTTGTTGAGCATCAGGTATATCCTGGCCTCGGCGGCGATCTCTTTGCCATCGACCTTGATAAGGGCGGTCGAAAGATCGACCCATGCCGAGGGATCTGTGATGATGCGATCCTCGACCGCGACACGGCCGTCGGCGATCAGCCTTTCAGCCTGGGTGCGGGAACAATAACCGAGTTTGGAGAGCGCGCGCGGGAGCGTAACCCGCTTGCCGGCCGGGCCGGCCTCGGGTTTGTTGTGTTCGCGTGTTTTCTGCGGTGCTCGCCGGCTTCTCACTTCGCCATCCCTGATGTGATTGCGAGAGCCGTTCTTGGCATGAACGACGCACGGATGCCAGCAATGGTGTTCGAAATTCTGGGGAGGAGGAGATTTCGGATGCCGAATGGAACCATCGACGCTTCGGGAAAGCGCAGCCGGTAAAAAGGGTCTTTCTACCGCCTCACGGGCAGGCCATGAAGCCGGCGAGTTCCTGCCGGTTCATCACGATCCCGGCTGCGGCCTTGGCCGGGTCCGGATGCGTGTAGGAAAGGCTCGGCATTTCGGGCAGATCGAGTGCCTGGCGCATATTCATGATGCCGACTGCACGTCGGCCGTCGCTGCCGTCGATACTGACTTCGACAATCAGCTTCTCTCTTTTGCTGTCCATGGTGACCTCCCTTCATTATTATATTCCCATCGATCGCATTAAAAATCGGTTTTTCTAAGACATAAGTGTTTACGCACCCTGCAAAAAACGGATCTGCAGGATGCGTACAAAATGCGGGAGTGGAGGTGGATGGGTTAACGCCACCAGTGGCGCGGTTCGGGCTGCGTGGCGCCCGACAGCATGTAGCCTGCCAGGAAGCCGATCGCGCCGGCAAGCAGAAGCGCCGTGGTGGTTGCAGCCGGGTGTTCGCGGGCGGTGCCGGCGACCGCCGCACCTTCGGCACGAATTTGGGCAACGGCACCTTTGGCACGCGGAAGCGCATCTTCGTAGGCCTTTCCGGCACGGTTGCGTACTTCGTAATAAGCTTCCGCGCCCTGCGCTGAAATCATCTTCTGCAGGCGGGACACTTCCTGCTGCAGAGCGGCGATATCCTTGCTCACGGAAGTTCTGAGATCATCGGTGTTGGCGGCCATGTCTGTCTCCTTTCCTTCAATGGGGAGGGAAACACGAAAAACCGCGTTAGGTTCCGAGCCTTTCGCCACAATCCAGTGTGACGGCTGTTTGACAGCCTGAACCGTGCCGCTTTTTATTCCTCATTAACCATAAAATCGGCCAAGACCCTGTTTTGACGGGGTCTTTCTGCATTTTCAGGCTGGGGTCCGGACGATTTTTTACCGGCCGATAAAAGATTTTTCAGGGATTTTGCTCTGAAAGGCGCCCTGTGGATAACCGTCCAGCAGAAAATCCGTTGTCGAATCAACCTATTACAAAAATGTCAAAAAAGTTGGGAGTGATGTGTTGACTGTCGGGAAGATGAGGGATTATAAGCCCACTCACTGACGAGGGCGGCGGCGCTGCTGGCGACGAAGTTTCTCGTTCTGCAGAAAATC